>DATJVI010000138.1:0-42911 GCA_035501875.1 Burkholderiales bacterium
CGCCGAGTGCGAGGGATGTGGACGCCTCCACGGTGCGTTCCGGTACCACCAGCCGCGTGCCCGCCATCGCCTCCGGTCCCAGCATGCGCTGCAGGTCATGCAGGCAGCGCTCACAGCGCTGGCGCATGAGCTGCGCGGACTGCGCGTGAGTGAGCAGCGGCACCTGGAGATCGGCGAAAGCGGCGCTGCCGAACACGAATGCTTGTGCAGCGTGGGTGAGGATGACGAGCGTGATCGGCCGGTCGGTGACGCGCCGGATCGCTTCGATCATCGCCTGCCCGTGGCGGAGTGAAATGCCGGTGTCGATCACGATCACTCCGTCGCGCTCGACGATGAAGCCGGAATTCCCGACCTCCACCGGGTTGTCCGAAGCGCGCTCGAACGATTCCCCGATCAATGCGTACACCCCCGGAGCCACCGGCGCGGGCTCCAAGGCGCGGGCCCAGGACATGAACAAAGCCATGCTCAGGACGGCGGCAAGCGGAAGACAGATCGGATGGCGCAGCACGCAGGGATGGCTCACAACGCAAGGGACCGATGCTACGGTACTCGAGTCGCGGCGTGCAGGCAACGCACCGGCGCCTGCGCTGGCGCGAGCGCGGCCGTTGCGGCATGCTTGAACGATGCGAACGATCGCCTTGTATCTCGTGCGCCGGCGGCTCTTGCTTCGGCTCGCAGCGGTTTGCCTCATGAGCGCATTCCCTGCGTTCTCGGCCGAGGACTTGGAGTTTGCGATCGAGGAGGTCGCGTCGGGCGACTTCGTCCATTACGGGCGCCTAGAAGAGCGCTCACGCGCCAACCTAGGAGATCAGGCGAACATCGGGTTCATAGTCGGCGAGCGCTGCGTGGCTGTGATCGACACCGGTGGGTCGGCGCAGGTGGGCCGGCGCCTGCGCGACGCGCTCCGGCAGCGCACCTCGCTTCCGGTGTGCTACGTGATCCTCACTCACGTCCATCCCGACCATGTGTTCGGCGCGGCGGCGTTCCAGCAGGACCGGCCGGTCTTCGTGGGGCACCGGAATCTGCCGCGTGCGCTTCAGCAGCGCGGGAGCTTTTACCTCAAGACCCTCCAGCGCGATCTCGCAGACTTGGCTGAGGGCAGCACGATCGTCGTGCCGACGCTGCTGGTCGCAGACCAGACGCGGCTCGACCTGGGCGGGCGAACGCTGCTCGTCCAGGCATGGCCGGTCGCTCACACCGACAACGACATCACGGTCCTCGACGAGCGCACGCAGACGCTGTGGGCCTCGGATCTGCTATTCGTCCAGCATACGCCGGTGCTCGACGGCAGCATCGTGGGATTTGCCTCGGTGCTCGAGCGGCTGCAGGCGCTCCCGGCTGTGCGCGCTGTCCCCGGCCACGGCCGGCCTGACATGCCGTGGCCGCAGATCCTGGAGCCCGAGCGGCGCTACCTGCGCGTCGTCCTGGAAGGGACTCGTATCGCACTGCGAGCCCACCGGACAATCCAAGACGCCGTCGACACGGTCGGGCTGTCGGAGCAGCCGAACTGGGTCGACTTCGAGCAGTTCCATCCCCGCAATGTGACGGCGGCCTTCGCCGAACTGGAGTGGGAGGACTGACGGACCCGGGTCCGGCGCGGGCGAACCTGCGCCGGTGAGAGGGAGCCGGCAGCCCTTGCGCTGCGATTGACCGTTGGGGGGCGATCCGATACAGTTCGCGCTGTTTTTCGCGCCGATAAATCCAATCCCGTGCGCCGTTAGGGGAGCCATGATCCAACGATCCCGTCTTCTGGTCGCTTGTTCCGCGGTCGCGTTCGCCGTAGTCTGTGCGCCGGCCTGGGCCGAAGGGAGTGCAGCGGCCGGAAGGGAGAAGAATAGGATGTGCCAAGGCTGCCACGGCATCGCCGACTTCCGCACCGCTTATCCCGACGTGTACAACGTGCCCAAGCTCGGTGGCCAGGGCGCCGCCTACCTCGTCAAGGCGTTGCAGGACTACAAGTCCGGAGCCAGGAAGCATCCGAGCATGAACGGAATTGCGGCCGGCCTAAGCGACCAGGACATGGCCGACTTGGCTGCGTACTACGCAAGCGGCGGCACCAACTGAACCTCGCGACCGTGCATGGGGCACCCTTCATGAGCAAGCTGATCCTGGTCGGCGCCCTTTGCGCCCTGTTGAGCCTCGCCGGCATCACCCACGCGGCGGACTATGACGCGGGGAAGACGAAGGCGGAAACGGTCTGTGCTCAGTGCCATGGTGCCGATGGCAACAAGCCCTTGACTCCGGAAACGCCGCGGCTCGCCGGACAGTACTACGAGTATCTGGTCCATTCCCTGAAAGCCTACCGTTCGGGCGCGCGCCAAAACCCGCTGATGAGCCCGATGGCCCAACCGCTCACCGACGCGGAAATCAAGAATGTCGCCTGGTACTTCTCGCGGCAGGTCGGGCTGGTGACCAAGTATTGAGACAGCGCCTGCCGCTGTGAGAAGGGCCGGTCGCGCACCGGCCCTTTGTGTTTCTATCTGCGCCCGGATGGAAGCTTCGGATCTACCAGCCAACCTGACCGCCCGGGCCGCCGCCGCGGGCTTTCACCCTCGCGCCGGCGGATGGCCGGTTCACTCCTCAACGCGCCGGTCGAGACAACCGAGGTAGACCTGCATATCGGGCGGCTCGGCGGAGCGCTGCGCCTGCCAGATCGTCTCGGCCAGGCACTCCAAAAGGGCGTGCAGCGCATCATGCTCTGAGCTTGTCCGCTGCAGCAGGCGCCGGTAACGGCGGGCGATCCCGGGAGGCTGGTCTATCGACAGCTGTTCGGCCACCGCAAGGTGCAACGCCAAGTGCAGGAACGGGTTCGGATCGCCTGCTTCCGGCGGAAAATCGCGCCGCAGATAGCGCTCGGGGTGGTCGAGCCACGGCTCGTATTCCGGATGCATGAGCACGATCGCGAGCGCGGTGCGCTGCAGGCCCTCGAGTGGCTCGCCGCGGCGGTGCCTCGCCCAGGTGTCGAAGAAGAACTGGCGTGCCTCGTCGCGGGTTGGAGTGAACACCTTGCCTTGGACTGAAATCAGGGCCGGTCTAGCGCGCGCGGATCACGCAGTCGGACGTGCGGTGCCGACGGTCTTGTGGCGGTACTCGCACAGGTCCCGGATGGGGCAGACGGGACAATCCGGCTTGCGCGCCTTGCACACATAGCGGCCATGGAGGATCAGCCAATGGTGGGCATCCTTGCGATATGGCGCGGGGGTGCTCCGAAGGAGCTTTCGCTCGACTTCGGCGACGTTCTTCCCGGACGCGATGCCCGTGCGGTTGGCGACGCGGAAGATATGCGTGTCGACTGCGATGGTCGGCTCGCCGAATGCGGTGTTGAGGATGACGTTCGCGGTCTTGCGGCCGACGCCGGGCAACGCCTCCAGCTCGGTTCGCTCGCGCGGCACCTCGCCGCCGTAGCGGTCGACCAGCAAGCGGCAGGTTGCCAGCAGGTTCTTCGCTTTCGTCCGGTACAGTCCGATGCTGCGCACGTATTCTTCCAACCCCGCCTGGCCCAGCGCCAGCATGGTTTCGGGCGTGGAAGCGACCTCGAACAGCCGGCGCGTGGCGAGATTCACGCTCTTATCCGTCGCCTGGGCGGAAAGCACCACGGCCACCAGCAGCTCGAACGGCGTGCGATATTCCAGTTCCGTTCGCGGCGAGGGATTCAGGGCCTGGAGTCGGCGGAAGATTTCTTCCCGGCGGGAGGCGTTCATGAGCGGAACGCGGTCTGTTCGGGGGCGCGACGTGCGCTTCCGAGCTCGCTCAGGCGGACCGTGGAGCGGCGGCGAGCTCCTGCGCCGGCCGACGATCCCGCCACCGCGGCGCTGTGAGGCCAGTGCACGCAATCATGGGCTCGTGTCTCGTCATCGCGCCAGCGTCGGTTCACTGCGCCTTCGCGGCCGCACGACGCGCGCGGGCCCGCTCGAACGCGGCCTGGATCGCGGCCCGCTTCCGCTCCCGGTCGTGCACGGGCTGTTTCGACGCGGTGCGCTCCGGCACCTTCCCGGCCAGTGCGCTTGGTAGGACGGCGCGGTGCGCGCTCTCCCGCGCCGAACGCAGTTGATGGAACATGTAGCGCGCGCGCGCCTGCTCGGCAAGCTCGCGCGGGCTCTGATCCGCAAGCGACGCACCGCGGCGCTGCAGCTCGCTCACTTCCACCATGTCGATGCAGTCCACCGGGCAGGGAGGCAGGCAAAGCTCGCAGCCCGTGCAATACTCGAGCAGCACCGTGTGCATCCGCTTGGGTGCGCCCGCGATGGCGTCCACCGGGCAAGCCTGGATGCACAGAGTGCAGCCGATGCACGACCCCTCGTCGATCAACGCCATCGTCCGCGCTTGCTCGACTCCGTGGGCGGGGTTTAGCGGCTTGAACTCGCGGCCCAGCAACGCTGCCAGACCGCGAATCGTTGCCGTGCCGCCAGGCGGGCATTGGTTGATGTCGGCTTCGCCATGCACGATCGCTTCGGCATAGGGGCGGCAGCCTGGAAAGCCGCATTTCGTGCACTGCGTCTGCGGCAGCAGCGCGTCGATCGCGCCGGCCAGTTCGGTCACGTCCATGGCTAGCGATGGCCTCGAGTCGGCATCCCCGCTCCACGGTCCAAGTGCGAAGAGAGCAGCTCGCGAGAACCGGGCCCGCGCCAGCAGCCCCGCGGGCAGGCTGGAATCCCTCTAGCACGCAGGAGCCAACCTCGATGGCCGGCCCCGCAGTCGGAGCGCATCTCGGGCGCGGCCTCGGCGCTCATGCGGCCACGCGGCACTGAAGGTGGACCAGGCAGCGGTCGATCCAGCGGGCGGTGAGCTTTTCTTGCACGGAGTTCTGTCGCAGGCGCGCCGCAAGCCCGGGAAAGTCGACGTGATCGAGCGGCTGATCCTGGTTGAAGCAGGAGAACACATAGCTGCGCTTTCCGCTATGCGGGTCGACATGCGGTTGCAGGCACTGGGCGCAGATCTCTTTCATCATGCACTGCATGGGCGAGTTGATGGAACCAATGCCGAAGTGATGCGGTTTCACGTACGCCGCGAGTACGCCGTGGCGGGCCGCCGCCACCGCTTCCATCATCCGATCCGAGCCGATCGCGATGATCCGGTCGGCATCGCGCAGGTCGATCGGTTGGCTGCCGAGCCGCCCCTGTGCGTATGCCAGCATGCTTTCCACGATGTTGCCGACGAACGCGAAATCCCCGGCACGCGTCGGGGTGAAGCCTGGCGCTTCATCGCAGCACCACACGACTACATCGGCAGCCGCTTCGATCTCGGCCACTTTGTAGCGGTCCTGCATCTTCTTGTAGCCGGCAAAGTACAGCACGCGAGACCCGGCCCGCTTGAACGCCGAGCCGATGGAGAACAGCACGGCATTGCCCAAGCCTCCGCCGACCAGGGCGACGGTCTCACCGGATGCGATCTCGGTCGGCGTCCCGGTGGGACCCATGAGCACGACCGGTTCTCCCGGTTCGAGCAGCACGCACAGGTCCGAGGACCCGCCCATCTCGAGCACGATCATCGAGACGAGGCCGCGATCGCGGTCGACCCAAGCCCCGGTCAATGCGAGGCCTTCCATGGTGAGCCGGGTGCCGTCGATGTGTTTGGCATAGGACTCGTAGTTTTGCAGCCGGTAGAACTGGCCCGGCTGGAAACGACGGGCTGCGGCCGGCGCCCGAACGATCACTTCCACGATCGTGGGCGTGAGGCGCACCACCTTGTGCACTGTGGCGCGAAGCTCATGGTTGAGCCGGACTTCGAACTCGGCGTCTCCCAGCGTGCACACCGGCGCGCGATGCGCGAGCACGCGGCTCACCACCGGATAGCCCTGTTTGGCTCCTCCCATCGCCTTGACCACGTTGCCGAAGTACGAAGGGTGCAGGTCGCCGAAGAAGCTGACGAAGCGTCCGTCATCGCGCCTGGACAGCAGCACGCGCGCCTGGCTCGGCTTGGCCGCGGCCGGCTCCGGCCGGACCGGTTCCCCGCTCTCGTCACACGCTTGGAAGTATCTGCCGTCTAGATGAAAGTTACGCGGATCTTCGCGCGCGAGCACGGTGTTGGGGTGTGTCCCTGCGGCCACTAGGATGGTGCGGGCGGGAACCAGCGTCTCATTTGCCGGTTCGAGTACGTTCTCGGCGTTCGGGCGCTGCACCGCCATGCGTAGCGCGCAAGCGTGTCCGAAACGGTCGACATCGACCGCAACCGGCGTCAACCCCTCGGCGAAGCGGATGCCCTCCTCGAGGGCCTTCTCCACTTCCTCGTGGTTGAGCGTATAGGAGGGACTGTCGACGAGCCGCTTGCGGTAAGCGATCGTCACCCCTCCCCACGACTGCAGCAGCTCGACGATGCGCGGCTCGCGCCCGCTCTGGCGTGCCGCTTCCCGCTCGGCGCGCAGTGCGCGCGCGTGAGCGATGAATTCGTCCGCGATGAGCATCTCCTCCTCGCTCCAGCCGGCGCGCACGGCGGCGAGGCCGCGCTCGGCCACCAGCGTCTCGTGGCGCTCGAGAAACTTCTCGACCTGCAGCGGGTAATACGCCAAGGCCTCGGTGGAGGCGTCGATCGCGGTGAGCCCGCCGCCCACCACCACCACCGGCAGGCGGATCTGCAGGTTGGCCACCGAGTCGCGCTTGGCGGCGCCGGTGAGCTGCAGCGCCATGAGAAAGTCCGAGGCGGTCCGCACCCCGCGCGCCAAGCCGTTGGGCAGATCCAGCACCGTGGGACGCCCGGCGCCCGCGCACAGCGCCACGTGGTCGAAACCGGTGGCGAACGCGTCGTCGAGCGAGAGCGTGCCGCCGAAGCGCACGCCGCCGAGGAGCTGGAACTCGCGCCGCCGCTCCAGCAGCAAGCGGATGAGCTTGAGAAAGTTCTTGTCCCAGCGCACGGTGATGCCGTACTCCGCCACACCCCCGAACCCCGCCATGACGCGATCATCGAGCGACTCGTACAGCGCAGTGACGTCGTGTACCGGGCGCAACGGGACGCGTTCTCCGAGTGCGTTCACGCCGCTCAACACGGCGGGCAGCGGCTCGATCTTGAGGCCATCGATGCCCACGACGCGATGGCCGTCGTTCATGAGGTGGTGCGAGAGGGTGAATCCGGCCGGGCCCATCCCCACGACCAGCACCCTCTTGCCGCTCGCCGGCGCTGGGACCGGGCGGCGCAGGTCGAGCGGATTCCAGCGCGTGAGCAGCGAGTAGATCTCGAAACCCCAGGGCAGCTCCAACACGTCCTTGAGGCTGCGCGTCTCCGCCTGCGGGATGTTGACGGGGTCCTGCTTCTGATAGATGCACGACTTCATGCAGTCGTTGCAGATGCGGTGTCCGGTGGCCGCCACCATCGGGTTGTCCACGCAGATGAGCGCCAGTGCGCCGATGGCGAGGCCTTCGGTCTTGACCTTCTGGAACTCCGAGATCTTCTCTTCCAGCGGACATCCGGCCAGCGGGACGCCGAACACGGTGCGCTTGAACGCGGCGCGGCCGCCGTCCGCCGGAGCTTTCTCCGCCAACCCATGCGAGCAGGAGTCGCGGCCCTGCTCGTGGCACCAGATGCAGTAATGGGCTTGATCGAGCGCCCCCACCAGGTCGGTTCCCGCATCGGTGAGCTGGAAGCCCTGGCGCCGGCGGAGGTGAGCGCCGCGGTAACTGCGGAATCCAGCGTTGTCGTCGACGATCGCCGGGACCAGGTGGAAATAGTCGAGCTTGGCTGGCGCCTTGAACAACACTCCGCTGCGATGTCGCGCCCGGCCGGCGGGGGTGTGGGCCGACCATGCCGCATAGCGTAGCGCGAGGTCCAGATCCGCGGCATGAGCTGCTTCATCGTCCTGCCACTGCGCAGTCAGGCGTGCGAACCCCAGCTCGGAGAACTTGCCACCCATGCGCACCGCGAGCGAGCGTTCCAGCTCAGGTCCGTCGATCAGGGCCGCAGCCTCCGGCTTGATGCGGCTCATCGCCTTGCGCTGGACGAACAGGCGCTTGCAGCTGTACAGCGGCGCGAGCTCGTGGTGGCGCTGCGCCAGCTCCGCGACCGCGTCGTGGATCCGAAACAGTTCGGCGATGAAATCCTCCAGATGGGGCGCGATTGCGATCAACAGCTCGGAGCGCGCTTTGTCCGCCACCGCGTCCGGCTCGGCGCGCGCACGCTGCAGTGGATCGACGAGCGGCGGTGCGGCCGCGTCGAGGTGCTCGAGGAACAGGCGGTCGATGCGCAGCAACCCTTCGCGCCGGTACAGATCCTCGAACGCAAGCCCGAACGAGGGTTGCAGCTCGGTCGTACCGACAGTCATGCGCGAAGCGGTTGCGGTAGTCATCGACAGCTGCGGGTGAGTTGAACAGGCATCAGGCGAACGACACCAGCCATGCCCGGAGGATGGATCCTAAGTATATCAGCCTCGCTCGTCCCCCCGGCGCGGGACCGAGGCGGCACTCGCCAGCGATCGGACGCATTCGGCGACCAGTCGCGGTCCCTGATAGATCAGGCCGCTGTAGAGCTGCACCAGGCTCGCCCCGGCGGAAAGCTTCTCGCGCGCGTCCTCGGGGCGCAGGATGCCGCCCACGCCGATGATGGGAATGCGCCCGCCGAGTGCTCCGTGCAGCCGGCGCAGCACCTCGGTGGCGCGCTCGCGCAGCGGAGCGCCACTCAAGCCTCCGACCTGCGGTGCGTGCTGTAAGCCTTCCACGCCCACGCGGGAGACCGTCGTGTTGGTCGCGATCGCCGCGTCCATCCCGTGGGCCAGCAGAAGCCTGGCAATGGTCTCGATTTGGCCTTGAGCGAGGTCCGGGGCGATCTTCACCGCCAACGGCACGTAGCGCCCGTGAGTGCGAGCGAGCATAGCCTGCTCTGCCTTGAGCGCGGCGAGCAGGCGTTCCAGCTCGTCCGTCTCCTGCAGGCGACGAAGGTCTGGCGTGTTTGGAGACGAGATGTTGACCGCGAGATAGTCCGCGCACGCATACGCCTTGCGCATACACACGAGGTAATCCTCGGCCGCGCGCTCGATCGGCGTGGCGAAGTTCTTTCCGATATTGATCCCGAGAATCCCACGCCAACGGCGCGCACCGACGTTGCGGACCAGGCGGTCGACGCCGAAGTTGTTGAACCCCAAGCGGTTGATGAGCGCCTGCGCCTCGGGAATGCGGAACAGGCGTGGCCGGGGATTGCCAGGCTGCGGGCGCGGGGTCACCGTGCCCACTTCGATGAACCCGAAACCGAGCGTCCCCAGTCCGTCTACGTGGTCCCCGTTCTTGTCCAACCCGGCCGCCAAGCCGACGGGGTTGGAGAAGCGCAAGCCCATGACCTGTACAGGGACGGCCGGGAGGGAAGGGGATAAAACACGGGAGAGTCCAAGCCTCGTCGCACTATCGAGCAGAGCGAGGACGATCGCATGTGCGCGCTCCGGCTCGAGCCGGAACAACAAGGGCCGGAGCAGCCGATAGCTCACCGCTCGCCGGCGGGGCGCGCACGCACTCGTCTCACGCGTGAGGCGTTGAGCTGGGGCGCGGCGCAGGACGGGCGCGGAGGAAGCAACAGACGCGTGCAACCAAGGAGTGTTCAGCCATGGGTCGGCGACGGCTGCGGCGCAAGCCGCTCCCACTGACCGTTCACCAATCCCTCGATGGGCTGAAAGTTGACCTTATAGGTCATCTTCCGACTGCGCCCGATCCAGTAACCCAGGTACAGGTGCGGCAGCCTCAGGCGGCGGCACAGGTCGACCTGCCACAGTACGTTGTACGTGCCCAAGCTTGTGCCCGTCAGCTCCGGCTCGAAAAACGTGTAGACCGACGACAAGCCGTCCTCCAGCCTATCGATGATGCTGACCATCATTAAACGCCCGTCGTCGCGGAACTCGACGAGGTTGGAAGTGACGTTGCTTTGCAGGAGGAAATGCCGGTACTGTTCCCGGCTGTCGTGGTCCATGCCCCCACCTGAATGGCGCCTCGACTGATAGCGCAGGTATAAGGCGTAGTGCTCCGGGTTGTACTTGAGGTCCAAGATCCGCGATTCGAGGCTGCTGTGCCGGCGCCGCGCTCGCCGCTGCGACCGGCTGGGCCGGAATTCGTCGGTCAAGACGCGCACAGGGACGCAGGCGCGGCAGCTGTCGCAATACGGGCGGTAAGTGAAGGCGCCGCTGCGGCGGAATCCCGCGCGCACCAGCTGGCTGTAGACCTGAGTGTCGATGGCGTGGCTGGGCGTCGCGACCTGCGAACGGGCCAGCTTATCCGGCAGATAGCTGCAGGGGTACGGCGCCGTCGCATAGAACTGCAGAACCGAGAACGGCAGATCGTTGAGCTGCGTCATGCTGGGTTCGCTTTCAGCGCCGTTCGGCTAGTTGCGGTGAGCCTCCAGGGCCCCCGGATGCCCGGATAGTTTACCAACTCTGCCACCCGGCGCGTGAACTCGGCGCGCGGCACCTCGCGTGCGCCGAACGAGGCGAGCAGCGGCGTATTCATCTGGCAGTCGATCGGCCCGAACTCCCACTGCTGCAGCTGCCACACCAGATGCACCAGCGCGATCTTGGAAGCGTCCGTGGCACGCGAGAACATCGACTCGCCAAAGAAGATCCGCCCGATCGCCACACCGTATAGTCCGCCGATCAAGCTGCCCTCGCGCCAGGTCTCAACCGAGTGGGCGACTCCCAGGTGGTGCAGGCGGGTGTAGGCGCTCGTCATTTCCGGCGTAATCCAGGTCCCGCGTTGTCCCGGGCGTGGTGCCCCGCAAGCCCGAATGACCTCCTCGAAGGCGGTGTCCGCGCGGACCTCGAACCCGCCCCTGCGCAGCGTCTTCGCGAGCGAGCGCGAGATGCGGAGCTCCTCCGGGAACAGAACCATGCGGGGGTCGGGACTCCACCACAGGATCGGCTCCCCGGCGCTGTACCAGGGAAAGATCCCGAGGCGGTACGCGCGCAGCAGCCGCTCGGGAGATAAATCGCCGCCGGCGGCGAGCAGCCCATTGGGTCGGCGCAGGGCCTGGTCGACCGGCGGAAAGTCGCCGCCGGGCTTCAACCAGGGGATCAACTCAATCCGGCGGCGAGCCGCGGCCGAGGACCGCCACTCAAAACCATTGATCCTTGCCCTTGCTGATCAGACCGCACGCCAGCCTCGGCCCGGCGTTGCCCGCGGGCTGACTGCGAAGGTCATCGGGATTTGCATGCACGATCACCGCGCGTCCGATGATGCTGTCCTCGCCGGTGCCCAGACTGATCCCGGTCACCTCGGCCTTGTACACGGCCACGCCGCTCGAATCCGCGGTGAGATTGCCCAGGTCGCCGGCATGGTGGTGCGCCGCCTCGGGTCCTCCGTGTGGCGCCTTGCGCGGGTTGAAGTGGCCGCCCGCGCTGGAAGCATCGGGTGCCGTGCAATCTCCCTTCTCGTGCACGTGGAACCCGTGCAGGCCGGGCGACAAGCCGTTCACTCTCGCCTCGACCAGGACCTTGTCGCCCTTTTGTATGAAGCTCACCGTGCCGCTCACCTGGTTGCCCTTGGTCGGGGCCAAGCTGGCACTTGCCGTAGGCGACCTGATGCTCATGCTGGAGCACGCGCAAAGCCCGGCGCAACATAGGGACAGGACGATGATTCTCTTCATGCACATGCCTCACCTCGGTGTCGAGCTGCTCGCGCGGCCATGCTGTCCCGAGAGAACCGTGCGCCGCGCAGAGCGCGGCATCCTCGGCTGCCGCGCGCTTCTTGTAGCACTCGCCTACCGATGTGTCAAACTAGGCAGCGTGTTCGTGGGTACTTTTGCCCGTGGCCCGGGGTTGGTATGCTGCGCATTTGCCAGTGCTGCAGCCAAGCTGCCGGTGCCCTCATCGCCTAAACTGCCCAGTCCGCAGGACCTCGAGCAAGCCTTCTCGCTCTTCAATCAGGCCTCCGCGCAGCTCGCTGGCGCGTATCGCGAGCTCGAGCTACAGGTGGCACGCTTGAGTGGGCAGCTCGCCATCGCCAACGGACAGTTGCGCCGTCAATACGAGCAGACCGAGGCGTTGTCCGGGCGACTGTCGCTGCTGCTCGATACGCTTCCAGGCGGTGTGGTCGTGCTCGATGCGGGCGGTACGGTGGTGGAGGCCAACCCGGCCGCCCTCGAGCTCCTCGGCGGGTTCGTGCTGAACAGCAGCTGGAGCGAAATCGAGGCGCGCTGCCTCGTGCCGACGGACACTCCACATGAGTCGCGCTTGCGCCGTCCCGACGGCACCGCCGACGAGCGCTGGGTCAGCATCTCGGCGAGCCAGCTCGATCCCGCCGGCGGACAGGTGCTCCTGCTATCCGAGGTTACCGAAGGCTACCGGATGCGCGAGCAGCTGGAGCGCCACAAGAAGCTGTCCGCCATGGGCGAGATGGCGGCTGGATTGGCGCACCAATTGCGCACTCCGCTCGCGACCGCGTTGTTGTATGCGGGCAATCTGGCTCGCAGCACCAACCTGTCGGAGGCCGACCGCCAGCGCTTTGCCGAACGCGCCTTGGCGCGGCTGAAGGATCTGGAGCGCATGATTCAGGACATGCTGACCTTCGTGCGCGGGGCCCCGAGCGCCTATGACAATATCGCGGTGAGCGATCTGATCCACGAGCTGGCCCAGGTGATGGAGCCGCAGATGTCGGAGCGCGGTATCCGCTTGGAGATCGACTTGGATATTCCTTCAGCCCGCCTGCGCGCCAACCGCAAAGCGCTCTCCGGTGCTCTGCTCAATCTGCTCGAGAATGCACTCCAGGCCAGCGCAGCGGGCGCAGCCGTGCGCCTGGATGCGGATGTGGAGGCAGGTCACGTGCTGATCCGTGTGGCCGACGCCGGCGTGGGCATGTCGCCGGAGGTGCGCGAGCGGCTGTTCCAGCCCTTCTTCACCACCCGCCCCGAAGGCACGGGGTTGGGGCTGGCCATCGTGCGCAGCGTGATCGACGCGCATGGCGGCGAGGTCACTGTGGAGTCGGCGCCTGGCCGCGGCTCGGTGTTTTGCGTGCGTCTCCCGGTTGCGCTGGAGCCGCTGGAGTCGGCGAGATGAGCTCCACCAACGCGCTGAAACCCCTTCCCGTGGTGATCGTCGAAGACGACGCGGCGTTGCGCGAGGCCCTCCAGGACACGCTCGCACTGGCCGGCTACCAAGTGCTGGAGGCGAGCGACGGTGAGGCGGGACTCGCGCTCCTGGAACGCGGTCCGGTGGGCATCGTGATCACCGACGTGCAGATGCAGCCCATGGACGGCGAACGGCTGCTGCGCGAGATCAAGCGCCGGCATCCGGCGCTCCCCGTGCTGCTGATGACCGCGTACGGCGAGATCGAGCGCGCGGTGGCGGCGATGCGCGCCGGGGCTTGCAACTACCTGGCCAAGCCGTTCGAGCCGCAGGATCTGGTGTCGGAAGTCGCGCGGTGGATGCTGCCGTCGGGGTTCGGCGAGGAGGGTGAAGTCATCGCCGAGGCTCCGGCGACGCGGCAGGTGTTGGAGCTGGCGCGTCGCGTGGCGGGCACCGATGCCACCGTCCTGCTGACCGGAGAAAGCGGAGTAGGCAAGGAGGTATTCGCCCGCTTCATCCACCGCACCTCGCCGCGAGCGAACAAGCCCTTTGTCGCGATCAACTGTGCAGCGATCCCAGAAAGCCTGCTCGAGGCGACACTGTTCGGCTTCGAGAAAGGTGCTTTCACCGGTGCGGCGCAGGCGCACGCCGGCAAGTTCGAACAGGCCGCCGGCGGGAGCCTCCTGCTGGACGAGGTGAGCGAGATGCCGCTGCAACTGCAGGCAAAGCTGCTGCGTGTGTTGCAGGAAAGGGAGGTCGAGCGGGTGGGGGGCAAGGCGCCGATCCGCCTCGATGTGCGTGTGCTCGCGACCTCGAATCGGGATCTGGAGAGCGAGGTGAAAGGGGGGCGCTTCCGGGAGGACTTGTACTATCGGCTAAACGTGTTCCCGATCGCGATCCCCCCGTTACGAGAGCGGCGCGCGGACATTCTGCCGCTCGTGCGCCGGGTGCTGCAACGAGCATCGGAGGCCGCGCAAGGCCGGGCATATACGCTCTCGGACGCCGCGGCCGCTGGTTTGACGGCCCATAACTGGCGCGGTAACATCCGTGAGCTTGAGAACGTGCTGCAGCGTGCGCTGATCTTGGCGCCCGGCACAGTGATCGAGGTCGAGCACCTGTGTCTGCCCCGTCCTGTCACGGAGGCAGTGAGCGCCCAGGATGCGGCGTCGGGCGGCAAGCCGCCGACGGACCTCAAGTCCCTGGAGCGCGCGCATATCCTCGAGACGCTGGCAGCGGTGAACGGCGTGCGTAAAGCGGCCGCCGAGCGGCTGGGAATGAGCGAGCGCACCCTGCGCTACAAACTGCAGCAATACCGCCTGGAGGACGCGCAGCGGAACGGGGCCGCCAAGGCGGAAGCTGGCAACCCTGATGATGGGGCCTGAACTGAGCCGGCCGGAGCCTCTGGCATATGAATTGCGGCGCATCGTCTCGACTGTCGGAAATTAGCCACGGAACCGCGTGATGAACACCTCGGGCATCGATCAGCTGCTGCAGGAGTTGAACAGCCTCGCGGCCCGCGCGCAGGGTCAGGAGCCGGCGCCTGCCGCGGGCGGTGTGGATTTTGGCCAGACACTGCAAGCGGCGCTCGACCAGGTCAACCGCGCCCAGCAGGAGGCCGCGCACATGACCGAGCAGTTCGACCTCAACGCCCCCAACGTCAACCTCCACGACGTGATGCTCTCGCTGCAGAAGGCCAGCCTCTCGTTCCAGACCATGGTGCAGGTGCGCAACCGGCTGGTGACGGCGTATCAGGAAATCATGAACATGCAGGTCTAACTGGCGGCAGACGCTAACCTGCTGCATTGATGGCACAGGGTCCCGCTCAAAGCTTCAGCAGCCTCGTAAGGGGTTTCAGCCAACTCAGCAACGCACAAAAGGTCGGGCTACTGGTCGGTGTCGCCGCCGCCGTCGCCCTGTGCGTCGTGGCCCTGCTCTGGGCCCGGACTCCCGAGTACCGCGTCCTCTATTCCAACCTCTCCGAGCGTGACGGCGGCGAGGTGATCGCAGCGCTCGGCACCCTCAACATCCCCTACCGTGTCGCCGACGGCGGAACCGCGATTCTGGTTCCGGCGCCGCTCGTCTATGACACGCGCTTGAAGCTTGCGGCGCAGGCGCTGCCCAAGGGTGGGTCCGTGGGCTTCGAGCTGATGGAGGCCCAGAAGTTCGGCATCAGCCAGTTCGCAGAGCAGGTGAATTACCAGCGCGCGCTGGCCGGCGAGCTGGCGCGCACGATTCAATCGCTGGCGCCGGTGGCCTCCGCACGCGTGCACCTGGCGATCCCGCGGCCCAGCGTGTTCGTGCGCGAGCAGCAAAAGCCGACCGCCTCCGTACTGGTAAGCCTGTACCCGGCGCGCAGCCTCGACGAGGGACAGGTCAGTGCGATCCAGCATCTGGTTGCGTCCAGCGTGCCGGAACTGTCGGCACGCGCCGTCACGGTCGTGGACCACACCGGACACCTGCTGAGCGGAGCCGGCGCGGAGGCGAGCGCGCAGGGAGGCTTGGATGCTGCGCAGCTCAAATACCTGCGGGCGCTCGAGGCGGCCTATGCCGCGCGCATCGAGACGATCCTGCAGCCGCTGCTGGGAGCGGAGAACGTTCGCGCCCAGGTGGCGGCGACGCTCGACTTCTCTCAGGCAGAGCAGACCTCCGAGACGTTCAAGCCGAACTCCTCGCCCCAGCAGCAGGCGATCCGCAGCCAGCAGAGCGTCGACACCAACAGCAGCAATCCCATCGGTCCCACGGGCGTACCCGGCGCACTGTCGAACCAGCCTCCCGGCGCGGCCAGCGCTCCGTTGACGGCTCCCGCGGCTGCGGCTCCGCCCGCCGGTGCACAAACGCCGGCGTCCACCAGCTCGCATCGCGAGACTACGGTGAATTACGAAGTGGACAAGACCATTCGTCACGTCAAGGACGAGATCGGGGGGATCAAGAAGCTCTCCGTCGCTGTGGTGGTCAACTATCGCAAGAGAGTAGACACCAGCGGCAAGGTGAGCCTGATCGCGCTCACCGAACAGGAGATGACCCAGATCGGGGACCTGGTGCGCGAAGCGATGGGCTACAGCAAGGAGCGGGGGGATAGCGTCAACGTCGTCAACGCACCGTTCAGCCTGCCCGAGGTGGAAATGGCTGCCGCGCCCTCGCCGTGGGACGAGTGGCTGCAGCGATGGCTCACGCCCAGTGGAGTCGTCGAGGCCGCCAAGGTCGGGGGTCTGCTGCTGTTGCTGCTGTACGCCTGGTTCGGCCTGCTTCGGCCGGCCATGCGGGATCTGATGCGGATACGCCGCCCGATCGAGCCCACCCTGGCCGCGGGTCCCGAGGGCGGTCCCGTCCGCGCAGCGGAAGTCCCAGCGGCCCAACGCAGTTACGAAGCCGACCTGCAGGCGGCCAGGGATATCGCACGCCAGGATCCCCGCATCGTCGCCAACGTGGTCAAGGACTGGGTAGGCCGCAATGAGTGAGGAAGGCGTACAGCGCAGCGCCATCCTGCTCATGTCGATCGGCGAGGACCAAGCCGTAGAGGTGTTCAAGTACCTCGGCCCGCGCGACGTCCAGAAGCTGGGCGCGGCCATGGCCAAGCTGTCACATGTCACCCGCGAGCAGGTGGCCGGTGTGCTGCGCGAGTTTCGGGAGCAGGCGGCGCAGCAGACCACGATCGGCGCGGCGGCGGACCAGTACTTGCGGTCGGTTCTGACTCGTGCTCTGGGCACGGAGAAGGCAACGCCGTTGATCGATCGCATCTTGCAGGCGCAGGACAGCGCGGGGATCGAAAGCCTGAAGTGGATGGACTCGGCCACGGTCGCCGAGCTGATCAAGGGCGAGCACCCGCAGATCATCGCCACGGTGCTGGTGCATCTGGATCCAAGCCAGGCCAGCGAAGTGCTCGCGCTGTTTCCGGAGCGGGTGCGCAATGATGTCATCCTGCGCGTCGCCACACTGGAGGGCATCCAGCCGTCCGCACTGCGCGATCTGAACGAGACCCTCACCGAGATCCTCACCGGCAGCGAGAAGCTGAAGAAGAGTACCGGCGGGGGCATCGCCGCCGCCGCCGAGATCCTGAACAACATGGGCGCGACGCTGGAAGCGGCGGTGACGGCCCACATCCGGGAGATCGACCCCGACTTGGCGCAGAAGATCCAGGACAAGATGTTCGTGTTCGAGAACCTGCTCGACGTGGACGACCGCGCGATCCAGCTCCTTCTGCGCGAGGTGCAGTCGGAGACCCTGGTGGTGGCCCTCAAAGGCACCAGCGATGCGTTGCGCGACAAGATCTTCAAGAACATGTCTCAGCGCGCGGCGGAGATGTTGCGTGACGACCTGGAAGCGAAGGGCCCGGTGAGGCTGTCGGAAGTGGAGGCCGAGCAGCGCGAGATCCTGCGTGTCGTGCGGCGCCTCGCCGAGGAAGGCCAGATCGTCATGGGCGGCAGGGGAGAGGAGAGCCTTGTCCAATAGGGTCATCCCGAAAGAATCGCTCACCGGGCTGCGCCGGGTCGAGTTGGGCGACTTCGCAGGCAGCCAGCGCGCTGAGCCGGCACGGCAAGACGCGCAGGCGGGGTCGGGGGATGCGCTCGCGCGAGCGCGCGAGGAGGGATACCGCCAGGGGTTGGCAGACGCGAGCCGGGAGTCCGCCTCTCAGCTCGAGCTGGAGCGGCGGGCGCTCACGGATTTGGTCGCGCGGATGGGGCGGCTTTTGCAGGACTTCGAAGAAGGTTTGGCCGAGGACGTGCTCTCCATGAGTCTCGAGCTCGCCAAGCTCATCGTGCGTCATGCGGTCAAGGTCAAGCCGGAGCTGGTGCTATCGGTGCTGCGCGAGGCCATCGCGACTCTACCCAGCATAGACGGGCGCATCAGCGTCCGGCTGCATCCGGCGGATGCACACCTGTTACGGAAGCTCGCGGAGACCGACCAGACGCTCGCTGCGTTTCCCTGGAGGATCGTCGAGGATGCGCAGCTCGGGCGTGGAGGCTGCGTGGTGGACACCGCCACCACCGAGGTCGATGCGACGCTCGAAACTCGCTGGCGCCGCGTGCTCGCGGCGCTGGGGCGCGATGACCTGTGGGTGGACGGGAACACCTGAAGGACGCACCGCGCGCATGAGCCGTTCGCAACGCTGGCACAAATACTTCGAGGACTGCGAGGCTGCGGCTCGCAGCAGTCTTCCATTCACCGTCAGCGGTAGGCTCACCCGGGTCGCGGGGCTGGTGATGGAGGCCGTTGGGCTCAAGCTCGCAGTGGGCAGCAGCTGCTTCATCGTGACGCCGAGCGGCCAGCGCGTCGACGCGGAGGTCGTGGGCTTTTCCGGCGACCGCCTGTTCCTGATGCCCTCCACCGACGTCTATGGGCTCAAGCCGGGGGCGCTGGTCATGCCGGTGGATCCCGCTGTCACGCGCGTGCCGCGCCTCGGGGAAGACTTCGTTCCGCGGCGGCGTGCCGAGGATCGGGCCAGACAGGTGGCCGTGAGCACCAGCCTGTTGGGGAGGGTGGTCGACGGCGCAGGTCGCCCGCTCGACGACCGGGGGTCCCTGCCGCTCGAACGCTATGTCCCGCTGCATAGTCGGCCGACCAATCCGCTCGAGCGCGCACCGATCCGCAGGGTGTTGGATGTGGGGATTCGCGCCATCAATACGCTGCTGAGCGTAGGCCGGGGGCAGCGCCTTGGCTTGTTCTCCGGCAGCGGGGTGGGCAAGAGCGTGCTCCTCGGCATGATGGCGCGCTACACCAGCGCCGACATCGTGGTCGTAGGCCTGATCGGAGAGCGAGGGCGCGAGGTACGCGAGTTCGTGGAGAACATCCTCGGGGCCGACGGTCTTGCGCGCTCGGTCGTGGTGGCGGCGCCCGCGGACGCCCCCCCACTGCTGCGCCTGCACGGAGCCGCCTATGCCACTGCCGTCGCCGAATTCTTTCGCGATCAGGGCAAGGACGTGCTGCTGATCATGGATTCGCTCACGCGGTTTGCCATGGCCCAGCGCGAGATCGGCCTGGCGATCGGCGAGCCGCCCGCCACCAAGGGCTACACCCCCTCGGTGTTCGCGAAACTGCCGCAACTGGTCGAGCGCGCTGGGAACGGTCCGGACAATCGCGGCTCGATCACGGCCTTCTACACCGTGCTCACCGAGGGCGACGATCCGCAAGACCCGATCGCGGACTCGGCGCGTGCGATCCTCGACGGCCACATCGTGCTCGCGCGCGACCTCGCGGATCAGGGGCACTATCCGGCGATCGACATCGAAGCCTCCATCAGCCGCGCGATGACGGAGCTGCTGCCGCCCTCGGAGCTGGAAGCGGCGCGCCGCTTCAAGCAGCTGTTCTCCGCCTACCGGCGCAGCCGCGACCTGATCGCGGTGGGCGCCTACGTGCGCGGCACCGACCCGATGGTGGACCGGGCGATCGCGCTGTATCCCCAGCTGATCGCATTTCTGCAGCAGGACCTGCTGGAGCGCTCCTCCGTCGAGGACGGCCGACAGCGGTTGCATGCGCTGCTCGCGACGTGACATGGCACAGCCGTTTCGCCTCCAGGTGGTGCTCGACGTGGCCGAGCGCCGTCTCGACGCAGCAACGCGAGAGCTGCAGCGGCTGCGCGCTCACTGGACGGAGGCGCAAGCCAAGCTCGATCAGCTTGCCGCCTATCGGACCGAGTACTCGGCTCGGCTACAGGCGCGCCTCGCCCTGGGGCTTGCAGCGCACCAGCTGAGGGATTACCAGGCGTTCATGGGCAAACTCGCGCGTGCCATCGACGCGCAGGCCGAGGAGGTGCAGCGCCGGCGCCTCGCTTGGGAGCAAGAGCACACGCATTGGCTCGGGCTGCGGCAGCGCCAGCAGGCGTTGCTGGTTCTGGCGCACAGACATCGGATTACGGAAGCCGCAAACGAGGCGCGAGCGGAACAAAAACAGCAGAATGAGTTCGCACTCCGAGCCGTCTCCAAGCCGCCCGAGGGTGGGTAGCGCAGTGAGCCGTGGCATGGCGATTGCAGGATTGCGGGCGGCCAAGCCGAACGTATTGCCTATCCAATGTCCGCGCTCCCCGCTGTACTCGCAAGCGCGCTGCCGCCGGCAGCCGACGCGAAGGGCACTGAACCCGGCGTAGCGCCGACCTCTACCGTATCGTTCGAGGCGGTGCTGGAATCGCAGCTGGGCCTGCAGCCGCTTGCCAAGCCGCTGTCGCCGGATTTGCGCGCGGAAGACGCAGCGACATCGCCGCAGAAGAGTCCACCGTCCAAGCCCGCGGACGGCGACGATCCGGCCTCCGCGCAGCCTTTGCCGGGCCCACTCCTGTTCCTCCCGGTAATACCCCCCCTTCAGGCGGCGCCCGGCGTGGCGCCTCCGCGGCCTGCCGCGCAACAGAATGAGGTCAAGCTCGATCCGGCGAATTCCGCCCGCCGCCCTGCCTTGCCGAACCTGCTCGGCGCTAGAGGCAACGAAGAGCAGCCGGAAATCCCGGCACCCGCATCCTCTTCCATGGCCACGATGCCGGCCGCGGCGGCAAATGTTGCCGCTCCCCTGCGGGCCTTGCCGGCGCCCGTCGAGGGCAAGGAGGTCACGGCGACGCCGCCGGACCCGGCTGTGCCTCCTGGCCCGGTCGCGAATCCCCCTGTGGCGGAGACTGAACCAAAACCGACCGCGCCTCCGCCTATGGCGCATGCCATGGCCGCCGTGCCGGGAGTGGTGGGTGACACGCGCTGGGGTGATGCGCTGTCGCAGCGGGTCGTATGGATGGCGGGCGAGAAACTGCAAGTCGCGCAGTTTCGCGTCGAGCCGCCCCAGCTCGGCCCGATCGAGGTCCGCATGTCGATCACCAACGACCAGGCGAACCTGTTGTTTACCGCTGCGCACGCGGAGGCGCGTGACGCCATACAGAACGCGCTGCCTCGACTCCAGGAAATGCTGGTAGGAAGCGGCTTGGCGCTGGGGAACGTCTCCATCGGCGCTGGTGGGGGACAGGATCAGACGGGACCTGGGTTCCAGCAGTACGCCTCGGGCGCAGACCCGACGTCGCTCGACGAGGCAGCGCCTTCGGCCGGGTCCCATCCCATCGCGCCGTCCCGGCAAGGCGTGGGACTGGTCGATCTGTTCGCCTAGGCCGCCGCGGTCCAGGCCCAGGTCTACGCCTCTCTCGACCCCGCTAGGCCGGGCCGTGGGTCGGCTTGCTTCCATCCCAGAAAGCACATAAACTCGGTTCTCGACGCCATTGATTTCCTGGTGCTTTGTCGTCGATCCCCTGATCGCTCTTGGGGCGGCGCTCAGCATCAGCGCGGAACGGCCGATATTCGCCTGGAGCGGCCTGGGGCCGCTGCAGCCGACATCTGGAAGCAGAGGAAATTCCGATGGCCAAGTCCGCCGAGACCCAGAGCGAGCCCGTCTCTCCGAAGAAGGGCCGCGGGATGCCGATGCTCATCATCGTGGCGGTGGTGATGCTGCTCGTCGGCGGGGGCGGCGCATGGTTCTTCCTCGGCCATAAGAAGAGTTCGCATGGTGTGCAGGCCAAACCTGCGCACGACGCGGCCCCGATATTCATGACCCTGGAGCCCTTCGTGGTGAACCTGGCGGGCGACGCGCAACGCTATCTACAGGTAGGAATCGACCTGCGCGTCGCCGACGCCTCGGTCAGCGACCAGATCAAAGTCCATCTGCCGGAGGTCCGTAACGGCGTGCTCTTGCTTCTCTCCAGCAAGAAGGTGGAAGATCTGGCTACGGTCGAGCAGAAGAATCAGCTGCGCAGCGAAATCCGCGAGGTCGTGAACAAGCCGCTTGGCATCAACACGCCTGCCCCAAGACCACCGGCCCCGGCTCCCGCAGATGGCGGCACCGAAACGCACCCCGCGCAGGATGGGGCTGCGGCAGCGCCCGTTGAATCGGCCGAGACCCAGGCCGGCGCTTTGGAGGTCCTGCTCACCTCGTTCGTGATCCAATGAAGAGCGCTCGGAGTTAGATGGCCGACGACATCCTGTCGCAGGAAGAGGTTGATGCGCTGTTGCGCGGGGTCACAGGGGAGACCGAGCAGGCGATGCCCGTGGAGGACAGCGGCGTACGTCCCTACGACATCGGCCGCCAAGAGCGTATCGTGCGTGGGCGCATGCCCACGCTGGAGATGATCAACGAGCGCTTCGCCCGCTTACTGCGCATCGGGCTGTTCAACTTCGTGCGCAAGAATGTGGAAGTCTCGGTCGGCCCGATACGCGTCCTGAAGTTCAGCGATTTCGTTCGCAACCTCGTCGTCCCGACCAATCTCAACCTGGTGCAGCTGAAACCCTTGCGCGGAACGGCGCTGATGGTGTTCGAGCCGACGCTCGTGTTCCAGGTCGTAGACAATCTGTTCGGCGGCCACGGGCGCTTTCACACCCGTGTCGAAGGCCGCGAGTTCACGCCCACGGAGCTGCGCGTCGTGCGCCGCCTGCTCCAGACCGCTTTCGACGAATACGAGAAGGCATGGAAGCCGATCTATCCGTTGAGCTTCGAGTATGTGCGCTCCGAGATGAATCCGCAGTTTGCCAACATCGCGACACCCACCGAGGTGATGGTGACGATGAGCTTCAGCATCGATCTGGGCGCGGGTGCCGGCGATT
Organism: Burkholderiales bacterium; assembly: GCA_035501875.1. Lineage (GTDB taxonomy): Bacteria > Pseudomonadota > Gammaproteobacteria > Burkholderiales > SHXO01 > SHXO01. Next base: position 22,516 of record DATJVI010000138.1, read on the forward strand.
TTCACGTGTGCATCCCCTATGCTATGCTGGAACCGATTCGCGATGTCGTGTACAGCAGCATTCAGACCGATCGCACGCAAACCGATGAGCGCTGGCAGGCAACCCTGTCTGCGCAGGTGTCGGGCGCACAGGTCGAGCTCGTCGCCAGCCTCGCACACGCGGAGCTCACGCTCGCCGAGGTGATGGCTCTGCAGCCGGGCGACGTGATCTCGGTAGACTTGCCCGATGTGGTACTCGCCGAGGTGGATGGAGTTCCAGTACTGGAGTGTCGATACGGCGTGATGCGCGGCCAGTACGCGTTGAAGGTGGAAAAGGTGATCACGGCGTCCGCAGATCGGGCTGGGGGAGGTACGGATGGCCGAAGAGGTTAAGGGCGATCTAAGCGCCGACGATTGGGCGGCTGCGATGTCGGAACAGCAAGGAGCTTCCCGCACGCCATCGGCCCGGTCCGCGCAGACCAGCGTGTTTCGGGAGCTTACCCCGGAGGCCAGCGGCGCCGGCGGCGGGCGCCTGGACATGATCCTGGATATTCCTGTTCAACTCACTGTGGAACTGGGACGGACCAAGATCGCGATCCGCAATCTCCTGCAGCTGGCCCAAGGCTCGGTCGTCGAACTCGACCGTTTGGCCGGTGAACCGATGGACGTCCTCGTTAACGGATGTCTGATCGCGCAAGGCGAGGTCGTGGTGGTCAACGACAAGTTTGGGATCCGCCTGACCGACGTCATCGCTCCCGACGAACGCCTGCGCCGCCTGCATCGATGAACCGGCCCGAAGGCGCTCGCCTCGCCTGGTCGTCCCCGGTACTCCTCCTTCCCACAGCTCTGCAGAACGCGCATTCCGCCGACGGTGTGGGCTCAACCGGCGGGACCGTCGTCGGCCTGGTTCAGGTGGTGTTCGCGCTCGCGGTCGTGCTCGCCGCGATCGTGCTGTTCGGGTGGCTGCTGCGCCGGTGGATGCCGGCGTCCATCGGTCCGAGCGGCGTGCTGCGCGTGATCGGCGGCGTGATGGTCGGACCAAAGGAACGGCTGGTGCTGGTAGAGCTGGGCGATACGTGGCTGCTGCTGGGCGTTGCTGCCGGCAGCGTGAACCTGCTCCACCACATGCCCAGGCCCGAGGGCGCACTGCCGCCGGTCGGTGCGCCGGGCGCCAGCGCTTTCGCGCGCCGTCTCATGCGCGCGATGTCCCGCGGGCGCAAGGAGTCTTGAGTGCGCTGGCTGGTCGCGTTGCTGTTGACCGCGCTCTCCGCGAGCGCGGCGGGGCAAGCGGCGCTGCCAGCGATCACGGTCACGCCCGCGCCCGGAGGAGGGCAGACCTACTCGCTCACCATCCAGACGCTCCTATTCCTCACCTCGCTCACGCTGCTGCCAGCGGTGCTGTTGATGATGACGTCGTTTACTCGCATCGTCATCGTCCTGTCGCTGCTGCGCCAGGCGCTGGGGACGGTACAGGCGCCGCCGAACCAGGTGCTGGTGGGCTTGTCGCTATTCCTCACGTTCTTCGTGATGTCGCCGGTGCTCGAGCGTGTGTACAGCGAGGCGTACGTTCCGTTCAGCGAGCGGCGCATCGGCCTCAACGATGCGCTGGAGCGGGCCTCATCGCCACTGAAGACTTTCATGCTGCGCCAGACACGCGAGTCGGACTTGGCCCTGTTTGCCAAGCTCGCGAGCGCGCCTCCGCTCAACGGTCCGGACGAGGCCCCGATGAAGATCGTCGTCCCGGCCTACGTGATCTCGGAGCTGAAGACTGCGTTCCAGATCGGCTTCGTCGTGTTCATCCCGTTTCTGATCATCGACCTGGTGGTGTCCAGCGTGCTCATGTCCATGGGGATGATGATGCTGTCTCCCGTCATCATCTCGTTGCCGTTCAAGCTCATGCTTTTCGTGCTGGTCGACGGCTGGAACCTGCTCGTGGGCTCGCTGGTGCGCTCGTTCTATACGTAGCCTGCGCATGACTCCCGACGCCGTCATCAACCTCGTCGAGCAGGGATTGGAGGTAACGGTCCTGATCTCGGCCCCGCTGCTGCTCACCGCGCTCGTGACCGGCCTGCTGGTAAGCGTGTTCCAGGCGGCGACCCAGATCAACGAGATGACCCTGTCCTTCATTCCCAAGCTGCTGGCGGTCTTCGTCGCGATCGTGGTCGCGGGGCCGTGGATGCTGAACGTCATCGTCGACTATACACGGCGGCTGTTCGAAAGCATCCCGGGGCTGATCGGTTGACCACGCCCATCGCGGCCTCGGTGTTCACCGGTGATCAGCGTCTCGACCGCCCAGTGGTACGCCTGGATCGCCGCGTTCCTGTGGCCGTTTCTTCGCATCCTGGGCTTGATCGTGGCGGAGCCGGTGCTGGGGAACAGCAACGTGCCCACCGCAGTCAAGGTCGGCCTCGCGCTGCTGATCACGCTTGTGCTGGCGCCGGTGCTCCCGCCGATGCCGCCGGTGGAGCCGGCGTCCGCTGCCGGCGTGCTCATCGGGGTGAAAGAGCTCCTGATCGGATTCGCGATGGGCTTCGCGGTGCGCATTGCGCAGACGGCGATCGAGGCGGCTGGCCAGCTCGTCGGGTTGCAGATGGGCCTCGGATTTGCCGTATTCTTCGACCCTCAGACCAGCGCGCAGACCGCGGTGATGGGTCAGTACTTCGGCCTATTCGCGATCCTCACCTTCCTGGCGATCGATGGCCCGGCGCTGGTGGTGGCGGCACTTGCACAGAGCTTCACGGTTTTGCCGATCACGATTGAGCCACTGGCTGCGGGTGGCTTTCGTCTCTTGGTCGAGTGGGCGGGAGAGATCTTCCGTGCCGGATTGACCATCGCCTTGCCCGTCGTGGCTGCCCTGCTGATCGCCAACGCCGCCATTGGCATCCTGACCCGCGCCGCGCCCCAGCTCAACATCTTCGCGGTCGGTTTTCCGATCACGCTGGCCGTGGGCTTCTTCGGGTTATGGTTGGCCGTTCCGTTGATCGGACCGTCGATCGGGCGCCTGTTCGAGCAGGCGCTGCTGGTCGCCGTGCAGGTCGCAGAGCGCTTCGCGCAGCCGGTGCGGTGAACGATGACGCTATGCTGCGACAGGGGGACGCCTTCGAGCTGGGTAGCGCGATTTGCGCGGTTGATTCGAGCCGGGGGCGGCGTGCTCGACGTGGCGTGCGGGAAGGGTCGGCATGCGCGCGTGCTCGCCAGGCTGGGCTATCGGGTCGTCGCGGTGGATCGCGACGCGCAGGCGCTGGCTACCCTGACCGGGATTCCCGGGATCGAGGCCCGGGAAGCCGACTTGGAGGCTGGGCCCTGGCCGTTTCCGGGGCGCCAGTTCGCCGCGGTGGTGGTCACGAACTACCTGCATCGCCCGTTGTTTCCCCGCTTGCTCGAGAGTGTAGAAGCGGATGGGATGCTGATCTATGAGACATTCGCGGAAGGGAACGAACGCTACGGTCGGCCGTCAAATCCTGAATTTCTCCTGCGCTCGGGGGAATTGCTCGACGCCGTTCATGGGAGGCTCGCGGTGCTCGCTTACGAGCACGGCTTGGTGAGTGTCCCGAGCCCGGCGGTCGTTCAACGGGTTTGTGCGGTCGGGCGAGCGCCGGCCGAGGTGGCTTTGCCCGACTGCCTCGGCGGATAGAAAGCGATTGCGATAAACTTAACGATCAGATGTACGAGGTTTGGGCCGTTGTCACGGACGGCAGTCCATCTTGGGAGGGAAGCACATGCTAAAGGGCAGCCTGGTCGCGATCGTATCGCCGATGCGGGAGGAGGGAAGCCTCGACCTCGACGCACTGCGCCGGCTTCTCGACTGGCACATCGCGGAGGGCACCGACGGGATCGTGGTCGTCGGAACGACCGGGGAGTCGCCCACCGTGGATTTTGAAGAGCATTGCCAGTTGATCCGGACCGCCGTCGAGCATGTCGCGGGACGAGTTCCTGTGATCGCCGGAACCGGTGCGAACTCCACCCGGGAGGCGATCGAGCTGCAGGCATTTGCCAAGAAGGCCGGAGCCGACCTGTGTCTCTCCGTCGTGCCTTACTACAATAAGCCGACGCAAGAGGGGCTGTACCGTCACTTCCGGGCCATCGCCGAAGCCGTCGACATCCCGATGATCCTGTACAACGTCCCGGGGCGCACGGTGTGCGACATGCAAAACGACACCGCCCTGCGCCTGGCTCAGGTGCCCAACATCATCGGCATCAAGGACGCCACCGGCAACCTCGAGCGCGGGTCCGACCTGATCCGCCGCGCTCCCCGCGGATTCGCGGTCTACAGCGGAGACGACGGCACCGCACTCGCCCTGATGCTGATGGGCGGTGATGGCGTCATATCCGTCACCGCCAACGCCGCGCCGCGCCTGATGCACGACATGTGCGCCGCCGCCTTCGCAGGGGATCTCGCCAAGGCGCGCGCGATCAACAACAAGCTCCTAGGGCTGCACCGCCACCTGTTTGTCGAGGCCAACCCGATCCCGGTCAAGTGGGCGTTGCAGGAGATGGGCCTGATCACCGGGGGAATTCGCCTGCCGCTCACGCCGCTGTCGTCGTCCTTCCACGACCTGCTGCGTGCCGCGATGGAGCAGGCAGGCATCGGCGCAGGGATGCCCGTGGCGTGAGCAGGAGTCACGACGAAGCGCGATGAAACCTCACCTTTTCCATCCCGGGCTGCTGATGGCCTTGGTCTTGGCCGGTTGCTCGAGCACGGAAACGCAGAAGATCGACTATAAATCCGAGAGCAAGCAGGTTCGGCCTCTCGAAGTCCCTCCCGACCTGTCCACGCCCAACCCGTCCGACCGCTTCTCCGTCCCCGACGCCAATTCCGCGACGTATTCCGAGTACAACCAAGGCTCAGGACATCCAGCCGGGGCGCAGGGCGTGCTCCCGCAGACGCAGAAGGCATACATCGAGCGCGCCGGGAGTCAGCGCTGGCTGGTCGTGCAAGCGCCACCGAGTCAAGTGTGGCCGGTGCTCAAGGACTTCTGGCAGGAGACGGGGTTCATCATCGTCTCCGAGGATGCCGAGACCGGCATCATGGAAACCGACTGGGCCGAAAACCGCGCGAAGATCCCGCAAGATGCGCTGCGCAACCTGATCGGCAAAGTGCTGGATCAGGCCTACTCCACGCCTGAGCGGGATAAGTTTCGCACCCGAATCGAACGTGGCCAGAAGGAGGGTACTACCGAGGTGTACGTGTCACACCGCGGGATGTACGAAGTCTACGTGAACGACGCCAACATGCGGCAGACCGGCCGCGTCGTTTGGCAGCCGCGTCCGTCCGATCCCGAGCTGGAAGCCGAGATGCTCAAACGCCTGGAAGTCAGATTTACCGGCGATCAGAGGGTGCAGACGGCTCAGGCGAAAGGGCCGCCGCCCGAGCCTCGAGCGGTGGTCTCAAAAGCCCCGGACGGGGTGCCGGTGTTGAAGCTCAAGGACAACTTCGACCGGGCATGGCGTCGCGTCGGTCTGTCTCTGGATCGGCTCGGCTTTTCGGTGCAGGACCGAGATCGCTCCAGCGGCCTGTACTACGTGCGTTACCTCAATCCGGATACGCAGGTCAAGAAGCCGGGACTGCTGTCGCAGCTTGCTTTCTGGGAATCGGACACACCCAACAAGGCCGAACAATATCGGATCGTGGTGGCGGAGGCCAATCCCGGCACCGTGGTGAAGGTCGAGGCTGGGGATGGCAAGCCGGAAAAGTCCGATGCCGCCACTCGGATTCTCAACGTCCTGCAGGAAGACTTGAAATAGCGGCCGCGTGCGCCTCGCGCCCTCTATGGTGGGTTGAGCGAGTCGACTGAATGCGGTTTGCTTCTCTGGGCAGCGGCAGCCAGGGCAACGCGCTTGTGGTGGAAGTGCGCAACACGCGGCTTCTGCTCGATTGCGGCTTCAGCGTGCCCGAGGTCACCCGGCGGCTGGCACGGCTCGGCCTGGATCCGGCAGGGCTCTCCGCTGTGGTGCTCACCCACGAGCACGATGACCATCTCGGCGGTGTCGCGCGCCTAGCTCGTCGCTACCGGCTTCCGGTCTGGCTCACGAGCGGGACGTTCAGAGGGCTGGAGGCGATGTTCCAGCCCGATCTCGCTCTGCATTTCATCTGCGGCTATCAGCCCTTTGCGGTGGGCGATATCCTGGTCGAGCCGTTTCCCGTGCCGCATGACGCGCGCGAGCCCGCCCAGTATGTGTTCGGCGACGGAGCTCAGCGCCTAGGGGTGTTGACCGATGCGGGACATGTCACCGTCCACATGACTCGCTGCCTGAACCACTGTGACGCGCTGGTGCTGGAATGCAACCACGACGCCCAGCTGCTGCAGGCGGGCGACTACCCGGAGCCACTGAAGCAACGAATCGCGGGTCGCCTCGGCCATCTCGACAACGAGTCGGCAGCGGCGCTGCTGGGGCGCGTGGACCGCCGGCGGCTACAGCACGTGGTAGCGGCTCATCTGAGCCAGAGCAACAACCGCCCGGACCTCGCCCGCACAGCTTTAGCCGCTGCCCTCGAGTGTACGCCGGGGTGGGTCGCTGTCGCCGATCAGGAACTCGGCACAGACTGGTACAACGTCGCCTGACACGGAACAGGCGACGGCCCAGAGTCGGACGGTCGCACGGGCAGGATCGCTGCCCGGAAGCAGGGTGCGAAACGAAAAGCCGACCGGAACGGGTCGGCTTGCTCGAGAATGCACCCGATATGTGCGCTTACTTCTTCTCTTCTGGCTTCTTTTCTTCGGCAGCAGGAGCCGGGGCGGTCGCGGGCGCAGCCGCTGTCCCTGAGGTTGCTGCCGGGGCGGGGGCGGCCGCCGGGGCCGGGGCCGGGGCGGGCGCCGGTTCTTCCTTCTTGCTGCAGGCGGTCAGAGCAACGGCCAGGAGGGCAGCGATGACGAGGGCGTGTCTCATCTAGTTTCCTTAACGAAATCCATGCTGTTGGGAAAATGAACCGTTGGGAGTTTTCTTCATCTTCCAGGAGCTCCCCGGAAGAAACCGGAATACTAGCAGATCCGCAAAACAAATCCAGTAGCGTCCCGGCTGCGATCCCCCTGGCATATGAGCCCGGGCTTCGACCGCCTTCCGCGCCGGGGCTGACGGCTGTCTTTCACGCAGTGGTCGACGCGTTCGCCGTCACAGACCCAACGTCGTTGCGCCAGGCGCCGGCGAAGATGCCTCCCAGATCTCACCGAAGCGCTGCGCGAGCACCCGAGCCGTGTCCAAATCCCCCAGCGCCAGGACGCCGCGCGCGCTGTCGTAGTGGAAGCGGTGGACGTAGTCGCACTCGTCGACGATGCAGAACGGGTCGTACACGCTCTTGGCTTCCGGTTGCGTCTCGTTGATGCTGATCGCGTGGCTGAACAGGCGCAGCAGGTTGACGAGGCGCGGGCAATCGCGTTGTAGTCCCGTTGCGTCGTGCAGCACGATCTGGATGCGGTTGTTGCGGTTCGCGAGCAGGAACTGCCGCAGCAGCTCGGTGCGGGTGATGCTGTTGTAGCCGCTGTCGAGCTTGCGGTCGAAGATCCGCAGCAACCGTCCTGGACGCGCGAACAGGCAATCCAGCGCAGCCTCGTATTCCGCGTTGCCGTCGATCTTACGAACCTGCGGTCCCGTCTCTTCGCTCACGATCAACTCCTCCTGCGCCGTGCGTGGTTCTCGCGCAAGGCGACATACCCGGCCGCATACCACTTGTGCAGCAAGGCGACCAGACCGCGCCGCGTCGTATCCACCGCGGACAGCTCGCGCGTGTCGGCCAGCCGGGCGAGGGCGTCGCGGGCCCGTCCTTGTACTCGGACGCTTTCCCCATTGAGAAAGAACAGGTTCCCCCGATACAGCATGTCGCTCTTGAGATCCAGCACGACGCCGCCGCAGCGTGCCCTGTGGGCGAACGTCTCCAAGGGCAGGCGCGCGCGGGGCGGCGTGAAGAACACATGCGCCTTCGGCTCGGTCAGATATTGCCCGAGAAAACGCAACACGTCGCCCGTCCGCCAGTGTATGCGTTCCAGCTGGAGCGCAATCTGATCGAGCATGTCCGTCCCAATGCGCGCCGGATACCGGGTTGCCCGCAGCCGCGGATCCTGATACAAGCCATCGGCCGTCGCACTATCCTCGAGGAAGCGCAGAAACTGTATGGTGAGCTCCCGCCATGCTGGTGCTCGAAAGCCGATGGAATAGGTCATGCATGCCGTGAGCGCGACGCCATCGTGCGCCCAGCCGGGCGGCAAGTACAGCATATCGCCGGCCTGCAACACCCATTCCTGCTGCGGACGGAATCGGCGCAGGATCTTGAGCGGCGCGTCTTCGACCAGACCCAGATCGCGCTGGTGGCCGATACGCCAGCGGCGACGCCCTGGTCCTTGCAGCAAGAACACGTCATATGAGTCGTAGTGCGGTCCTACACCGCCGCCCGGCGCGGCGTAGCTCACCATCAGGTCGTCCAACCGAGCATATGGGATGAAGGAGAAACGCGACAACAAGTCGCGCGCCGCTGCCACGAAATGGTCGACGTCGTGCACCAGCAGCGTCCATCCGCGCGCGGGCAGCCGGCGGAAGTGGGCGCGGTTGAGCGGGCCTTCGTGTACCTGCCACTTGCGCCCCGCGCGCAACACCACGCGCGCTTGCGTATCCTCTCGCCCGGCAAGCCGCATCAGTTCTCGCGGCGCGAGCAGCCCACCGAACCCGGGCACTGCGGCGCGAACGAGCAGCGGGCGCTTCTGCCAGTAGCGCGACAAGAAGGCGCTCGCAGTCTGTGCACCGAGCAGCGTTGATGCCGTGCCATCTTGCTTCATGCGGCAATTATATCGGCGCAGCGTCGCCGGTCCGGGGCGTATGCCTCCTCCGCGAGCAAAATCGGTTAGAATCGGCCCGGACTTGTCGCTGGAGCTTATGGCGCTATGTTGAAGGAAGGCGAAGCCGCACCGGGCTTTGACTTGCCGGACTCGGACATGGAGCTGGTGAGCCTGTCCAGCTTCCAAGGCGCCAAGAACGTGGTGCTGTACTTCTACCCCAAGGACGACACTCCCGGCTGCACGCTGGAAGCCATCGAGTTCAGCGAGCGGGAAGACGAGTTCTCCTCGCTTCACACCGCTGTGCTTGGCGTGAGCATGGATGACTGCATGAGCCACGGCTCGTTCCGAGACAAGCACGGACTCTCCGTCCAGCTTCTTGCCGACACGGATGGCGAGGTGTGCCGCAAATACGGCGTGCTCAGCGAGAAGGAGGTGGATGGTAAGCGAAGAACGGGTGTTGTGCGCTCGACATTCATCATCGATCGCAAAGGCGTGTTGCGGCACGCCCTGTACGGCGTGAACCCACGCGGGCACGCCCAGGAAGTCTTGAAGTTGCTGAAGAGGCTCACCTAGTGCGGATCTCCAAGGACACGGTCGTCTCGCTGACCTACGAGTTGTTCGGCGCCGACGGCGCGCTGATCGAGAAGACGGACCGGCCCATCAGCTATCTCCACGGGGGCTACGACGGCATCTTCCCGCAGGTGGAGCAGACACTGGATGGCAAGCAAGAGGGTGATGCGTGCCGCGTCGCGCTCGATCCCGAGCACGCCTTCGGCGCGTATGAAGCGGACCTAGTTCGAGCGGAGCCGCGCGAGAGGTTTCCGGCGAACGTCACAGCCGGGATGCAGTTTGAAGGCAGCCCCGAGGGTTCGAGCGAGACGCGCATCTATACCGTTACCGAAGTCACCGGCGACAAAGTTGTCGTGGACGGCAACCATCCGCTCGCCGGCCGGAGTTTGATATTCGCCTGCACGGTCACGGGCGTGCGCGCGGCCAACCGCGAAGAGCTGACGCATGGGCACGTGCACGGTCCGGGTGGCCATCATCACTGAGTCGAGCGTCGTGCCCGCTTCCCCTGCAGGCACTGCCTAGCCTACCCATTCAACGCTGTCCGCTGAGTTGCCCGCTTGACCCCGTTGCCGGCCGTAGCGAGGCGGCATCAGCCCCGCTTGCCCGTGAGGATGTGGATGAGCGGTTCGAACGCCTGCTCGCGCGAGAACCGCCAGCTGGCGATCGCCACAGCGAGAACCGTGAAGCCGAGCGCGACGGCGAAGTCGAGCGCGAGCGTCAGCTCCGATGCGGAAGGGGCAACCAGCGGTGCCAGCATCGCGTGCTTGAGCACGTCCACCGCGTAGGTGAATGGGTTGAGCATCGCCGCGAGCTTTAGCGCTTGGGGCAGGCGCTGAATCGGATACAGGGCCCCGCTCAGGAAAAACACCGGGAAGATCACGAAGTTCATGATCGCCGCGAAGTTGTCGAGGGTACGGGTGAAGGCTGCGACCAGGATGCCGATCCCGGCACAAGCCAGCGCGCTCGCCAATATTCCCGCTACCAGCAGCAAGAGGTCCGTGCTTGCGCTCATGAAACCCAGCAGCACGAGCAGCACGAGCAGCAGCAGGCCCTGAATGATCCCGGCCAGCGCAGCGGCTATGGTCTTCGCAACGATGATCCAGTGATGCCCGAAGGGAGCGATGATGAGCATCCGCATGACACCGGACTCCTTGTCGTATACCAAGGTCAACGCCGCGAGCATCGAGCCGAACAGGATGGTCATGCCCAGCACTCCCGGCGCGAGGAAGAGCTGGTAGTCGACTCCTCCCGAGCGACCCAGTACCGCACCGAATCCGCCGCCGATCACCAACAGCCAGATCAACGGGCGGACCATCGCGGAGACGAGCCGCGTACGCTGCCGGAACATGCGGACCACCTCGCGTTCCAGCACGGCATAGATCGGTCGTATCGGCATCGCGGCTGCGGCTTCCTAGCGCGGCGCGTTGACCCAGAGGAACACGTCGTTCAAGTTGGGGCGCCGAATGCGCAGGGCGGAGATGCGGCTGCCCACGTCGGCCTGCAGCCGGCTCAGCCCGGCGAGATCCTCTTCCGGATAGCGGAACATTGCGACGTCGCCGTCTTTGAGCGCCGGGCCGAGCTCGCCCCGCACGGCATCGATGAGCGGGTCCAGGTCGGGCGCCTCGATCTCCACGATGTGGCGGCCCAGCGCGGCGACGAGCTCGCGTGGCGTACCTCTCTGGACGATCCGGCCGGACTTGATGAAAGCCACCTGGTCGCAGCCGTCCGCCTCTTCCAGGTAGTGGGTGGTGAGAAGCACAGTCGTTCCGCGTGCCGCCCGAAGGCGCTCGATAAAGCGCCAGATGTTGCGCCGGTTGGGTAGATCGAGGCCGATTGTAGGTTCGTCGAGAAACAGAATGCGCGGGTAGTGGATGACGCCGCGGACGATGTCGAGCGCCCGGCGCATCCCCCCCGAGAGCGAGCCCACCGGCCGCTCCCGCTTGTCATTGAGCCCGAACATCTCGAGCAGCTCGCGCGAGCGCTGTTCGATCACTGCGGGTGGCAGGCCGTACAGCAACCCCGCAAAGCGCAGATTCTCCCTGACCGAGAGAGTGCGGTCGAGCGCGGAGTCCTGGAACACCAGCCCGATGGAGGCGCGCACCGCCACCGGTTCGCCGATCACGTCGTGCCCAGCGACGCGGGCACCGCCCGAGGTCGGACGCACCAGGGTGGAGAGGATGTGGATCGTGGTGGTCTTGCCGGACCCGTTGGGACCGAGCAGCCCGAAGAACTGACCCGAGGGGATCTCGAGGTCCAGACCCGCTACCGCGACCGTCTCACCGTAGCGCTTGATCAAGCCTTGCGCGACGACGGCATGCGCAACGGACTGCGCTGAGCGGATGTCGTTCATTGCGCCCAATTCTAGCAGGCTCGGAAAAGCCCCTTGTCCCGTCCTGCCGCGGAGGACGCCGATGCGGGCACGAGGTCAGTCGGGTGCCCGCATGCGCGGCGCACAGTCTCGCCGCAACGCTAGTCCACGCTACTGGTCGCCTCGATGCCCTGCGCCTGCGCGGGCTCGCTCAGCTTGCGCGAGTTGCGGTCGTCGCGGAACACGATGGGACGTACCGTGACCGGCGGGCCGGGGTGTTGCGCCTTCGCGACCACTTCGGTGATCAGGTGATGATGCGGGGAGAGATCGCAAATCGGGTCGGCGTTGCGGGCGTCTCCAGTGAGCATGTAGGCCTGACAGCGGCAGCCGCCGAAATCCTTCACCTTCTCGGGGCAGCTACGGCAGGGCTCGCGCATCCATTCGTCGCCGCGATAGGCGTTGAACCCGGGCGATTCGTTCCAGATCCAGCGCAGGTCATGGTCGCGCACGTTGGGAAAGGTCAGGCCAGGCAGCATGCGCGCCTCGTGACAAGGCAGCGCCGCGCCGTCCGCAGCGATGTTGAGGAACACGGATCCCCACCCGTTCATGCAGGCCTTGGGGCGGTTGGCATAGTAGTCGGGCACGACGAAGTACAGCTTCATCTTCTTGCCCACCTTCGCGCGGAACTGATTGGTGATCTCCTCCGCACGTTGCAGTTGTTCCTGGCTGGGCAGAAGCTGATCGCGATTCACGTAGGCCCAGGCATAGTACTGCGTGTTGGCGAGTTCCACATGCTCGGCACCGATCGCCTCGGCCAAGTCGAGGATCTGCTGGATGTGGTCGATGTTGAGCCGGTGCAGCACCACGTTCAGCACCATGGGGTACTCATACTGCTTGATGAGCTTGGCGACGCGCGATTTGAGCTCGAAGGTCTTCGTGCTGCTCAAGAAGTCGTTCAGCTCGCGGGTCGAGTCCTGAAACGAGAGCTGGATCTGGTCGAGTCCCCCCTCCTTGAACGCCGCGATGCGCTTCTCGGTCAGCCCCACGCCGGAGGTCAGCAGGTTGGCGTAGTAGCCGAGCCGATGCGCCTCGGCAATCATCGTCTCGATGTCGTCGCGCATGAGCGGCTCGCCCCCGGAGATGCCGAGCTGCACCGCTCCGAGCTCGCGCGCCTCGCGCAGAACACGCAGCCACTCAGCGGTGGATAGCTCGGGCCCAAAGCGCGTGTAATCGACCGGGTTGTAGCAATACACGCAATGCAGCGGGCACTTGAACGTGACCTCGGCGTTGAGCCAGATCGGGTTACCGACCGGGGCCCGCCTGAATCCAGCCTCGTCCATAGATATCCTCCAGAAAATCGAGCACGTCCTGGCGCAAGTCCGTGCCGGGAAAGCTCTGCTGCAGATCGGCAACGATGTCTTCCGCAGTGCGTTTGCCGTCGATGCGCTTCATGATCTCCGCCGCGCTGCCCGAGAGCTTGATCATGCCTTCCGGGTAGAGCAGCACATGGGCGTTCTGAGCCGGCTCCCATTGGAAGCGGAACTGCCGCTCCAGCGCGAGCACCGCGTCTGCCGAGATGCGTCGCTCACTCATCGGGCATCCGGGCAAGTTGCCCGCCCTTGTCGCTGCCGATGCCGTAGCTCACCGTCATCGCATCCAGCATGGACCAGAGCACGTCGAGCTTGAACTGAAGGATGTCCAGCGCGTGTTCCTGCTGCTCGCGTGTCGTGAAGTATTCCAAGGTGACGCGCAGCCCGTGCTCCACATCGCGCCGCGCTTCCGAGAGACGCTTGCGGAAATACGCATATCCCTGCTGGTCGATCCACGGGTAGTGCTGCGGCCAATTGGCCAGGCGTTCTTTGTGGATCTCCGGGGCGAAGAGCTCTGTGAGCGACGAGCACACCGCTTCCTGCCATGGGGCACGCCGCGCAAAGTTGACGTAGGCGTCGACCGCGAAGCGCACGCCCGGCAGCACCTGCCGCAGGGACGTCACCTCCGCCCGCGCCAGCCCAACCGCCTCACCCAGAGTAAGCCAAGCTTCGATCCCGCCTTCCTCGCCCTGCGTGCCATCGTGATCGAGGATGCGCTGGATCCACTGCCGGCGCTGATCCCGATCCGGCATGTTAGACAGCAGCGCCGCATCCTTGATCGGGATGCTGATCTGGTAGTAGAAGCGGTTGCACACCCAGCCCTGGATTTGCTCCTTGGTGAGCCTGCCGCTGTTCATCGCCACCTGATAAGGGTGATAGATGTGGTAGCGCTTGCCCTTCGCGCGCAAGCGCTGCTCGAACTCGTCGCGACTCCAGGCTGCGCGATCTTGCTGGGCTGGATTTTCCGGTGCGCCCATGCTCGGCTCCTACAGGCTGAACTCCAATCCATCGTACGCGACTGCGATGCCGGCGCGGTTCAACTCGGCGCGCTCGGGCGAGTCCTCGTCCAGGATGGGGTTCGTATTGTTGATGTGGATGAGGATCTTGCGCGTCGCGCGGAGCGGCTGCAGCACGCGAATCATGCCGTCATCGCCCGACTGAGGCAGATGGCCGATCTCTCGCGCTCGCTTCTTGGAGATCCCAAGGCGGATCATCTCGTCGTCAGTCCAGAACGTGCCGTCCACCATGAGCGCATCGGCCTCCCGCAGGAACGGCTCGAGATGCGCCTCGATCTCGCCCAATCCCGGCGCGTAGAACAGCTTCTTCCCAGTGCGCGCGTCGGTGATGCGAACGCCTACGTTGTCGCCCTCGTGCGGGTTGTCGCGGTGCGGCGAATAAGGCGGCGCCTTGCTCTGGAGCGGCACCGCAGTGAAACTCAGATGGGGCACACCCTCGATAGTGAAACTGTCCCCCGGCCCGGTAGGCAGCCGGTGCCAGTTGACGCCGCAATAATGGCCCAGGACATGGAACAGGGGGTGGCCGGTGGTCAGGTCCTCATGGACCATGTCCGTGCACCAGATTTCCAGCGGCTTTCCCTCGCGCAGCATCAACAGTCCCGTCGTGTGGTCGATCTGGCCGTCTACGAGCACGATGGCGCGGATGCCCGTGTCGCGGATGGCCCGTGCCGGCTGGAGCGGCGCAAACGTCTTGATCTGCGCCAGGACATCGGGCGAGGCATTGAACAGCACCCAATTCACCCCATCGGGGCTCACGGTGATCGACGACTGGGTGCGCGGCTGTGCGCGGATCGACCCTTTGCGCACGCCGTCGCAGTTGCGGCAGTTGCAGTTCCACTGGGGAAACCCACCGCCCGCGCCGGCACCGAGCACACGCACACGCATCTTTCACCCCGACTGCGATTCTCAGTCCCAAAACAGCGGAAGCCCCAACCGGGGCTTCCGCATCGCCCGCAAGTTGAAGCTTAGCGGTTGTAGATGTACATCGTCACTTCGAAGCCAAAACGCATTTCGGTGAACTCAGGCTTGCTCCACATAGTCTTCTCCGGAAATGATAGAGTTTGAAACTTACGGCCGAAACAGCCGCCGTCGCGGAACCCTACCGGCCTGCCTCGCGTCTACAGCAGCGACCCTCGGTCGGTAAAGTCCGATGTATTCTGGGCCACACCCGACTCGGCTCCCACGCAAAAATCAGCAAATACAGCTCATGATTTTCATGAGATTGCTTTATGGACCTCACCTTTGCAAAGGTTGGGTCCTCACCTCGCCTCCATGTCCAGCCTAGCCACCGGGGCGGATTTCCTCGCCATCGGGGTCGGACAGCCTTGGCACCGCAATCGCGCCCTCCTGGTCGCCTTTCTCGTTTCGCTGCTCCTGCATGCGGCCGCGATCGCGTTTTTGCCCGGGTTTCGCACCCGCCCACCCGAGGTGAAGCCGTTGACCGTAGAGCTGGCGCGGCCGAAGCCGCCACCGCCTGTAGAAACACCCAAGCCGCCCGAGAAGGCACCCAAAGCGGAGCGGCAATTCCAGAAACGCGAACTGCCGCCGACGCCATCGCCGCGATCGGCACCGCGTACCGAGGTGGCGCGCCCGGAGCCCAGACCCGAGCCGCGTCCTGAACCGAAGCTACAGCCGCGCGTGGAGCCGAAAGTGGAGGCGGCGCAGCCGCCACCGCAACCGGTTGCTCGCCCCGAGCCCCGACTTCAGCCACGGCCCGAGTCTCCGCCGCAGTTGCGCCCACAGCCGCGCGTCGAGCCCACTGTGGCGCCGCGCGTGGAACCGAAACAAGAGCTCGCACCGCCACCCCAGCCGGTCGCCCGGCTCGAGCCGCGGGCTCAGCCGAGAGTCGAGCCCAGGCCGCAGGCGCAACCTCAGGTTCGTCCCGAACCCATGGCCGAACCGCGCATCGAGCCCAAGCCCAACGTTGCGCCGCCTCCCCAGGCCGTGGCGCGCGTCGAGCCTCGGCCCCAGGTACGGCCGGAAGCGGTCCCCCAGATCCGTGCGGAGCCGAGGCCCGAAGTGAGGGCTGAGCCGCGACCGGAGCCACGTCTCGAGCCTCGGCCCCAGGCCGCGCCTGAGCCACGTGTCGAGCCGCGGGCTTCGCCACGGCCCGAGCTGGTACCTGTGCCCAGGCCAGCTCAGCGTGTTGAGCCACGGATCGAGGCTCAACCCGTCCCGCGCACGGAACCCCACGTAGAGCCCAAGCAGGAACCGATCATCATTGCGCGTCCCGATGTGCGTCCCGGACCCGTCGTAGTGCCGCGCGTGCTGTCGGCGCCGGCCGAAGCGCCGGTGGCGCCGCGGCCTGAAGTCAGTGCCGAGTCACGGCCAGAGCCGACCGTCACCGCACGACCGCTCCCACAGCCGGAGGCGCCGCGTACCGACATGGCTCCGGCCGCGCCGCATGTCGAGGCCTTGCCGGAGGCGCGTCCGCAGCCGCGCTCGGCGCCGCAACCGATACCGCGTTCGGAGCCCGAGCCAGTTCGACCGCTGCCGAAGTCGGAACCCAAGCTCGCGCTCCAAGAGGAGTCGCGTGCGCCCGTACCGGAGACCGCTCCCGTGCCGGCGGGACCGTCGCGGCCCAGACTCTCCGCGCCGCCTACGCAGGCTGTCGCCGTACCGCCGTTGCCGGCTGCTCCCAGGTCCTCACGCGTCGACGAAGACGCTGCGCTCAGGCGTTTTGCCCAGGAGATCTCGCGTATCATCGGGGAATCCGTGTCGGAGCGCGATTACCCACGACTCGCCCGTCAGCGCGGTTGGCAGGGGACGGCCGAGGTGCGGCTGATCATCGGTTCCAACGGCAAGATCAAGAACATCGTAATCGGGCGCGGCAGCGGGCACGACGTACTGGATGAGCGCGCCCTGGAGATGGTCAAGCACGTGCGCCTCCCGAAGATCCCCTCGCCATTCCGCGAACGAGAGTTCACCGTCACGATCCCGATCACCTTCGCGCTCAGGAAGACGTGAAGCGCCATGCTCGAGACGCTGTTTCCCCCGATCGAGCCGTATGCTGCGGGGTGGCTCGACGTTCCGGTGGGCCACCGGCTGTGGTACGAGCAATGCGGCAACCCGAGCGGCATTCCCGTCGTGTTCCTGCACGGAGGACCCGGTAGCAGCGTCAACCCCAACCACCGGCGCTTTTTCGACCCCGCCCTGTATCGTGTGGTGCTATACGACCAGCGCGGCTGCGGGCAATCCAAGCCGCGGGGTGAGACGCGCGACAACACGACAGCGCTCTTGGTCGAGGACTTGGAGCGCTTGCGGGTGCAGCTCGAGATCAGCGGCTGGGCTTTGTTCGGCGGGAGTTGGGGCAGCACGCTCGCTCTCGCCTATGCGCAGAGCCACCCCGAGGTGGTGAGCGGCTGCGTTCTGCGTGGTCTGTTCCTCGGCTCCGATCGTGAGGTCGCGTGGTTCGTGACCGGACTGCGGAGGTTCCTGCCTGAGGCGTGGGATGCGTTTGTGGCAGGCGCACCCGAGCAATCCGCGGATGGCTTGGTGCGGCATTTCGCTGGCCTGTTGGAGGGGTCGGGCAGCGCGGCCGTCGACGCGGCCGTGCGCTGGAACGACTGGGAATCTGCCGTGCTGGCTGTAGGCGAGACAGCATCGCCATCCGCGGTCCTGGATCGGGCTCTGACCTTGGACCGCGTGCGCGTCCAGCTGCATTATCTGGTGCATCGCTGCTTCCTCGCACCAGACCAGCTCATCGACGGCGTCAACCGCCTGCGCGGTGTGCCGGCGATCCTAGTCCAGGGCCGACGTGACCTGGCATGCCCGCCGGTCACGGCTTATCGGGTTGCCAAAGCGTGGCCTGGCGCGCTGCTCCGCATCGTGGAAGGGGCTGGACATTCTGCGCTGCACCCTCTGCTGGCTCAGGCCCTGATCGAGGGTCTGCAGGAGCTCCGGCCGCGGTTGAGGTTCACATGAGCCTGCGGCTTCGCATCACCCTGATCATCACGGTACTGATCGTGGTGTTTGCTTGCATCACCGCTGCCATCGTGTTGGACGACACGCGCCGCCAGATCCGGGAAGAGATGGAAGCCGGCACCAGAGTCACGCTACAGCTCCTCACCACCGTGCTCTACAGCAGCCAGTTCATGCCGCCCACGGAGGAGCCGCATGGTGTTCTCCTCGCCTTCCTGCGCAGCCTGGGACGCGTGCGTGCGAACGAGATCCGGCTGTACAGGGCGGACGGCAGCCTCGTCTATACCTCGCCCCCTTCCGCCTACAAAGCGGGACGGTCGGCGCCAGACTGGTTCGCCCGTCTGGTGTCACCCCCGTTGCCGCGGGTCGAGCTCTCGGTCAAGGGCGGCCGCATCGAAGTCACACCCGACGCGTCGCGGTCGATCCTCGACGCTTGGGACGATATGAAAGGCCTGGTCTGGATCGCGTGCGGCTCGCTGGTGCTCGTGAACGGCGTGGTGTTCTGGCTTCTAGGGCGGGCCTTGCGGCCAGTCAAACCGATCCTCAACGGCCTGTCACGAATGGAGCAAGGGCGCCTGGACACGCGCCTGCCCGCATTTTCGTTGCCCGAGTTCGACTCCATCAGCCACACCTTCAACCGCATGGCCGAGGCGCTCGAGGAGAGCCATGCGCAAAACACGCGCCTCGCCTTGGTGGCGCAGCAGTCCTCCGATGCGATCATGATTCGGGACTTGGAAGGCAAGGTCTCGTTTTGGAACGCCGCCGCGGAACGCCTGTTCGGCTACGCTCCGGAGCAGATCGTAGGGCGCTCAGCCAGCTTGCTCACGCCGCCGGGCCTGGAGGCGGAAGTCGAGCAGAATTTGCGTACCGTTCGCGGTCGACAGTTCGTCGAGAACCTGGAGACGCAGCGGCTGACCCGGGATGGCAGGCGGGTGGAGGTTGCGCTCTCGGCAGCCCCCCTTACCGATCCGGCAAGCGGCGAGGTGATCGGCGAGATCTGCAGCATGCGCGACATCACCGAGCACAAGCGCGCGCGTCAGGCCGAGCGCGAGCTGGAGCAGAACCGGCGGCTCACCCAGCTGATCCAGATGCGCCTGGAAGAGGAACGGCGCACCATGGCGCGCGAGCTGCACGATGAGCTGGGGCAATGCGTGACGGCCATCAAGACGATCGGCGTCGCGATTGCGAACCGGATGCAGTCCAGCGATCCCGAGACCTATGCGCATGCCAACACCATCGTCAGTGTCGCAGGGCATATCTACGATGTCGTGCACGGCATCATTCGGCAGCTCCGGCCCAGCGCGCTTGATCACCTGGGTCTGCAAGAGGCGGTCGAGGACGTCGTCAAGACTTGGAGCGACCGCCACCCCGAGATGGTTTGCCGCCTGAGCGTGGGCAAAGACCTGGGTCAGCTCGGCGAGGCGGTCAATATCACCGTGTACCGCTTGATCCAGGAGTGTCTCACCAACGTGATTCGTCACGCCGAGGCGACGCGCGTCGACATCGAGCTCAAGCGCGAGGGCGAAGCGATCGCGGTGACGGTCGCCGACAATGGCAAGGGCCTGGGTGAACGCAACGAGAGCGAGATCGCTCGCTTCGGACTCATGGGGATGCGCGAGCGCGTTCAGGCGCTCGGCGGAGAGTTCAGGCTGGACTCGCGTCCGGGAGAAGGACTCAGGGTAGCGGCCTGGATTCCGGCGCCCGTCGCCGAGCGACGCCCTCCACCGATGACGGTGGCAGAGCAGACGGCGGCCAAGTGACGCACGGTCAGATCCGAGTGATGCTGGTGGACGATCATGCCGTGGTGCGCATGGGCTTTCGCCTGTTGCTCGAAGGTGCCGCCGATATCAGGGTCGTTGCCGAGGCGGAGAGCGGGGAGGAAGCGGTGCGCACGTTCGCAGAGGTCCGGCCGGATGTGGCCGTGATGGACATCTCGATGCCCGGGATCGGGGGCTTGGAGGCGATCGACCGTATCCTCGCGCGCGAGCCTCAGGCCCGGCTGCTCGTGCTGTCGGCGCACGAAGACGCCATGCATGCCCGGCGCGTGCTCAAAGCCGGCGCGGTGGGCTACCTCACCAAACGCAGCGCGGCCGAAGAGCTGATCCAAGCGATCCGTCAGGTCGCACAGGGCAAGACGTTCCTGGAACCCTCTATCGCACAGCAGCTTGCAGTGCAGCAATTGAGCGGAGAGAAGAGCCCGGTGGACATGCTGAGCGAGAAGGAATTCAAGGTCTTTCTCGCCCTCGCCAAGGGCAAGTCGGTGGTCGACATCGCCGAGATCATGTCGCTGAGCCCCCGCACCGTAGGCACGCATCTATACAACATCAAACAGAAGCTGGGCGCCGCCAACTCGGCCGAATTGGCGATCATCGCCATTCGCGCCGGACTGATCGAACCCTAAAACCGGCCCCAACGGCGCATTCTCATGAAAATCATGAGGCGGATTTCAGGGATTTTCGCTGGCGTCC
>DATJVI010000139.1:0-2144 GCA_035501875.1 Burkholderiales bacterium
ACGTCATCGAACGGATGTACGCGGAGCAGATGCCCGCGCCGTTCTTGTCTACGCTGGTGGAAGGCTGCATCGCGAACGGCCGGGACTACAATGCGGGCGGGCCGCGGTACAACACGACCTACATCATGGGGACGGCACCGGGGAGCGTGACGGACTGCCTCTCGGCGATCCGGTATCACGTTTTCGACAAGAAGACCGTGGCCATGGGCGCGCTGCTCGAGGCCCTGGCGCAAAATTTCGAGGGTGCCGAGGACTTGCGGCTGCGGCTGTGGAACAAGACGCCGAAGTACGGCAACGACGACGAATACGCGGACGGCATCCTGGCGAGCGTATTCGACGCCTTCTATGACGAGATCAACGGGAGGCGCAATACGAAGGGTGGGTTCTACCGGGTGAACTACCTCTCCACCACGTGCCACGTGTATTTCGGCAGCGTGACCGGCGCAACGCCCGACGGCCGCAAAGCGTGGGAACCGCTGTCCGACGGCATCTCGCCCTCTCAGGGCGCGGACCGGCGCGGGCCGACGGCGGTGATCCGGTCAGCCGCGAGGCTTGATCATGCGCGCACGGGAGGCACGCTGCTGAACCAGAAGTTTACGCCATCGCTGGTCGCGGGCGAGGAGGGGCTGGACAAGCTGGCTCAGCTCGTGCGCAGCTATTTCCGACTCGACGGACATCACATTCAATTCAACGTGGTGACGGCGGAGACGCTTCGGGAAGCGCAGCGGGAGCCGGAAAAGCATCGGGATCTCATCGTGAGGGTGGCGGGTTATAGCGATTACTTCTGCGATCTGACGCCGGCGCTGCAGAACGAGATCATCGCGCGGACGGAGCAAGCGGGGTTTTAGTTGCCGCCCCCGGCCTGGACAGGCTGAAGCCTGTCCTACGTCGCCGGGAGCTCGTAGCCTTTGCGGCGTGGGCGGGAGAGCAGCAGGTTGGCTTCCGTGTCGAACGGAAAGCTCTCCGTCGCGGGGTCCCACTGGAGTTTGCGGCCCAGCTCGCGCGTGATGTTGACCAGGTGGCAGACGGAGATCGAGCGGTGGCCGATTTCGACGTCGGCTGACGGGGTCTTGCGCGAGCGCATACAGTCCAGCCACTCCTGCATGTGGTACTTGGCCTGCCACTGAGCGCGCTCCCATTTCTGTACCTCTTCCGTGGGTGGAAGCTCCTTGATCATGTTGAGTGGGTCCGTGCGGAAGCCGTTGCGGACGATTTCGATCCGCCCCTTCTCGCCGACGAAGATCGCGCCGCCGTTCAATTCGCCCATGGGCATCTCAAGCCGCACCGTAACGCCATTGGCGTAGCGGAAGGCGGCGGCGTGGTTGGGGCCCTCGGGCAGCGGCCAGAGCTCGACCGGGCCTCTGGTGTCCATGCCGAGCGCGCACTGAATCTGGTCGATACCGTGCGCTCCCCAGTTGGTCATCTCGCCGCCGGAGTAGTCCCGCCAGCTCATCCAGCGCAGATGAAGCTGGTCGTTATACGGGCGCAGCGGCGTCGGCCCGAGCCACACGTCCCAATCGAGGCCTTCGGGCGTGGGCTGCTCCGGCAGGCCGGTGTATCGGTTGGGCGGCGGGTAGTTGCAGCCCTGCACGAAATGGAGTTTGCCGAGGCCGCCGTTGCGAACGAACTCGCAGGCGAGGCGGTTCATGGCCATGGAGCGCTGCTGGCTGCCGACCTGGAGGATGCGATTGTAGCGGCGCACGGCGCGCACCAGCTCGCGGCCTTCCTGGATATAAGCGGTGAGCGGCTTCTCCGCGTAGACGTCTTTGCCGGCCTGGACGGCGTGGATCGAGCAAAGCACGCGTCCGTGATCGTGCGTACCGACAATCACGCCATCGATATCTTTCTGATCGAGCAGTTGGCGGTGGTCCTGATAGATGCGCCACTCGGCATGGCGCTTCGCGGCCGAATCGATGCAGCGCTTGCGCCAGCAATCGGCGATGGCAACGATCTCGGATTCCTCGGGCAACTGGTCGATCAGGAGATTGCTGCGGTTCCCTGCTCCGATGACGCCGACGCGGATGCGGTCGTTGGCGCCGAAGACGCGGCGCGGCAGCACGAGCGGGAATGCCGCGGCGACCTGGGCAAATTGTCGTCGGTTCATCGCGATTTACCTCTTCGCGTCAGGTTCTCGAACAGGAACA
>DATJVI010000140.1:0-6538 GCA_035501875.1 Burkholderiales bacterium
CCGCTCCGAACATCGCTTCGCGGACTTGCCTCGCTGGCTACACGGCTACAATTGGCATCGCCCTCATGCCTCCCTGGCAGGGCAGCCACCCATGAGCAGAATCGGCCTCAGCAGGAACAATCTGCTGAGACTCCACAACTAGCTGCCGACCGACGGTGAACAGCCAGGTATCGAGAACGGCATCATTGACCCGCATGACGAGGTCCGAATGGGTGTGGTCGAGGATCAGGAAATCGGCTCTATATCCAGGTGCAATCACACCTATCTGTTGACCGAGCGCCTGCGCTCCCCCGATCAGAGCTGCCGCGTACAGGGCTCGGCCTGTTGACGGTACCTTCTGTGAGGCTAGGGCATTTCGAGTTAGTGACGTGAGCCGCTGTGAGTATTCGAGCTGGCGGAGCTCGCCGGCTGCGTCCATGTAAACATGAGAGTCCGTGCCGATTCCCGACCGACCGCCGGCCTGGTTGTAGGCAATAGCCGGAAATACACCGTCGCCGAGGTTCGCCTCGGTGATCGGGCACAATCCTGCCACGGCGCCACTTTTCGCCAGGCCTTGAACCTCCTCCCCATTGAGGTGGGTGGCATGTACGACGCACCAGCGAGGGTTAAATTCGGTGTTTCGAAGCAACCAGTCTATGGGCCGCAGTCCACAGAAGGCCACACACTCGTCGACTTCCTTCATCTGCTCCGCGGCATGGATATGGACCGGGCCAGTGGTGTGTTCGCGAAGGAGCGCGGTCAAGTGGTCGAATCTGACCGCGCGCAGGGAGTGCGGCGCAATCCCGACCGCACTTCGGATGGACTTCTGGCTTACGAAGCTTCGCAGGCGCTCAACGATATTCGCGAATGTCTCGAGGTCGGTTATGAATCGGCGTTGAGCCGTAGTGGGTGCCACCCCGCCGAAGTTTGCCGACTCGTAGAAGACCGGTAACAGCGTGATTCCGATACCGGTCGCTTCTGCTGCAGCCAGGTGGCGTAGGGCAAGCTCTGCCGGATTGCTATATAAGTCGCCGCGCGGAGTGCAGTGTATATAGTGAAATTCTCCAACGCTCGTGAAGCCCGCCTCCAGCATGTCTGCGTAGGCGTACGCAGCAATCGCCTCCAGATCATCTGGCTCCAGACGGGCGAGGAAGCGATACATTGCCTCGCGCCAGGACCAGAAGTCGTCCGCCCCGGTCGCGCCCAACCGCTCAGAGAGCCCTGCCGCGGCGCGCTGAAAGGCATGACTGTGCACATTCGGCAATCCGGGGACAACGAGGGCCTCGCGCTCGTCGCCGACAGTCGCAGAGGCGTCCAGGTTAACTTGCTCGATGACGCCGTCACGGACTCTCAACCGCACGTTGTTGCGCCAGCCATCCGGAAGGAACGCTGAGTCGAAGAAGAACGTCCGATTCACGAGTGCAGCTTAGTAGCGGTCACAAGATGGCGTTGTTTTCTAATATGCCTAGGCATAATATCAGTTTTGGCTAGACATATAGAGAGGTCGCTTGAAGGTCGTCATCCTCCGCCCCGGAAGCATCAAGCTCACCGAGTGGCGGGACATCTATCGAGGGGCGGATGCCGTACTGGATGAAGCCTGTGCGCCGCGCATCGAGCGGAGTGCGGAGACCGTGGCCAGGATCGTGGCGCGTGGCGAGCCCGTCTACGGGATCAATACCGGTTTTGGCAAGCTTGCTACCGTACGTATCGATGGCGCTGACCTCACGAAGCTGCAACGTAACATCGTGCTGTCGCACTCCGCAGGCGTCGGAGAACCTACTCCGCGTCCGATAGTTCGCCTCATGATGGCGTTGAAGCTCGCCAGTCTTGCCGCCGGTGCCTCGGGCGTCCGCCGTGAAACGGTGGCGCTCCTAAGCGCAATGTTGAGCAAGGGGCTCACCCCGATTATTCCGTCCCAGGGCTCCGTCGGGGCCTCGGGCGACCTAGCTCCACTTGCACATCTCGCGGCGGCACTCCTTGGGGTGGGCGAGGTCATTCTGCCGGATGGTAGATGTGTCTCGGCTGATATAGCCCTCGAGCAGGCGGGCCTGACGCCACTCACGCTCGGCCCGAAAGAGGGGCTCGCGCTGCTCAACGGGACTCAGTTTTCGACGGCCAATGCCCTGGCCGGTCTGCTTGAGGCCGAAACAGCATTTCAAAATGCACTGGTCACCGGAGCCCTGGCGACGGAGGCCGCAAGAGGATCCGACACGCCATTCGATGCGCGGATACACGCTCTGCGCGGGCACAAGGGGCAGATCGAAGCTGCCGCCGCGCTTCGTCGCTTGATGTCCGGCTCCGCGATTCGCGCCTCACATCTTCTCGGAGACGCTCGGGTGCAGGATCCGTACTGCCTGCGGTGCCAGCCGCAGGTGATGGGTGCAGCGCTCGATTTGCTGCGGTATGCGGCCAGAACGCTCGAGATCGAGGCCGATGGTGTATCCGACAACCCACTGATCTTCTCCGAGTCGGATGAAGCTCTCTCGGGCGGCAACTTCCACGCGGAGCCCGTCGCCTTTGCGGCCGACACGATCGCGATTGCGCTGTGCGAGATTGGCTCGCTAGCCGAGCGGCGAATCGCGTGGTTGGTCGATCCGGCGGTGTCGGGCTTGCCGGCATTCCTTACCTCGAACCCGGGCTTGAACTCAGGTCTGATGCTGCCGCAGGTCACGGCTGCCGCTCTCGTATCGGAGAACAAGCAGAGTGCCTACCCCGCCAGCGTGGATTCCATTCCGACCTCCGCTAATCAGGAAGATCACGTTTCGATGGCGGCCCACGGAGCGAGGCGGCTCGCGCAGATGGCCTGTAACGCCTCCGCCATCATTGGCATTGAGCTTCTGACTGCGGCACAGGGGTGTGACTTCCATAAGGGCCTCACCTCGAGCGTGCCCCTTGAAGCCGTCCGATCAGTTGTGCGCGAGCGCATCCCTTCCCTTGCGGACGATCGGTATCTGCATCCAGATCTGCGGAGTGCAGTGGACCTGGTTCGCAGCGGGGCTGTGGTCAACGCGGTTGGCGATGTGGATCTCCCAAGTCTGCTCGCTCGAAGTACTCAATGAACGACCATACCAACCGCCCCGCGCTGCGCGCCCCGCGCGGCACCACCCTCAGCTGCCGGAGCTGGCTCACCGAGGCGCCGCTGCGCATGCTCTTCAACAACCTCGATCCCGAGGTCGCCGAGCGCCCCGGGGAGTTGGTCGTCTACGGCGGAATCGGCAAGGCCGCCCGCAACTGGCAGTGCTTCGATCAGATCGTCGCGGCGCTGCGGCGCTTAGGCGACGATGAGACGCTCCTCGTCCAGTCGGGCAAGCCGGTGGGCGTCTTCCGCACGCACGCGGACGCCCCGCGCGTACTCATCGCCAACTCGAACCTCGTGGCACATTGGGCCGATTGGGAGCATTTCAACGCCCTCGACAGGAAGGGCCTCATGATGTTCGGGCAGATGACCGCGGGCTCGTGGATCTACATCGGCAGCCAGGGGATCGTCCAGGGCACTTACGAGACCTTCGCGGAGATGGGCCGGCGGCACTTCGGCGGCAATCTCGCCGGCAAGTGGATCCTCACCGCGGGCTTGGGGGGCATGGGCGGCGCGCAGCCGCTCGCCGCGACCATGGCCGGCGCCTCGATGCTCGCAATCGAGTGCCGCCCGGAGCGCATCGCCAAGCGCCTCGAGACGCGTTACCTCGACACGCAGGCGGCGAGTCTCGAGGAGGCGCTCGAGCTCCTCGAGCGCTCGAAGAAGTCCGGCAAGCCACTCTCGGTAGGACTCCTCGGCAACGCGTGCGAGGTGTTGCCGGACCTGCTGCGCCGTGGGGTGCGTCCGGACGCCGTCACCGACCAGACCTCGGCCCACGACCCGGTCAACGGCTACCTCCCGCAGGGCTGGACGGTCGAGAAGTGGGATCGCCTGCGCGCGTCGGACCCGGCGCAGGTGGTGCGCGAGTCGCGGCCTTCCATGCGCCGCCACGTGGAGGCGATGCTCGCCTTCCAGAGAGAGAGCATCCCGGTCTTCGACTACGGCAACAACATCCGCCAGGTGGCCTACGACGAAGGAGTGAAGGACGCCTTCGCCTTCCCGGGCTTCGTCCCGGCGTACATCCGGCCGCTGTTCTGCCGCGGCATGGGCCCGTTCCGCTGGGTGGCGCTCTCCGGGGACCCGGAGGACATCTACCGTACCGATCAGAAGGTCCGCGAGCTCCTGCCCGGGGACCGGCACCTGCACCACTGGCTCGACATGGCGCGCGAGCGCATCCAGTTCCAGGGACTGCCGGCACGCATCTGCTGGGTGGGCCTCGGCGACCGGCATCGGCTTGGGCTCGCCTTCAACGAGATGGTGGCGCTTGGCACGCTCAAGGCGCCGATCGTCATCGGCCGCGACCATCTCGACTCGGGCTCGGTCGCGAGCCCCAACCGCGAGACCGAGGCCATGCGCGACGGCTCGGATGCGGTGGCCGACTGGCCGCTGCTGAATGCGCTCCTCAATACCGCCTCCGGGGCAACCTGGGTGTCGATCCATCACGGCGGCGGCGTCGGCATGGGCTACTCGCAGCACGCCGGGGTGGTGATCGTCTGCGACGGCACTCCGGCTGCGGCGCGGCGCATCGAGCGCACGCTGTGGAACGACCCGGCCACGGGCGTCATGCGTCACGCGGATGCCGGCTACGAGGAGGCGATCGCCTGCGCCCGGGAGCGGGGATTGAATCTGCCGTTCCTCGGGGGCGCGCGCTGAAAGTCTCCGTGCCCGAGACCGTCAAGCTCTGGCGCAACGCACAGCTCGCGACCTGCGATGCGGCGCTCGGCCTCACGGCCGAGCGCGGGAGTCTCAGCCCTGGCAAGGCGGCGGATCGTGGAAGAGCTGAGTTACTGGATTGGTTTCAGCCCGCACCGGATCATGCTCCGCGCGGCCGAGGTTCTCAGATGGCCGAACACGAGCCCATGAACCTGCGCGCGCGCCCCCTGAAGCTCGCGGAGCTCCGCCGGGCGTACGAGTTCTTCAGACCCCGGAGCTACCCCGGTATTCGGTGGCTCGTGAATCTCGGAGAACACCAAAATCTATTCCTGCTACCTGCGCGAGAGCCAGTCCTCGATCTCAGAGCGAAGCCAGCCGCCGGAGTGATGTCTCGGCGGAAACGTGCCCTTACGCACCCAGCGAATGAGCGTTGATCTGTGAACTCCGACCACCCGCATCACTTCGGGCGTCGTCATTCGTAGGTCCGAGAGCGCCACTCGGTCGGTGCTGGGCGGCGCCCTCTTGATTAGGCGCTTCGAATGCCCCGGAGAGGGTAGGGATAGCGCGAGCGACAGCTGCAGCGGGGCGAGAGTCCCCTGACCGTGTGTTTGAGCTGCGCTTGTTTTTGCGGCCGCAATCTCGGTGCTGACGGCTCGATCTGATGTCTTGCGGCAGCTCACAGCGTAGCGGACCGCGGCGTTACGGCCGCGAGGAGTGCAAGAGGCGGGCTTCAGATGTTGGAGGCAACAGGTCTGCGAATTGGCGCTGCAGGGGCCGTGTGCATATCGGTGGCAGGCGCCAGGCGGCGGTCGAGCGCTCCGGAAAGCCCAGCAGGCGCTGCCAGATGCGCGGCTCCTTCATCCAGCGTGGCCGAACGAAGCCCGAGAGTCTCTCGGCGAGCTTCGGGATGCTGTGGAAAGCAAGAGCGCCGAGTGCTTTTGCCTGAGATCGCGAGACCCAGCTCGGCCTCGCGTGGGTTCTTGCGTTCCCGGTAGAGATAGCGCTCGCAGAACTCCTTCGCGAGGTCACCGACGGTGAGAGTCGCCTCGAGCGGCGCGTGCGCGACCCCGATGGAGCGCACGCCTGGCGGGAGAACGACCCGAATGTCTTCGCCCCGATTCAGGCGCCTGACTAGGTCGCCATGGGTTTCGTAGGCCACCTTGAGCGTGGTCGCCGGATAGCGGCCAATCATCAGGCGCACGGGGCGGAGGTTTCTCTGGTAGCGGAAGTAGAACGTCTTGACGCCATTCGGCGTGACCCGAATCAGGAGCCCCTTACGGGCGGGATCCACAACGTCATAGCGGTCGGCCGCGGGCTTGAGCGATGCCAGAAACCGATCCGTGAAGGGGCGGCGAGCTTCGGAGCGGCGGGTACTACGGGGAACATCCAGGCCACCATCGGAATGCGAGGCGGGCTCGTCAAACTGGCCACTCGACTGTCCACTCGAAACAGGCCTTCGGGACCCCTTGCCGATGCGGCAAATCTCCCGGCGGTCGATCGGTGGGCGAAGGTGCACCGTCGAAAACTGTCCACTGGTGTACAGTTGAGCAGCTTGCTTAGGTGGTTTCGCGTGCATTGGCGTGAGCGCGTTTGAAACGGTCGACGCCACTCTAAGTCACGGGGCGTGTTAGAAAAAGCTAGGTTTCAAGGCATTTCAAGAGATTTCTCAGAATTGCGGCGTCCGAATCGATGGGGTGCAAGGGGTCCCGAGTTCAAATCTCGGCGCTCCGACCAGCTTTACAGCACAACCGCAATTTCGCCTGTACCCCCTTTTGTACCCACTTGACGGTTAGACGTACGTTAGGCCAGGCAGCGCGTCGGCCGCGTTGA
>DATJVI010000141.1:0-35367 GCA_035501875.1 Burkholderiales bacterium
GACTGCTTGCGGCCGGTCAGCGACCGTGACGCTAGTTGTTGACCCCTGTTGTTCTAAGGCTCCCACCTGCGCGAATAGACACGCGTCAGCCAGGCAGACGTGCATTCTCGGAAGACGAGGCCGAAACCCAGATGCGTCAGCCAGCGGTCGATCGCTGCCAAATCGTGGACATGCGAGCGGAAGCGACAACGGCTAAGCGCCAGAAAAACCCGGCCTGCGAATAACCAAAGCGTACGGTCCAGCGGTCGCGCAGAATGGTGAACGCATAGACTCGTCTGGCTATGCGAGCCGATCGTTGTACTATCGAGGCCTGCACAAGTGCCTAGCCACCCCGTCACGCTTCGCGTGCCACCCCTCCTAGAACAAGGAGGGGAGAACCACCTCTGCCCTCCTCTCACGAGGAGCGGTCGGCCGAAGGCGGGGGGTGGCGTGACTCGTGTCAGCCGGTTACGCAACGCTCAATAGCTCGGCCGCGTCCGGCAACCACCGCTGTCGAGTTGACCAGGCCTGGCGCCGTCAGTCGGGTGCGCGTTGCGGCTCACGGGAGTGCGTGGTAGCGTTGTGTATCCCATCTCGTGCCAAGCGCGTCTTGCCTGGATCTCGATCCGATGAACCGCGTCCTGCACGAGAATCAACCGTTCGCGTTACCGATCGTCGTCGCGCCGGCCGGGTCGTCGACGGCGGTGGTGCGAGCGCCCCGGCGCCGCTCAAGCAGTGACGCGACCGGGGCAGCGACGGCACGCGCTCGCCGATAAATCCTGCAGCGGAGCCGAGATGCCGGCCAGGCCTTGCGCAGCGTGCGGTCATGTGGTTGCCGACGGCGCAAACTACTGCGAACGCTGCGGCGCGCGTGTCCCTGCCGCATGCCCTGCTTGCGGCGCCGAACTCGCAAGCTCCACCGCTCGGTATTGTTCCTCCTGCGGCGAGAAGCTGGGGCCGCAGGATGAGACATCCGCATCGGTCCACTCGGCCGCCAAGCCGCTTGCACCCGAGCGCCGCGCCGCCGAGCGACGGCAGACCACGGTCCTCATGTGCGACCTCGTGGACTCGACGGCGCTCAGCGCTGACCTGGACCCGGAGGAGGTGCTCGTCGTCTTGCAGGGCTTCCTCGATACCGCGACCGCGATTGTCCATAAGCATCGTGGATTCATCGCGCGGTACATGGGCGACGGGCTGCTCGTCTATTTCGGGTACCCCCGCGCGGACGAGCACAGCACAGAGCTTGCGGTTCGCGCCGGGCTTGAGTTGGTGAAGGCCATCCACGCGCTGCGCCCGTTGCCTGAGATCACTCTGCAGGCCCGCGTGGGAATTGCGACGGGCATCGTGGTCGTGGGCGACTTGATCGGGACCGGCTCCTCCCGCGAAGCCCCGGCGATGGGAGTCACGCCCAATCTCGCTACGCGCCTCCAGTCCGTGGCGCGTCCGGGAACGGTCTACCTATGCCGGGAGACGTATGCGCTCGTGGGGAGGTTGTTCGACTGCAGCTATGTCGGCGCGCAACGTCTCAAAGGCTTCCGCTCGCCGGTGAACGTTTGGGAGGCGGTCGGCACGCGCACTGTGGAGAGCCGCTTCGAAGCGCTGCACCCGCTGGCGTCCGCGACGCAGCTCGTGGACCGCGAGAAGGAGCTCGCTCGTCTCATGCCCCTGTGGGAGCGGGCCCGGAAAGGAAAGGGCCAATTCGCGTTTGTCATCGGCGATCCGGGAATCGGCAAATCCAAGCTGGTGAGCACACTTCTCGAGCACATCGCAGCCGACAACGTCGTTGCGCTGCGCATGCAAGGCGCGCCCAACTACGAGAACAGCGCGTTCTTTCCCATCATCGACCTTCTGCGGCGCATGCTTGCGTACAGCTCGGCCGAGGCACAGCAGGCGCCGGACGCGAACGTTCAAGTGTTCCTCGCCGAGCGCTACGGTCGGAGCGCGGCGGAAGCGGAGCTGATCCGGGATCTGCTGTCCCCGGCGGCGGAAGAAGGGCTCGCGCTGCCCAACCCGACCTCCGAGCGCCGGAAGGAGAGCACGATCCAGGCGTTGCTCGGCTTGATGGGGGCAGTCGCAGCAAGGAAGCCGCGCGTGCTGCTGGTCGAGGATGCGCAATGGGCCGACCCCAGCACCATCGAGGTCCTGGCGCGGCTGGTCCAGCGGCTGCATCGATTGCCGGTGCTGCTGCTCGTCACGTGCCGGCCGGGATTCGAGACGACCAGGATCGCGCGCAAGCCTGCGCGCAGACTCGTGCTCGACCGGCTCGGTAAAGGAGACAGCGCCGCGCTCATCCGGAACCTGTCCGGCGGGAAACCGCTGCCGGCGGACCTCATGGAGCTGATCCTGACGCGGACCGATGGAGTGCCGCTCTTCGTCGAGGAGCTGGCGAAGTCGATGCTCGAATCCTCGACGCTCAAGGAGTCCGGGGATCGTTACGAATACTCTTCCTCCCGCGCACGGGATCCTGTCCCGACCACTCTGCGCGACTCGCTGATGGCGAGGCTCGACCGACTGCCCGCCGCCAAGGTCATCGCGCAGACGGCTGCGACGATCGGACGCGAATTCGGCTACGAGCTGCTGTCCGCGGTGGCCGCCGTCCCCGCACGGCAACTGGACGAGGCTCTCGCGAGCCTGACCGAGTCCGAGCTGATCTTCCCTGCGACCGCAGGGCCAAGCCGCCGCTACCTGTTCAAGCACGCCCTGGTCCAGGAAATCGCTCGGGACTCCCTGCTCGGCAGCCGGCGCCAGACCCTCCACCGCAGGATCGCCGAGCTTCTCGAGACACGGTTCGCCGAACCCGCAAACAACCAGCCGGAGATCCTTGCCCATCACTACACCGAGGCGGGAGACTACCGCAGGGGCGCCGAGTTTTGGCGCTCGGCGGGCTTGAGCGCCGTGCGCCGGTTCGCGAACCACGAGGCGGCCAGCCATCTGCGCCGCGCGCTGCACGTCCTTTCCCTCTGCCCGGAAACCGCCGAGCGCAATGCGCAGGAGTTGGAGTTGCTCGCGATCTTGGGACAGGTTCTGATCGCTGCAAGCGGGTATGCATCCCCTGGAGTCGAGGACTCGTTCCGTCACGCGCGAAAGCTCTTCGCCGTCACTTCGAACAACGCACACAAGGCACTGGTCCTCAGGACGCAGTGCCTGTTCCTCGTCACTCGGGCTCGATACGCCGAGGCACACGGGCCGGCGCGCGAGCTGGCTCAGCTTGGCGTCGAATCCGCAGAGCGGCGCGCTCAGGCGGATGCGGATTTTGTGGAAGGCTTGGCCCACCTGTATCAGGGCAACTTCACTCAAGCGCGCAGCCATCTGGAGCATGCTGTCGCAATCCTCGGCTCGCCCGAAGACGGCGACCTCAGCGTTTCCTGCCTGGCCTTCCTGGGACGCACTCTCGCATTCCTCGGTCAGCTCGATTTGGCATTGGCGCAGTGCTCGCGCTCGCTCAACCTCGCTCGCCACTTATCGGATCAGCGCGCACTTCCGCAGGCATCGGGCATGCTGGTCCTGGTGAGCCAGGCGCGCGGCGATCTCCCTGCGACGCAGAGATGGACGAAGAGAACGCTGCGGCATTCCAAGGAAAAGGGCACGATGTACTGGCTGCGGGTGGCCGAGTTCTTCGACAACTGGCTGCGCGCGTATGTGGACGGCCGGCCGGGCGCCCTCACCGGCATTGCCAACAGCATCGCGAGCTACGAGGCCACCGGGGCCCGCGTGGGCCTTTCGTTCTTCCTTGTGCTCCAGGCGGAAGCGCAGCAACGGGTCGGGCAGTATGACGACGCGCTGACGGTCCTGGACCTCGCGCTCAACCATGTCGAGCAAACCGGCGAAGCCTACTACGCAGCCGAGGTGCACCGAAGGCAAGGTGAGCTGACTCTGGCCCGCTGGGGGGCCGCGCAAGCGCAGGCGGCGGAGGCATCTTTCCTGCGCGCAATCGAGATCGCTCGCCTCCAGCAGGCGCGCACTTGGGAGCTTCGCGCCGCCACGAGTCTCGCGCGCCTATGGCTGGCGCAGGGACGCGATCCCGCCGCCTACCGCCTGCTCTCCGCAGTGCATGCAGCGTTCTGCGAGGGCGCTGACACAACCGACCTGCGCGAGGCCGCCGCGCTGCTCGCAGAGCTAAGCGCTCGCGGTGCGGGGAGCGAGATTGCGGGTGTGGGCGACGAGAAGGATCAACGGCTCGGGAGCGCTTGACTGAGCGCGTGCCTCGCGTTTCGCCATCTCGGCGAGCCGGTCGAGCTCTCGATGTGCGTGCTCCGCCTGCGCCTTATAGGCGGCGAGCAACTTCGCTCTCACCGCTTCGTCCCCGCGGTCCCCGCTCTCGAACAGGCGCCTGATCTTCTCGTCGCGGATCGCGAGCGCCGCGGGCAGCGTGAGGATCCCTTCCTTGATGTCCTCGTCGCCTCCCCCGCCGAGGTCCTTCTGCTGGAACAGGTCGGCGACGTCGTCGCATCCGTGGTAGAGCGTGCCGAGCAGCCGGCCGAACCGGCGCAGCCGCTGGTTTCTGGCGCCCAGACACGCGCAGACCTCGAACATCGAGCCCGTATCCTCCCGGGCCAGCCAGTACCAGTCGCTCAGCCCCAGCGCCCGCTTGCGGTTTTGCCACTGCAGGCATTCGGCGACCGCCAGGCGCTTGAGCAGCTCCGACAACAGGCGCAGGTCGAAACGCACCGGTCCGACCCAGTCCAGATCCGGTTCGCCCTCGCCGGGTTGCATGGTCTCCGGCTTCGCGGCTGCATACCGCTTCCGGAACACGCTCCGCGCGGAAGGCTCGCTCCTGGAGGCCGCGCCGGGCCGGGCGTTCGCGAGATCCGGCTCGGTGCGCCGCGGAGGTTGCGGATAGCGATCGTCGCATTCGTCGACGACTTGTCGCGCGAGCAGGTCGTAGCCGTCCGCAACGATATAGCCGGCGACCATGTATGCGGTCAGCTCGTCGTATTTCTTGTGCATCGTCGGCTTGCCGCGGCGCGTATCCGATTTGTCCACCAGGTCGTCGATGATCAGCGAGACGTTGTGGAACATCTCGACCACCTGAGCGCTCGTGATGAGACTGTCCGGCACCGGCCGCCTCGACATCGCCCGGTGGCAACTGAACACGGTGAGAGGACGAAAATACTTCGCGTCGCAATCGAACTGGTGATCCAGCATCTCGCGCACGAAGGGGTCGGCGCGCTGGCGCCAGCCGACGATCGCTTCCTTGAGGCGCTCCATGTCGGCTGCCAGGTGCAGCGCTCGCGCGACATCACGCGTGGAGGTCGCGAGCTGCTCATCGACCGCAGAGAAGAAGAGCTTCTTGCGGCGCACGGGTGTCGCTCCGGCAAGCGCGGTACGCTCTCCCGGCAGCAACCGGCGCTGGAATACTTCGATGTCCCGCTGCAGCGCTCGGCCCTGGTCGGCCGCGAACTCCGCGAGCTCGGTCAAGAACAGTGCGACCTCGTCGAGCAGCGCGTCGCGCACTTCCGGCAGCGGATCCGCCTCGGCGCGGTAGTCTTCGATGCGACGCCGGATGGCGGGAAGCCGCCAGGACACGAGGCGTTGCCAGTCGAGCCCCATGCGCACGCCGGCGTTCGCCACGAGCTCGTTCGCCCGGATCATCAGCGCCAGCGGATCCGGGTCGGGCAGCGCCGCCTGCGGCGAGCCCGACCGCTCGCCGCGGAGCCGGTTGCGCATCTGCCGCTCGCCGATGGCACGCCAGACCTCGGCGATGTCCGGCATCAGGCGCGAGGCTTTGAGCAGGTCGGCGATGGTGCGCCCCACCTCCTCGGCCGACGTGTCGAATTCTCTTGGCATACTCGATCTCCGCGGGTATCAGGCAAGCGAAACCGCCGGCGACTTCCCTTGCAACGCCGATCGATTATGAGCTTTAATGCGCGCAAAGGCGAGCACCAGGCGGCCGCAGTCGCAGCTCGGCCGCCCCGGTGTCGCGCGAGGCCGGATCGTCATCTCGGGGAGGAGATTTTGCTATGGCAGCGGACACCGGGGAACGGCGCGACCCCAAGGCGCCGAACGCCGCCTTCGGCCGAGCGGGGTCGGTGCTGGCGGCCGCATGGTCCGAATTCTTCGCGCGCGCGTTCGAGGCCGGCGGCAGGACCGTAAGCGACGCGATCGTCCAAGCGCTGTCGCCGGCGCAACGCGACGGGTCGTCGTCCGGCGGGATCGAGGCGCTGATCGAGCGCTATCGCCAGGTCCTCGGAGAGACGGCGAGCCTGCTGCCGGCGGTCGGGCGCTATCTCACCGGGCTCGCGAAGCCGGTGAGCGGCGGAACGAATCGCCTCCTGTTCCGAGTCAGCACGCGGGAGTCGCTGGACGCTGGTGCGCAATGGCAGATCTCGGCACGCGAGGATGAGCCCGATTGGCCGGTTCGCATCCTCTTCACGACGCAGACGACCATTGAAGCGCTCGAGAGCGCAGCCAAGTCCGGGCTGCAGCCAGGCCCCGCTACGCTCGCCGATCTGGTGTTCGGGGTGGGGGTCACCATCGAATGCCGCAACGTGCGCGACCTCGCCGCGTTGCTCGACGAGCTCAAGTATGAATTCAGACGGCGTGGCCCGAGCGCGCTGCCCGAGATCCGGGAGCAGTTGCGCGCCCTGCTCGATCCGGAGCTCGATCAGTATTACCCGACGCTGACGGTCTTGAAGCATGCGCTGGGCGAGCAGGTGATGGAAAGGATCGTCGTGGAGCGGATCCTGTATATGTATGCCGACGCACTGGAGGGAAGGGCGAGGCAATTGGGGCCCGGCGTCCTCGCGTGGATCCAGGAACGGTTTCGGTCGGTGGGCATCGTGCTGTCCGACACAGTCTCGGCGGTGGCCGGCCGGCACGACGGCCTGATCCTGGACCACCTGAACGACGCAGTGTACGAGGTCAGGTACTCCATTGATCACTACGACGTGTACGGCCTGCGCGAGGGTCGCCGCTACAGCGTGTCGTGGGATGGGCACGATGTCGATGTCCTGCTGCCGGTCCGGGTGCTCGACGCGTCCCAGGGCTTCGTGGTCTGGTCGATCGACAAGCGCACCGTCCAGGAGCAGCTCGACTGCGACGGCACGGACCTCGAGGCATGGGATACCGGCGGAGGCAAGACGCCGGTCGTCCTGTTCTTCGTCGACCAGCGTGAGGGCGACCTCGGGGCTTACGCCGAGATCGTGCTCGGCTGCCTCGCGACCCCGCCGGGCCAACCGCTTGGGGTCGGGCTCTGGACGCTAGGCGAGGTCCCCATCAACAGCCCACTCGCCAAGGCCGCGAACGAGGCGATCTGGGGCTATCGGAAGCTCGAGGCGCGGATCGAGATCGACTACCGCGACAGCTCCGTCATCTGCGAGCTGCGCGGGACCTCTACCCGCGATGACGGCGAGCCGGCATTGCGCCTGACCCTGCCGCGCGGCGGAGAGGCCGCGTCGATGCCGCTGCCGCTGCTCGCCTACACGATGAAGTCACAAGGCCCCAAGACGCAGACCAACCTGCACCGGACCGTGATCACCCGGAGCGGGTCGGGAGAACAGGTCCGCGGTGGGGCCACGGGCGTGTCCTTGGTTGTCGGCAATCGCAACGCGTTCCGCCTCTGCGACAATCTGAGATACCTGGGACTGATCGATGACTACGGCGTGCTCGCACGACGCCCCTTATTCACCGTCTGGACCGAGCGCGTGATGGCGGAGATCGGGGCCCCCGCGCTCGTGGTGCCTCCGAGTAATGACGATTCGTAACCGGCCTCTGCGTCGGCGGCGCACCCGAGCCGAGAGGCCGCCTCAGTCGCCGTCGCCGTAGGGCAGCTCGGCGATCCATTGCGCCGCGTCGATCGCGAACTGGGCCCAGTCGGCCGCCATCGCGCCAGGTGCGCCGAGCTGATCGGCGATTTCCCCAGCGACCTGCTCGGCGGACAACGCACGATCGGGCGTAGCTGCGAGTTGGATCAAACGCGACCAGGCCTTGGCGGCGGCCGCATGCGGCGTCAGCAACAGCTTCAGCGCGTCGGCGTTGACGGCGGGATAGGTGTCCGGAAGCAGGACCGGGATCTCCCGCAGCTCCGGCGCATCGGCCGCCAGGCCGCGATCGGCCCTGGCTTGCGCTTGTACGGCACGGGCCGCGCGCAGGCCGGTCACCACGGCCGCTTCCACGGAGACGATGCCGATCTCGTTGTCGCAAAAATCGCCGGCCAGGAACAAGTTGGGGATCTCGGTCCGGGTTCCCGGCCGCCACGGCTCAGTGCCCACCTCGTTCAAGAAC
The DNA here is from genome assembly GCA_035501875.1 of Burkholderiales bacterium. Classification (GTDB taxonomy): domain Bacteria; phylum Pseudomonadota; class Gammaproteobacteria; order Burkholderiales; family SHXO01; genus SHXO01. The sequence goes on from DATJVI010000141.1 coordinate 8,203, forward strand.
AGCGGATCGCCGTCGTTCAGCTGCAGATAGGTCCTCGAGGAATCGATGTCCTCGTCATCGAAGTCCACGAAGCGCTTGAGGTCCTCGATGATGACCCGCACCACATCGTCGGGATCCATCCCCTCGACCTTGTAGAAGTCGGTGGCGGCAACGCTCAGGTAGGTCCCGGCCACGCCGGAGTCTGGATCGTGCTCCCAGATCTGCGAGTTGTCGATGAAGCTCAGCCCATAGGCGGAGCCGCGAAGCACGACATGACCGTCGGGCACCCCGGTCAGCTTACGGGTGAAATACAGATCCAGCACCGCCACCACGCCGCTTTGCAGCTTGCGCACCGTCGCCAGCGAAGGCAGCAGCTGCCGGATCGGGTTGGGTCGCTCCTCGCTGGCGCTCGCGTTCACCAGGTCCGCGAGTGCTGCGGGCGGCACGGCCACGATCACGTAATCTGGGGGGAAAGCGAACGCCTGTTCCGGGCTGGTGGGGAACTCCGCGGGCTCACCCGGTGCAGGCACGCGGCGCCAACCGCGCACATCCGAGAATCGGAACCTCAGCCCGTTGACGCGCGGCGCACGGCCGGCTCCCGATTCGAGGCTCTCCCCTTCGAGCGCGGTGACGCACACGCCCACGTGAATCTGGCAGCGCCTCTTCGCGAGCGCCGCCTCGAAGGCCTTGAACATCCCCTCGTAGCAATTCTGTTTCAGGATCCACAGCATCGGCTCGGGCTGGGCGAGGCTGTATTCGATATAGCGGCGATAGGCGTACGCCGAGCTGTAGTACGTGGGCACGGCAAACGCCTTCGAGAGCAGGTGGTCGTGGAAGCTCGCGCTGCGCTCGGTCACGTACCAGCGCGAGCGCATGAAAGCGTGCACGCTGGTGCGATCCAGATAGCGGGCTGGATTCAGCGGGTGACTCACGAGGTCGGCCGCCGAGTAGAACCACAGGAACATATCGGGGATCGGCTCGGCCCCCGAGAGCAGGTTCTCGCTCGCCTTGTCGATCGCGCTCAAACCGCGCAGACGATGCATGCGAGTGGAGGCCGGTTCGGTCCCGGGGAACAGATGCGTCACGTAGTTGATCGCGCGGAAGCGTTGCGTCTTCTCCCGCCCGATGTCGCTCATCAGCTCCCAGAAGTTGCGATACCAGTTGAGGTACATGTGATAGCAATGCTCGTGGTACACGTCGTCCGCAACCTCGACGCGCAGCTCCTGATCGGCGCGACGGTACAGCGAGACGTTGAAGCGGAGATGGATCTTGTTCGACGTGCCCTTGATCTTGACGGCACCTTCGGTGCCGCGCGCAGCGCCGCTCACGGAGGCGGCGGAGAGGCCCTTCACCTGCCGGCCGCCTTGCACCCCGCTGCAGTTCAGGACCCGGCTCTGGCGCGTGAGGTGCGCCTTGATCCAGTCCTCCACCACCGGTGGCACCGGGCTGCCCGCCTTGGTCTTCTGGCTGAGGCCGCTCAACTGCTTCTGCTTCGTCGCGCCGAGAGCGCCGACCATATGGCTTTCGATGGTATGCCGGTGCGCGCCCAACTTTCCCCCCAGGTATACGCGCTGCTCCAGGACGTGCACCTCGAAGCCCCGCTCGGCCAGCCGCAACGCCGCAGTGAGGCCTGCGATCCCGCCCCCGATTACTGCCACACGGATCTTCTGTGCCATCGCATGCCTCCAACATAGAGCGCGTACGTCTAGCCCGGATATTTCATGAGGGACTCGGGATGATGGCGTGACGAGTTCCGAGCCAGTTTCGGCTCGACGCTCGCAGCCAATAGCCACGACTATTGGCAAGAGCGGCATGCCGAAAATGGCCGGAAATCGTCCGCCAGCGCCCGAGTAGCCCGACGGTACAAAATGTACCCAGTCGGGTTTGGCTAGGAGCAACACGCATAGGGGGACTCGCCCAATTCGGGGGCGTCTTCATGAAATATCCGGGCTAGCATGGGGCAGTTCCGCCGTGACTGCAAGGGCGCGTATACTGAGCGCGCGCGCTGCCGCACTCGGTAGCAGCCAGCGATCTGCACAACAGCGCCCGTGGCACGAATCGGCGTGAGCGCGGTGCGGCCGATGCGGCGCGCCCAGCAAGGTTTGAGTCCAGCCTGATGCGCTCAAGTGGGAGCAGCCATGGATTTTCTCGAGGTGTCGGACGACAGCCTGCAGCAGACGATCGCCAAGGCGGGTCAACCGCCGCTGCTCGTTGCATTCGGAAACGCACAGTGCGGGCTGTGTAGCGATGTCAAGGTAACGCTGCTCTCGCTGGCCGAGCAGGCTTTTAAGGACAAGCTTCGCCTCGCGAGCATGGACGTCGATGACAGTCCAAAGAGCGTGGAAGAGTTCGGCATCCTGAGCGTGCCCAATCTGGTCTTGTTCAAGGGCAGCGCGGATCAGCGTTCGGGATGGATCGGTCCCTGGGCGGCGGGCAAGCTCAAGAAATTCCTGCAAAAGCAACTCCAGACGTCCGCGAAGTCGGGCCCGATCTCGCCCAACGCCTACCCGTAACCTGGATCATTCATGCAGACGTGCTGAATGACGCGTCTGCGCCGAGCGGCGAGGCCATGCAGCGCCCGGAAGCGCGTACGTCGTGATTCGGCGGGCTACTCGGGCGCGCTGCAACGTGGAGCACGGGCCCCTTTGGGGATGTGCTCGGTGTCCCGGGACGCAGCGAGATCCGGGTCAGCCGGCCGCAAGGCCGAGATAGCGCACGCGCGCCGGCTTGAGGACCGCCAGCGCGAGCACGGCCGTGGCGAAATTCATGGCGATCACGACCGTGAACACGCTGACCCAGGTCCCGGTCCGTTGATACAGCAGCGCTGCGAGCGGGCCGCCGAGGATGGAGCCCACGCCCTGCGCCATGTACAGAAATCCGTAATTGGTCGTGGCGTGGCGCGCGCCGAAGGTGTCGGTCAAGGTGGAAGGGAACAGCGAGAAGATCTCTCCCCAGCCGAAGAACACCAGCCCCGAGAGCAGAACGAAGAGCACGGCGTCGTCGCGCGTGAGCAGCCATGCCGTCATCGCCACGCCTTCGAGCGCGAATGCGATGAACATCGTGTTCTCGCGGCCGATGCGGTCCGAGAGCCAGCCGAAGAAAGGGCGAGTGAGCCCGTTGGTGAGGCGATCCAAAGTGAGCGCCAGCGGCAGCGCAGCCACCCCGAGCACGGTCAGTTGGGCGATACCGAAGTCTCTGGCGAAGGCCGCCATCTGCGAGATCACCATCAGCCCCGACGTCGACATCATCGTCATCATCCCGAACAGCAGCCAGAACAGCGGGCTGCGCAACATGCGCGCGGGCGAGACGTCGCGGGGCGACGGCACCTTTGCCGCGCTGGTAGGAAGGTCGAGCCGATCCGGCGGGCGCCGCAGGCCGATCGCCGCGGCGAGCCCGATCGCTCCCAGCAGCAGTCCGTAGGTGGCCAGCGTGCGCTCGTAGCCGACCGCGGCGAGGCTCGCCGAGATCGGAAATGTCGTGAGCATCGCGCCCATGCCGTACCCGGCCGCGACCAGGCCGGTGGCGAGGCCGCGCTTGTCGGGAAACCATTTGACCATCAGCCCGATCACGCCGATGTACACGATCCCGGTGCCCAGTCCGCCGAGCAATCCGTACGTGAGGTACAGACCGGTGAGATCGCGCGCGCCGGCCGCGAGGATCCAACTGCTCCCGGTGAGCACCGCACCGGCGCCGAGCAACCGCTTGGGCCCGAACCTGTCCACGAGAAGCCCTTGCAGCGGCGAGAGGAACGTCTGCAACACGATCAGGATCGAGAACGTCACCTGCAGTTCGGCCAGCGTCACCCCCAGCTTTGCCGAAATCGGCTTCGTGAACAGGGTCCACACGTATTGCGGGCTCGAGATCGCCATCATGCAGATCAGGCCAATCGCAAGCTGCCGCCAGCGCCCAGCCGCGGCCGGGCTCGCGCCGGCGGTCACGACTTCCTCCGGCCCGGGAGTCGGCGCCTTGCCATCCATCGCCATGACCTCTGCCTTGTCTCGTGAAGCGAGGAACTCGGGGCCGGCAGATGCGCAGCCGTCCAGGCGGCTGTCAGCCCGCCAGCGCCGCACCAGCCGGGCGGGCCAGCACCTCGACGGCATCGCCGGGACGCACCTCTCCCGGTTCCACGACATGCATGTAGATGCCGCGCAGATTTCGGTGCCGCAAGTGGATCGCTCCGACGAACCGAAGCGCGTCCGGCCCGAAGCGCGCATGAAATTTCCGGCAGCCGTTGTGCGGCATCGGCGTGACCTCGAGAAGCGCCTCCCCCACGCGCAACCGGCTACCCGCCGGCAGGTTCGCTGTGGACAGATCCAGCTCGAGAAACAGATTGTCGCCGAACAGCGCGAGCGGCTGCCCGTTGGCGATCAGCTGAGCGACGTCGGCTTGCATCACCGAGATCTGCATCTGCGGATCTCTTCCCGCCCGCCGGCCCCAAGCGTCGCCCAGAACGCCGCCATCCGGGGATAGCCCGACTCGATCCACGGCCTCGCGCCGGCCACCTTCGGTCCGCCGCACGATCAGAGCGATCCGCCCCCTGTCCACCGGCGCCGGTGCCAGGCCCTCTAACCCTCGTTCCAAGCCCGCAAGCGCGACAAAACGCGCCGGGTCTCCCACCGAGTTGGAATCCACCGTGGTCGCTCCAATCGTCCTGAACGCGAGGGAAGCATCATAGCCCGACGCCGAGCGCGTCGGACGATCGCCGCGCTAGGCGGCCGCCTGGAATGTGACCGTGAAGCGCGTTCCGCCCTTCGGTGGCTCGCTGAGCGCGATCGTGGCGGCGTGCGCCTTGACAATTTCCTTGACGATGGCCAGACCCAATCCGGACCCGTCGCCCCGCGAGTTGGGGATCCGGTAAAAGCGCTCGAACACGCGCTCCCGTTCCGTAGGCGCAATCCCGGGGCCGCTGTCCTCGACCTCAAGAAACGGTCTTTGGTCGTTGACCCCACAGCGCACGGTGACCTGACCGCCGCGTGGTGTGTACAGGATCGCATTCTCGATCAGGTTGGCGCCGAGCTCCCGTATGAGCCATCTGGATGCGCGCACGGGCGCTGGCGCCGTTTCGAACTCCAGCGCGATGTCATTGGCGAGCGCACGGTCCAGGTACAGCGATGCGGTAGCCGCCATCTCCTCGCTCAGGTCCAGCGACTGCGTCCCCTGTGTGAGGTTGGCGGGCGGTTGGGCGCGCGCGAGCGCGAGGAGCTGGTTGGCCAGATGGGCGGCTCGGCGCATGGCGTGGTGCAGGGCGTTGAGCCCCTCTCGGATCCGCTGCGGGTCGCGCTCCTGTGCGGTCACCTCGAGCTGCGTCTGCAGGCCCGCGAGCGGCGTGCGGAGCTGATGCGCAGCGTTGGCCAGGAAATGCTGCTGGGCCTCCGACGCAGACTTGAGTAACCTCAGCTGATGGTTCAGCGCATCGACCAGAGGCCGGACCTCGCTCGGGACGCCAACATCTTGGAGCGCCCGCAGGTCTCCAGGCGAGCGCTGTTCGAGGTCCGCACGCAGGCGCAGCAGAGGCCTCAACGCCAAGCGCACGCCGACGAGTACGAGCACGAGTGTCGCTACCACCAAGAGCATGTCCTGCAGCAGGTCTTCCTTCACGAAGCGCCGCGTCAGCTCGTCGCGCCTGCGCGTGGTCTTCGCAACCTGGACGGTCATCTCGCCGAGCGGCGTCGCGGTCCGATAGACCACCACACGCACCCCGTTGTCCCGATACTTCGCATCGAAGAAGCTGGGGCTTCGCTCGAACGACGAGGGAGCCGAGGGCAAGTCAGGATCTCCCGCCACGACCGCGCCGTCCGGTCCGCGCACCAGATAACGCATGTCCTCGGAATGATCGGCGCGCAGCGTCAGTGCGGCCTCGGGGGACAGATCGAGCGCGAGGCGTTGGTCCTTGGTGCGCACGTGTGCGGCCAGCGCAACGGCGGTATCGGCCAAGGCCTGATCGTAGGCGTCCTGCGTGTACTCTCCGGCTGCGCGGAAGTCGCACCACAAGTTGAAGACCAGCAACACGCCGAGTGCCGGCATCAGCAGCGCCAGCAAGCGCCCGTGCAGGCTGCGCGGGAACGCGCTACGCTTCGGCAGGCGCATCGAGCCGATAGCCGAGACCGCGGATGGTGCGGATCTCGATTCCTGCGGGCTGGAGCTTGGCGCGCAACCTCGACACGTACACCTCGACCGCGTTGGTGGTGAGCTCGCTGCCCCAGCCCACCAGGGTCTGCACCAGGCAGCTCTTGGTAACCATCTTGGGCGAACTGAGCAGCAGGCACTCGAGGATCTCCCACTCGCGCCGCCTCAATTCCAGCGGTTGCCCGTTCAGTTGTGCGACTTGTCGCCCCAGATCCAGCTCCAGCCTCCCGCAGGTGAGCTGAGAGCTTGCCACCGCCTTGGAACGGCGGATCAGCGCGCGCACGCGCGCGATCAGCTCCGGCAGTTCGAACGGCTTCGCCACGAAATCGTCGCCCCCCAGCTCCAGGCCGTCGACTCGGTCGTTGAGGCTGTCGCGCGCAGTCAGGATCAGCACAGGCCGTGCGTCGCCCGCCCGACGCCAGCGGCGGATCAGCTCGAGTCCATCGATGCCGGGCAGACCCAGATCCACGATGGCGAGATCGAACGCCTCATGCCGCGCGCAGGCTTCCGCCTCTTCGCCCGAACGGAGATGGTCGGCCGCGAAGCCAGCCCGCTCCAGCCCGCGCTTGAGCGCTCCCGCCACCCATCGGTCGTCTTCGACGATGAGAACGCGCACTGCCTATCCCGCCAACGCCGCTGCCAACGCGTTGTCTTTCCACACGGGGATGCGTTCGTCCTGCGCGTTCCGTCGCTGCAGGAACTCGACTGCGGTCTGCGCGACGGCGTCGCGCTCGTTGTCCAGCGTCAGGATGTGATAGCTGTCGTCGAAGACGCGTCGCACCACCTCGCGCGAGGCGATGCGGGTGCAAACCAGGTTCGCACTGCGCAGGCTGGACACGTCGTCCTCCCGCGCATGCATCACCAGCGCCGGGACCGAGACGTTGCGAAGCGAGCGCTTCGCCACACGGATCAGACGCTGCGCCTGGTACACCGCCGCCAACGGCAGGTGCGCCGCGCCGGCGATCGAGCCCCCCTTCCGGTCCATCTGGCGCCCGACCCATTCGCGCAGACGCCGATTCTTGATCCCGTACGGGTCGGTTTCTCGCACCCGCCACCACCGCCGCAGCGGGGTGTAGTAGGCGAGCGGCAGCAGCACGCGCAGCCGAGGGATGTTCCAGCCGTCATAGAACAGCGTAGTCGAGATCAACACCAGCGAGTCGACGAGCGCGCGCCGGGCGGCGATCTCGATCGCGATGTTCGACCCGATACATAGCCCCCCGATGGAAACCCGCGTATAGCGGCTGGCGAGCTCGTCGAATTGCGCCATGAAATACTCGATCCAGCGCTCGAAGCGGTCGATGCCTCCGCGGCTTACCGCCTCCATCCCGTAGCCCGGTCCATGCGGGGCCCGCACGACATACCCGGCATCCCGCAACCGGCCGGCGAGCGGCGCCATCTCGTGAGGAGTGCCGCACAGCCCATGTATCAGCAATACAGCGTGTGTGCCGGCCGCGCGCGTCGAGGCGGCGGCTGGAAGTCCAATCCTAGTTTCGTCCATTCCCCATCCATGCCTTAGCGCCGCGGCGCAGCCGCGCCGAGGTCGCGGCTGGAGGTGCAGTCGTATTATCGACCATCGCCCATCCGTGCTTTAGCGCGGCAGCCGACCACACTCGCTATCGCATAGTCCCCATTGAGGTCTGCCGATGCGGTCGGTTGAGCTCACAGTGCCCCCCACGTTACAGGATCTAACCTGACATCCACTTGACACGACGATCGCGCCACGCCGGACAGATCGGCATACTTCGTCATTCCGCACCGAGGCGGTGCCGGCGCTGTTCGCAGGAGCGCAGTCGCACGCCGGCAGCGCGGTGAGAGCCCGGTCCGATCGAGCGCTCCGGACGAGTCTCGCGCCCGGACTCAAGGTACCCGGCGAACCGTCGCGTCGAGCATCGCTCGGCTGCACATCGATGCCGTGTGAGGGGCAGCGCTTGAGCCGCTACCCGCCTCACGCGGCGTCCGTCGCGCTCCGCGCGAGTCCGTGATCGGAAAACGCCTCGGTCCATACGCCGGCTGCGCCGCGCGGCTGACTTCGATGGGCTTCGCCGACCCACGCACTTAGTGCCGCCAGGGATAGAACGCGCTATGCTGTGCTGACTGGACGCAGTCGGCGGTCGCGCTGTCCAGGAACGAAGAACGAAGCCGCCCATCCCCAGATGACCGACCAACCACCAGAGGTGCCTGCCTTGGTGCAGCTGTTGAGAGCACCCGTATTCCCCGATCGGGAGCAGACTCGGCAAGCGCGGCTGCTTCATGTGTTCGTGCTGGGCGCGATGGTTGTCGTCACCGCGACGTTGGCGGTGATCACTGTTGTCATGCCGCAAAACGCGGCGCGCTGGGTCACGAACGCGCTGTGCGCAGACGGCCTGGGCGTTTTGCTGCTGGCTCTGAACCGCCGCGGCTACACACGCCTCGCGAGCGTCACGCTGGTCGCCGCGACCGGTGTGTTCATCACCATCATGGCGCTCACCGCCGGCGGCATCAGAGCGCCTGGCATCACGGGCTACATCTTGGTCGTGATTCTCGCCGGCTTGCTTCTAGGGGTGCGGGCCGGCATCGCCGCCGTCGTCTTCGTGGGGCTCATGGGTCTGGGCCTGGTCTATCTGGACGCGAAGCATTTGCTGCCGGCACGAACCGTGGTGCATACCCCGCTCACGGTCTGGATCACCGACTTGCTCTACATCTTCCTCGCCCTTGCGGTCCAGCAGTTGTCGACGCGGTCCATGCAAAACGCGCTGCACGGGGCCCGCTCGGAGCTGGCCGAGCGCAAGCGGGCCGAGCAAGCACTGCGAGAGAGCGAGGCCCGCTTCCGAGTGTTGGCGGATGCATCGTTCGAAGGCATCGGGTTGACGGAGCAGGGGATCGTGATCGACGTCAACGAGCAGGCGGCACGCATGCTCGACAGCACGCGTGCGGAGCTGATCGGCCGGCCGGTGATGGATTTCGTCGCGCCCGAATCCCGCGATTCCGTGCGCCAAGCGATGCAATCGGGCACGACCGGGCCGTATGAGCATCTCGCCCGGCGTGTCGATGGCACCGTGTTCCCGGTCGAGATCCGTGCCGGGCAGATCACCAGCGGCGGGCGTAGGCTGCGCGTGACGGTCATACGCGACATGACCTTTCGCAAGCAGGCGGAGGAGGCGCTGCGGGAGAGCGCCGAACGCCTGCGCAGCCTCGGCGACAATCTGCCCAACGGCGCGATCTACCAAGTCGTCCGCGACCACGACGGGACGATCCGCTTTGCCTATGTGAGTGCGAGCGTCGAGCGCATCCTCGGCGTGACGCCGGCCGCGCTGCTGGGGGACTCCGCCGTATTCGCGCGTCAAGTCGTCGCGGACGACTGGGCGCTGGTGGTGGAAAAGCGCGAGGAGTCGCTCCGCAACTTGAGCGTATTCAACGTCGACGTGCGCGTGCGCGCGGACGGCGGGGCGTTGCGATGGATCCATCTGTGCTCGGCACCGCGGCGGCTGCCGGACGGCCGCACGCTCTGGGACGGCTTCCTGATGGACATCACGCAACGCGCGCGCGGCGAGGAAGAGCGCATCCGCCTCGAGGCGCAGCTGCGCGAATCGCAGAAAATGCAGGCACTCGGCGTCCTGGCGGGCGGCGTTGCGCACGACTTCAACAACATCCTGGCGGCGATCAAAGGCAACGCCCGGCTCGCCATCGAGGATCTGCCCGCGAACCATCCGCTGCAGCGCAGCCTGACGGAGATCGACCAGGCAAGCGCGCGAGCCACCGAGCTGGTCCGGCGCATCCTCACGTTCAGCCGGCGGCAGGAGCCGGTGCGCAAGACGTTGCAACTCAAGGCCGTGGTCGAGGAAGCGCTGGGATTGCTCCGGGCGACCCTTTCCCCGAGCATCAAAGTGCACACCCAGTTCTCCGCCGACCTGCCGGCGGTGTCGGCGGACGCGACGCAGATCCATCAGACCGTCCTCAACCTGGCAGCAAATGCCGTCCAGGCGATGGGCCTGGATGGCGGACGGCTCGGCGTTCGGTTGGAGGCTGTGACGGTGGACGCTGCGCTCGCCCGCACCTGTGCCGACCTCCACGAGGGCCGCTACATCCGGCTCTCGATCACCGATACCGGTCCGGGCATGGACCCAGCGATCCTGGACCGGATCTTCGAACCGTTCTTCACCACCAAGCCGGCGGGACAGGGAACCGGGCTCGGTCTGTCCATGGTCCACGGCATCATGCAAAACCATGCGGGTGCGGTCACGGTGGAGAGCGCACCCGGCGAGGGCACGACCTTCCACCTCTACTTCCCGGCATCCGAGGGCGCGGCGCCCGTCGCCCAGATCACGGTGCGACCTGTCGTGCACGCGCATGGCGAGCGCGTGCTCTACGTGGACGACGAGGAACCGCTGGTGTTCCTCACCAAGCGCATGCTGGAGCGTGTGGGGTATCGCGTGACCGGGTTCACCGACGCGACACAGGCCCTGGAAGCGTTTCGCTCCAGCCCCGGCGAGTTCGATGTCGCCGTCACGGACCTCGCCATGCCGGGAATGCCGGGGCACGAGCTTGCTCGCGAGTTGCTGCGCATCCGCCCCAGTCTGCCGATCATCATGACGACAGGCTATGTCCGCCCCAGGGACAGCGAGCTCGCCAAGCGCCTGGGCGTGCGGGATCTGATCCTCAAGCCCGACACGGTCGACGAGCTTTGTGACCGCCTGCAGCGATTGTTCGTCGGCACGACCGTCACCACCAACCACTGAGCTTCAGCTCGGCGGGGTCACGAGCGCGTCGCCGCCGCGTCGCAGTGCAAAGGATCGTCCTCTACCTCACGCATTGCGTGATGACGCTGCATTCCATCGGCAACCGCACTGGATCCGGCTCGGGACTGGCGCGCTGCAGCCTGGACCCGAACTGTACGGGTGATCGCTTATGCGCGAAGTGAGCGTTGATCTCCACCGCGACGCTGCGATCGGAGCGACCGACCGCCGGCTGTTCGGGGCCTTTGTCGAGCACCTGGGCCGCTGCGTCTACGGCGGCCTCTACGAGCCGGGTCACCCCACCGCGGACCCCCACGGTTTCCGCCGGGACGTGCTCGCACTCGTGCGCGAGCTCGGTCCCACGATCCTGCGCTATCCGGGCGGCAATTTCGTATCCGGCTACGACTGGGAGGATGGAGTCGGGCCGGCGGCCGATCGGCCGCGCCGTTTGGAGCTCGCGTGGCTGTCGACCGAAACGAATGAGTTTGGCACCAACGAGTTCATCGATTGGTGCCGGCAGGCCGGCGTCGAGCCGATGCTGGCGGTCAATCTCGGCACGCGGGGCCCGGACGCGGCCCGCCGGCTGGTCGAGTATTGCAATCATCCACGCGGTACGGCGCTCTCCGAGCTGCGGCGCGCCCACGGATGGGAACAGCCCCACGGCGTGAAGTTCTGGTGTCTCGGCAACGAGATGGACGGGCCGTGGCAGATGGGATCCAAGACCGCCCAGGAATATGGCCGCATCGCGACCGAAGCGGCGAAGATGATGAAGTGGGTCGATCCCAGCATCGAGCTGGCCGCCTGCGGGTCCTCGGGTCGCAACATGCCCACCTTCGGGACTTGGGAAGACGTCGTGCTCGAGCACGCGTTCGACCACGTCGAATACATCTCCCTGCACACCTACATCAACGACTACGCGGGCGACACCGCCGCCTTCCTCGCCAGCATCGATCTGATGGACCGCTTCATCGACGACGTGGTCGCCATCGCGGACGCGGTCGCCGCGCGCCGCCGCTCCGCCAAGCGCATCATGCTGAGCTTCGACGAGTGGAATGTCTGGTACCGCACGCGGCGTTCGCCCGAGGTCCGGGTGCGGCCCGGCTGGCCCGTCGCGCCGCCGATCCTCGAGGAGATCTACGACGTGGCGGACGCACTGGTGTTCGGCGGCATGTGCATCTGCCTGCTGAACCATGCCGACCGCGTGAAAGCCGCGTGCCTCGCGCAGCTTGTCAACGTCATCGCGCCGATCATGACGCAGACCGGTGGCCCCGCCTGGCGCCAGACGATCTTTTGGCCCTTTGCCCATTTCAGCCGCTTCGGGCGCGGGCGCGTGCTGCGGGCGCGGATCGACTCGCCCACCTATCCGGCCACATACTTCGATCCGCGCGGCGCGCAGGACCTCTACTTCCCGCTGCCGGAGGTGCCGTACCTCAAGCTCGCAGCCGTGCACGACTCAGATGGCGGCGCGCTCACCCTGTTCGCGCTCAACCGCAGCCTGACCGAGGAGATGCCGTTGCGGGTGACGGTGGACGGTTTCTCCGACCTCGCGGTCGACCAGGCGCTCCAGCTGCACGATGGCGATCTCGAAGCCGTCAACAGCAGGCAGCAGCCGGATCGCGTGAGGGCCTCGGCGCTCTCGGCAGTACGAGCGGAAGGCAGCCGTCTCTTCGCGAGCCTGATGCCGGCGTCCTGGAACGTCATCCGCGTGAAGGTCGCATGACCCGCCGGCCGAGGCAATGCGGCGCGCCGGCTGCCCTCACGCGCACGGTCCCTGGTCGATCCGTGACAGCGGAACGGTTATCCTTGACCAGTCCGCCGGCGAGCCGGGACCCGGCCGCCTGCCTCAGCTGGATCTGGCAGGACCGAGTCGCCGACCGCCCGGGACCGCGACCTTTCTCCGCAACGTAACGCCGGAGGTCTAACGCATGCGCGCTCAAGTCATCAACCATGGCGATCTCACCCAGGACTCCCGCTTCCCCGACCGCAACCCGGACAACCCGATGTATGCCTATCGGCTGCTCGCCGAGGGGGATTCGTGGTTCACGCTGGGCGCGGTGCCCAGCAGCAACATCCTGTTCAACATCGAGACGTCGCAACGCGCGGCGCTGGTCACGATCGCCTTCCCCGGGGACACCATCGTCCGGATGGGCGATCCCGCGCACATGCAGCAGCTGCGCCGCCTCCTGGTCGATCCGCGTTTCCTCTACAAGTGGAACACGATCCTGCTCTCCGGTGGCGGCAACGATCTGATCTCCGTCGCCGGCGCCTTGCTCCCGAAGCGCTCCGTCACGAGCACGAGCGCGTCCGATTATGTCGACCCGGCGGCGCTGCAGAAGCTCGTCGGCGACATCCAGCAGGCATACAAGAACATCGTCGATGTACGCGATGAAGCGGGCAGCCCCAACAGCGGCGTGCCCATCGTCGCGCACACTTACGACTACCCCACCCCGCGCGACTCGCCTGCGCGTTTTCTCGGCGTCGGCGTGAAAGGCCCTTGGCTGCAACCGGCCTTGACGGCGGCGGAGATCCCCACTGCGATGTGGCAGCCGATCTCCGACTACCTGCTCGATCAGGTCGCGGAGGCCATCCTTGCACTGGACTCAGAGGCTGCGGGAAGCCAGCAGCTGCCGAGCTTTCATGTGGTGGAGACGCGCAACACCTTGGCCCGCGCCGCGCCGGGCACGACCTCGTTCAGCGGCGATTGGGCGAACGAGATCCATCCAGACACCACCGGGTACAGCAAGCTGGCCGCGAAGATCTCCGCGCGAGTGAACTTGTAACCGGCTGGCCGTCACTCGCAAGAGACCGGCGCCGCCCGGCGGATCGGGCGGTAGGTCTCGCGTCCTGCACGCTCCCGCGCCTCGGGATCAGGCGGGGTCCGGCCGGTTCCACTCCATGATCTGGTTGAACATCTCGCGCTGGCTCTTGAAGCGCGTCACGTCATAGCACCCTAGTGGGCTGGTCCCGGTGCGGCCCACACATCGGTTGCAATGCGTGCACGGCTTGTCCGGGAAGTCCTTGCCTGCCGCGAACTCCTCCAGCAGCCCGGGGTTCGCAATCAGCGAGCGCGCCATCGAGATCATGTCGCAGCTCTTGGAGTCGATCGCGTCCTCCATGACATGCTTGTGCTGAAATCCGCCGTTGACGATCACCGGCAGCTCGATGTCCTTCCGGAACTGCCGGGCCAGGTCGAGATTGATCGCTTCCTCGTAGTTCCAACCCAGCCCGAACAGCAGTCGCGCCACGGGCGACAATGCGTTCACCAGGCCCGCGCGCACCGCGGCCTTCACGGTGAGATGGCGCACGGAGTTGAAGAAGATCTTCACCTCGTCGAACGGAAACCTGCCCGGCACGTCGCATGGATTCGGAAACCCGTACCCGGCCACGACGTGCAGGTAGTCGGCGCCGAGCGCTTTGACTCGCCGCGCGTAGTCGAGCATCTGCGGCAGGTCGTTGCCCGCTCCCCACGGGATGCGGAACAGCGCGAGCAGCAACGGCCGCGCCATGAGGTCGTGACCCGACAGCCGGATGCCGAGCAGGAAGCTGCGCCCGATCCGGGCCCGGACCGCTTCGAGGATGCTCTGCAGAAAACGAAAGCGCCGGTCCGCGTCGCCGCCCCACTGGTCGGTGCGGCGGTTGATCGCGGGGTTCAGAAACTGGTGGATGAGATAGCCTTTGGTGATCGTGATCTCCAGTCCGTCGGCGCCCGCATCCTGCACCCGTGCCGCAGCATCGGCGAAATCGCGGATCGCCTTGTCGATCTCCGGTTTCGACATGGCCGCACGCCGGTTGTAGTAGCCGAACGCGAAGTCGAAGCCGGACGAAGAGGACTTGGCGTCCACTTCCTCCGCGAACAAGCTGCTGTAGGTGGCGTAACCCGGATCGCCGATCTGCACGATGTATCGGCAATCGGTCGCATCCTTGATCGCGGCGATGTACTTGCGCACGTACGGCACGAACTTCGGCCCTGCGATCGACGGATACTGAGGCGGAGACAATCGGTCCTGGTTGACGTGGAACGTCGTCGAGATGATGCCGCCGACACCGCCGTCGGCGAACCGCTTCTCGAAGTTCTTCCACACGTCGGTGACCGTGCCGTCATAGTTCCCCGTCCGCCCGCCGACCGAGGAGCGCAGGATGCGGTTCTTGAAGGTGACGCCGTTGATGGTGAAAGGCTCGAAGATGGCGCTGGTCATGGCTGTCTCTCCGGAGTAGCGGCGAGCGCCTGCAGCTCGGCGGCGGCCGCGCGCAGATCGGCGGTGTCGAAGCCCTCGCCGAACCAGCCGTGGACATCCGAGAGCATGCGCTGCGCGGATTCGTGCCGGCCATCGCGGGCGAGCAGCCTGGCGAGGCTCATCGTGGCGCGCAGCTCGAGCGAGCGCGCGGCCTGCCGCCGGGCAAGCTGGATCGCGGCGCGGAAGCAGTCCTCGGCTTGCGACTCTTGCTCGAGCGGTGGCAGCAACAGCAGCTCGCCCTTGAGGCGCGCGAGCTCCGCCTCCCATTGGTGCTCGCCGTTGCGCGTCACCGCCGCCTGTGCGTTGGCGAGGACCGCGAGACCCTCCTTTGGCCGCCCGAGCTTCGCGTAGCCGAGCGACGAGATCGACATCGCCCAGGGCAGCCCGACCCCCGCCTCTTGCGTCTGGAACTCGGAGAACGCACGCCCGATGTGTTCGAGGCCCGCAGCCGCGTCGCCGCGCGCGATCAGCTCCTGCCCCTCCAGCACGAGCGCGCAGCTTCCGAGGTAGCCCAGGTTCTGCTGCGCCGTCAGAGCGACCAGCTCGTCCAGCATCTGCCGGACCGCCGCAGCGTGGCCACAGCACGCGCGCGTCGCGCATGCAAAGAACAACGCCATCGCGAGCGCAAAAGGCTGAGCCAGGCGGCGCGCGGTCTCGATGGCCTTCGCGCTCGCCGCCGCCGCCTGATCGGGATAGCCGAGGATCCAGAGCGTCCAGCTGAGGTGGAACAACGCGTTCACGCCCGGGTCGATCTGCAGCGCGAGCGGATTGGCGCGTTGCGCCCGCGAATCGTAGAGCGAGAACGCTTCCTCGAGCTCGCTGCGCGCGGAGCCGAAGTCGCCTTGCCAGAAGGCGACGCAACCCGACATCCAGCGTCCCAACATGCGTGAGCCCCGGTCGCCCGAGCGCTCACCGAGCGCGGCCACCGCCAGGCTTTCGTCACGCGCCGAGGCGAGCGCGCCGCGCGCGTAGTAACAGGAGAACAGCCCCCGCCGCGCCTCGATCAGGTGGGGAACGTCCTCGAGCTGCTGGCACAGCTCGCGCGCACGCGCGAAGGCGCGCTCGGTGTCCGAAGAGGCGAAGCCCTTGAGCGCGCGATACGCGGCGCCACGCAGAATTTGCAACTCGAGCTCGAGGCGGCTCGACTCGGTGCCCGGCGCGACCATGGCCAGGCCCTCGAGGCCCTTGCTCGTGTGGCCCAGCGTCTCCAGGTTGGCGAACCGATCCAGCGCGCGCTGCGCCGCTGCGATCCAGTAACGGGTGGCCTGAACCGGCTTGCCCGCCTGAGCGTAATGATGTGCGAGGAGCTCGGGCTCGATGCGCACGCGCTCCGGATCATTCTTCTCCAGCGCCTCGGCCACGCGCAGATGCAGGTCCTGGCGCCGGGTGCGCAGCAGGCTCGCATACGCGGCATCCTCCATGAGCGCGTGCTTGAACGTGAACGAGGTCGACGGCGTCCCGCCACGGCCCAACAGCACGCCCGACGAGATGAGCTTGTCCAGGGCCTCGGCGAGTGTGCTCTCGTCGAGCTGCGAGACTGCGAGCAGCAGTTCGCGAGTGAACTCGCGCCCGATCACCGCCGCCATCTGGGCCACTTCTTTCGCGGACCGCAGTTGGTCCAGGCGGGCCATCAACGAGTCCTGCAATGTCGCAGGCACTTCGGACACCGAAGCCGTCAGCGTCTTGGTGACCTCCTCGATATACAGCGGGACGCCGTCGGTCCGGTCGACGATCTGGATGAGCAGCTCGGCCGGAACCGCTCTTCCCTCCACCACCCGGCCCACCATCGCCGCGGACTGGCGCCGGTCGAGCCGCTCCACCGCGATCTGGTTGACATGCTGCAGCCCGAGCCATGGATAGTCGGGCGCGTTCCTCGATGTGAGGATCGCAAGCGAGCGGACGGCGCGGATCCGCTGCGCCCACAGGTCGAGCACCTCCGCCGAGGTGGGGTCGACCCAGTGCATATCCTCGAACAGAAACAGCACCGGGGCGCGCGCCGCGAGCCCCTCCAGCCGGTCGAGCAGCGCGGCGATGGTCTTCGCCTTCTGCTGTTGAGGCGTCAACTGCAAAGGCGGATAGCGCCCGGCGGTCGGCACCGACAGCAGCGCGGCGATGAGCGGCGAGATCTCCGCCATGTGTGCGGTCGAGCCGCGCAGGGTTGCCTCCAGCTTATCGAGGCGCTGCGCGGCCGAGTCTCCGCTGCGGAAATCAGCCTCCCTTTCGAGCTGGTGAATGAAGGGATAGAGCGCGCTGTTCGTGTGATAGGGAGAGCACTGGAAGCGCAGGCGGACATGAGGCTGCCCGGCGATGCGCTCGGTCAGCGCTTCCGCCAGGCGGGATTTGCCGATGCCGGCCTCGCCCACGAGCAGCGCCACGCGCCCCTGTCCCTGCGCGGCGGACTGCCATAGCCGGTTGAGCTCCTCGAGCTCCCGCTTGCGTCCCACGAGCGGCGTCAGGCGCAGGCGGTGCGCCGCGTGGAAGCGACTTTCCACGTCGCTCCTGTGCAGGACTTGCCAGGTGCGCACCGGCTGGGGGAAGCCTTTCAGCTCGCGCAGGCCTTTGTCGGCATACTCGAACAGCCCGCCCGCGAGCTCGCGGGTCGCATGCGCGATCAGCACCCCTCCCGGTCCCGCGAGCGCCTGCAGGCGCGCCGCCAGATTGGGCGTCTTGCCCACGACTCCCGCCTCCTCCGAGGCGCCCTCCCCGATCGTATGGCCGACGACGACAGGTCCGGTGGCGATCCCGATGCGCACATTCAACGGGGCGCCGCGTGCGGAATCGGCCTGCATGTACAGTTGCTTCAGTGCGTCCACGATCTCCAGCGCGCTGTGGATCGCTCGCGCGGCATCGTCCTCGTGCGCGTCGGGGTAGCCGAAGTACGCGAGCATCCCGTCGCCCATGTACCGCGCGACGAAGCCGTCGTAGCGAGTGATCAGCTCGGTGGCACACTTCTGGTAGGTGCGGATCACTTCGCGCAGCTCCTCGGGATCGAGCTCGTGCACCAGCTCCGTCGAATCCACCAGGTCGCAGAACATGACAGTGAGCTGACGGCGCTCGGGCGCAGCGCTGAGGCGCTTGCCGCACCCGCCGCAGAAATTCTCTGCGGGCTGGTTCGCGAAACCGCAATCCGGACATGCGACCGGCAGCGCGGAGCCGCAGCGCGCGCAGAAGCGCCGCGCGTCGCGGTTATCGGTCCGGCAGCGGGGGCATTCCATGCGGGTCGATCAACCCGGGCCGGCAGCGGGCTGCAGCCAAGGCGCCCGCCGCCCCGTGCTGCCGGTCATCGACGCCACGCGCCAGAGCAACGAGCTATCGAACAGCCCGATAAATTGCGCCTTGTTGATGACATCGACGTTGCCGTTCAGCCGCCGGCAAACCGCGAAGAGCGAACGGAACTGGGAGTGGCTGATCGCCCCCGGCTGGGAAACGCTGTCGAGCAGCGCGATCGTCTCGTCGAAGCTCAGCCGCCTGCCGAGCGCGGCGTCGAACCGGCTCAGACAGCTCTGCAACCGCGCCGCGTCGATGCTTCCGTCCTGCAGGAAAATCCCGGTGCTGGCATAGCGCCTGCGGGTCAAGCGCGTGATATCGATCGCCAGGAGACGCGGCCAACCGGCAACGAATTGTCCGAACACGAGCGCGGAGAGGACTGTCTTCAACAGCGCTGCGAGCGTCGAGAAGCCCAGCGCGCGCCAGGCGCGATAGCCCTCGGACAAGGTGATCCACCCGTCGAGGTCGGCATCGAAGAAATCCAGGTGCAGTTGCAGCGGGGGACGCTCGCTCGCCACCGCGCCGCCCGCAGCGAGCGTGGCTTGCTCCGCTTGCGTCAGCGGTCCGCGCACCTGGAATGCGAGGTCCGGGGTGTAGGTGCCAGGCACCGCACGGGCGTAGCACTGCGCGTATTGCCGTGCCGATGCGAGCACGTGGGAGACGAGCTCAGGGTCCGGTTCGTCGGCCCAGCCGGCGCCGCCGCGGCCGCTCGAGTCGGCACACACTCTTCCCGCCAGCGTGTCGACGATGAAGCTTGTCCCGGTATCGCATTCACGCAAGCGAAGAAGCATGTCTCCTCCTAGTAGCGTTCGAGCTGCGCCAGCGGGTGCTCTTGCGGATGCGTCTGCGCCGTGGTGCCCCAAGGCTCGAAGGCGTTGTGCACGCCGCCCAGGCCGTGCTGCTCCAGCTCGGGATAGTGCTGCAGGAGCACGCTCTTGAAGGTGGCGGATTCGATCATCTCCATGCCCCGTTCGGTGTAGTAGCGCGCGTTGAGCTTCTCGGTATAGAACGGATCGGCTTGCAGCCGCCGGCTCGCCATCTGGATGAAGATCGTGAACAGGGTCTCGCCGAAGCCGAAGTTCTCCGGCCGCCACAGCTCGCACGAGGTCCCTGCGAGCAGATCGAGCTTCTCGACACCGTCCGCGCCCTTGCCATAGAGGCTCTCGAGCGTCTGCACCGTCTCCGCGCTGCATCCGAGGTCCTCGAACCTCGTGATCGGATTGAGGTCCAGCATGCGCCGGAACTCGTTGTACGGCGGCACCCCGCGCTCCCGGGCGCGCAGGATGTCGGTCGTCCCGATATCGACGACCGGCTGGCCCGGCACGCTGAGCTCGGTGAGGAAGCCGGGATAGTTGTTGTTGACGAGCTGCATCATGTGCTGATGGCCGAAGGAGTTCAGCAGCGACGCCATGCCGAATCGCTGAACGAGGGCACGTGCCGCGTCGCCGCGCGCCGCGTCTGTCGGGATCGGTGGCGCCTTGGGCGCGGATCCGACCGGCGCGATCGTGATGACGTCGGGGAGTCCCGCGTGGAGGCGATAGACCTCGGTGAACTCCTCGCTCAGGCCATAGGGCTTGCCGTGATTGTCGCGCTCGCCCCCGGCGATGCCGCCGAGGACCGGATCGACCAGCTTCCACGCCCTCTGGATGCGGCGCTGATGCACCGGCTTGCGCAACGTTTCGAGCAGACCCCACCAGTTGGTCGCCATACCGGTGACGAGCCTGTGGTTCGGCAGAACCGCGGGCGTCCATTCCACCGTGTGGATCTTGGCCATGATCGCGGCATTGATCAGCCGCGCCGTGTGGAACAGCTCGTCCGAGGTCCACTCGGGATGGTCTTTCTTGAGCTCGTCGCAGATGAAGTTGTGGTGCTTGACGAACAGCGTGTGGACGATGTCGAGTCCGACCCACCAGTTGCGCGTGAAGCCCGAGTCCTCGATGCCCGTGACCGGATTCAGCGGCAGCAGATCGTTCCGATCGATGCGCAGCTTGCCGCCGGCATCGGCGCGCAGCCGATCCTGCGTGTCCTGGTCGGAGCCGTAGATCTGCGATGCGTCCCACCAGTGGGTCACCTCGCTCAGATGCGTGAGCGGCTGGGCGCCGTCCATCGGGTTGACCACCGACTTGTGCACCTGGAGCGCGGCGATGCCGTAGCGGCTGCGCAGCGGATCGTCCTGCGCCAGCGGCACCGTGTACACGCCGGGGACGGGTGTGGGGCGATGGCTCACCCAGTCGTGCAACTCCGCCTGGATCCACGCGATCGTGAGCAGGTTGAGGAACGGAACCTCCTGGCGCGGCCGGTTCGGATGCGGGGCGAGAATGAACCGGCTCACTTCACGCGGACTGGGCAGGGCATCCTCGACGCGATTTCTGCGCGTGGCGAGCGGCGAGCCGCTGCGCTGGATCTCGGTGCCGGCTGCACCTTCCATCGGGTCGTCGGTGTTCCAGGCGCCGGTCGCCGTGCGAAAGCGTTCGGTCCACTCCGGGCGTCTCTGGCCGGGCGGCTGGTCTGCGACGAGCGTCCCCGAATACGTGGATTGCAGTTTGTCGCCGTTGAGCCCGTGGCGCATGGCGCCGAGGTAGAGCAGCCCGAGCAGGGTGGGCAGCCGGTCCCAGTTCTCGAAAGCAAAGATCTTCGTTCGATCGCGGCACCACGAGTAGATGACCGCAACCGCCCCCTTGATGACAAGGCCGAGAACGAAACCCATTACCTTGCCGTACACCTGCATGAATAGGCCCCGCCTCGGTTCACGCGGCAGACCGCCGCTCACCGTGGGCTCGCGCAGCGCGAGCGCGGCCGGCTTGCGCAGTTGGGCGGGCTTGAAGTCCGGGATCGCATCCCCCGCGCGTTCGATGCCGGTCGTCCGGTTCGTGCGCACGCGCTCGCGAAGCTCGGCCGCCAGCGGGTTCGGCGCGCGGCTGAGCGACTCGGTGAAGTGCGTCTCGGCGCTCGCCCAGTCCTGCTGGTGGAAACAGACCAGGCCAAGGAGATAGTGCGTCTCGCCGCGCGGATCGTCCGGATCCGCCTTGAGTGCGCGGTCCAGGAACTCTCTAGCGTCCGAAAGATCGTCAGGGTCGGCAGCGTGTTCGAGAATGTTGCGCGCTGCCGCGCGCAACTGCTCCGGCCCGGTGACCAGTTCTACCGACGGAACCGAAGCCGCCGTGGCCACTGGTGGAACGAGCTCAGCAGGTGAAGCTTCACGTACGGGCGCAAGATCCCCACCGCCCGCATCCGTTGTCCCAGAGCCGCTCATCTGCGTCATAGGCACCCCCCTTGGCTGATTCTGACGGCTAGGCAACCCAACCGTCTCACGTGCGCTAGCGCGACTCAAGGCGCGACGGCTGCCCCATGTCCCGCGGTTCAAAACGTCCAGGTAAATTGAACCCCAAAGATGTCGATGGAAGTGTCGTAGCTGCCGGTCGCGTTGTTCGTGATCGTCAGTGGCCCGAGCGAAGATTGCTTCGTCTGGTTGATGCTCGGGGACGGCACGAACAGGTGTGCGTAGCCGAAATCCAGCGCACCGCCCTTGCCGAACTTGTATTGCGCACCCAGCGCGACCCAATAGCGGTCACTGTCGGGCAGGCGCACCGTACGGTTCTGGTCCGTGACCGGAGACTGGTCCCAGGCGAGGCCGCCGCGCAGCGTCCAGTCCGAGCTGAGAGAGTAGTTGACGCCTAGGGCAATCCGCCATGCGTCCTGGAAGTTCAAGGCCAGCTGGTCCGCGGTTTGACCCGTGTTGGCGTTCACGACGTTGATGGTGCCGATCGTGCCCCAGTGCGTGTATTGAACATCGCCGAGGAGCTGCCACTTCTCGCCCAGTT
Organism: Burkholderiales bacterium; assembly: GCA_035501875.1. Taxonomy (GTDB): domain Bacteria; phylum Pseudomonadota; class Gammaproteobacteria; order Burkholderiales; family SHXO01; genus SHXO01. The sequence goes on from DATJVI010000141.1 coordinate 30,343, forward strand.
GCTGCGTCATGCTGAGCAGCGCCATGTCCGGGAACTTGATGTCGGCCGTGGCAGGAAATGTCCCCGCTGACACCACCGACCCGGTGGAGGTGGTCGTGGTCACACTGCCGTTCAACGTGTAGTTCAAAGCGGACCGATACGAGACCCCCACGCGCGTGTCCGGGCTGAGCTTGAACAATGCCCCGACGTTCCAACCCCAAGCGTCGTCATTTGCATCGAGCGTGGTCAACCCCTCGGTCGACAGCCCGATGAGTGTGGCGTTGGTGAGCGTGGCCTTCGCCTGCTGCCAGTTGATCCCGGCGCCCAGCGAGACGGTGTCGTTGACCTTGAACGCGACCGAGGGGTTGATGTTCACCGTCTTCACTTCCGACTCGATGCCTAGGAAGCGTCCCATCCAGTTGGCTTCGTAGTCCGTCTTCAACCCGAAGGGCGCGCCGACGCCCACGCCGACCGCCCAGCGGTCGCCGACCGGGGCGGAGAAGTAGAGACTGGGCACGAACGACCAGCCGCCCGCGTTTCCGCCTGTGTTGGTCCCGAGCGGGACCGTTCCGGGCGGGGCCGGCGGGCTCGGCGGGAACTGGGTCTGGCTCGCGCTCCCATTGAACTGGGTCTGGATATCGATCCCGGCGCCAGCGACGACGACCTGCGTCCCGGGAAGCAGGGTGAGCCCGGCGGGATTGAAGAAGATGGTGCTGGCATCGGCGGCCACGGCCGCGCTGCCGGCATAGGCATTGCCCAGGCCGCTCGCGTTCTGTTCGAGCAGGGCGAAGCCCGCCGCGCCGGCCTGACCGGACAGAACCGCGGACGCCGCCGCGACGGACGCAAAAATGCAGAGTCGTTTGAGTTCGTGTTCCATCGTGCTCCCCCTCTCTTGTTCTCGATCCGGATGCACCGAAACCAGCCTCGCTTGCCCTCCTTCCGTCATGCTCGCTGCTACGGGACCGTTCGCGGACGCCGCAGCGCGTGGATGCTTGCGCCCGTAAGCCCGGCCGGCTTCGACTCGATGCAGCTCAACGCGACGTGTCCGTCCCGCTATAGGGCCACCATCGCGCGGCGACGGTTGCACGCTGCGCCGGCGAGTCTGCTGTCGCCTCGGCACCGCTTCGCCGAGCCGGCAGGCGTCGAGCTCCGGCACTGCGCAAGCGCCGTCGACGACGGGACCGCCAGCCGACTGCCGCCTTGCATGAGCCGCGCAGCCAGTATGCGCGTCTGCTGCACGTGCCGCAACGCGCTGAATGTCCTCGGATGATGACGTGCTGGGCATGTCGGCAACGTCCGTATCGGCCTACTCGAACAGCCTACACAGGCGGCGCTTACAGATGAGTTACCGATTGCACCGCGAGGAATCGCCCCGTGCGGCGCGCGGTGCAAGATGCTCGGGTCGTCCGGCTCGAGCGACGCATCATTACCAGCCCTCGCACGCCGGCCTCTTCGACAGGCGCCGTCAAGGACCGGGGGAGGCGGGGGTTGCATAGGCCGGTGATGGCCATAGATATCAGATGCCCGCGCTGCCCGCGCGCAACGGAACGAAAGGTCGCGATGAAGGCATTTGGCAAGAAACCCAACGGCTTGCGCTTGGAGCGCATGAAAGCCTCACCGTTGTGGGGCGGTGAGGCATTTCGCAACGTGTATCCCGTGCTGCGGAGACTGCGGGACCCCGAAGCCGCCCCGCCGTCGGTGAGCGAGTTCTTGTGCGGCGGCGACCGGCGCGTGCCGCGAGGGCCGCTACCGTCCGTTGACCCGACCGCTGCGTGGTCGAAGCCGGCGGGCACCGGGCTGCGCGTCACCTGGCTGGGGCATTCCACGGTGCTGATCGAGATCGACGGTCTGCGCGTGCTGACCGACCCGGTCTGGGGGCCGCGCGCCTCGCCTTCCCGGCATATCGGTCCGAAACGCTTCCAACCGGTTCCGATTCCGCTGCAGGCGCTGCCCTCGATCGACGCGGTCCTGATCTCGCACGATCACTACGACCACCTGGACTATCCGACCATTCGCGAGCTTGGACTGCGTGAGGTGCCCTTCATCACTTCGCTCGGCGTCGGCGCGCATCTCGAAGCGTGGGGTGTGCCGCCGGAGCGCATCACGGAGCTCGACTGGTGGGAGTCGCACACGCTGCCCAACGCAGACTTGACCGTGACAGCGGGGCCGTCGCAGCACTTCTCCGGGCGCCACCTCAAGGACCGGAACGCGACGCTGTGGTCGTCACTGATCATCCGCTCGCCGAAGCATGCGGTCTTCTTCAGCGGGGACACGGGCCTCACCACGGAGTACGCCGCGATCCGCGAGCGGCTCGGCCCGTTCGATCTGGTCATGCTCGAAGTGGGCGCGTTCCACCCCTCGTGGGGCCACATCCACCTCGGCCCGCACAACGCGCTCGAAGCGTTGGCGCTGCTCGGCGGAGGCCCATTCCTTCCCGTGCATTGGGGAACGTTCAGCCTGGCGATGCACGCCTGGGATGAGCCGGCGGAGACGCTGCTTTCACTCGGCCCGAAGCGTGGCGCGCAGCTCGTCATGCCCCGTCTGGGAGAGCCGGTCGAGCCGGCCTATGCCGATCGGGTAACGCCGTGGTGGCGTGCCGTGGATGCCGTGCCGAGCGCACCGTCGGCCGAACCGCATCCGACGATGCCGAAGTCGCTACCTTGGCCGATCGACTAGGCGGCGTTGTCCGCTGGTCTCGATCGCGCGCCTCAAGGCGCGGAGCAGTCCGGGGGCCGCGGCCACGAGGGCGTGGCCGACAGCTCGACGAGGATTTCGCCGAGCGCTTGGCCGTAGCCGCGTACCAAGGCGTCCGGTGACGCCTGCTTGAGATCGACACGGCGGGTGATGGAACGTTCCAGCGCCGCCCTGGGGGATGCGCTGCCGAGGTCCACGAGCGTGAACTGCACGGTCATCTCCGCGGCCGGGACACGACCGGGGCGGAAGTCCCCATAGAGCTCGGTGATGGCGGCTTCCAGGGCATAGGGCGCAGGCACCGCGCTGCCCGGCTGGGAGACGGTCTTGAACGGACCGGCGCGGTCGAGCCAGTCCGCCATGCGCGCGCCGAGCATGGGGCCCGGCTCGGCGATGAAGGCGTTGTAGAAGTCGGCCGTGAACTTGACGTCGTCCATGCGGTACACGAGCGCGTTGCTCGCGAACGCAGGCGCAACGCGGACATTGCCCATGCGCAGCGCCTCCGCGCAACGCGTCGCACCCGGCGTGGGCGCAGGCGGCTCGACGACATAGGTCGTCGTATGCGGTGCGGGATCACCGATCGAACAGGCGGCGAGCGCGAGGAGCGCGCTTGCAGCGGCGCAAAGATGCAGGACGCTCATCTCGACTCCCTGGGGAGCTGGACCTTCTGCGGCGGTCCACCGACGAGCAGCCCAGGCGGATAGCGCTTCACGATCTCGGACAGCACGCGCAAGTTGTCCGCAGTCACACGCAGGTCCTGCACGGCGCCGCGGATGTCGTACTGATTGTCCGCCAGCAGCGCGTCGGCGCGCTGCATGGCCCGATCGAGGCTCTTCGCGATCCGGTCCAACTCTCCGGTCTCGGCGATCTTGCGCAGACGGGCTGTGGTCGCCGAGACGTCGCCTACTGTCCGCTTGAGGCCGGGGTCGGCGAGCAGCTCGTCGAGCCGCGCCGAGGCGGCCGCGAGGTTGCGCACCGCGTCGTCGAGCGGCGCCTGCGCGATCACCCGGTCGACGCGGTTGACGGTGGAGCGAGCGTCCGTGATGAGCGCCACGGCCTCCGCGGAGAGTTGCGCGACCGGAATCTGATCGAGCTTCTTGTTCACGTTCACCACGAGCGCGTTGAGGTTGCGGCCCAGCTGCTCGATGTCGGCCTTATCGAGATTGGCGACAACGCTCTTCAGATTCGCGATGAGCTCGGCTGCGACGCTCGGCGCCGAAGGGATGTAAGGATAGTCCGGCTTCCAGTCGAACGCGAGCGGGGGCGGATTTTGCGGGTCGAGGAAGTCGAGCGTGAGCCGCTGCTGGCCGGTGATGCCGGCGAGCTGGGTCTGCGCGCGCAGGCCGCGCTTGACGAACGCGTCGAGCTCCTTCTTCCAGATCTGCGTGCGCTCTCCGGTCAGGGTCGCGCGGACCACGATGTAGCCCTTGCGCTTGTCGACCGGGATGTCCTTCTCGTACAACGCCGCGCCCAGCGCGATCCCGGTCACCTTGCCCAGCGGAACTCCACGATACTCCACCGGTGCGCCCAGCTCGAGCCCGGCGACCGACCCATCGAAGTAAGTCTCGAACGTGACGCTCGGCTCGAACAGCGAGCGCGCGCCCAGGATGAACAACACCCCGAACAGGACGGCGAGCGACACCACCACGAACACGCCGAGTCGAATGTAGTACTGCTTCTCGTCCATGATCAGATCTCCGCTTTGCGTGGCACCGCGTCGGGTTCGCGGTTGAAGAACTGCCGCACCCGTGGGTCGCTGCTGCCGTCCCGCAGCTCGGCCGGCGCGCCTGTCGCGATGATGCTGCGCGAACGCGGGTCGAGCATGATGGCGCGGTCCGCGATCGTGAAGATGCTGTTCAACTCGTGGGTCACGACCACGAAGGTGAAACCCAGATTCGCGCGCAGCGACAGGATCGTCCGATCGAGGTTCGCCGCTGTGATCGGGTCGAGTCCCGCCGAGGGCTCGTCGAGCATCAGGATGTCGGCGCCCAGCGCCATGGCGCGCGCGATCCCCGCGCGCTTGAGCATCCCGCCGGAAAGCTCCGCCGGCATCAGCGCTTCGGCGTAGCCCATCTCGACTTGACGCAGCAGCATGCGGGCCGTGAGGTTCTTCTCCGGCAGCGCGATATCCGTGAACTCGTCGAGCGGGAAGCGCACGTTCTCCAGCGTGGTCAGGGACCCGAACAGCGCGCCGCTCTGGTACATGACGCCCAGCTTTCGCTGCAGCCGCGCCTTCTCGTCTCCGCGCGCCGTCACGATGCTCTTCCCGTCGATCAGCACGTCGCCGGCCAGCGGCCGATACAGGCCGATCAGCACCTTCATCAGGCTCGACTTGCCGGAACCGGAGCCGCCCAG
>DATJVI010000142.1:0-15907 GCA_035501875.1 Burkholderiales bacterium
ACGCCTTGGCCTCCCCCCCAAACTTCTTCGACAACACTAGGGTGAGCGCCGCCGTCAGCGTGGTCTTCCCATGGTCCACGTGCCCTATCGTCCCAACATTCACGTGCGGCTTGGTTCGCTCAAACTTGCCTTTAGCCATGATGATTCCTTTCTACTTCTTGTCCTTGTCCGGGTTGCGGTTGATGATCGCCTCCGCGACGCTCTTGGGCGCCTCAGAATAGTGTTTGAACTCCATGGTGTAGGTGGCGCGACCCTGCGACAGAGAGCGCAGGGTCGTGGAATAGCCGAACATCTCCGCCAGCGGCACCTCGGCCTTTACCACCTTCACCCCGCCTGGCTGCTCGTCCATGCCCTGAATCATGCCCCGCCGCGAGGACAGATCCCCCACCACGTTGCCCATGAACTCCTCGGGCGTCTCCACCTCGACCGCCATCATCGGCTCCAGCAGCACCGGGCCGGCCTTGCGCATGCCGTCCTTGAAGGCTAGCGCGCCGGCCATCTTGAAGGCCTGCTCTGACGAATCCACCTCGTGGTAGGAGCCGTCGTACAGGGTGACCTTCACGTCGACCACCGGGTAACCGGCCAGGACGCCGCTCGTCAGCGAGTCGGCCACGCCTTTCTGGACCGCGGGAATGTATTCACGCGGCACCGAGCCGCCCTTGATCGCATCGACGAACTCGTAGCCCTTGCCCGCGGGGTTCGGCTCCAGCTTGAGCCACACGTGGCCGTACTGCCCCTTCCCGCCGGACTGCTTGATGAACCTGCCCTCGCTGTCGACCTTCTTCTTGATCGCCTCGCGGTAAGCGACTTGCGGCTTGCCGACGTTGGCCTCGACGCTGAATTCCCGCTTCATGCGGTCGACGATGATCTCGAGGTGCAGCTCGCCCATGCCCGAGATGATGGTCTGCCCTGACTCCTCGTCGGTGCGCACCCGAAAAGAGGGATCCTCCTGCGCCAGCCGCCCCAGCGCAACGCCCATCTTCTCCTGGTCCGCCTTGGTCTTCGGTTCTACCGCCTGAGAGATCACCGGCTCCGGGAACTCCATCTTCTCCAGGATGATGACCTTGTTGGGGTCGCACAGGGTGTCGCCGGTGGTGGCCTCTCTCAGGCCAACCGCGGCGGCGATATCGCCTGCGCGCACCTCCTTGATCTCCTCGCGCTGGTTCGCGTGCATCTGCAGGATGCGGCCCAGACGCTCCTTCTTGCCCTTGATCGGGTTGTAGACCTGGTCACCCGAGCTCACCACGCCCGAATACACGCGGAAGAAGATCAGCTGACCCACATATGGATCAGTCATGATCTTGAAGGCGAGCCCGGAAAACGGCTCGTCATCGCTCGGCCGGCGCTCGGCCGCCTGCCCGTTCTCCAGCACGCCTTTCACCGGCGGGATATCGATCGGCGCCGGCAGGTAATCGACCACGGCATCCAGCATGGCCTGAACGCCCTTGTTCTTGAATGCCGACCCGCACAACATCGGCACGATCTCGCCGCCCACCGTGCGCAGGCGCAGGCCGCGCTTGATATCTGCAGCCGAAAGATCGCCCTTTTCGAGGTAGTGGTTCATCAGCTCTTCGTTGGCTTCAGCCGCCGCTTCCACCATCTTCTCGCGCCACTCGCGAGCCAGATCCTCGAGGGCAGCCGGCACGTCCCGGAACTCGAATTTCATACCGAGCGTGCTGTCGTCCCAGTAGATCCCCTGCATGCGAACCAGATCGACCACGCCTTCGAACTTGTCCTCGGCGCCGATCGGCACCTGAATCGGGATGGGATTGGCCTGCAGACGCTCGCGCATCTGGCGATAGACTTTGAAGAAGTCGGCTCCCACGCGGTCCATCTTGTTCACGAAAGCGAGGCGCGGAACCTTGTACTTGTTGGCCTGACGCCAGACCGTCTCGGACTGCGGCTGCACTCCGCCCACGGAGTCATACACCATGCACGCGCCGTCCAGCACGCGCATCGACCTCTCGACCTCGATGGTGAAATCCACGTGGCCGGGGGTGTCGATGATGTTGATGCGGTGCTCCGGATACTTGCCCTCCATGCCTTTCCAGAAGCAGGTGGTGGCTGCGGAAGTGATGGTGATGCCGCGCTCACGCTCCTGCTCCATCCAGTCCATGACCGTCGCGCCGTCGTGCACCTCGCCCATCTTGTGCGACACACCCGTGTAGAACAGGATGCGCTCGGTGGTCGTGGTCTTGCCGGCATCGATGTGCGCGCTGATGCCGATGTTGCGATAACGGTCGATGGGCGTGACGCGTGGCACGGTGGAATCCTGCGGCCTCAGAACCGGTAATGGGAGAACGCCTTGTTGGCTTCCGCCATCCGGTGTACTTCCTCGCGCTTCTTCATCGCGCCGCCACGCCCCTCGGCCGCCTCCTGCAGCTCGTTGGCCAATCTCGCAGCCATCGACTTCTCCGCGCGTTTGCGCGCTGCATCGCGCAGCCAGCGCATCGCGAGCGCGGTGCGGCGCACCGAGCGCACTTCCACTGGCACCTGGTAGTTGGCCCCACCGACGCGGCGGCTCTTGACTTCGACCATGGGGCGGATGTTCGAAAGCGCGGTGGAGAAGACCTCCAGCGGATCTTTGCTACCCTTCTTGGCGATCTGCTCGAAGGCGCCGTACACCATGCGCTCGGCTACCGATTTCTTACCGCGCGTCATCACCACGTTGATGAACTTGGCCACGTCCTGACTGATGTACTTCGGGTCGGGCAGGACTTCCCGTTTCGGCACCTCTCTGCGTCTCGGCATAGCGTCGTTTCCTCGGGTCGACTGACAGGATGATTCGGGTGCGACCTACGCCGCCTTGGGACGCTTGGCCCCGTACTTGGAGCGCCCCTGCTTGCGGTCTTTGACGCCCTGGGTATCAAGACTGCCCCGCACGATGTGGTAACGCACGCCCGGCAGGTCCTTGACGCGCCCGCCGCGGATCAGGACCACCGAATGCTCCTGCAGGTTGTGCCCCTCGCCACCGATGTAGCCGATCACCTCGAAGCCGTTGGTGAGCCGCACCTTCGCCACTTTGCGCAGAGCCGAGTTGGGCTTCTTCGGCGTAGTGGTGTAAACACGCGTGCACACGCCGCGTTTCTGCGGGCAGTTCTCCAGCGCAGGGACCTTGCTTTTCAGGCGCTTGGCGACGCGCGGTTTGCGTACGAGTTGATTGACTGTCGGCATCCTGCGGCCCCTTAACTTTCTGAATTGATAGCGCTGTCTGTCCTGACTCGCAGGCGTGGACGCAAAGCTTGCATCCCGTACCCGCCGCCCGCCGTGCGGGCCTGGACGGCCGCAAAAAATCCGGCCGACACCACGAAACCCTCAACACAAAAAATCGAGGACGGCAGATGCCGTCCCGATCGCACCAACCGTCTGCACCCGCGCCCGGGGAAGCTCGCCGGACGGTCGGGAAAAAGACGCGAGAGTTTATGGCCTTAGCAGAGGAGTGTCAAGCGAATGGGGCCGGGACGGCAAACCCGTCCCGGCCCCCGTTGACCGCGCCCGCTGCGCGCGGGCGAAAAACTTAAGCCACCTGCTCGTCCGGCGCTGACAACCCCGCTTCCGCCTCCACCAACTCGACGCCTGCTGCCATATCTTCGCCCGCCTGCTGCTTGCGTCGGGTGTTGTGATAGGCGAGGCCGGTGCCGGCCGGTATGAGACGGCCGACGATGACGTTCTCCTTCAAACCGCGCAGGTCGTCCCGCTTGCCCATGATCGCCGCTTCGGTCAGCACGCGGGTGGTTTCCTGGAACGACGCTGCAGAGATGAAAGAATCCGTCGAGAGCGACGCCTTGGTGATGCCGAGCAGCATGTAGTCGAAAGTGGCCGGCTTCTTCCCCTCCTTCTCCACACGCTCGTTCTCTTCCAGCACCTCGGCGCGCTCGACCTGCTCGCCCGGGATGAACTTGCTGTCGCCGGCGTCAGCGATCTGCACCCGGCGCAGCATCTGGCGCACGATCACCTCGATGTGCTTGTCGTTGATCTTGACGCCTTGTAGGCGATACACGTCCTGCACCTCGTCGGTGATGTAGCGCGCCAGTGCCTCGACGCCCAGCAGGCGGAGGATATCGTGCGGGTCGGCCGGTCCGTCGACGATCATCTCGCCCTTATTCACCACCTGACCGTCGTGCGCCATCACGTGCTTGTCCTTCGGAATCAGATACTCGTGGGCCACGCTGTCCAGGTCCGTGATGACCAGGCGCTGCTTGCCCTTGGTATCCTTACCGAACGACACCGTCCCGGTGATCTCGGCCAGCATGCCGGCGTCCTTGGGCGAGCGCGCCTCGAACAGCTCGGCCACGCGCGGCAAGCCGCCGGTGATGTCGCGCGTCTTCGACGTCTCCTGGGGAATGCGCGCCAGCACCTCGCCCACTTGCACCTGCTGCCCGTCCTTCACCGTGATGATCGAGTGAATCTGGAACGTGATGTTCACCGGGAGATCCGTGCCCGGGATCTTGACCTCCTTGCCCTTGTCGTCGACCAGCTTGACGCTGGGACGGAGCCCCTTGACCTGGGCCACGCCACGGCGCTTCGGATCGATCACGACCAGCGTCGACAACCCGGTCACCTCGTCGATCTGCTTGGCGACCGTGACGCCCTCCTCCACATTCTCGAACTTGATGCGACCCGCATACTCGGTGATGATCGGCCGCGTGTGCGGGTCCCACGAGGCGAGCGCTTTGCCGGCTTTGACAGGCGTTCCATCGGTCACCGTCAAAGTGGCGCCGTAGGGGACTTTGTGGCGCTCGCGCTCGCGCCCGTTGTCGTCCACGATGGTCAACTCGCCGCTGCGCGAAATCACCACGGGTTCCGCGCGCGGGTTGGTCACGTACCGCATTTGAGGCGAGAAGCGCACGGTGCCGTTGGATTTCGCCTCGAGCTGGCTCACCACCGCAGTCCTCGAAGCCGCACCGCCGATGTGGAAGGTGCGCATGGTGAGCTGCGTGCCGGGTTCGCCGATCGACTGCGCCGCGATGACGCCGACCGCCTCACCGACATTCACCAGCTGCCCGCGCCCCAGATCGCGCCCGTAGCATTTTGCGCACAGGCCGTAGCGCGTTTCACAGGACAGCGGCGTACGCACTCGCACTTCGTCGATACCGAGCGCCTCGATGCGTTCTACCTCGTCTTCGTTGAGCAGCGTGCCGGCGGCATACACCGTCTGACCCGACTCCGGATGGTTGATGTCGGTCGCGCATACGCGGCCGAGAATGCGCTCGCGCAGGGCCTCCACCACCTCGCCGCCCTCGATCAGGGCCTTCATCGGCACGCCATTGCCTGTGCCGCAATCTTCTTCGATGACCACGAGATCCTGCGTCACATCCACCAGACGGCGCGTCAGGTAGCCCGAGTTCGCCGTCTTCAAGGCGGTGTCCGCCAGACCCTTGCGCGCGCCGTGAGTGGAGATGAAGTACTGCAGGACGTTGAGTCCTTCGCGGAAGTTGGCGGTGATCGGAGTCTCGATGATCGAGCCATCGGGCTTCGCCATCAGGCCGCGCATCCCGGCGAGCTGGCGAATCTGCGCCGCCGAGCCGCGCGCCCCGGAATCGGCCATCATGAAGATGGCGTTGAACGAGTCGCGCATCTCCGGGACGCCCTTCTTCTCCTTCACGGGCATCCACTGCGCGGTCTTCGGATCCCACTTCACCAGCGGCTCTTTCTCCAGGCGATCCATCATCGCCTTCGCCACCATGTCGCCGGCGCGGCCCCAGATGTCGACCACCTTGTTGTAGCGCTCGCCCTGCGTCACCAGGCCCGAGGTGTACTGGGACTCGATCTCCTGCACCTCCTTCTCGGCATTGGCGATGATCTCGCCCTTCTCCGGCGGCACCTGCATGTCGTCTACGGCGATCGAGATCCCGGCGCGGGTCGCGTAGCTGAACCCGGTGTACATCAGTTTGTCGGCGAAGATCACAGTCTCTCGCAGCCCGCAGCGGCGGAAGCTGGCGTTGATCAGCCTCGAGATTTCCTTCTTCTTGAGCGGCTTGTTGATGAGCGAGAAGGGCAGGCCCACCGGCAGGATCTCGGACAGCAGCGCCCGGCCCACGGTGGTGTCGTAGCGCGTCCACTTCTCCTTGAGGGAGCCATCGACGCCCTTTTCGAGCTCCTTGATGCGTACCAGCACTCGCGCCTGGATCTCGACCTGGCGGCTGTCGTAGGCGCGCAGCACTTCGGACACGCCGGTAAAGGCCATGCCTTCGCCGATCGCACCGACCTTCTCGCGCGTGACGTAGTACAGGCCCAGCACGATGTCCTGCGACGGCACGATGATGGGATCGCCGTTGGCCGGCGACAGCACGTTGTTCGACGACAGCATCAAGGTGCGCGCCTCCATCTGCGCCTCGAGCGACAGCGGCACGTGCACCGCCATCTGGTCGCCGTCGAAGTCGGCGTTGAAGGCCGCGCACACCAGCGGGTGAAGCTGGATCGCCTTGCCTTCGATCAACACCGGCTCGAACGCCTGGATACCCAGCCGATGCAGCGTGGGCGCGCGGTTGAGCATCACCGGATGCTCGCGGATCACCTCTTCTAGAATGTCCCACACCTCCGGGACCTCCTGCTCGACCAGACGCTTGGCCGCTTTGATGGTGGTAGCGAGACCCATGACCTCCAGCTTGTGGAAGATGAACGGCTTGAACAGCTCGAGCGCCATCTTCTTCGGCAAGCCGCACTGGTGCAGCTTGAGCTGCGGACCAACCACGATCACGCTGCGCCCGGAGTAGTCGACGCGCTTGCCGAGCAGGTTCTGCCGGAAGCGCCCACCCTTGCCTTTGATCATGTCGGCAAGCGACTTGAGCGGGCGCTTGTTCGCTCCGGTCATGGCCTTGCCGCGCCGGCCGTTGTCCAGCAACGAGTCCACCGCCTCCTGCAGCATGCGCTTCTCGTTGCGCACGATGATTTCGGGCGCCTTCAGCTCGAGCAGCCGCTTCAGTCGATTGTTCCGGTTGATGACCCGCCGGTACAAGTCGTTCAGATCCGAAGTGGCGAAGCGCCCGCCATCCAGCGGTACCAGCGGGCGCAGCTCGGGTGGCAGCACCGGCAGCACTTCCATCACCATCCAGTCCGGCTTGATCCCGGACTTCTGAAAGCCCTCGAGCACCTTCAGGCGCTTGGCGATCTTCTTGATCTTGGTCTCGGAATCGGTGCCGTCCAAGTCGCGCCGCAGAGTGTCGATGTCGCGGTTCAGATCGAGCTGGCGCAGCAGCTCGCGGATCCCCTCCGCTCCCATCATGGCGACGAAGTCGTCGCCGAATTCCTCCACCTTGGAGAGGTAGTCATCCTCGGACAACAGCTGACCGCGATGCAACGGCGTGAGGCCGGGGTTGACCACTACGTACGCCTCGAAGTAGAGCACGCGCTCGATATCGCGCAGGGTCATGTCCAGCACCAGGCCCAGACGCGAAGGCAAGCTCTTCAGGAACCAGATGTGCGCCACCGGGCTGGCGAGCTCGATGTGGCCCATGCGCTCGCGGCGCACCTTGGACAAGGTCACCTCGACACCACACTTCTCGCAGATCACGCCGCGATGCTTGAGACGTTTGTACTTGCCGCACAGGCACTCGTAGTCCTTGACCGGTCCAAAGATCTTGGCGCAGAACAGGCCGTCGCGCTCTGGCTTGAAGGTGCGATAGTTGATGGTTTCCGGCTTCTTCACCTCGCCATACGACCAGGAGCGGATCTTCTCCGGGGAGGCGAGGCCGATACGGATCGCATCGAACTCTTCTTCCTGAGTGACTTGTTTGAACAGGTCCAGCAGTGCTTTCATGGCTTGTCTCCGCTTGAGGCTAAGACTGAAAGATCGAGATCGTCCCGACCCTCACCCTTCACTCATTCACCTTCACCAGAACTTTAGTAACGCTCCAGATCGATATCGATCGCCAGCGAGCGGATCTCCTTCACCAGGACGTTGAAGGACTCCGGCATTCCCGCGTCGATCTTGTGCTCGCCTTTGACGATGTTCTCGTACACCTTGGTGCGCCCGCTCACATCATCGGACTTGACGGTCAGCATCTCCTGCAGCGTGTAGGCAGCGCCATAGGCCTCCAGCGCCCATACCTCCATCTCGCCAAAACGCTGGCCGCCGAACTGCGCCTTGCCGCCGAGCGGCTGCTGCGTGACCAGGCTGTACGGGCCGGTCGAGCGGGCGTGCATCTTGTCGTCGACCAGGTGGTGCAGCTTGAGCATGTGCATGTATCCCACCGTCACCGGCCGGTCGAACGGCTCTCCGATGCGGCCGTCATACAGGGTGACCTGCCCGGTGCGAGGCAACCCGGCCAGTTCCAGCATGCCTTTGATCTCGTCTTCCGTGGCCCCGTCGAACACCGGGGTAGCGAACGGGACGCCGCTGCGCAGGTTGCGCGCGAGCTGCACGGTCTCCTCGTCGGACAGCGAGTCGAGCTCCTCCGGCGTCCCGCTCGAGTTGTAGACCAGCGTCAACGCCTTGCGCAGATCCGACGCGCTCGCACCCGAGCCCACGGCCTGCACCAGATCGCCGATGCGCTTGCCCAGCCCCTTCGCGGCCCAGCCGAGGTGGGTCTCGAGGATCTGCCCGACGTTCATGCGAGATGGCACGCCGAGCGGGTTGAGCACGATGTCCATCGGCGTCCCGTCTGCCATGTGCGGCATGTCCTCGACCGGAACGATCTTGGAGATAACACCCTTGTTCCCATGGCGGCCGGCCATCTTGTCGCCGGGCTGCAGCCGCCGCTTCACCGCCAGGTAGACCTTCACCATTTTCTGCACGCCCGGCGGCAGCTCGTCGCCGCTGGTGAGCTTTTTCTTCTTGGCTTCGAACGCCTGATCGAACTGGACGCGCGTTTGATCGAGGCTGGCCTTGAGCTGCTCCAGCTGGCTCGCCGCTTCCTCGCTCGCGAGGCGCACGTCGAACCAGTGGAAACGCTCGAGATCCTGCAGATATACCTTGGTGATCTTCGTGCCCTTGACCAGTTTCTTGGGGCCGCCGTTGGCCGCCTTGCCGATCAGCAGGCGCTCGATGCGCCCGAAGGTATCGTCCTCGACGATGCGCAGCTGATCGTTGAGGTCCTTGCGATAGCGGGCCAGCTCGTCGTCGATGATCTGCTGAGCGCGCTTGTCGCGCTCGATACCCTCGCGGGTGAAGACCTGGACGTCGATCACCGTTCCGGACATGCCGGACGGCACGCGCAACGAGGTATCTTTCACGTCGGAGGCTTTCTCGCCGAAGATGGCGCGCAGCAGCTTTTCTTCTGGCGTGAGCTGAGTCTCGCCCTTCGGGGTGACCTTCCCGACCAGGACGTCGCCCGCCTCGACTTCGGCACCGATGTACACGATGCCCGACTCGTCCAAACGCGCGAGCTGACCTTCGGACAGATTCGAAATGTCGCGCGTGATCTCCTCGGGTCCAAGCTTGGTATCGCGCGCCACCACCGACAACTCCTCGATGTGGATCGAGGTGAAGCGGTCGTCCGCCACCACGCGCTCAGAGATCAGGATGGAATCCTCGAAGTTGAATCCGTTCCATGGCATGAAGGCCACCAGCAGGTTCTGGCCGAGCGCCAGCTCGCCGGTATCGGTGGAAGCGCCGTCCGCGACCACATCTCCGCGCGCGATGCGATCACCGACCTTCAAGATCGGCCGCTGGTTGATGTTGGTATTCTGATTGGAGCGCGTGTACTTCACGAGGTTGTAGATGTCCACCCCGACCTCGCCGGGGACGGTTTCCTCGTCGTTCACCCGCACCACGATGCGGCTCGCGTCCACGTAGTCCACCACGCCCCCGCGCAGCGCCTGCACTGCGGTGCCTGAGTCGACTGCCACGGTGCGCTCGATCCCGGTTCCGACCAGCGGCTTCTCGGGGCGCAGACAAGGCACCGCCTGGCGCTGCATGTTGGAGCCCATCAGCGCGCGGTTGGCGTCGTCGTGCTCCAGGAACGGGATCAGCGACGCCGCCACCGACACGATCTGAGACGGCGCCACGTCCATGTACTCGATGCGATCGGGCGTGGCCATGGTGAACTCGTTGTGGTGGCGGCACGACACCATCTCGTCCACGAACTTGCCCTTCTTGTCCAGCGCCGCGTTTGCCTGCGCGATCACGTACTGGCCTTCGTCGATGGCCGACAAGAACACGATCTCGTCGGTGACGCGCCCGCCAAGGACGCGGCGATACGGAGTCTCGAGGAAGCCGTACTCGTTGGTCCGGGCATACAGTGCCAGGGAGTTGATCAGGCCGATGTTCGGGCCTTCAGGCGTCTCGATCGGGCACACTCTGCCGTAGTGCGTGGGGTGCACGTCGCGCACCTCGAAGCCGGCGCGCTCGCGGGTGAGCCCGCCCGGCCCCAGCGCCGACACACGCCGCTTATGGGTGATTTCGGACAGCGGGTTGGTCTGGTCCATGAACTGCGACAGCTGAGACGAGCCGAAGAACTCGCGCACGGCCGCGGATACCGGCTTGGCGTTGATCAGGTCGTGCGGCATGAGATTCTCGGACTCAGCCTGCGACAGGCGCTCCTTGACCGCCCGCTCGACCCTCACCAGGCCGGCGCGGAACTGGTTCTCGGCGAGTTCCCCGACCGAACGCACGCGGCGATTGCCCAGATGGTCGATGTCGTCGATCTCGCCGCGCCCGTTGCGCAGATCCACCAGAATCCGGATGACTGCCGCGATATCGTCGTTCGACAAGGTGGCAGGGCCGGTCAGCTCCTCACGGCCCACGCGGCGGTTGAACTTCATCCGGCCCACCGCCGACAAGTCGTAGCGCTCCTCGGAGAAGAACAGGCCGTTGAACAGCGTGCGAACGGCGTCCTCGGTGGGCGGCTCTCCCGGGCGCATCATGCGGTAGATCGCCACCTGCGCAGCGATCTGGTCCTGGGTCTCGTCGATGCGCAGCGTCTGAGAGATGTAGGGGCCCTGGTCCAGATCGTTGGTGTAAATGGTCTGAATCTTCTCGACGCCGGCTTCGGTCAGCTTCTTGATCAGCTCGTCCGTGATCTCATCGTTGGGAGCAGCCAATACCTCGCCCGTCTCCTTGTCGACGATACCGTGTGCCAGCACCTTGCCGACAAGGAAATCCTCCGTCACCGGGTGCTTGTGCAGGCCGGCGGCCTCCATCTCGCGCACGTGCTTGACCGTGATGCGCTTGTCCTTCGGCACGATGAGCTTGCCGGGCTTGGTCACGATGTCGAAGCGGGCGATCTCACCGCGCAGCCGCTCGGGCACCAGATCGAATTGAATGCCGCTCTTCTTGCTGAGATGAAACGTGTCGAATTCGTAGAAGCTGCGCAGAATCTGCTCCGGCATCATGCCGATCGCCTTGAGCAGAATCGTGACCGGCATCTTGCGGCGGCGGTCGACGCGGAAATACACGTAGTCCTTGGGGTCGAACTCGAAGTCGAGCCAGGAACCGCGATACGGGATGATGCGGGCCGAGAACAAAAGCTTGCCCGAGCTGTGCGTCTTGCCGCGGTCGTGCTCGAAGAACACGCCGGGCGAGCGATGCAGCTGGGACACGATGACCCGCTCCGTCCCGTTGATGATGAACGAGCCGGTGGTCGTCATGAGCGGGATCTCGCCCATGTACACCTCTTGCTCCTTGACCTCTTTCACCGTCGGCTTGGAGGCCTCCCGGTCCATGATCGTCAGGCGCACCTTGGCGCGCAGCGGCGACGCGTAAGTCAGGCCGCGCTGCTGGCATTCCTTCACGTCGAACGGCGGCACGCCGAGCTGATAGCTCACGAACTCCAGCCGCGCGTTACCCGAGTGACTGACGATCGGGAAGATGGACGTGAAAGCAGCCTGCAGCCCCTGGTTCTTGCGCTGCTCCGCCAGCACGGCCGACTGGAGAAAAGAGGCGTAGGAGTCGATCTGCGTCGCCAGCAGAAACGGCACCTGCAGCACGCTCGCCCGCTTCGCAAAGCTTTTCCGGATCCGCTTCTTTTCCGTGAAGGAATAGGGCATAGTCACCTCGACAGTGAGCGGCGGCCCAGACGACCGCCAAAAGAAAAGGGATCAGGCGGAGCGCTGCGCGTCCACCCAGCCCGATGCGGGGCCGGCGGCGGCGCGTTCGCGCACCTCCTGATCGCTGCTCTCTTAACTTGTTGGGGCCGGCGGTTTCCCGCCGGCCCGGTCCGCATGTTCAAGCGGGTCTTACTTGAGCTCGGCTTTCGCACCGGCCTCGGTAAGCTGCTTGACCAAGTCCTCGGCATCCTTTTTGGAAATGCCTTCTTTGACGGGTTTCGGTGCACCGTCCACCAGGTCCTTGGCTTCCTTCAGCCCAAGACCCGTGACCGCACGCACCACCTTGATGACGTTCACCTTGTTGTCCCCTACCGCGGTGAGTGTGACCGTGAACTCGGTCTGCTCTTCCGCAGCGGGGGCAGCGGCCCCACCACCTGCCGGCGCCGCCACCGCCACTGCAGCTGCCGCGGCGGATACGCCGAACTTCTCTTCTATATCCTTGATGAGCTGCGACAGCTCCAGCACGCTCATGCTCGAGATCGCATCCAGGACTTCCGCTTTTGCCAATGCCATTTCTAAGCCTCTCCTGATCGAAAAAAGTTGCGCGTGGCGCGCCGCGTTGCGGCTACGCTGCCTGTTTCTCTTTTTGCTCCTTGACGGCGGCCAAGGTGCGGACAAACCTGCCCGGCACTTCGTTGAGTGTCCGCGCCAGCTTCGCGATTGGAGCCTGCATCGTCCCCAACAGCTTGGCGATCAGCTCCGAGCGGCTCGGCAGGCCAGCTAAGGTCACGAGCTCTTTCGCGCTCATCACCTGCTCGGGCATTGCACCGGCCCTGATCACCAGCTTGTCATTGCCCTTGGCGAAGTCGTTGAGCAGCTTGGCGACGGCCACCGGATCGGGCGAGATGCCGTAGGCCAACGGGCCCGTCATGTGCTGAGCGAGGCCCGCGAACGGCGTGTCGGTCACGGCGCGGCGCGCAAGCGTGTTCTTCAGCACGCGGAAGTACACACCTGCTCCGCGCGCCTTCGCTCTGAGCTGCGTCATCGCCCCAACATCCAAGCTGCGGTACTCGGCCAGTACGATCGCCTGCGCCTGCGCCACCTGCGCGCCGATCTCGGCCACCAGCGCCTTCTTCTGTTCCACGTTCAGACCCAAGGTTCACCTCCTCCACTCTGGCGCGCCGTGCGGGCGGTTGCCCGCCCGATCCGTGCGCCGGTTCGACTGCAGCGACCTTCGATCAGGATCACAGCCTTCGCGCCGCCGTGAAGCCTGGCCAGCAGCACGATGTCCATTCCCGTCTTCGGGTGCGCCATCTGCGTAGGACTCGAAAGAGCGAGTGCCCATCGACGTCAAGAACAATGCGGGAGTTCCCGCCTTGCGCTAGCGCCGCGTGCCCATTCGCTCGTCGATGATTAAGCCGTTACCGACTCCTACGGTCTTTGATAACCCGCAGCCCGCGTGCAGCAGCTGCGGCCCAAAGATCTCTACAAAACTCAAGCGTGCTGGGCCGACAGGCTCGCCTGGTCGACCCGCACTCCAACGCCCATGGTGCTGGACAGGGAAATCTTCTTCAGGTAGATGCCCTTCTGCCCCGCCGGCTTGGCCTTGTTCAGCGCATCGACCAGCGCCAGCAGGTTCTCCGTCAGCGCCGATTCGCTGAACGCGGCTCGACCTATCGTGCACTGGACGATGCCGCCTTTGTCTGCGCGAAATTGAACCTGGCCGGCTTTGGCGTTTTTGACTGCGCCCGCCACGTCCTGTGTGACCGTGCCGACCTTGGGGTTCGGCATCAGGCCGCGCGGCCCGAGTATCTGGCCCAGCTGGCCGACCACGCGCATGGCGTCGGGCGTGGCAATGGCAACCTCGAATTCGATCTTGCCCTCCTTCACCTGCGCGGCGAGATCCTCGAGACCGACGATGTCTGCGCCGGCAGCCTTGGCAGCCTTGGCCGGCTCGCCCTGAGTGAACACGGCCACCCGCACCGTCTTGCCTGTTCCCTGCGGCAGGACCAGCGAGCCGCGCACCGACTGGTCAGACTTCTTGGCGTCCACACCGAGATTGACCGCTACGTCGATGGCCTCGTTGAACTTGGCGGTGGCATTCTCCTTGACCAGCTTAATCGCATCGGCCACCGGGTACGCCTTGTTCCTGTCCACCTTCGCCCGCAGCGCCTGAACCCGCTTGGAAATCTTACTCATGTGGGACTCCCTCCACCTCAACACCCATGCTGCGAGCGCTGCCGGCGACGGTCCGGACAGCGGCCTCCAGATCCGCGGCGGTCAGGTCGGGCATCTTGGCCTTCGCGATCTGCTCGGCTTGCGCGCGAGTCAGCTTGCCCACCTTGTCCGCCTGGGGCTTGGCGCTGCCTTTGGGAATTCCGAGCGCCTTCATGATCAGCACCGAGGTCGGCGGCGTCTTGATGATGAAGGTAAAGCTCTTGTCTTGAAATGCCGTGATCACCACGGGCAGCGGCAGACCCGGCTCGTAGCTCTGGGTCTGGGCGTTGAATGCCTTGCAGAACTCCATGATGTTCAGTCCGCGCTGCCCCAGCGCCGGCCCGATCGGCGGGCTCGGATTCGCCTTGCCCGCGGGCACCTGCAACTTGATGAAACCAACGATTTTCTTCGCCAATTCGTCCTCCTGCCGGGTGCAAGTGGGTGCTACCGCACCCTCCCCGTGTTTGCCTACAAAAGGTCTGCCACCACCGCGCCTCCGCTCGCTTTGTGCGGGGCGTCTCGCGCAACTCGCCTAGTTGGGGGCGCGCCTAAGCTTTCTCAACCTGGCTGAAATCGAGCTCCACCGGTGTCGCCCGGCCGAAGATCGACACCGACACGCGTATCTTGTTCTTGTCGTAGTTGACCTCTTCCACGGAACCGTGGAAGTCGGTGAACGGGCCCTCCTTCACGCGCACCGCCTCCCCGACCTCGAACAAAACCTTCGGCTTGGGCTTCTCCACCCCCTCCTGGATCTGGTGAAGGATGCCCTGCACCTCCTTTTCGCTGATCGGGGTCGGCTTCATGGCTGAGCCGCCGACGAACCCCGTGACCTTGGCCGTGTTCTTGACGAGGTGCCACGTGTCGTCGGTCATTTCCATCTCGACCAGGACATATCCTGGGAAGAACTTGCGCTCGCTGATGCTCTTCTGACCGCTCTTCATCTCGACCACTTCTTCGACCGGAACCAGGATCTGGCCGAACTGATCCTGCATGCTGGCGCGCTCGATGCGCTCTTTGAGCGCTCGCGCGACGCTCTTTTCGAAGCCCGAGTAGGCATGCACGACGTACCATCTCTTGGACATCAGCCTTCCCGTCCCACGAGCACTTTCACCAGCCAGACGAGAGACGCGTCGACGATCCAGAGGAACAGCGCCATCACCACCACGAATGCCACCACCGCAGCCGTGGTTTGAACGGTGTCCTTGCGTGAAGGCCAGTGGACCTTCTTCGTTTCCGCTATGGCGTCCTGGCAGTAGACAACGAAGCGCTTGCCGGGCTCGCTGGTCCATGCCACTGCGGCGGCCATCGCTGTGCCCGCCAGCAGCACGCCGATGCGGGCTACGAGCGGACTCGTCGAAAGGTAATAGAACCCGGCGATCGCGGCCAATGCGATGAAAGCCGCGACCCCGAGCTTGATCTTGTCCGCCATCGGGTTGGTCTGCAGTGCGAGTGGCAAAATTGTGGTCCTCCGCCGGACCGCTAGGCTGTGGCAGGCCAGGAGGGTCTCGAACCCCCAACCTTCGGTTTTGGAGACCGACGCTCTGCCAATTGAGCTACTGGCCTGCTGGCTTCCGTGATCAGCGCTTCGTGACCCGCGACAGCGTCACGCCTCAGCTTTTGGCTCACTCCAGTATCTTGGACACCACACCCGCACCCACCGTGCGCCCGCCCTCGCGGATGGCAAAGCGCAAGCCCTCCTCCATGGCTATGGGCACGATGAGCGTCACCGTCATCGCAATGTTGTCCCCAGGCATCACCATCT
>DATJVI010000143.1:0-88550 GCA_035501875.1 Burkholderiales bacterium
GCCCGACCGCGTCCGCCTGCACGTGTGCTGGGGCAACTACGAAGGCCCGCACAACTTCGACGTGCCCGTGGAGGACCTGCTGCCGCACCTGTATCGCGCACGCGTGGGAGGGCTGGTATTGTCGATGGCGAATCCCCGGCACGCCCATGAGCATCGCAGCCTCGCCCGGCACCCGCTCCCGAGCGGCTGGGCCGTGGTTGCCGGCGTCATCGACACGACCACCAATTATGTCGAGCACCCGGAAGTCGTCGCCGATCGCATCGAGTACGTGGCGCGCGCCGTTGGCGATCCCCACCGGGTTCTGGCCGGCACGGACTGCGGGTTCGACACCTCGACGGGCGCCGGCTGGGTCGCGGAGGAGCTGGTATGGGAGAAGTTGCGCGCTCTGCGGGCCGGCGCGGAGCTCGCCACAAGGCGATTGTTTTGAGCGCAAGCTGCCGGGATCTCAAGTTTTCGCGCTTCGGGCAGCGAGCGCGGGTGTGTCTCGTGCCTGGAGTGCACTTAGAGCGGCGATGTCCTGGAGCGGTCCAGCAGGGATTCCGATCCCGGCGCTGCGCTCGCCAAAAAACAGGAACTATCTGCGCTGCCCTCCGGTCTGCGTTCATGGGCGACCTCAGCAGGCGGCGAGCGATCCGAACCGGAGTCGAACTGTAGTGTCGAGACGGCCGGCGCGTGTGCAAGGGGGCGACACTCGTCTAGGGTAGCAGGGGTTTCTTCGAATGCAGACGGCTAGAACCGACGTGAAGATGGGCGGTTTCGGTAGATCCGAACTCCGCGAAGCGGATTCCACTGTCACTCAGCGCGCGACCAGTGCCGTTCGATGCCTGGGGCTCGGAACCGCGGTGGCCCTGGCATTCGCTCTGACATCCGGCATCGCATCCGCGGCCGACGCACCCGCCGCACAGCAGCCGCAAGCCGCCTCCGGCGCCACGTATCCGTTCGAAGAGGACGTCCCCCCCATCGGCGATAACAACCTGCTTCCCGAGGAGCAGATCCGGTACTGCCTCGCGCAGATCATCCGCATCGAGGCGACACGACCGCTGCTGAATCGCTACAGACCGGAGCAAGTCGACTACTTCAACCACGCCGTGGCGGATTACAACAGCCGATGCGGCCGTTACCGCTTCGAGGGCGACGCGCACGACGCCGCGAAGGCGCTGGTCGAGCAGAATCGCGCACAGATCGAGAGCGACGCGCGAGATGCGTATGTAAAGCGCTTCCCGCCCCAGAAGAAAACGGTGGCAGCGCGCAAGCCGGCGCCCACGCCCGCGCCGCAGGCGAAAACCGAACCGCAGGTTTCGGCCTCGGCTCCGGCCGCGGAGGAACTCGCCGTTCCCGTCGAGCAACCCGTGAGCGCCGCGCCGTCCGCGAGCGCAGCCAAGCCGACCGGAACGAGCACGCCTGCCGCGACCGCGCCGCCCAAGGCTTCACAGCAGGTCTCTACGCCGCCCGCCGCCGCGCGCGAACCCGTCTTTCTGGTCGACCTATCGGCAAGCGCTACACAGCCCACCGCGGCGACACAGCGAGCCGAACCGAGCAAGCCTGCGCCGCCGCAGTCTCAGGCTCAGCCGCAGGCAGTCGCGACACCTCCTGCTGCCGCCGCGCCGCCTCCTGCAGAGACGCCTCCACCCACCGCTGCACCACCGAAAAGCGAAGCGAAGAGCGCCGAACCGAGCAAGCCTGCGCCGCCGCAGTCTCAGGCTCCGCCGCAGGCAGCCGCGGCACCTCCTGCTGCCGCCGCGCCGCCTCCGGCAGAGACGGCCCCACCCACCGCTGCACTACCGAAAAGCGAAGCGAAGAGCGCCGAGCCGAGCAAGCCTGCGACGCCGCAGTCGCAGGTCCAGCCGCAGGCAGCCGCGACAGTTCCACCTGCTGCCGCACCGCCTCCCGCGGAAGTCGGGCAACCCGCTGGCGCTCCGGTGCCAAGCACCGGGGCGAAGACAACAACGGAGGCGAGCAAATCGCTACCCGCGCAGCCGGAGCCCGAGCGGATCGCGGCCGTGCAGCCGCCGGCCAGCGCACCGCCTGCTTCTGCTGACGTTGTCCACGCGGCCCCGGCGACAGGCCAGCCACCCGCAGCGCCAGCGACGCAACCGCAGTCTGCGGCCCAGCCCGCCTCGTCATTTACGCCCGCACCTAAGCCACCCTCTGCCGCCTCGGAGCACGCCGCGGCAGCACCCCCGCCAGAAGGCGGAACAAAGCCGGCGCAACCGAGCAAGCCCATGCCCGCGCCGAGCCAGACAACGGCGGAGCAGCAGGCCGTCACGCAAGCCCCTCCGCCGCAAGCTGCAGGGGCGCCGGGACCTCTCCCCTCGGGAACCGAAACCAAGGCGACAGAACCGACTTCCCCACCGGCCGCGGTGCCGACACAGACTGGGCATGCGGTTACGCAGCCGCCTGCAGCCGCCCAGCCCGCGGCTGGCCCGACCGGCCCGCCGCCGGCTGCACCGCCAACGACCCTCGCGCTAGCGGAGACCAAGCCCGAGCGCAGTGCGGAAGCGGTTCTGGCGCGGTTCACCGAAGATGTGCAGCGCGCGGGCTCTCAGGTGCTGGACGAGCGCTACTATCCGGCCGCAGCAAGGGACAAGGGTTGGGAGGGGACCAGCCAGATCGAGGTGCGCTTCGCCGCCGGGGGCTTTATCCAAAGCATCCGGCTGGCGCAGAGCAGTGGCCATCCCCCGTTGGACGACACAGCGCTCGATATCGCCAGGAACATCCGTTTTCCGGACGAGCCCGCGGAGCTGCAATCGCGCGAGTTCACGGTTCGGTTCCCTGTCGTTTTCCGACTACAGAAATCGCAGTAACTGCGACCCCCGCGCGCCACTGTCTTGTGCGCGGGAACCGTTGTGCGAGATCGCGACCGCGCCGGCCTATGCGAGCCGCACAGCTTCACTCGGCATCTCTGCTGTCGCGTATAGGCGACAGCATATCCGCGATCGGTTTGCATCGAAGCCTCCACGACTTTCGTTATATATCGATGTAGCCTCGCTTGCGTCAAGCTAGCGGGCGATGAACGAAGCATGCAGGACGTGGCGCCGCAGAGGGCTTATGCCATCGGGATTACTCCTGGCGCCCGCTCCAGGTTGCGCGGCCGGACCCGCAACCGCGAGTCATTGAGCCTCGACGATCCACTGACGTTCGCGATACGAGATGCGAGTCGCCATTCTGGAAGATGACCTTTCTCAGCTCGAGCTGCTGAGCCACTGGCTGCAGCGGGCCGGGCACTGGGTGCTCGGCTTCCGGCGCGGAACGGAGCTGCTGCCTGCGGTGTCGACGGGGAGCTTCGATGTGCTGGTGCTCGACTGGGACGTCCCCGATCTCACGGGGCTCGACGTCTTGAAGCGCCTGCGCGCACGGCCCGATTCCGGCATCCCGGTGGTTTTTCTGTCCGGGCGCGGGACCGAAGAGGACGTCGTTGCGGCGCTCACTGCGGGCGCGGACGACTACATGGTGAAGCCGCCGCGCCGGCTGGAGCTGCTGGCGCGATTGGATGCGGTAACGCGTCGCAGCCGCGCAAAGCGCGCTGAGTCCGATGTGCTCCAGGTCGGCGGGTTCAGCGTGGACGTGCGCGCGCGCACCATCTTCCGTGGCGAGACGCCGCTCGAGGTCACCGCGAAGGACTTCGACCTGTCCGTTCTGTTCCTGAGCAACGTCGGCCGGTTGCTGCTGCGCGACTACATCTGGCATCGGGTCTGGGGCCCCGACACCAGCGTGAAGTCGCGCACGCTGGACACGCATGTGTGCCGGGTCCGCTCCAAACTCGCGCTCGTCCCCGACTCCGGCTGGCAGCTGGCAGCGGTGTACGGCTACGGGTATCGCCTCGATTCGGTCCAGCTCGCATTGCGGCAGGGCGACTTCTAGCTCTCCCGAATCTCGTTTTCGCGACGACAGCCGGCGGGCCCCGGCTGCTTGCCCGCCTGCGCCTTTTTCGGTATACGTACCCGAAGTGGCGCGCAACCCGACGGGAGGACGAGATGACGCTGCTCCGCAGTGCGCGGCGCACCGACGAAAAGAACGCCCGCCTGCGAGAACGTTCCCGTTCCGGCAGTCGATGCGGCTCGACCTTCCGCGGGCCAATGCAGGGCCCATCGAGGTCCAGAGGACAGCACGAACCGGCGCACGCGCTGGCCCGCTTCGATGTCTAGCGTGCCACCTGCTGACACCGCGGCGAGCGGACGCGCTTCTGCCGCCGCCGATCTCATCGCCGTCGATCACCTGTCCAAAATCTACCAGACGCGAACCGGCCCGGTCACCGCGCTCGAGGACATCCACTTTTCGATCGAAGAGGGCCAGTTCGTCGCGCTCGTCGGACCCTCTGGCTGCGGCAAGTCGACGTTGCTGAAGATCCTGACCGGCCTTGTTCCCGCCTCAGAGGGTACGGCGCGGCTCAGCGGCACGCCGATCTCCGGGCCACGGCGCGACATCGGGGTCGTGTTCCAGTCGCCGGTTCTGTTTCCCTGGCGCACCGTGCTCGGCAACGTGCTGCTGCCCGCCGACGTCCAGCACCTCGGCCGCGCCCAGCTCACCGGGGTCGCGACCGAGCTGTTGGCGCTGGTCGGGCTCGCGGGCTTCGAGAAACGCTATCCGTGGGAGCTGTCGGGTGGAATGCAGCAACGCGTCGCGATGGTGCGGGCACTCATCCACAATCCCGCTATCCTGCTCATGGACGAGCCGTTCGGCGCGCTCGATGCGATGACGCGCGAACAGATGAACCTCGAGCTGCAGCGCATCTGGCTCGAGCACAGGAAGACGGTGCTGTTCATCACGCACTCGATCGCAGAGGCCGTGTTTCTCGCGGATCGGGTCGTCGTGATGACGCCGCGTCCCGGCCGCATCATGGACGATGTCGCGATCGAGCTCGCGCGCCCGCGCAATCTGGACGTCATGACCAGCTCCGAGTTCGGCCGCTATGTCAAACGGATTCGCGACCGGTTCCAAGCCAAGGGAGGCCTCGACGCATGATGCGCCCGCCGCAGTTCTTGCTCCGTCTGCTCCTGGTCCTGGCGATTCTCGCCGTGTGGGAGGGGGCGGTGCGCCTGTTCGGCATCCCCGCGTTCATCCTGCCGGCGCCGTCGAGCGTCCTCGTCGCGCTATGGCGCGGGATTGCGTCCGCACTGTACGTCGACCATCTGCGCATCACGCTCGCCGAGACGCTGCTCGGCTTCGTCTTCGGGTCGATCCTGGCGCTCGCTCTGGGCACGCTCATCGCGCTCAGCCGGCGCATGGAGTATTTCCTCTATCCGTTCATCGTGATGTTCCAGTCGATGCCGAAGGTGGCGCTCGCGCCGCTCATCATCGTCTGGTTCGGGTTGGGGCTCACGTCGAAGGTGGCGCAGGCGGCCGTCACGGCGTTCTTCCCACTGATGGTGAACACCATCGCGGGGCTGCGTTCGGCCGACGAAGACCGCGTGGCGCTCATGCGCTCTCTGGATGCCTCCGAGCTGCAGATCCTGACCATGCTGCGCGTGCCCACCGCGATGCCCTTCATCATGGCCGGCTTCGAGATCGCGATGGTGCTCTCCTTGATCGGTGCGATCGTCGCCGAGTTCGTCGGCGCGCAGAAAGGCTTGGGCGTGCTCATCATGAGCATGACCTTCACCATGGACGTCGCCGGACAGTTTTCCGTGCTGCTGATCCTTTCCGTGCTGGGGTTGTTGCTCAACTGGGTGATCGTGGCCATCCGCAAGCGCTTGCTGTTTTGGGACCCGGCGCAGAAGATCGCGACCACCACGCCCGCAGAGAGGGGAACGATATGAAGCTGTTCGCGGTCGTGGCCGCAGCGGTGTGTCTGGCGGTGCTCGCGCCGCCCAAAGCGGCGGCACAGACCAACGTGCGCGTGGGCGTGTGCGCGCGTACGATCAGCGCGCTGGCGGCGCCGTTCGCGGTCGCCAAGAAGCTCGGTTGGTACGCCAAGGACGGGATCGAAGTGGAGCTGGTGCCGATCCCGGGATCGACCGACTGCGTCAAGTTCGTCGCCACCGGCGAGGTCGACTACGCTCTTGCATCGGTGGAGCCGCTTCCCATCATCCGCGCACAGGGGGTGAAGGCGAAGATCTTCTACACGGCATATCAGGGCTACGTCTATGGCATCGCAGTCCCCCGCGACAGCGGCGTCCAGCGCTTTGCGGACTTGAAGGGGAAGTCGATCGGGGTGACGTCGATGGGCTCGGCCGGTGTGATCGTCGCGCGTGCGCTCGCCGCAAACGCGGGCCTGAACCCGGACCGCGACATCAACATCGTGGTCGCTGGAGAGGGGGCGCAGACCGCGGCGCTGCTGCGCACCGGGCAGGTCGATGCGCTGAGCCAGTTCGATACGCAATACGCCATGGTTGAGAATGCCGGCGTCAAGCTGCGCCTGCTGCCGGCCCGAGACATCGAGCGGTTTCCGTCAAACGGGTTCGTCGCTTTGGAGCAGACGTTGCAAGCCAAGCGCAAGCAATCGCTGGCGGTCGCGCAGGGCTACGCCAAGGGCACGCTGTTTACCATCGCCAACCCGGCAGCGGCGATCCGCATCCTCTGGGAGGTGTACCCTCAGACCAAGCCGACAGGCAAGGACGAGACGACCGCGCTGAGGGACGACGTGCAGGTTGTGGAGGCGCGCATCCAGAACTGGAAGCTCGAGAAGGGCGGCGTCTCCAAATGGGGGGAGAGCTCGGAGCGCAACTACGCCGCCTATGTCGACTTCCTGCAGAAGTGGGGCATCCTCAAGCAGAAGGTCACTGCCGGCGAGCTCATCACCAACGAGCTGATCGGCGACATCAACGCCTTCGACCCGAAGAAGATCGTCGCCGAGGCGAGGGCGTACCCGGCGCGCTGAGCCGGCGCGAGCCGTGCGGGCGCAAGACGAGGCCGAATTCGCCGATCCAAGCGATCGGCGCTATGGGAGGAACGCGCATGACTACGTTCGCCCGACGAGACGCGCTGAAGGTGCTTGGCGCAGCGGCGCTTGCCGGTGGCACCGGGATCGGGGCACGCTCAGGCGCTGCCGCGCCGGCCTCGCGGTATCCGATCGAACAGGGCGCAAGCCTCAAGGTGCTGCGCTATAAGAGCTTCGTCCAGGCCGCCGAAAATCAGTTTCAGCTCAACACGCGAGCTTTCGTTGACCGCTCAGGGGTCAACGTGAGCTTGGAGAGCGTCGCGATCCAGGACGTGCCCGCGAAGGCTGCACTCGCCGCCAACGTGGGCAGCGGGCCCGACATCGTGTTCGGGCAATACGACATGCCGCATCTGTATGCGGACAAGTGCCTCGACCTGACCGAGCTTGCACAAGACCTCGGAGACCGGTATGGCGGCTGGTACGACACCTGCCGACGCTATTGCACATCGGATGGTCGATGGATTGCGTTGGGAGCGTACTTCAGCACCTACTGTGTGACGTACCGGCGCAGCATGGTCGAATCGGTGGGGTTCGCGGAGATCCCACGAGATCTGCCGGGATTTCTCAAGCTTTGCAAAGCGCTCAAGGGGCGCGGTGCGCCTGTGGGCCTCGCACTGGGGAATGCCGCGGGTGACGCCAATACATGGTGCCACTGGCTCGTCTGGGCGCACGGCGGCAAGCTCGTCAACGAGAAGAATGAAGTGGTGATCAACTCGAAGGAGACACTCGCTGCGCTCGACTACGCCCGGGAACTGTATGCCGCCTTTGTTCCCGGTACGCTGTCCTGGCTCGACCCGAACAACAACAAGGCCTATCTCGCGGGCGAGATCAGCCTCACCTACAATCCGATCTCCATCTACTACGTCGCGAAGACGTCACCGGATCCCGCGCTCAAAGCGGTGGCCGCAGACACCTATCACGCGCATCTGCCGATCGGGCCTATCGGGCGTCCTACGGAGATGTCGGCGTTCATCAACTGTTGGGTCTTCAAGCACACCAGGTACCCGAATGCGGCTCGCGAGTACCTGAGATTTCTGCTCGAACGCGAGCAGTACGAGCCATGGCAACGGGCTTCCATCGGGCAGATGACACAGACGTTGAAGGCCTACGAAGCAAGTTCCCTGTGGACCGAGGACCCGAAGTACACGCCGTTTCGCGACGGCCCGAAGTTGAGCCTCTACAGCGGCTACGCCGGAAAGCTCGGAGCGGCGTCATCGGCGTGCCGCGAGGACTTCATCATCGTCAACATGGTCGCGGAAGCTGCCTCGGGGCAAGCGACGCCGCAGGCCGCCGCAGCACGAGCCGAGCAGCGAGCGCGGCGCTACTATCGGGCCTGACAGGGCTTGCCCCGGATGAAGCACCCGTTTGCCGAAGGAGCGGACATGGACTCGCATCTGCCTCCCGTTGCCGTGCTGGCCGCAGACGTACCTCCGAGGACCAGGGCGACGAACTACCCCGAGCCGTTCGCCGCCCGAGTAGCCGGCCGAGAGAAGCGCCAGCTGGGAGAGCGGTTCGGCTTGAAGAACTTTGGGGTCAACCTGACCCGGTTGAAGCCCGGCGCGGTGTCGTCGCTCCGGCATGCGCATTCCAGACAGGACGAGTTCATCTATGTCTTGGAAGGGCATCCGGTTCTGGTGACCAACGCGGGCGAGACGCGGCTGGGGCCGGGCGTGTGTGCCGGGTTTCGGGCCGGTACAGGCGACGCCCACCATCTGATCAACCGCAGCGAGCAGGACGTCGTGGTTCTCGAGGTGGGCGACCGGACTGCGGGTGACAGCGCCGTCTACCCGGACGATGACATCCGCATCGAGCGCCACGCCGATGGAACCTGGTCGTACACCCGAGAGGACGGCACCCCCTATTGAGCTCATCACGGCTGGGAACGGACCCAACCCGGCCCCGGCGTCTTGCGGCGCCCGAGGGCGTGCTCGAACGGTGCCCTGGCCGATTGACGCTTGCCTCGCGGTGGCCGGCGCAAAACCGGCTTCGTGTTGCGTTCGCTGCGCCGACCGCCTACGATCCGCACACATAGGCTTTGGGAGCCAACATGCGCGTCAAGTGCCTGGGCTACGTCGGAGCGCTCGCAAGGGAACTGGACGGGTGGCGCAGCTTTGCGGCGGAGCTGCTGGCCATGCAGGTGGATGCGACGCCCGCGGGCCTCGCGCTGCGCATGGACGACAAGCCGCACCGCATCCTCGTGCACCCGAGCGAGCAGGATGGGTTGGCTTATCTCGGCTGGGAGGTCGAGGACGCTGCCGATCTGGAAGCCGCCGCCGGGCACCTCGAGGCCAACGGCGTGCGTGTGCATCGTCCGACGGATGCCGAGCTCGCGATTCGTCGCGTCCAGGGCCTGCTGTGGTGCACCGATCCTCTGGGTAACCGTGTCGAGCTGTTCTACGGACTCACCCCTGCGCAGCACGCATTCGAGCCCGCCCGGCCCATGCACGGATTCCGCACCGGCTCGCTTGGCCTCGGCCATGCTGTGCTGACCGTGCCCCGGGTCGAGGACGTATTGCCCTTCTACCGCGACGTGCTGGGTTTCCGCGTCAGCGACTATGCGACCAGGCCGTTTCACGCCGTGTTCCTCCACGTCAACGCGCGGCACCACAGCCTGGCGCTGCTCGAGAACGGTCCGGCGGCGATGCATCACCTCATGGTCGAGGTGCTGTCAGTCGATGACGTAGGCAAGGCATACGACGTGGCGCTCGAGCGCCAGTGCGTAGGCGTCACGCTCGGCCGGCACACCAACGATCACATGCTTTCCTTCTACGCCTGGTCCCCGTCGCGGTTCTTGGTCGAATACGGCTGGGGCGGACGCAGCGTAGACGACTCCGCGTGGACCGTCGAAGAGCTGGTGAACGGTCCCAGCCTATGGGGCCACGAGCGATCCTGGCTGGATGCGCGCGGGCGCGCGGAGGCGCGCAGGCTACGCTTGCAGGCAGCTGCACTGGGGCTGCGCGCACCGGTCCACGTGGTTGCCGGCGAGTACGACGAGGCCGAGCCAGGCTAGCCCAGCCTCAGTGGACCGCTCGACGACGTGGCTTCGCCGTTGTAGGCTGAGCGCTTGCGAAAACGATCGGCGGAGGAGAGCCAGATGAACCGTATATTCCACTTCGTGCGTGTGCTGGTTGGCGCGATCGCCGCTTGCGGTATTGCGCATGGCGCCGGCGCCGCCCAAGCAACGGTAGACCGCATCTATGTTCTGGAGTGCGGGGAGTCGAAAACCAACGACGTTTCGGCCAACTGGAGCCCAGGCGTCAACGTCGGCATGGCCTGGGAGTTCAGCGACAACTGCTATCTGATCCGGCACGGCGACAGGCTCTTCCTGTGGGACTCGGGCATGTCGGATGCGATCGCAGCGAAGTCCGAAGGTGTCACGGCCGCGAGTGGGCTACTTACGATGTGGGTACGCAAGACCCTGGCCTCGCAGCTCGGAGCGCTAGGCGTCGCTCCCGCCGAGATCACCGACATCGCCTTCTCGCACTTTCACTCCGACCACGTCGGCAATGCCAATCTGTTTACTGCGGCCAGGCTCTACATCCAGGAGCCGGAGTACGACGCCGCCTTCGGCCCCAATGCGGCGAAGTTCAACTTCAATCCGGCGCTATACGACAAGCTCAGGTCCAATCCCACGGTGAAGCTGCACGGCGACTACGATGTGTTCGGAGACGGCTCGGTGCTGATCGTGTCCACGCCCGGACATACGCCTGGACATCAGTGTCTTCTGGTGCGCTTGCCGCAACGCGGCACGATTGTGCTTTCCGGGGATATGGTCCACTTCCAGGACAACTGGATACACCGCCGCGTGCCGTCCCGCAACTTCGACAAGGAGCAGAGCCTGCAGTCGATGGAGAAAGTGGCCGCGCTGCTCGCCGCGCAACACGCCGAGCTCTGGATCAATCACGACAAAGCGCAGAGCGCCAGCATCCCGAAGGCGCCGCAGGCCGTGCAGTAGCGTCGGCCCGGACTTCCCGCCGCTTCGCGCGGATGCGGACTAGAGGCCGAGGTACGCCTTCTTCAGCCGCTCGTCGCCCAGCAGCTCTCTGCCGCTGCCTTCCAGCACGACGCGACCGTTCTCGAGGACGTAGCCGCGATGGGCGAGGCTCAGCGCATGGCGCACGCCCGTGGCATAACAGCCAAAGTCGAGGTTCTCACGCACCGTCATGAACGGGAACAGGCGCCTTCCCTCGTGAACTTGGACTAGACCGATCGCGACGCGTCGATGCGTGCTCGATCGGCAAGATAGCGTCTCACCGCCGCTGCATCCAGGCGGGAGCCGGCGAGACCGATATGGCCGTCGGGCCGCAGCAGGTAGAAGCTTGGCGTCGAGATCCGAGCACGGGCCAGCTCCTGCTCATTGCCGGAGTCGCCCGGAATCACGTGTGTGCGCAGCAGGCCTCCGAGTTCCTGCATCCCGTCCGCCGGCGCCGGTTGCCCGATCACGATCAGGTTGAAGCGCGTATCGTCGAGCGTTTCGAAGAGATCCTCGATCGGGCCGCCGCTGCGCCGCTTGAGTCGCAGCCACGGGAAGCGGTCGCCCGCGTGGGGCGCGCCTTCGGGGGTCCGTGCCAGCGACTGCGCGAGCGCGCTGCTGCCGTAGCGGATGCCGATCTGGGAGAGGGTGCGAAAGGCGAGCCGCTGCACTGTCTCCCGGCGCATTGCGAGCGCCGCGACGCGTGCGAGGATCTTGGTGCGGAACAGCCCGGCGAGCCAGGTGTCGGATACCACCATCATGAATGCCCGATCGGTGGTGCGCAGCAGGCGCTGCGCAACGGGCAGGCGCTCCGCCTCGTACGAGTCGAGCAGCGCAGCGTCCGCTTGACCTTTGACCACCAGCGCGAGCTTCCACGCCAGGTTGTAGGCATCTTGAAGCCCGGTGTTCATGCCCTGCCCACCCATTGGGCTGTGGACATGCGCCGCATCGCCTAGCAAGAAGCAACGGCGATCGCGAAACCGCGACGCGCAGCGGTGATGGATCCGGTAGGTCGAAAACCAGTCGCATCCCGCAAACGACAGCTTGGCTCCCGCCTCGTGGCGCACGTAGGGGACGACGTCCTCGAACGTCACGTCGTCCCGGCCGCGCAGGCTTGGAGGCAGGATGCCGATGACGCGCCAGCGGTCGCGCCCTTGCATCGGAAAGAACAGGTGAAACCCCTCCTTCCACAGGTAGACGTTCAGCTCGTCGGGCACCATGTCTCCCGTGGCGATCGTGTCGGCGACGAAGAAGACATGCTCGTATGGCGCGCCGGGAAACGTGATACCGCAATAGTCCCGGACCGAACTGCGCGAGCCGTCGCAGCCGGCAACCCAGGCCGCGGTGACCTTGCGCAGCGTGCCATCGGCCTGCTTCAGCGTCGCCTCGACGTGGTCGGTATGCTGTTCCAGCCGGACCAGCTCGGTGTTCCACTGTACGCTGATCCCCCAGTCCCGCAGCAGGTCGCCCATGATCCGCTCGTTGTCGTCCTGGCCCAGCATCAAGACGAAGGGGAACGGGCTCAAGCCGCTGCCGATGTCACCGAGCGGGATGCGCGCCCTGCGTCGCCCGTCCGCCCACAGGTTTGCGCCTGCACCCGTCCTGCCCAGTTCGAGCGCCCGGCCCGCGATGCCGAGCTTGGCGTAGATCTCCAGAGTGCGCGCTTGCACCGCCATCGCCCGGGTCTGCTGCGCCGGCCCGCTGTGCCGGTCGATGATCATCGCGCGCACGCCACGCCGGCCGAGCTGGTTGGCGAGCATCAGTCCCGTCGGGCCCGCCCCGACGATGAGAACGTCGGCGTCCATGGTCATTCCTGTGGTCGAGTATCGGCCGAGGCGAGGTCGGCCGACAAGCAGGCGAGCAACTCGTCTGCGCTGCTGAAGTCGAATCGACGCCCCGACGTGATGCTCTCCAGCCGTCCGGCGATACGCTCCCTCCGGGGCTCGGCGCTGCGGTGCAACTTGAGCACATAGCTGCGTGTGCTCGGATAGTTGTGTTGCGAGTCCAGCGTCATGCGTGCGCCTCCACTTGTGGTTGCCGATCCTGGTGCGAGCCTACGCGCCGAGAACTCGGATGTCGTCAGGAAACGGTCATGATTGGGTCAGGATTCGCTGCGACCGTTGCGCGGGCTCTCCAGCGGCGCCTCGAGTCACGGGCGGCACGCTGCGCGCCAGGTCCTGATCGATTCGGACCATCAGGATCACGGGGTTGCGGATGATCATGCCGAGCATCGCGACGAACCCGCACCGGAATCGGAACGCCCTCAGGACGCGACCACGCCGGTCAGGCCCCGATGGAACCCCGTAGTCTGCAGGTCCTAGCCGTAAAGGCGTCGCACGATCTGGATCGTGCCAATTCGCGTGTAGCAGCTGAGCGCGTGCACGACAGCGCGCGCCGACGGTATTGCCGTCCACTGGACTTGCAGCGTGGCGCTCGGCGTCATCCGCGCCGGCATGTCGCCGAACAGCTCTACCTCGACGAGCCAGTCGGGCCGCGGCTGGGTATAGGTTCGTTCGGCCGGCACGGCATTCTCGTAGCGCACGGCTCGTGCCGAGCGGATCTGCTCGTACCGATTGGAGACGACGGCCTCGTCGCCCGCCGGGAAGTGATCGCTGCGGTAAGGGCGAACTGGATCAGGCCGTGCTTTAGCGTAGGTGCAGACTGCTTACCGCTCCGCCTGAACGCGGAGCCGGCCCGATCAGGCTTCCGGGTTGGCGGGAGCTTCCTCGACCAACAAATCGGCGTCCGCGGCCATCGACCAAGGCGTGCTCAGCAGCTTCTGCAGGACGTTCTCCCACGTCCGCGCGTAGAGCGCCGCGGTGTAGGTGACGCTGGCAACCGGTCGGGCCGCGTCCGCCGCAGCGCCTTCCCGTGCGGCCGGCGCGCGTGGGCTGTCTTCCACGCCGGATTCGCTCTGCGACACGAGACCCACGCGCTGCGCCAGCCGGCGCATCGGCTTGTTATCCGCCTGGCAGGTGAGCGTTACCCGCTCCTTGCCGAGCACTCGTGCCTTGAACAACGCGCGGTCCATCAGACCATGCCCGATTCCGTTGCGCCTGTGATCGGGCGCCACGGTCACCGCGAGGTCGGCGCTCGCGCCTTGCTCGCGCAGCTCGATCAGGCCCACCAGATTGGCTTCCTGGTCGAAGGCGCCAAGCACGATGGCTTCGTCCCAGTTTATGCGTTCGACATGGCTGCGGATGGCCTCGTCGGTCATCGGACGACAAAAGCGCAGGCAGCGGTTGCGTTCGTCCAGGGCGAGCAAGAATGCCGCGACTTTGCCCCGCTCCGCTTCGACTAACTCGCGAATGATCATCGGTTCCCTCATCTTCAGCGGTCTGCTGCTGCAAGGCAGCACCAGCCCTATGGTCATTGCCCGGCGCGGACCGAGCGGTGGTCTGGCTCGGTGGTCCACGCGCGGTGCCGGGCATCTCACTGGTTCGCCCGCCTGCCCGGTTGCCCTCCAACCGGATGCCGTTAGGCGCATCGTGGCCGCCGCAAGTAGGCCCCGGCCCGAGCACCGTTCTCAGCGCTCGTCCCGGATGCGGCAGAGACTGCGGGTACAATGCGGCGGCTGACCGTCCGCCCTTGCAAAATCTCCGCCAGCCCCCACCCGAGCCGATGACCGAGGCGGCTTCCCCGGCGCGCGTATGGATCGCGCTGGCGATCTTTGCCGTCGCCGGCAGTTTCTTCTTCGCGCTCGGCCGTGCACCGCTGTTCGACGTGGACGAGGGTGCGTTCAGCGAGGCGACGCTGGAGATGTTCCAGCGCGGCGACTTCCTGTCTACCTATCTCAACGGCGAGCCGCGCTACGACAAGCCCATCCTGATCTACTGGCTGCAGGCGGCCAGCGTAGCCGCCTTCGGGACGAACGAATTCGCTTTCCGGCTCCCCTCGGCGCTGTGTGCGACGCTGTGGGTGGTGCTGACCTTCCTCTTCGCCCGCCGCTACTTCCCGGTCGAGCGGGCGTTGCTGGCCGCGGCGGTGACGGCGACCTCCCTCGGCGTGTACGTCATCGGCCGTGTGGCCACGGCGGATGCGCTGCTCAACATGCTCATCGCCGCCTCGATGTTCGCGGTCTGGCTCCATCTCGAAACCGGCAGGCGTGGATGGCTGATGGCGGCTTTTGCCGCAATCGGCCTCGGCTTTCTCGCCAAGGGGCCGGTGGCCGTCCTCATCCCGCTGGCGGTCACGTTCGCGTTCTGCCTTCTGCGGCGCGACCTCAAGACCTGGGCCCGGGCAGTCTTCGACCCGCTCGGCCTGCTTTTGTTCGCGGTCGTCGCTCTGCCCTGGTATGCGCTGATCCTGCACCGCGAAGGCTGGGCCTTCGTCCAGGGGTTCTTTCTCAAGCACAACGTCGGCCGCTTTGGCGGGACGTTGCAGGGCCATGCGGGGAGTCTGGTGTATTACGTGCCGGTGGTCTTGATCGGCTCGCTGCCGTTCACCGCGCTGCTGATCCGGGTCCTGACCCGGCTAAGGCAGGTCTGGCGCGACGACCTCCAGTGCTTCCTGTTGCTCTGGTTCGCTTTCGTCTTCGTATTCTTCTCGCTGTCGGGAACCAAGCTGCCGCACTATGTGCTGTACGGGATGACCGGGATGTTCATCCTCATGGCGGTCTACGCGCCCGGACTGCGCTCGCGCGCGTTGGCGCTGCTGCCGGTGCTGCTGTTCTTCCTGTTCCTTCTTGTATTGCCCCAGCTCGTGAATCTGTCGCTCCCGCGCATACCGGACGCCTACTACCGAGAGGCGCTGTCCAACGCCGGCGGCTACTTCACCTGGGGCTACTTCGCGTGCGTCGGGGCGGGTGCCGCCGTCACGCTCTGGTTCATGTGGGACAGCCGCATCGAGCTGACGCAAAAGCTGGTCGCGAGCGGGATCCTCGCGGCGCTCGGCCTGTCCGCTTTCGTGGTGCCGGTCGCGGCCGAGGTCCAGCAGGAGCCGATCCGGGAGGCCGCTCGGATCGCGCGCAGCCGCCATCTCGATGTCATCATGTGGCGACTGAACGCACCGAGCTTCAGTGTCTATTACGGCAGGCCCACACCGAGCCGCGAGCCGCGGCCCGGTGACATCGTGATCACTAAGGCCAAGCGGCTCGCCGAGCTGCCGGGCTATGGACATGAGCTGATCTACGCCAAGAATGGGATCGTGCTCGTGCGGGTGAACGGATGAAGCGCTGGTCCTTGCGCAGCCCTCGGGCGTGGCTGGTCCCGGCGTTGACGCTCGCCGGCGTGCTCGTGCTGCTGGCAACCGGCGGCAACGAGCCTGCGTTCCTTTGGCTCAACCGCCTCGGCCCGGCGACCAGCGATGTGCTCTGGGCGAATCTCACCATCCTGGGCGACACGACCGTCGCGCTGGCGCTATGTCTCCCACTCGCGCGGCGCCGTCCGGACCTGTTGTGGGCCCTGGTTCCGGCGGGGCTTCTCGCCACGGGTTGGGCGCAACTGCTCAAACCGCTGGTGGACGTGGCGCGCCCGCCTGCGGTGCTGAGCCCCGACGTGATCCACGTGATCGGGCCCGCTTACCGCTTTCACTCGATGCCCTCGGGGCACGCCACCACCGCGTTTGCTTTCGCCGCACTGTTTGTGTTGGGGTTCGACCTGCGCGGCTGGAGCTTTTTGCCGGTCGCGGCGGCGGTGCTGATCGCAATGTCGAGATGCGTGCTCGGCGTGCACTGGCCTCTGGACCTCCTGGCCGGTGCGTTCGGCGGATGGCTCGCCGCATTGCTGGGGATCAGGCTGGCCGCGCGGCTTCCATTCGGGCTGCAGCCGCCGGCGCAGTGGGCGATAACCTTGGCGCTGGCCGGTTGCGCCGTCGCGCTGCTTACCGGCTATCGCACGGATTATCCGCAGGCGCTGTGGTTCCAGCGCACACTGGGCGCAGCGTCCCTGCTTTGCTTCGCGCTCTCGTTCGTGTCTCGCTCCGGCTCCGATGCTGCGGGAGATGCTTCCCGGGATGATAGAATCGGCCGCTAGATGGCCCTTCTGGCAATTCCGCTGCCGGCACGGATGAGTCTCGACCACCCCCAGGTTTCCATCGTCATCCCGATCTACAACGAGGAGGACAATCTCCCCGATCTCGTGGCGCGCGTGGGCGCCGCGCTGGGTCGCACGGGCCGCGGCTTCGAGCTCATCTGCGTCGACGACGGCTCGCGAGACGATTCGGCGGCGCTTCTCGCTGAGCTGGCCGGCACGCGCAGTTGGCTGCGGCCGCTGTATCTGATCCGCAATTACGGACAATCCGCGGCGTTGCAGGCGGGGTTCGACCAGGCGCGCGGGGACATCATCGTGACGCTGGACGGCGATCTGCAGAACGACCCGGACGACATCCCGCGGCTGCTTGACCTGCTGGACGAACGCCCGGACGTGGACGTGATCTCCGGATGGCGCAAGGCTCGCCAGGACAAGACGATCTCGCGCAAGATCCCGTCCGCGATCGCCAACGGCATCATCTCGTACGTGACCGGCGTGCGGCTGCACGACTACGGCTGCGCACTGAAGTTGTACCGCGCGCAGGTGATCCGCGACATCAAGCTGTATGGCGAGATGCACCGGTTCATTCCGGCGCTGGCGGCCGAGGTCGGCGCGCGCATCGTCGAGGTGCCGGTCAGCCACCATCCGCGGACGCGAGGCAGCTCCAAGTACGGCATCGACCGAACTTTCCGCGTGCTGCTCGACTTGCTGTGGGTCAAGTTCCTCTTGCGCTTCCTGCACCGGCCCATGCATGCCTTCGGCGGCGTGGGGCTCACGCTGCTGCTGGTGGGCTTCGCGCTGCTCGCCTATCTCACTTTCGACAAGCTCGTGCTCGGCCATGACATCGGCGGGCGTCCGCTGCTGCTGCTGGGCGTTCTGCTCGCGTTGATCGGAGTGCAGCTGCTCGCCACCGGGCTGCTCGGCGAGCTGCTGACGCGCATCTATCACGAGCCCCAGGGGCGCCCGCAGTACGTGCTGCGTACCGCGCCACGCGCGCGCCGGAGGCAGGAGCCTGAGCACGCCGACCAGACTGCGTCCGGCTGAGGCGGCAGCCGAGCGGCCGCGCCTCGAAGCGCGCAGCCGTCGCTTGGGCCGCCTGGCGTTGCGCGTCACGGCCGGTGTTGCACTGCTGGTGCTGGCCGTTTGGTACGCCGATCCCGCGGCGCTCTGGTCCGAGCTGCGGCGCGCCGACCCGTGGCGATTCGCGCTCGCGGTTGCCGTGGCGATCGCCGCGAACGTTCTAGCGGCTGCGCGCTGGGCGGCGATCGCCCGCGGGTTGGGCCTTACGGCACCCACCGGTCGCTCGATCCTGATCTACGCCCGGGGCGTCACCACCACCATACTGTTGCCGGGCGCGACCGTGACCGGGGACCTGCTGCGCAGCGTGCAGCTCTCACGATTGGGCAATCCGTTCACGGCCTCCGCTCTGTCCGTGTTGTTGGCTCGCTTCAGCGGGTTGTGGGTGCTTTGCGTGCTGTCGTTGCTGGCGGCTGCGGCGCTCGCCTCGCTGGGCGCAAGAGTTGCGCCTGTGGCACCTCACTCGATGGCCGTCTATGTGGGAGTGCTCACCGCGGTCGTCATCGCTCCTTTTATTCCACTGCCGTTCGGACGGCTGGAGCGCTCGCGCATCGCCCGCGTCGCGGGCCTGGCGCAGCGTTGGGAGCGCCTGCGCGAGCGGCTGCGCCAGGCGCGGCCGGCGCTGATGGCATCGGTCTGGCAGTCGTTGGGCGTGCAGTTCCTCTCCGCCTGCGTGCTGTGGATCTGCGGGCAGGCGGTGGGGCTGTGGCTTTCGTATCCGTTGATGCTGGCAGCTGCAGCGCCAATTTTTATATCGGCGGCGCTGCCGCTGGGCGTGGCCGGCTTCGGTACTCGGGAAGTAGCGGCAGTGGTGGTGCTCGGGGCGCTGGGCGCGCCCGCCGATCAAGCTACCGCGACGGCGTTGCTCTACGGTCTCGCCGCCGTGGTGCAGGGGATCATTGCAGCGCCGCTGTTCTTGTCCCGGGCTTGAGCAGCGCCGCTTCGCGAAAGAAGTTCGAGGAGCTGGCCAAGTCGAGATCGGAGCCGAAGCTGCTGCGCGCTGCACGAGATTCCAGCTTCCTCCAGGTTTGGCTGCTTGCGCTGGCGACGGCGTTTGTTAGCGCCGTCAGGCAGGAGTCTGGGCCCGAACGCATTCGTAGAAGTACTCCGGAGCGAGATCGAACCCGTTGCTCCAGACCACTGTATCCATCTCCACGCGCAGGGCGGAGAACGCGTGAAGGTCTCGCAAGGCCTGCACGATCGGCCTAGGGTCATGCGCAATGAAGTCCGCCAAATCGGCGGTACCCTCGATCCCATCGGAAAACCGCACCCATAGCCGGCACCCGTCGACGTAACGCGCGTCAGTGACCCAGACCAGATCCGCTCTCCTCAGGCAAGCGGTGCAACCCGCTTGAAGGTCCCAGAGGTGGCCAGCCTCCTCAGTACATTCTGCCTTGATTCCGCGGCAGCCGCCGCTCGCTGGCCCGCGCCAGCGTCGCCGACCTCCGACGCGGGAAGCGGTCCGACGCCCTGCAGGGCGCCCTCACCGAGAGCCGCGCTCATTTTCCGTCCACTGTCCGGACCGGGATGGTGAAGTGAAATACGCTGCCGTGACCGGGCTCGGATTCGACCCAGATCCTGCCTCCGTGGCGATTGACGATACGGCGGCAGACGGCCAGCCCGATGCCCGTGCCGGGATACGCGTGCGCACCGTGCAGCCGCCGGAAGATCTCGAAAATCCGCTCGTGCTGCTTGGGCGGGATGCCAATGCCATTGTCGCGAATCGAAAAGACCCAGCCGGTTCCGTTGCGCGCTGCACAGACATGGACATGTGGAGGCTCCTTGCCGTGGTACTTGAGGCCATTGCCGATCAGGTTTTGCATGAGCTGCACCAACTGCGCGCGGTCGCCCATCACCGTCGGCAGTTCGTCGCACGTGACCTGGCCGCCCAGATCGTGAATCGACGCTCCGAGCAGCGCAACGGCTTCGTCGAATACCTCACCGCACGCCACGGGCTCGAACGGCCGGGATTGCGCGTCAACGCGCGAATACTCCAACACGTCCCGGATCAGCGTGTGCATGCGCTGGGTCGCTTGGACGGTCCGGCGAATCCACTCGTCGGCTTGCTCATCGAGCTCGTTCTCGTACTTCAACTTGAGCAGCTGGACGAACCCGCTGATGTTGCGCAGCGGGGTTTGGAGATCGTGCGATGCGACGTAGGCGAACTGCTGCAGTTCCACGTTGCTGCGTTCCAGAGCTTCGTTCGCGCGCTTGAGAGCTTCCGCCTGCCGCGCCAATTGCAAGGTGTGTTCCCGGGCCTGGGCTTCCATCTGTTTGCGCTCGGTGATGTCCGTGATGGCGCTCAGGACGAACAGTCCCTCCTCGGTC
Organism: Burkholderiales bacterium; assembly: GCA_035501875.1. Lineage (GTDB taxonomy): Bacteria > Pseudomonadota > Gammaproteobacteria > Burkholderiales > SHXO01 > SHXO01. The sequence goes on from DATJVI010000143.1 coordinate 20,225, forward strand.
CTGACCGGGCTCAAACCGATCTCCACCGGGACCTCGCGGCCATCTTTGCGCAGCCCGTACAGGTCGCGACCCGCTCCCATGAGACGGGCTGCGGGAGCGGCAAGGAACCGCGCTCGCATCTCCCGGTGCTGGCTGCGAAAGCGCTCCGGCACGAGCACCTCCACCGCCTGGCCGAGCAACTCGTGACCCCCGTAGCCGAACAGCTTTTCCGTTTGCGCGTTGACCAGCACAATCGCGCCGCTCGCGTCGGTCATGATCATCGCAATGGGGGCGGATTCGACCGTGGCGCGAAACCTCGCCTCCGTGCGTTTGCGTTCGGTGATGTCCTCTGCCGACATGATGATGCCCCCGATCTCGCCGCGAGCGTCGCGCCACGGGTGCACCGCCCAACGCAGCCAGTGCACGCTCCCGTCGGCTTGGACCCATGAGTCTTCGTTGTTGCGCAAGAATTCCCCCGCCAGAGACCTGCGATGCACCTCTTTCCACCGCTCCGGCAGGTCCGGGTGGACCTCGTAGTGATGCCGTCCGACCAGATCGTCGTATCCTCTGCCGTATTCGGCTACCCAGCCACGGCTGGCGACGATGTAGCGCATGTTGCGGTCAAACATGGCGATGCTGATGGGGGCTTGCTCGACGAGAGAAAGCAGTTGCTCTTGGCTCTTGCGCAGCGCCTCTTCCGCTTGCTTGCGCTGCGTGATCTCGCGGGTGATCTTCGCGAAGCCGGTCAACCTTCCCTCGGAATCTCTCAGTGCAGTGAGGACAGCATCCGCGAGAAATCGGCTGCCGTCCTTCCGCACACTCCATGCTTCCTCCTGGTGCCGTCCGTTTGCCTCCGCAACGCGCAGGGCTTGTTCCGGTTTGCCCAGTTCCCGATCCTCCGGTGTGTAAAAGCAGGCGAAGTTGCGGCCGACAATTTCATCGGACGCGTATCCCTTCATCCGCTGCGCTCCCGAGGTCCAGGTCTCGACGTTGCCTTCGCGATCGAGCAAGAAAATCGCGTAGTCCGTGACCGTGTCCGCCAGCAGGTGAAATCTCTCTTCGGTAGCGTGCAGCGAGCGCTCGGCCTCACGCCGCTCGGCATCCACATCGCGCACGGATCGAGCCGTCGACCAGACCAGCGCGGAGAAAACCAGCACGGTGGCAGTCGCGAGCAATGCCAGCCCGAACTCGAACGCGTACAGCCCCGCTCTTTCTGCAGCCAGGCACAATGCGCCTAACGCCGGGGCCACTAGAAGAGCTGCCGGCAGCAGTCGGCGGGTGAGCGCGCCGCCCGGGTCATCGCCCGTTGCCAGCCCGACCAGCCCGCGGCTGGGCCGAGCAAACAGGAACCCGATCGGGAGCAGGACAAACAGCGCCGCAGTGTGCAGCGCCATCGAAGTGTAGGCAAACACGTGGTAGAGCGACGGGACGTCGTATGCGTAACCCAGAACAGCTACGAAGGCATCGAGTAGCACCGCCAGCACCAGCCACTGTGCCGGCCATCGCCGGCCTTGGAGCTCGACGTCCATCGTCAGAAACGCCGCGCCGAGCAGGGCGAAATTCACCGCGGTGCCAAGAGACGGCCGCCCGGGATGGGGCATCTGTCCTTGCGGCCCACGGTCGTGCGCCAAGAGCTCGTCGATTCCGAGCTCCCATCCGAAGAGGTACTGCGTAACTGTGAGTAGCCCGATGAGCGCAACCGATGCTGCACAGGCCCGCGCGATCCACTCCCGAGCGCGGCTACGGTGCGAGAGCGGGGCGGGCCCCGCAGCCGTGAGCGAGGCGCTCGCCATCAGCCAAACGGTCGTGCCCGACAAGACGAACGCGAGCGCCGTGTTCGCTTTCATCGTGGCCAGGCCGGGCAGGACGCTCTTCAACGCGCTCACGTCCATCGCCCACCCTATCAGGACCAGGACCCCGACCACGACGGCGATGCTGCCCAAGACCCGCGAGATTCTTTTGAGCGAAGGTTCGACCGATGGTCGCGTCTTTCTGTCCATAGCTCCTAAGGGTCAGGAACCGGCAGTATGACGCCGTTGACCCGCGCGGGGCAGGCGTGTACGGGACGGCGGGCATGATGCTGGACGCTTCGTGCGCGAACTCCGCGTCCTTGCCGCCCACCTGCGGGTCACTATAGGTAGGCTGCCGGGCCAAGGCGGCGTACGCGCCGTTCGCCTAGAGTCGCTCGTGCTCAGGCATCAACTGCTCATCAGCACGTGCCCCCGACAAAGCGCGCCGAGTCTCACCCCCCATCGCTCGGTTCGTGCTCGGCCTGATGCACCGATCGTAAGCCTGCGCCGGACGTCGGCACTCAAGCGTGCCCGGAGCCCTTGTCTCCCGCGGGTTTGTCGCTCGCAGCTTTCTGTACGTCGCTCACGACGCCGTTGAGCGTGTCAATGACGCCGGCCAGCTGATTCGCGGCGATCTTGTCGACTACGGCCTTGAGTCGACTGGTCAGGGCGTCGAACTCTTCGGTCCGAGCTTCGAACCTCTTGAACGCCTCGTCGATCGAGTTGTCGATCAGCTGCGTCCGCGCTGCCGTCGCTGCGCTGATTTGTTCATCCGTCGAGTCATCTGCGGTGATGATCCGCTGTAGCCTCATCAGCTCGTCTTCGTAGCTCATCGGGAACCCCCCTCTTTAGGATTTGCTGCTAGGCCGCGGCACGGCGGGCCGCGTTCAACGCCTCCCAATCCCGTTTCACCGTAAACACGAACCCGATCAGCTCGGTTGCCTGCTCGCGGATGTCTGCCGGGTTATCCAACGCCTTCCGAACCGCAATCAAGGTCGCGTCGGTCTGGGCGAGCATTCGCCCATAGGAGACGACCAACGCCAGCAGCGCGGTCTGCGCCTTGATGACCGCCTCGTACTTGTCCGCCTCCCCTTGCGCCTGCACCAGCGTTTGTTGCAACTGACTCAGCGCGAGCTCGTCGAATTGCTGGTGAGCACCGTCGGTCGTCGGGAGCTTCTCGCTGTTGTCCTTCAAGCCGGCACGGTCCAACAACGCGCGCACTTCCTTCTCCAGGGCATCCAGCTTCTTGGCTTGGTCCACTGTGGGCCGATCGCACTCTTTCGCGATGTCCCTCATCTGCTTCACCAGCTTGATGACGGCATCCTGGTGGCTCGTCCAGGCTCGAGTCGCCTGCCCGGCCCTGATCTGGTAGATGTCCTGCGCGTCCTCGGCGAAGAGCCGGAGGATGCCGCGGATGATCGGTTCCGCTTCCTTGAGCGCGGCAACGAACTGTTGGCGGTTCCTGGCCTCGTCCAGTTTCGTAATCACGGTCGAGAGCAGCGTCGAGATCTCCCCGGCAAAGGGAATTGGCAGGCTGGTGCCGGCCAGCTTCGCGACATTGCTGAGTCCGCCGGTGAGCGAGTCGATGCTGGACTTCACTTGCTCGGGCTTCTTTCCTTCAGCGAGACTGACCAGCGCGGTGTTGAAGTCCGCTACGACCTCGAGGGCCTGCCGGCGTGCGCCGACGGGATCGGGCGGTCGCCGGCTCTCCGTGGCAAGGGTGAGCGTGACCGACGGCGGGAACGGGGGGAGAAGCGCAGGCGCTTGCTTCGTCCCCTTCTTTGCTTCTTCCGCAGCCTTCTCGGCCGCCGTCTTCGCTTGTTTGTATGCGTCCTCGGCCTGTCTCGCAGCGTCGTACTCGACCAGAAGCTGCTCCGTGGTGCTCTTGACCTCCGCGAACGCTTCCGTGTACGACTTGAACTCTTGCTGCGGGACCGTCGTGCATCCCGCTCCGAGCAAGGCGGCCAGGAAAACCGCCGTGCTCGGGACGTGCCGGAGGACCGAATCCCACATGACGTTGTCTCCCCTCGTTGTGTTGCCGCCGAGAACGGCAATCACGGTCTCGCCCGGGTAGCGCTCGACCCGTGCCTCTGCGCAGATTGCGCGAGCGGGACCCCCCAACCGTCTCGTCCCCGCGTTCCCGCACCCTTGATCGCGGCCTCGGGACGTTTCCGTCCTCCTGCGCCTGCCGGCAGCGCATCGCCAGATCGGGCAGAACGCTATATTGGTATCCCTGCCGGGATTTCGCAATATGACAGATGCGCCGGACGCGGAGAGGAAGCCGGTGACTCCGCCAGCCGCTAGCTCGCTCGGCCGCGCGCTCGGATCGCCTCTCTTGCGTGAGCTCGACACGCCGCGGCAGCGCGCGCCGTCACATGAAGTTGCGCGTGTGCTTCTGCGCCAGGTCGGACGCGTCGGCTGCCGAGAAGCCTAACTTCATCAACCGAGCCCGGCGTCCGTCCGCCATCTCCTGCTCGAGCTGCCGCACTCGGCGGTAGCCTTGCTCGATCGCGTCCACCGTGAATGCGCCGGCAGCGATCAGCACCAAGGCATCGAACACTTCCTCGTTGAGCCCGTCGGTCGCGGCGAGCTCGTCGTGACGGCGCTCGATCGCGCGGCGGAGCCGGAGCGCAAGATCGCGGTCATGATGCAGGTGCCATTGGAGGTGCGACATGCCGAAGGCGACGTGCCGCGCCTCGTCTTTTGCCGCCAGGCGGCAGATCTGCGCCGTGACTGGATCCGGAGCGTGGACGTGCAGGAAGTTGAGCAGGTTCACGAAGCTTCCCTCGCCCAGTACCGAGAGCAGAAATGACGCGACCGAGAACTCTGCCGCGTCGAACAGCGTCTTCAGCGACGCTTGCCCTCCGGCGGTGGAGAGCGCGGGGCTTCGGCCACGCAGCCCCAGGCGACGGGTGAACACCTCGACGTGTCTCGCCTCGTCCGCGATGGTCACCGCCAGCATCTGCTGCACCTCGCGGAAGTGCGGATGCATCTGCGCGAGAAAGCGAGCCGGAACGAGAAGCGCCGCGTTCTCGTTCTCGACGAGATAGGTCATGAGCTGTGCGACGGCGTCCTCCACCTCGCCGGGCAGATCGAACGGCTGGTCCCAATCGATTGCGGCGTTGGGATCCCACTGACTGGCCACAGCCTGCGCATACAGACGCGCGGCGTCCTCGGCCCATAGCGTCGACTTCTCCGACAGCGGGAACTGAAACTCGGGGCCGCTCGCCTCGACCAGCGCACCACGCGCCGCGACGCCCCAGGTGGGCGAGGCATGCTCGCTCACGGCGCCCGGCGCACGCGGGTCGGACAATCCGCAACGCTGCGCGTGTGCCCAGCGCTGGCGTTGGAAGCCGCGCGACACGAGGAACGATGCACCGGTCTGCTCGATCAGCGAGATGCCCTTCGCCCGGCACCAACCGGCGAGGTCGACCGCAAGATCCGGTCGCGTGCCGCGCACGGCGACCGCGGCTCCCTCGGGCACCTGCCGCAGCGCGCGCAGGATCAGCAGATGAGCTCCGCTGTCCAGCCCGAGGCGGCCAAGCTCTACCGTGGCCGCGGCCTCAATAACGGTAGCCGGTGATCCCAATGGCTCCCTCCGGCGTGAAGAAGCTCGTCGCGTTCACCGCCCGGTCCAGCAGGGCATAGCCGGACGTGCGTCCTACCCGCCACTGCTTGAGCCCCTCGAGGTCGAGCAGCGGGCGGACCTCGGGATCGTCGTAGCGCATCGCCAGCAGCAGCTCCAGGAACCTTTCCATCGGTGCTGCCGCCGCGTGCGGGCTGGTCGTGAAGTTGCAGTGATCGTAGGCGGGAGTGCGCCCGAGGACGCGTGTGCTGCCCGGGGCGAGAACGCCTTCCTGGGTGAACAGCAGGTGGTTGCCGTCGATGATGCAAGCAGCATCGATCTCGCCAGCTGCCAGGGCCGCCGCGGCATCGCGCTCGCCGCCGATGTGATCGCCGTGCTTGCCGGCCAGCACGTCATGGCGCACGACGGTTGCCTCACGCTCCGCGTCGATGCCTTGCTCGCGCAGCCATTGCAACGGGATCAGCGTGGCCTGCGGCGAGTCGATCGCGCCGACGCCGATCTTCTTGCCGCACAAGTCCGGCAGCGACCGAATGGGGCTGTCCGCGCGCACGACGACGATGGAGGTGAGGTCGCAGTCGGTGTCGCGCATGCCGATGGCGCGCACGCGCTCGGTGACGCCGCGCGCCCGTGCCAAGCGCGTGGCGCGCTGCCACGCCAGCGGCGAGTTCCAGGCGACGTCGATGTCGCCGGCGAACTGGGCCTCGACCTGGCGCTCGTAGTTCGAGTACAGGACGAAATCGAAGTCCAACCCTCGGCGGCCGAAAAACGCCTTGAATCCCTCCCAGATCGTGACCACCTTGGGCGCGTAGGCGACGGCGCCGAGCAGGAGCGGCATGGCGGATGCCTCCTCAGAACAACGGCATGCCGACGATTGCCTTGCCGACAAAGTCGTAGAGCACGTCGGAGGTCGGCGCCATGATCGAGGCGGCGCGGGCATCGCGGAACAGCCGCTCCACACCCACTTCCTTGCGGAACGCCGCGCCGCCACACACGCGCATGGCGAGGTCGGTCACCTCCAACGCGGCCTCGGCGGCCGCCGCCTTCACCTCCAGCACCCGCAGCATCGTGTCGGCGCGCTGGGATGCTATCGCGGTGAGGGTGTCGTCGAGTAGCGCTCGGCTCATGTCGGTGCGGATGCGCGCGCGAGCGAGGTAGGCACGCACCGTGGGAAACTCCGCGATGCTCGAACCCAAGTGCGCATAGCGCGTGTCCTTGACGTGCGCACCGGCGCGGGCGAGCGCGCCTTCCATGATGCCGACCGAACAGGCCGCATTCAGGGTGACGAACCAGGGCAGAACGATCCCCATCATGACGTCGAATCCCGCGCCGTCCGCTCCCAGTCGGTTGGCCGCGTCGATGATCACACCCTCGGCCCGCACCGGAGAGGAGGCGTTGCCGCGCAGGCCCAGTCCGTCGAACGCAGCCACCGTGGCGAGCCCTTTCGCCTGCGCCGGGACGAGCCAGATCGTGCTCGCCCCCTCGCCAGTCAGGGGCTTGCTCGACCAGACGTAGGAGTTGGCTTCTCCGGCCGACGTCACCCAGCTCTTGGCGGCGTCGAGTCGCACCTTGGCGCTCTCGGCTTTGGCGCTGCTCACAGGCGCCCAGAAATGGCTGCGCGATCCGGCCTCGGAGAACGCGAGGGTGCTGAGATGGTTGCCGGCCGCGATCTCACGGCGCACGTCCTCGCGCCCATGCTTCTCGATCACCGCCGTGGCGCAGTAGTGCATTGTCACGACCATCGCTGTCGACGGGCAGCTCTGCGCGATCCGCGCCACCACCGCGCTCGCGTCCGCGAGAGTGCCTCCCTGGCCGCCGACCGAGCGATCGCTCACCAGGCCGAGCAGCCCGGCCTTGCCCAACCGCTCGATCGCGGGACGCGGGAACTTCCCTGTCTTGTCGATCTCGGCGGCTGAGGGATCGATGACCTGCTGCATTACGGGCTCGAGTGCTTCGGCGTAAGACATGCATCACCCCCGGGCAGGGTTGAAAGGCAAGATGCGCGGCATCGCTCGACGTTTGCGATCACAGCGCGCGGACCGAATGGCTGGCGCTGTCCTGGCTCACCTGGGATCCGGACCGGACACATCGGCGACGCTACCACCCGAGATTGTCGCGTGGCGACAAGACGGGGCTTTGACTGGCGATCGCAGTGTACCAAATCTTCGCGCCGGCAACGCCCGACTCGACGATGCGTCTCAGGGGGCGCCCAAGTGATCGCGAAGCGCCGCATCACGGCTCTTGGGACGGCCTCGCGACAGGGTGCCGAGGTCATCCCGCGACGCCAGCACGGGCCGCGCGGCGTCAGTCGCTCGAAGTTCGCGCGCGCACTCGATCGAACAGCACCGCGACGATGATGAAGGTGCCGACGAAGGTGCCCTGCCAGAAGGTGCTCACGCCGAGGAGCGTGAGGCTGTTGCGGATCACCTCGATCAGCGCGGCGCCCACCACCCCGCCGAACGCGGTGCCGACGCCGCCGCTCAGATTCGCACCGCCGATCACCGCCGCGGCGATGACCGTGAGCTCCATGCCCTGGCCGAGCCCTGTGGTGATCGTACCGAGCCAGCCCACCTCGAGCATGCCGGCAATGCCGGCACACAAGCTGCAGAACATGTACACGCTCAGCTTCACTCGCCGGACGGGCACGCCGGTCAGGTTCGCCGCCTCCTCGTTGCCGCCGATGGCGAACAGGTGCCGCCCCCATTTGGTCCACCGGAAAGCGCCCCCCACCAGCAGGCCCATGACGACCAGGAACAGGACCGGGTTCGGTATCCGGATGGGATTCACGAACGGAAGCCCGAGGCTGACGAATCCGCCGCCGAGCGTCAGCAGTTGCGCCTGGTCGGGGCCGAACTCGTACACCATCCGATTGTTGGACAGGACCATCGCGAGGCTGCGTGCGATCGAGAGCATTCCCAGCGTGACCACGAACGGCGGCATGCCCACGTACGCGATCATGACGCCGTTGACGGCGCCGACCAGCAACGCCGCGCCGAGCCCAAGCGGTGCCGCAATCCAGAAGGGCGTACCGTTGTTCATCGACATACCGATCACCATGCCGGAGAGCGCGAGCACCGCGCCCACCGAAAGGTCGATGCCGCCGGTGGCGATGACGGCAGTCATGCCGATCGCAATGATCGCGACGAACGCGAAGTTGCGCGTCACGTTGAACAGGTTCTGCTGGGTCGCGAAGGCATCGCTCGTCAGCGTCAAGACGGTGAACGCGACGATGGCGGCCACCGTCACCCAGAACGTCTGCCGGCTCACAAGCCAGCTCAGCACGTCCGCGTGCACCTGCTTGCCGATCGATTCCTCGAGGGTCATAGCCATTTTTCTTTGCCTCTGATGTGGAGTGTCCGCCCGCGGTCAGGCGGACTCGATTGCACCGGTGATGAGCCCCGTCACTTCCTCGGGTGAGCTGCTCGAGATCGGCTTGTCGGCAACCTTCTCGCCCCGCCGCAGCACGACGATCCGGTCGGAAACGGCGAACACGTCGGGCATGCGATGACTGATCAGAACCACGGCGATGCCGTGATCGCGCAGCCGGCGGATGAGATTGAGCACTTCGGCCACCTGGCGTACGCTGATCGCCGCCGTAGGCTCGTCCATCAGGACGATCTTGGGCTCCGAGAGACGCGTTCTGGCGATCGCGACGGCCTGGCGCTGGCCGCCCGACATCCTGCGGACCAGGTCGCGCGACCGCGTCTCCGATTTCAGCTCGGCAAACAGCTCCGCCGCGCGCTGATACATGCCCTTGTAATTGAGGACGCGGAATGGCCGCGGGCCCATCTCGAGTTCCCGGCCCAGGTAGACGTTCGCCGCAGACGTGAGGTTGTTGCAGAGCGCCAGATCCTGGTAGACGATCTCGATGCCTTCGGCTCGCGCATCGGCCGGCTTGTGGAAGACGACCTTGCGTCCTTCCATGGTGATCGTCCCGCTGCTCGGCGGATAGTTCCCGGCGATGATCTTGACCAACGTGGACTTGCCGGCCGCGTTGTCGCCCATCAGGCCGACCACCTCGCCCGCGTTCAAGACCAGCGATACATCGGTGAGAGCGCGGATGGCGCCGAAATGCTTGGATATTCCAGTGAGCTCCAGCACCGACATCGGTTCCCGTCCTCCTCTGTTTCGGCATTGCCGCGAAGGCCGGCCGATTCTGCTTCAGCCGAGGAAGCTCGCGCAAAAAAGGGCGCCGGCAGGCGCCCTTTTGCAACGAGACATCTGGATCCCGGTTATTGCGCCGGGCACTTGCCCAGGTTCTTGGGGGTGCACTCGTCCAGGCCCGTGTAGAGCGGGTCCTGGACCTTCTTGCCCTTGATCAGATCGATCAACACCGCAGGGGCCCGATGGCCCATCTCGAACGGGCGCTGCCCGATCTGCGCGTCGCTTCGGCCCGCCTTGAGGGCCTCCATCTGCGGCGGCAGGGTGTCGCCGGCGACGATGATCAGCTTCTTCGACTTGAGCTTCGGCATCACCTGGTCGGTGACCTGGGCGTAGGCTTGCGGGCCGAACTGGGCCCAGCCGCCGACTAGGATGAATGCATCGAGGTCGGGGTTTGCGGTGAAGGTGTCCGACATCTGCTGGTTGGCGAGGTCGATCTGGTCGTTGGTGAACAGCGGGCAGCCCTTGATCTCGGTCCACCCGTTTTCCCCTTTCAGGCGATCGATCCCCTTCTTGCCCGCGATGGTGTCGCGGAAGCCCGCCGCGCGTGCGTTGATGTTGTCCGCCGCGACGTTGCCGAGCTGCAGGCACACGGTCCCGCCCTTGGGTTTCAGCGCCTTCGCCTGCTTGGCCATCAGCACGCCCATGTCGTAGTTGTTCGTCCCGAGGTAGGTCTTGCGCAGCGCTCGGTCGGCGGCGCCCAGGTCGGCGTCGATCGTCATGATCGGCATCTTCGGCTTCTTGGCTTTGAGCATGTTGGCCATCGCCGGCGCGTTCGACGGCGAGATGGCGATCCCGGCCACACCCTTGTTGATCAGGTCCTCGACGATCTGGACTTCGCCGGCTTCGTCGGCGCTCGACGCCGGGCCGGTGTACAGGCAGGTGTACTCGGAGTTCGGATTCTCCTTGTTCCACCGAGCGCACCCATTACCGAGCACCGTGAAGAACGGATTGTCCAAACCCTTTACGACGACGGCCAGTGTCTTCTTCTGCGCCATGGCCGGACCGCTGAAGGCGAACGCAGCCACCGCGACGCCGATAAGCCCAAGCAATGTCTTCTTCATTCCGTTTCCTCCTGGTTGTTATTCCGTTCACCGCCCTCTCCCCTCACCGGGCCGGCCGCCCGTTCGCCGGGCGACCGCCGTACAGGAAGGCGTCGAGGATGGTATATTGGTCTTACCACTATAGCAAGTGACCACTTTACCGTCGTCGAGCCGCGCTAGGCGGGTCGATTCAGCACCGCCGAAAATCTATGCCGCTTACTGTGCTCGAGCCACGCCGGATGTATCGCCAGATCGCGGAGCAGATCGTGGCCATGATCGCCAGCGGCGAGCTGGCGCCCAACTCACGCTTGCCTTCGGAGCGCGATCTCGCCCTGCGCCTCGGGGTGTCGCGCCCGCCGGTACGGGAAGCGCTCATCGCTCTGGAAGTAGAGGGGCTGGTGGACGTCCGCATGGGTTCGGGCGTATACGTGCGTCAGGAGGCCGCCTCGCGCGCGTCCACGTGGGGAGCGCGCAAGGCCGGGGAGATCGGACCCTTCGAGCTGCTCGCCGCGCGTCGCATGGTGGAGTCCACCATCGCAGCGGAAGCCGCAAGGAACGCGACGCCCGAGCAGCTCGAAGCGATCCAGGACACCGTCGATGCGATCCGCGACGACGCGCAGCGCTACGACCTGCGTCATCCGGCCGACCGCCTGTTTCACGTGCGTGTCGCGGAGGCGAGTGGCAACACGGCGCTGGTTCTGATGACCAACGTGCTGTGGGATCTGCGCGACGGCAGCTTGCACCGCCGCATCGAGGAGCACTTCAGCACCCGCGAGCTGCGAGATCGCAGCAATCAGGATCATGCGGACATCCTGAATGCGGTGCGTGCACGCGATGCGCAGGCGGCTGCGAGTCTCATGCGACGGCACCTGACGCGCGTCGAGCGCGAGCTCTCCAGGGCCTGGCCTGCTATCACCGACACTGCGCAGGCTGCGACGCCCTCCGGCGGCGACCGACCGAAGAGTCGGATCAGGATGTGACCGGCACGTTCCGCACCCGCGTGCTGTAAAGCATCGTGGACGCGGATGGGGAGCGGGAAGGGACAGCCCGGCCGCTTCCCAGGTGCTCGGGACGCGGGCCACTCCCGGTCGAGAGCTCTACGCGGCGCTGGGCTGCCAGCGTACCGCTTCTTCCCATGTCGGCGGCTGGCAGCCTTTGCGCGAGATGTTGATCGCCGCGCACACCGCAGCGTGTCGCAAGGCGGACGATAGGACCTCGGCTGTCGGCCCCTCGCGGCGTAGGCCGGCGAGCGCCCCCTGCCTCTCGAGCGACGCGACGAAGCCGGCAAAGAAGCAGTCGCCTGCTCCTACCGTGTCCACCGCACGCACGGGGAATGCCGGCTGATGCAACCGGTGGCGCGCATCGACGGCCCACGCTCCTCGCGCCCCGACCGTGACGACGACGAGCCGACAACCGCGCTCGAGCAGCGCCTGCGCACCTGCCTGCGGGGCGCTCTGCAGGCCGAGGTGATGCAGATCCTCGTCGCTCACCTTCACCACATCGGCATGGGCGACGGCCTCGAAGGCGGCCGCGCGATAGCCCTCCAACGCGATCCCCATGCTGCCGGCGACTTGCGGTCTCATGTTGACGTCCAACGTGCACAGCACGCCACTCGCCTGGAAGTGCTGCAGCGCGCGCAGCACCTGCCGGTCGTCGGGGGGCACCAACGCCAGCGTGCCGCTGTGGAACCCCGTCACGTCCGAACCGGCGTTGGCGAGAACGAGATCGGCGTCGATGTCGCGGTCGGCCACGTTGTCGCGGTAGAAGCTGTACTGGGGCTGGCCGTGCGCGTCGGTGGCGACCAGCGCAAGCGAGGTCGGCTTGTGGCTCATCCGCCCGAGGTGGCGCGCTCCGGAGGATGCGAGCGTGGTCTTGAGCAATTGGCCGAAGGCGTCTTCGGAGAATGGATTCAGATACCCGGCAGGCAGGCCCTGGAGCGCGAGCGCCCGTGCGAAGTTGTAGGGACCGCCGCCGGGGACCGGAGTGAAGTCGCCCGTGGGCCCGGCCACCATATCGATCAGAGACTCGCCGAACACGAGGAACATTTTCTAGTCGCTTGGCTCAGCCGAACGCTACACATTAAGCGGGGCGTAGGGCGAAAGCAAGTTGGTTTCTTCGTCGTTCCGCTATACCATGCCGCTCCAGGGGGATGCCGCGGCCATGCCGGCCGAGACAGCTGCGGTCCGACCGGCGGCGGGGCGAGGCCGTCGCGTGTCTTGATCCTGGTTGTGTTCGTACCCAACACGAGTGGAGGAGTCGGGAGATGAAAGCGAGAAGCCATCTGTTGCTGTCCCTGCTTGCCTGCGCGGCCGCCTCGGCCTATGCACAGCAGACCATCATCGTCGGTCTGATCACCAAGACGGACACGAATCCGTTCTTCGTGAAGATGAAAGAAGGCGCAACGCAGGAAGCGCAGGCAAAGGGCGCGAAGCTCATGTCCGCCGCCGGCAAGTTCGACGGTGACAATGCGACGCAGGTCACGGCGATCGAGAACATGACCACCGCGGGGGCGAAGGCGATCCTGATCACGCCGAGCGACACCAAGGCCATCGTGCCGGCGATCAAGAAGGCGCGGGACGCGGGCGTCTTGGTGATCGCGCTCGATACTCCGACCGACCCGCAGAATGCCACCGATGCGCTGTTCGCCACCGACAACTTCAAGGCCGGCGTGCTGATCGGACAGTACGCGAAAGCCGCCATGGGGAACAAGCCCGTCAAGATCGCAACGCTCGACCTGGCGCCCGGTATCACCGTGGGCAAGCTGCGCCATGACGGTTTCCTGCAGGGCTTCGGGATCAAAGAGGGCGATCCCAAGATCGTGTGCAGCCAGGACACGCAGGGCGATCAGGCCAAGGGCCAGACGGCGATGGAGAACTGCCTGCAGAAGGCCCCCGACATCAACGTCGTGTACACCATCAATGAACCCGCTGCAGCGGGCGCGCACCAGGCGCTGAAGGCGGCCGGCAAAGAGAAGGGAGTGCTGATCGTTTCGGTGGACGGCGGCTGCGCGGGTGTGAAGAACGTGAAGGCCGGCATCATCGCCGCCACCTCGCAGCAGTATCCGCTGAAGATGGCCCAGCTCGGCGTGGACGCCGGGGTGAACTATGCCAAGACCGGCAAGAAAGTGTCCGGCTATACTGACACCGGCGTGACTCTGATCACCGACAAAGCCATGCCCGGCGTAGCCAGCAAGGACACCAAGTTCGGATTGGACGCCTGCTGGGGCAACAAATAACGACCGCGTCATGGTCGAGGCCGGCTTCGGGCGCGAGCCCCAAGCCGGCCGGTCTGAGGGAGGTTCGCGATGTCTACGCAAACGGTGCCGGTCGCCGGCACGAACCTGCGGGGGCTACTCGAGCACCTGCCGCCGATCACCGCCATCGGCCCGTTCCTGGCGCTGTTCGTCGCGTGCGCGTTCTTCGCCTCGCAGACCGACCGCTTCCTCGCCGGGCAGAACTTCTCGCTGATTCTGCAGCAGGTGATGGTGGTGGGCGTGATCGCCATCGGGCAGACGCTGGTGATCCTCACCGCCGGGATCGATCTCGCCTGCGGGATGATCATGGCGCTTGGTTCGATCGTGATGACGAAGTTCGCCGTGGACTACGGGATGAACCCGTATCTCGCCATCGCGTGCGGCCTGCTCGTGAGCGTGGCATTCGGCGTCCTGAACGGAGCGCTCATCACGATGGTGCGGCTGCCGCCGTTCATCGTGACCCTGGGCACGTTGAACATCGCGTTCGCGATCACGCAGATCTACTCCAAGTCGCAGACGGTGACCGGACTTCCCGACGAGCTCGTGGTCCTAGGGAACACATTTCATATCGGGCAGACGGCGGTGACGTACGGAACCGTGCTGATGCTCGGTTTGTACCTGCTCACGTGGTACGTGCTGCGCCAGACGACGTACGGGCGGCATGTGTATGCCGTTGGCAACAATCCGGAGGCCACCAGGCTGATGGGCATTCCCACGGCGCGCCTGCTGCTTTCGGTGTACACGCTGGCCGGTTTGATCTACGGGATCGCAGCGCTGCTCGCGGTGGCGCGCACCGGAGTCGGCGATCCGCAAGCCGGCCAGACCGATAACCTCGACAGCATCACCGCGGTGGTGCTCGGCGGGACCAGCCTGTTCGGCGGACGCGGCATGATCCTGGGTACGTTGATCGGTGCGCTCATCGTCGGCGTATTCCGCAACGGGCTCACTCTCATGGGAGTGCCGTCCGTGTACCAGGTCCTGGTCACCGGCATCCTGGTGATCCTGGCGGTGGCAACCGATCGCCTCTCCGGGCGCAGGAGGTGAGGCTATGGCCAACACAGCGCCCGCTCCGGTTCTGCAAGCCCGCGGCCTGATCAAGCGCTATGGTCACGTCACGGCGCTCGACGGCGCCGACTTCGATTTGCTGCCGGGCGAGATCCTGGCGGTGATCGGCGACAACGGCGCCGGCAAGTCGACGCTCATCAAGGCGCTGTCCGGCGCGCTCATCCCCGACGAGGGCGAGATCCGCCTGGACGGCAACGTGGTCCGCTTTCACAGTCCGATCGACGCCCGGCGGCAGGGAATCGAAACGGTCTATCAAGACCTGGCCGTGGCTCCCGCGATGACCATCGCGGAGAACCTGTTCTTGGGGCGAGAGGTGCGCCGGCCCGGGATCCTCGGTTCAGTGTTTCGCTGCCTGGACAAGAAGAGGATGGTGACAGAGGCCATCGCACACATGAAGGATCTCCAGATCGGCATCCGCTCCATGAAGCAGGCCGTCGAGACCTTGTCCGGCGGACAACGGCAAGGCGTGGCGGTGGCGCGCAGCGCCGCCTTCGCCCGTCATGTCGTCATCATGGACGAGCCGACCGCGGCGCTGGGTGTGAAGGAATCGAACATGGTGCTCGAGCTGATCCGCCGGGTGCGCGATCGTGGGCTGCCGGTCATCCTCATCAGCCACAACATGCCGCACGTGTTCGAGGTCTCCGACCGCATCCACATCCAGCGGCTGGGCAGGCGGGTGGCGGTGGTGAATCCGCGCGAGATCAAGATGTCGGACGCGGTCGCGATCATGACCGGGGCCATGCAGGTCGAGCCCAAGGCGGCGTGAGCTAGACCAGTTCTGCAGCGAGCCGGCCCAAGCGCATCAGCCCCATCTCCATCCTGGCGCTCCAGGGATGGCCGCAGCCCACGCGGATGCAGTTCCGGTAGCGCCGAGTGGTGGTGAACATGGGCCCCGGCGCGATGCTGATGCGCTCTTCGCGTGCGCGCCGAAACAGCTCGAGCGCGTCGACGCCCGGCGGAAGCTCGACCCAGAGCACGAATCCTCCCGACGGGCGGGTGATCTTGGTGTGCTTGGGGAAGTACTCCGCGATCGCCGCGCTCGCCTGCTGCACCTGCCGCGCGAACTCGCCGCGCAGCCGGCGCAGGTGATGGTCGTAGCCGCCGTTGGCCATGAACTCCGCGATGGCGGCCTGCGGAAGCTCGGGCGTGGCGATCGAGCTGATGAACTTCAGCATCGCCACCTCCTGATATCGGCGGCCCGGTGCGATCCAGCCTATTCGCAGCCCGGGGGCTACGGTCTTTGTAAACGACGAGCACAGGATCACGCTCCCGCTGCGGTCCCAGGCCTTAGCCACGCGCGGCCGCGCGGTGCCGAAGTGGATGTCGCCATAGATGTCGTCTTCGATGAGCGCGACGCCACGCGCTTCCGCGAGCTGCACCAACCGCGCTTTGTTCTGATCCGGGATCAGGCTGCCGAGCGGATTCTGGAAGTTCGGCATGATCAGTATCGCTTTGACCGCGCCCGACCGATGCGTGGCGAGGTCGAGCGCTTCGATCGAGATCCCTTCGCGCGGGTGGGTCGGGATCTCCAACGCCTTCATGCCCAGGCTCTGGATGATCTGCAGCAGAGTGAAATAGGTGGGCGACTCCAGCGCGATGGTATCGCCGGGGCCGGCCACCGCCCGCAGCGCGAGATTCAGCGCCTCGATGCAGCCGTTGGTCACGATGATCTCGTCCGGGCTCAGGCGGCAGCCGATATCCAGCGAGCGCCGCGCGATCATGCCGCGCAGCCGCTCGTTTCCGGGCGATATCGCGTACTCGCCCAGGAGCGATGGCCGCCGCCGCCCCTCCGCGTGCACCAGGCGCAGCAGCTTGTCGTTGGGGAACAGCTCGGGCCCGGGGCACGCCGAGCCGAGCGGGATGACGTCGGCATCGCGTGCCGTCTGCAGCACTTCCGTCACCAGCTGATTGACCCCGACGAAGCGGGCGGCGGCTGGCGGCGCCGAGGTCGCGGGCTCGGCGAGCGGCAGCGCTCTCGCCGCCACGAAGTAGCCCGACTTCGGCCGCGCTTCGATGAGGCGTTGATTCTCGAGGTGGCGATAGGCCTGTAGTGCGGTGGCGACGCTTACGCGTTGCTGAGAGGAGAGCCGCCGCACCGAGGGCAGGCGGTCGCCGGCTTTGAGAGCCCCGCCGCGGATTGCTTCTGCGACCCGCTCGGCGAGCGACGCGTACAGATGTGTGGTGCCGTTGCTCATACGGGCTATGTTGCGCGAGTCGCCCCCGGCTGCACAGACACAGAACCCCTCCCGATCCACCGCAACAGATCGCTCGAACAGAGATCTGTACCGGTGCAAATCCAGCACAAGTATATCTGTACTGCATCACAGGCGGACACTAGACTGACCCGCATGCTCCTGGAAGCCGCTGCCATGACGGTCGGTCTGGACCGCGAAGAATCCCTACGCCTGCAAGGGGGAACCCAGCTCGAGGTTGCCTGTCTGTTCGGTGTGGTGTGGATCACACAAGCCGGCGACCTGCGCGATCTGTTTCTCGCCCCGGGCGAGTCGATGCGACTCGCGTTCCGGGGGCTGGTGCTGATCACGGCGCTGGAGCCGGCTGCCGTCAAGGTGCGACAGGTCCCGGCTTCCGATGCTGCAGTTGCGCCATCGGCATGCTCACGGACTGGCCGGACCGTCTTTCACGCACAGAAAGTGTGGAGCCGGTGGCGGTCGAGCGCGGTGACGAAGTTGCGCATATTCGGGGTCGGCTGATGGCGACAGGCACGCGGCGATGACGGAGATCCAGCTTCCTTTCGAACTGAGACGAGTAGAGTCGGGACCGGAGGTGGAACGCGCACGCTCCCTGTTTCAGGAGTATCAACGCAGTCTCGGGATCGATCTCGAGTTTCAGGATTTCAGCGCCGAGCTGAGCCATCTGCCGGGTGCATACGCGCCGCCGCGCGGGCGACTGTACATGGCGATGATGGCGCGGCAGGCGGCCGGGTGCGTCGCGCTCAGACCGCTGTCGGACGACGAGTGCGAGCTGAAGCGCTTGTACGTGCGTCCCGACTTCCGCAGCCGAGGAATCGGCCGCCTCCTGACCCGCCACGTGATCGGCGAAGCGCATGCGATCGGCTACTCGCGCATCGTGCTCGACACGCTGGAGAACATGGCGGAGGCCCAGGCGCTGTATACGAGGCTGGGCTTCACGGACATCGCTCCCTACAACGCTACCCCATTCGAGGGCACGCGCTGGATGGGGTTGGATCTGAAAGCCGCTTGACCCTGCTGCGGTCACTACGCCGCGCCGGGACGGACAATCGCCTCTCGGGCAAGTTCGAGCCTCGCGGCACGCCGAATCATCTCCACGAGTCAGCGGCCTCGCGCGCGTCGTAGAGCCAGGCCATGCTCTCGTATGCTTGCTCCGGTGTGCGCGCGCTCAAGTAGGCGTTCCTCAGGTCGCGCGTGGCGCCCGAGGCGTGCAGCACTTCCCCGTACAGCCGGGCGGTCAGCTGCACTCGCGCCGTACGCAGATAACGTGCTTGCTGGTAGTCCCGGAACGCCCTCTCACAGTCGCCGCCTGCGGCCTCCAGCTTGGCTGCGAGGCAGACTGCGTCCTCCATCGCCATGCATGCGCCCTGAGCCAGGTACTGCAACATGGGGTGCGCGGCATCGCCCAGCAAGGTCGTACGCCCCCGGCTCCACTCTTTGATCGGCTCGCGGTCGCACAGCACCCACATGCGCCAGGAGTCGATCTTCGCGAGCATTCCCTGCACTTCGGGCCGGGTCCCCTCGAACCGCTCGTTGAGCTCACCGAGGTCGCCGTAACTGTCCCAGCCTTCCTCGTAGCGGTTGCTGTCGAACACCGCAACCAAGTTGAACAGCTCGCCGCGACGTAACGGGTAATGGACCAGGTGAGTCTTGGGTCCGGCCCAGATGATCATGGCGTTGCGCCGGTTGGCCGCAGGGACCTCGCTCGCTGGCATCACCGCCCGGTAAGCGATGTGCCCGGAAACCCGCGGTTTGCCGTCACCGACCACCGTCGTGCGCACCGTCGACCACAGGCCGTCGGCGCCGATCAGCGCCGCACCGTCGAGCGCCTCGCCGCTTTCCAAATGCACCGTCACGCGATCCCCGCGATCTTCGAACTCCCGCACTTGCCGCGACGCGCTGAGAGTGACGAGCGGCGAGCGGCGGCAGGCGCCGACGAGGATGGCGTGGAGGTCGGCGCGATGGATCAGCCCGTAGGGATAGCCGAATCGGGCACGAAACTCCGGGCCGACCGGAATGCGGGTCACCTCGTCGCCGGACACGCTGTCCATCACGATCAGCGCCTCTGGAAACGCGGCTGCTCGCGTGATGGCTTCGGTGATGCCGAGCGCGTGGAAGACGTGGAACGCGTTGGGTGCGATCTGAATGCCGGCGCCGATCTCCTTGAATTGCGCCGCCTGTTCGAGCACGTGCACGCGCAGACCGATCCGTGCTAGCGCGAGCGCCGCGCAGATGCCACCGATGCCGCCTCCGGCGATCAGGATCGGGAGGGCTTGGTCTGTTCTATCTGACATCGCGAGTCGTCCAAACTCTGCGCCTCGATCGGCCGTATCCCTTGCTTGTCGCGGCGGCGGGGCGGTCGCGCCGGCATCGCGGGCTACGTTGGTCGATAATGGGGTGCGCTTGACGCCCTCCCCGACCTGAAGGACCTCGAGATGCAAGGTGCAGTCTACAAGATCCGCGACACCCGCCGGTCCGGACTACGCTTCGGCTGGCGGCACTGTGCGCAACGACCAGCGCACCGCAGCGCGGAGACGATGCGCCGCATCGGTCGCTTCGCCATGCGACGGCGCGGTATAGCCTGACCCGCGCGATCCCAGGAGCATCCATGGGGTTCTATACGGAACAGATCGTCCCGCGCGTCACCCACGTCCTGATGGCGACGCGGCACCTGGCAGAGGTCAGAGCGAAGGCCCTGGCACCGGCCCACGGCGCGGTGTTGGAGGTCGGCTTCGGCAGCGGGTTGAACCTCCCGCACTATCCGTCCGGTGTCACGCGCCTACTGGCTGTGGAGCCCTCCGAGGTCGCGCGGCGTCTGGCGCAGCCTGCGATGGCGGCCGTGACGTTCCCCGTCGAGTTCATCGGGCTCGACGGGCAGGCCTTGCCGCTGCCCGATGCATCGGTCGACTGCGTCGTCACCACGTGGACGCTTTGCACCATCCCCGATCCGCGACGAGCGCTGGCCGAGTTCGCCCGCGTGCTCAAGCCGGGTGGGGAGTTCGTCTTCGCCGAGCATGGCCGCTCGCCCGATGCAGCGGTGGCGAAATGGCAGGACCGGCTGGACGGCCTGCAACAGCGCGTCGCGGGCGGATGTCATCTGAACCGGGAGATCGACAAGCTCATCGCCGCGACGCCGCTCTCGGTTGCCACGCTCGAGCGGTTCTACGCAGCGGGACCGAGGACACACGCATACTTCTATGTCGGAGTGGCGGCGAAAGCGATCTGACCGGCTTGCCCGCAGTGCCGCCGCGAATTCGACTCGAATGCACGAGCCGGGTGCCGCGCTGCGTTTGGATACCGACCGCTGATGCGAGAGAGGACAACGATGAGAACCACGCTGATCGGCGCGAGCATTGCCCTCGCGGTTTGCGCTGAGCCACTGCTCGCCGATTCATGGCAGCCGCCGTCACCGGAGCAGCGCTGCCCCTCGAAGTGGGGTGCCGGGGACGAGCGCGGGGCCGCCAACTACATGAGCCCGGCGAACGTGTTACGCGCGAGCCGCCTGATCAAGACGGGCGAGGTGATCGAGCTCGCGCGCGTGCTGGAGTCGACGATGCCGCTCGTGGGCACGCGGCGCTTCGAGCTGCATACCAAGCGTACGGGGCCGCCGACGGGAAGCAACAAGCGGCGCAGCAACGAGGAGATCGTCATCACGGAGCTTGGGCAGGTGGGCACGCAGTTCGACATGTTTTCCCACCAGACCATCGGCAACCAGCTCTACAACTGCTTCGACAACGACGAGATCGCCACGCGCAACGGATTCACCAAGCTGGGTGTGGAGAAAATCGGCATGCTGTTCACGCGAGGCGTGCTGATCGATGTGGCGGCCGCAAAGGGCTTGGACATGCTGCCAGCGGGCTACGAGATCACGGTCGCTGATCTGCAAGCTGCGTTGCAGCGGCAAGCGACATCGCTCCAGCCCGGCGATGCCGTGCTCAACCACTCCGGCTACGGAAAGCTGTGGAACGTCGACAACGCCACCTACAACAAGGATACCCCGGGGATCGGCGCTCCGGCGGCCGAGTGGCTCGCCAGCCAGAACATCATGTTGATCGGGGCGGACACCTTTGGCGTGGAGGCGGTGCCCAACCCGGACAAGAGCATCAGCCTGCCCGTGCACCAGATCGCGCTGGTGGTGCACGGCATCTTCCTGCTCGAGAATCTGAAGCTCGATGAGCTGGCGGCCAGCAGGACTTACGAGTTTGCCTTCGTCATGCAGCCGCTCAAGATCAAAGGCGCCACCGGATCGACTGTGGCACCGGTGGCTGTGCGCTGAGAGGCTCGTCGCGATCGCGCAGGCATGGAGGACCGCGCTCGATCGAGCGCGGGACGCAGGCTCACCGCGCCAGTCGCAGGCCCGTGAACTGCCAGCGGTCGGGCGGGTAGAAGAAGTTGCGGTAGCTCGCGCGGATATGCGAGCCCGGTGTGGCGCAGGAGCCGCCGCGCAGGACCTGCTGGCTCACCATGAACTTCCCGTTGTACTCGCCCAAGCTGCCTGCGAGCGGGCGGAAGCCCGGATACGGCGAATAGCTGCTGCTGGTCCATTCCCAGACGTCGCCGAAGAATTGATGTGAAGCGCTGGTTGCGCCGCTCGGCTGCAGCCGTCCGCTATCGAGCAAGTTGCCCTCCACCGGCAGTGCGCACGCCGCCACTTCCCACTCGTGCTCTGAGGGGAGTCGATGGCCCGCCCAGCGTGCGAAGGCATCCGCCTCGTAGTAGCTCACGTGACACACGGGCGCGTTCGCGTCCACGCGTTGAAACCCATTCAGCGTCATGTGCCACCACTCGCCGTCCACCCGCTCCCAGTAGAGGGGAGCTTGCCATCCCGCTTCGTTGACCTTGCGCCATCCATCCGAGAGCCATAGGCTGGCATCGCGATAGCCGCCCGCCTGCATGAACTCCAGAAACTCCGCATTGGTGACCGGGCGTGACGCGATGGCGTAGCGCTCCAGGAACACACGGTGGCGCGGTGTTTCGTTGTCGAACGCGAACCCATCTCCCGAGGCGCCCACCGCGTACATGCCGGCCGGGCGCTCGAGCCAGTTCAGGGGCGCGGGCGAGTCGTGCGCAGCGCGGCCGGCGGCGCGATAGGCAGGCCGTAGCGGATTGAGCGCGAAGAGATTTTTCACATCGGTGAGCAACAGCTCCTGGTGCTGCTGCTCGTGGTGCAGTCCGAGCGTGACGCGAGATGCGGTCGCGGCGTCGCGGTGCGGGTCGAGCCGATCGACCAGCTCCGCCATATGCCGATCGACATGCGCGCGGTAAGCGTACACATCCTCGACGGTGGGGCGCGAGAGCAGGCCACGCAGCGGGCGGGGGAAGAAGGTCCCCACCGTCTCGTAGTAGGAATTGAACAAATAGCCGTATTGCGGGTGGAACGGACGATAGTCCTCGAGCTGCGGCAGCAACAGAAAGTTCTCGAAGAACCAGGTCGTGTGCGCGAGATGCCACTTGGCGGGGCTGCACTCGGGGGAGCTCTGCACGACGTAGTCCTCTGCTTTCAGAGTCCGGCAAAGCTCTGCCGTGAGCGCGCGCACGGCGCCGAACATGCTGAGCAGCTCGGCCGCAGCGGCGGATACGGAAGACGTGGCTGGGGCTTTCATGGCGACATCCTGACTAAGGATTGCAGCGGCCCACCCGACCATAGTTCGGTGGATCCCGACAAGCGGTCGGTACGTGTGGAAGCGAGTTGTGACATTATGGTAGACGCGTGTGGCCCAGGAGTCGAATCGCTTCCGCCGAGCCCTCGAACGCAGAGACCGTGTCGCCTGCGAGGGTAATGAAACACATGTGCGGCATGGGGCGGCGGCAGTTTGCCCCGCTGCGTCGCCGTCGCGTTACGCACTGCGTAGCTGGATGAGCGAAGTGAGGCGGAACCGATGCGCGCCGAAGCCGGTCGGCCGCTGTCATGTCCCGCCGACTCAGTGGGAGGAGGTCCTGTGAACCTGTGTGCTCATGTCGCCCGCAAGTTGCAACCGTGCAACCTGTGCGTGGTCGATCTCGCGCCGCACGACGAATCCATCCTGCAGGAGGTGCTCGCAGGGCTCGCACGCCCGCGCAAGCAGTTGCCGCCCAAGCTCTTCTATGATCGCCGCGGAGCGGAGCTGTTCCTGGCCATCTGCAGGACGCAGGCCTACTATCCGACCCGCACCGAGAACGGCATCCTCTCGGAACGCGCGGGCGAGATCGCGCAGGCGCTGGGCGCCGACGCGATCCTCATCGAATTCGGTGCGGGCGAGATCCAGAAGGTACGCCACCTGCTGCCCCGCCTTCGGCCTTCCGCCTACGCCGCGCTGGATATCTCCCGCGACCAACTGCTCAAGGCGAGCAGCGCGCTCGCCTCCGACTATCCGTGGTTATCCGTGATCGCCGTCGTCGGTGATTATCACGCGCCCTTGGAGTCGGAACTCGTGCTGTCCAACGGCGCGCGTCGCGTCGTGTTCTTTCCTGGCTCTACCATCGGCAACTTCGAGCCGGAAGAGGCGGTGGCGTTTCTGCGGCGAGCCCGTGCCCTGGTGGGAGCCGACGGCGGAGTGCTGATCGGGGTGGACCTGCAGAAGCGCACGGAGATTCTGGACCTGGCTTACAACGACCCGGAAGGCTACACCGCCGCGTTCAACCTGAACGTCCTGGCACGGATCAACCGCGAGCTCAACGCGGATTTCGATCTCACCGCCTTCGAGCATCTCGCGTTCTACAACGCGCAGCGCAACCGGATCGAGATGCATCTCACCAGCCTGCGCGCGCAGTCGGCAAGGATCGCCCGCCATGCATTCGTCTTTGCCGCAGGGGAGACGATCCACACCGAGAACTCGTACAAGTACACGCCGTCGGGATTCTCCGCCCTGGCACGCGAAGCGGGGTTTTGCCTCAGCCGGATGTGGACGGATCGCGCAAGGCTGTTCGCGGTGTTCTTCCTGCACAATTGAGCGCCGGTCCCGGCAGGTTCCGCCGCGACCGCTCCTGGCTGTAGAATCGCGACCTGGCAAAACCGTTGAAGCAAGGGCGCGCCGCTCGTGGCGGCGTACGTGCGGTGCCCGATCGGCGGGCAAGCCAGGCACGGCGCGCAGGATCGCGGCCGGTTGGAGCATCCCGACATGCGTGTTTGCACTCTCAGACTCGACGGACAGGAGACGGCCGCAGTGGTCACGGCCGCAGGCGCCGTCCCGGTGAAATGGATCAACGCATATCTGGGGCGCGGTTGGCCTACCGACCTGTTGTCGCTGATCGAGCAGGGCCTGAGCCCTCTGCTGGTGCGCGACGCCGAGCAGACGCCCCGTGTAGTGGAGCGTTCGGCGGCGAGCTACGGTCCCCTCTTTCGGCGTCCACGCAAGATCTGGGGCATCGGCCTCAACTACAAAGACCACGCCGCCGACTTGAGCGCCGCGTTTCCCACCGAGCCGGCGTCGTTCATGAAGGGCGATCACACCATCATCGGTCCCGGGGATACGATCGAGCTGCCGCCGGATTCCGAGCGTGTCACGGCGGAGGCGGAGCTGGGGGTGATCATCGGCCGCGAGTGCCGCTGCGTGCGTGAAGACGATGCGAGCGACTACATTGCCGGATACTGCCTGATCCTCGACATGACGGCTGAGGACATCCTGCAACGCAACCCACGCTTTCTTACGCGCGCCAAGAACTATGACACGTTCTTCTCCTTCGGGCCGGAGCTGATCACCCCCGACGAGGTGCTCGACGTCTCGCGCCTGCGGGTGGGCACGTGGAAGAACGGCGCCTTGCACCGGGAGAACCTGGTGGCGAACATGGCTTTCCCGCCGCATTTCCTGGTGGCATTCCACTCGAATGTCATGACGCTGCACCCGGGCGATCTCATCAGCACCGGCACGCCCGGCGCTGTGGTGATCGAGCCGGGCGATGTGGCGGAGTGCAGGATCGAAGGGCTAGGCACGTTGTCTAACCCGGTGCGCAGGCGGCTCGGCGAGGGCTACAAGGGCCTCGCTTCCATCGGCGTGTAGCGGCTGGGCCTGGGGTCCCACTCCCGGGCAGGGCCTTACAACAACATCGCAAACCACGGAGGAACCATCCAATGTCGTATCGGAAGATCGCGGCCGGGATTGTCGGGTCGCTGCTGATTGCCGCGCCAGCGTTCGCGGCGGATACCATCAAGATCGGTCTCATCGACCCGCTGTCGGGGACGTTTGCCAACGTGGGCGAGCAGGGCGAGCGCACGCTGCAGATGCTGATCGAGGACATCAACGCCCACGGAGGTGTGCTCGGCCAGCGCCTGGAGCTGGTGGCGCTCGACAGCAAGGCCAACCCGCAGGAAGCCCTGCTGGCGCTGAAGCAGCTCACCGACGCCAACGTGCGCTTCTTCTTCCAGGGCAATTCGTCGGCCGTTGCAGGCGCGCTCACCGACGCCGTGGCCAAGCACAACGACCGCAACCCCGACAACCGCATCTTGTACCTCAACTACGGCGCGGTCGATCCCGCGCTTACGAACGATCGCTGCAACTTCTGGCATTTCCGCTTCGATGCCGATGCCAACATGAAGATGGCGGCGCTCACCAGCTACATGGCGACGCAGAAGAAGATCAAGAAGGTGTACCTCATCAACCAGGACTACGCCTTCGGGCAGGCCACGGCCAAGGCCGCGCGCGAGATGCTGCCGAAGAAGAGGCCCGACATCCAGATCGTCGGCGACGATCTGCATCCACTGGGCAAAGTGAAGGACTTCGCTCCTTACGTGGCGAAGATCAAAGCCTCAGGCGCCGATACCGTAGTCACCGGAAATTGGGGTGCCGATCTCGCGCTGCTGGTCAAGGCCGGCAAGGAGGCGGGCCTGAATGTCGATTACTACACCTATTACGCGGGTCTCGCGGGTGCGCCTGGCGCGATCGGTGAGGCGGGCGACGGCCGCGTGCGGCAGGTGAGCCATTGGTTCAACAATGTCGGCGACACCAAATCCGATGCAATGGTCATGGAGTACCGCAAGCGCTTTCCCGACTCCAAGGACGACTTCTACTGGCTCGACCTCAAGAATGCGATGGACATGCTGGTCACCGCCATGAACGAGACCAAGTCGACCGATCCGGCGAAGGTGGCCAAGGCGCTCGAGGGGATGAAGTACAAGGCGTTCACCGGCGAGGTGGTGATGCGGGCCGACAATCATCAAATCCTGCAGCCGATGTACATCTCGACCCTGACGAAGGCGGGCACCCCTGGCGCCAAGTATGACGTGGAGCGCACGGGCATGGGCTTTCGCTCCGATGGGCGCATCGAGGCGCGCGACATGACGATGGCGACGAGCTGCAAGATGCAGCGGCCGTAACGTGCCTGATGCGTGGGAGCAGAGAAGGGCGATGCGCGACGATGCAGGTTCGGGCTAACCGGCCCTTGCCGTAGTCCAGTGTCTCCCCGCGTCACCGGGGCGTCAGGGGCAGAGCGCCTTCGATCTGACGTTCACCGTTGCGCCGGCGTTCGCGCCGCCGGCGCCGCGGCCTTCTAGAAGGACCCGGTGGCAAGCAGCCGGAACAGGAAGTACAGCCCTAAAGCGGTCGCGAGGTAGAGAAGCAGGTGCGCGCTTTCGCTGCGCTGAGGATTGCGGTCGAGCCACCGCTTGCCGAGCACAGCCGCACCTGCGCCGCCCAACCCCAACAGCCAGACGGGCAGCGGGCTTGCCCAGAGGCGAGTCACGAACGCCGGAATCCAGCTCCCCGGCTTCAGCACCCGGTACAGCGTGCCGGCGAGTCCGAGCAGCGCCAGCGCAACCAGGAGCACATCCAACGCATCATCGACGAAGCGTCGGCTGAGGAGCGCGCGGGGAGGTTTGATGGTAGCCGGTTTGGCGTTCATGGAAGCGGTCTCCGGGGGATACTCGCCGGGGGACTCAGCAACACCCGTACCAACGCCGCTCTGCTCGCCGGGATCGGGCGCTCGCTTCAGTCGATGGCGCTTGCGCACTCGGATCGGTTCGTCACGGGGCTACGCTTCGTCGCAGCGCGAAGCCTCGACCGGTAGCGGCGCAGCGGGATCGCGAGCTGGCGGGGAAATCGAGCGGAGCCGTTCGCGCCCTACGGCGCGAGGCACCGCACAAAGGTGCAAACCCGTTGGCAATCTTCGGAGAAACCGCACTCAAACTCGGCCAAGCGTGCCTTTCCGTCGCCATCGACGCCGCACAAATCGGCCGCGCCCATCTGGTTCGGTTTGGGGCGCCACTCGCACTGGTGACAAGCGGTGACGCCAGGGATCTCGAGCGACTCGCTGCGCACGAAGCTGCCCGGGACTTTGCTCGACTGGCCGGGCGCCGACGACTGGTCAGAATCGTCGGCCATTCCCGCAGGCGAGCCCAAGCACAACAGCGAGAAAGCGACCAGCGCGAGGAACCGTTTCATCTGCCGCCTGCCAGTTGACAAAAAAGTATACTCCAGCGTCCCCCTCTATAACAGTTGCAGGCAATCATCGCTCCTGAGCGCGAATCCGGGTTGATCCCGATCAAGATCCCGCCGCACCGTCCGAGCGGGGCGCGGTGGGGCGCCGGAACCGATTGGCAACCCATCCCGCCGCTAGTACGCCGCCGATCGCTGCCACGTACAAGACCCAGCGCAGCCATCCGTATTCCCTGATCCAGGCCTCCAGCAACGGCTCCTCGATCAGCATCGTCGCCGCCGTCCAGGCCAGGACCGCCGCGCCGACGTAGATGATGACGGGGTAGCGGTCGACGAGGCGCAGCACGAGTGTGCTTCCCCACACCATGATCGGGATGCTGATCAGCAGGCCCAGCACCACCAGCGCAAAACTACCCTGCGCCGCACCGGCCACCCCGAGCACGTTGTCCAGCCCCATGATGGCGTCGGCGATGACTATGGTGCGGATCGCGGAGCCGAAACCGGTGATCTCCCGGCGCTCCCCGGCGGACGCGTGGTCCTCGACTACCGGGGCCAGCAGCCGGTAGGCGATCCAGAGCAGCAGCAGCGCGCCCAACCCTCGCACGCCGGGGATCGACAACAACGCAACGACCGCGAGGGTCATGGCGACCCGTACGGCGACGGCCCCGACCGTGCCCCACACGATGGCCCGTCGCCGGAGCTCCTTGGGCAGCTTGCGCGCGGCCAGGGCGATCACGATCGCGTTGTCGCCCGCCAACACCAGGTCGATGATGACGATCGCGACCAGGGCGGAGACGAAGTCCTGTGCCAGGAGGTCCATCCGGGCGGGTTAGCCTGGATAATTCATGAGGGACTCGGGATGATCGCGAGGCGATTTGCGAGGCAGGTTGGGCTCGACCGGCACAGCCAATAGATCACTCTATTGGCAAGCTGGGCATGCCCAAGATGACCGCAAAGCGTCCGCGAGGTCACGCGCAGGGCGGAGCAGGTTCCGTCGGCCTTGGGCCGATGGATGCGACCCCGGAGCGTGACAAGGCGCGCCGGGAATCAACGCGTGCCCTATGCGCGCCTTCACGGTCGCATCCCCAAAGGGGCCCCTGCTCCACGTTCGGGAGCGCCCGAGTAGCCCGGCGCAACGCCGTCCGCTCGGCTTGCATCACCCGTGAGCTGTGGGTGCTCCGGATAACTGGCCTCCCGGCGCGTCTTCATGAATTATCCAGGCTACCCCTTCAGGCGGTTGATGCGAATGACCTCCGGCAGCCGGCGCAGACCGCGCAGGATCTGCGCGAGGTGCAGGCGGTTGGTGACTTGCAGGGTGAAGTGGATGTCGGTATAGACGTGGGAGTCGCCGGGCTCGAGGCTCACGTTCTCGATGTTGGAGCCGCTCTCGGCGATCTCCGCAGCGACCTTCGCCAGGACCCCGGGTTGATTCGAGACTACAAGCTTGATGCTGACCGAGAACAGCTTGCGAGTGTCCGGCGCCCACTCCACGTCCAGCCACTTTTCCGGGTCCTTGCGGGTCTTGGCGACGACCGGACAGTCGTGCGTGTGGATGACCATGCCGCGCCCGGTCTTGATGAAACCGATGATGGGGTCGCCCGGGATCGGATGGCAGCACTTGGCGAACTGCAGCGCCATGCCTTCGGAGCCGCGGATGACGACCGGCCCGACACTGCCCGGCGTGCCGGTGTCTGCGCCGGTCGGCACCAGCTTGCGCGCCACCACGATGGCAAGCTGCTTGCCCAGCCCGATCTCGGCGAGCTGCTCCTGTTTGTTCTTGGCCCCCGTCTCCTTGAGCAGACGCTCCCAGTCGGCGTCAGTGATGCGACGCGGACCCGACCCGAGCGCGTTCAGCGCCTGCGCGAGCAGCCGCTCGCCCAGCTGCGCCGACTCCTGGTATTGCATGGTCTTCAAGAAGTGGCGGATGTGGTGCCGCGCCTTCGCCGACACCACGTAGCTCAGCCAAGCGGGGTTCGGCTTGGCATGCGCGGCAGTGATGATCTCGACGCGGTCGCCGTTGCTCAGCTCCATGCGCAACGGCACCAGCTCGTGGTTGATCTTGGCCGCCACGCAGCGATTGCCGATGTCGGTGTGCACGGCGTAGGCGAAGTCCACGCAGGTGGCGCCGTGCGGCAGCGCCATGATCTTGCCCTTGGGCGTGAACACGTAGACTTCATCCGGGAACAGATCGACCTTCAGGTGCTCGAGGAACTCGACCGAGTCGCCGCTTTCGGACTGGATCTCGAGCAGGCTCTGCAGCCACTGATGCGTCTTGCGCTGCAGCTCGGAGAGCTCGGCATCGGTGCTCTTGTACAGCCAGTGCGACGCCACCCCGGCCTCCGCGATCTTGTGCATCTGCTGCGTGCGGATCTGCACCTCCACCGGGCTGCTGAAGGGACCGAACAGCGTGGTGTGCAACGACTGGTAGCCGTTGGCTTTGGGAATGGCGATGTAATCCTTGAACTTGCCCGGGATCGGCTTATACAGCCCATGCAGGGCGCCGAGCGCCAGATAGCAGGACGCCACGTCCTTCACGATCACGCGAAACGCGTAGATGTCGAGGACCTTGGAGAACGACAGATTCTTCTCGTGCATCTTGCGGTAGATGCTGTAGAGATTTTTTTCCCGCCCGGTCACCAGCGCGTCGATGTGGCTCTCGACGAGCCGCTGCTTGATGGTCTCCAGGATCTTGTCCAATACCTCGCGCCGGTTTCCGCGCTGCGCCTCGAGCGCCTTCTTGAGCACGCGGTATCGGTTGGGATACAGGTTCTTGAACGCAAGCTCCTCGAGCTCCTGATACAGGGCATTGAGTCCCAGGCGATTGGCGATCGGCGCGTAGATGTCCAGCGTCTCGCGAGCGATGCGGGCGCGCTCGGCCGGACGCATCACATCCAGCGTGCGCATGTTGTGCAGCCGGTCCGCCAGCTTGATCAGGATGACGCGCACATCGCGCGCCATCGCCAGGAACATCTTGCGGAAGTTCTCCGCCTGCGCCTGCTCCTGGCTCTCGAACTCGATGCGATCCAGCTTGGATACGCCGTCTACGAGCTCCGCCACCATCTTGCCGAACTTGTCGCTCAACTCGCTCTTGGTGACGGCGGTGTCCTCCATCACGTCGTGCAGCAGCGCGGCGCTCAGCGCCTGGGAGTCCAGATGCCACTGGGTGAGGATCTTGGCCACCTCCACCGGGTGCGAGATGTAGGGCTCGCCGGTGCGGCGGAACTGGCCCTCGTGAGCGGCCTCGGAGAACTCGTACGCCGAGCGGATCTGACGCACGTCGTCCGGCTTCAAGTAGCTCGAAGCGTCGTGGAGGAGCAGTTCGGACTCGGACATCTTCGACTGTGGGTCGCCGCGAAGAAGCCCGCTTGTAGGGATGATTGTGGGGCTAGCGCTGGGTCGAGTGGCTGGGTCGGGCAGGCGCAAGGTGCGGGTTTCTGCTGATGATCAGGCTTGCCCCTTGTTCAAGATCTCCTGGCCGACCTTGCCGGCGGCCACCTCGCGCAGCGCGATGACCGTGGGCTTGTCCTTGTTCGCCTCGACCATGGGGGACGCGCCCTGAGTGAGCTGGCGCGCGCGATAGGTGGCGGCGAGCGTCAACACGAACCGATTCGGAATCAGCTTCAGGCAGTCATCCACGGTGATGCGAGCCATGTTGTTTCCCCTTGCCGGTGGCGCTATCGAAACTGGTCCATCAGTTCGCGGTGCCGCGCGAGTTGGGCCTCCAAACGCAGCCGCTGCGCGCGAACGATGCTCACCAGATCGGCCACCGCCACGTCGAAGTTTTGGTTAATAATAACATACGCAAATTCGGCCACATGCGCGATCTCCTCGCGTGCGGCCGCCAGGCGCCGCTCGATCACCTCGGCGCTGTCCTGGCCACGGCTCTCCAGGCGCCTGCGCAGCGCGTCGGGCGAGGGCGGCAGGATGAATATGCCGACTGCGTCCGGGATCAGCCGGCGAACCTGCGCCGCGCCCTGCCAGTCGATCTCCAGCAGAATGTCCCGTCCCAGCGCACGCCGCGCTTCGATCCACGCCTGCGAGGTTCCGTACAGGTTGCCGTGCACCTCCGCGCTCTCCAGGAACTCGCCGCGGCTGGCCATGGCCTGGAACTCGGCGCGCGAGACGAAGTGGTAGTTGCGCCCGTCCGCTTCCCCCGGGCGCGGAGACCGTGTCGTGTAGGAGATGGACAGCTCGATGTCCGGCTCCCGCTCCAGCAACGCGTTGACCAGGCTGGTCTTGCCTGCTCCCGAGGGAGCGCAGACGATGAACAGGTTCCCTGCGGTCATGACCGGCGTGGCGCGAGCGGGTGGTTGGAAGGAGTATCGGCGCGATGCGGCATCTGCTGAAGGGCCACGCGGGCGCGCAACGCCGGGGGTTGGGGTGCAGCGACTCCGGGTTGGCTGGCTACTCGATGTTCTGCACCTGTTCGCGCATCTGCTCGATCAGCACTTTCAATTCCATCGAGGCCTGCGAGACGTCGACGTCCACCGACTTCGACCCCAGCGTGTTCGCTTCGCGGTTGAGCTCCTGCATGAGGAAGTCCAGCCGCTTGCCCACGGCGCCGCCGGCGACGAGCACGCGGCGCGTCTCCCCCAGATGCGTAACCAGGCGCGCCAGCTCTTCCTCGACGTCCACTTTCGCAGCGAACATCACGAGCTCCTGGCGAACCCGGTCCTCATCGATTTCGGCCGCCGCGCCGCTCAGCGCATCTCTGAGCCTCGCGCCGAGCCGCTCCTGATAACTCGCAACGACCTGCGGAATGCGCGGCTTGACCAGGTCCACCAGATCCTGCATGCGCGCGGTGCGCTCGAGCAACACGGCGCTCAGCTTATCGCCCTCGCGCGCGCGCGATGCGGTGAAATCGTCCAGAGCCCGTTGCAACAGCGACATGAGCTGCTCGCGGAGCTCCTCGAGCGGCAGGGTGTCGGCCTCGACGATGCCCGGCCAGCGGATCACGTCGCTTACCGTGAGGCTGGCCGAGCCGGGCAGATGGGCGCGCACGCGCGCGTCCAGGTCGACGAGCTGCTCGAGCAGAGCGGTGTTCAATCGGAGCGGCACCTGACTTGCGGGCTTGCGCACGAGCGCTACGCGGCATTCCACCTTGCCGCGCGAGAGCTTTGCGGCGAGCATCTCGCGCATGGCGGGCTCGAAGGAGCGCAGCTCGTCGGGAAGCCGGAACTGCACGTCGAGGTAGCGATGGTTGACCGAGCGGATCTCGATGCTGAGCGTGCCCAAAGACAACTCCTCGGACATCGCGGCGTAGCCGGTCATGCTATAGATCATGGGGGCGTGCAGCTCTTAGAATGGCGGCGAAGCGCGGGCTCACCCGCGGGCAAAGATAGCACATAATCCCCGGGCCCTTTCCCGGTCGAATTCAGAGGGCTCGCGCGAACAACCACGGAGTCCGAATGCGTCCAAGCCAGAGGCAGCCCGACGAGCTGCGCCCGGTGAAGATCACCCGGCGCTATACGCGCCACGCGGAAGGCTCGGTGCTGATCGAATTCGGCGAGACGCGGGTCGTGTGCACCGCCAGCGTCGAGGACAAGGTGCCGGCGTTCCTCAGGGGGCTGGGCCGCGGATGGGTGACGGCCGAATACGGCATGTTGCCGCGCTCCACGAACACGCGAATGCAGCGCGAGGCGGCCTCTGGCAGGCAGTCGGGGCGCAGCCAGGAAATCCAACGCCTGATCGGCCGAGCCTTGCGCTCCGTGGTCGACCTCGATGGGTTGGGCGAGCGTACCATCCAGATCGACTGCGACGTGATCCAGGCCGACGGCGGCACCCGGACGGCGGGGATCACCGGAGCGTTCGTGGCCCTGCACGACGCCGTGACATCCCTGCGCGAGTTCGTGCCGACGTGGCCGCTGCGTGACTTCGTGGCCGCCGTGTCGGTGGGGATGGTCGGGGGTGTTCCCGTGCTCGATCTGGACTACGCCGAAGACTCGCAATGCGAAACGGACATGAACGTGGTGATGACCGGCTCGGGCGGCCTGGTCGAGGTGCAGGGCACCGCGGAGGGGAAGCCCTTTACGCGCCCGGAGCTGGACGCGCTGGTCGATCTCGCCGAGGGCGGGATCCGGCGCTTGATCGGTGTCCAGCGCGCCGCGCTCGGGGTCTGATCGGACCGCGCACGACGGAAAGCGGCAACGGCGGATGCGTTGAGGGATCCGAGCAATGAACCGAGTGGTGCTCGCCACCAACAACGAAGGCAAGATCCGGGAGATGCGTGCGATCCTCGCGCCGCTCGGGATCGACGTCGTCCCGCAGGAGCACTACGGCGTGTCCGAGGCGGAGGAACCGCACGGCACGTTCATCGAGAATGCGCTCGCCAAAGCGCGCCACGCTTCGGCCACCACGGGGCTCGCAGCGCTGGCCGACGATTCGGGCATTTGCGTCGACGCCTTGGATGGAGCCCCTGGCGTGTTCTCCGCTCGCTTCGCCGGCGACCCCAAATCGGACCAGCGTAACAACGACAGGCTGCTGGAGCTGATGCGCCTGCACGATGACCGCAAGGCGCACTACTATTGTGTGATCGTTCTGCTGCGCCATGCAGACGATCCGCAGCCGTTGATCGCCGAGGGCGACTGGCATGGCGAGATCGTGCGCGAACCGCGCGGCGCCGGCGGCTTTGGCTATGACCCGCTGTTTCTGGATCCTTGGCTCGGTAAGACCGGCGCGGAGCTGCCGATGGAGCAAAAGAACCATGTGAGCCATCGAGGCAAGGCGTTGGCGGCATTGGTGGACAAGCTCAGAGGCGGGCCGCGGTGAGGCACACGCAAGCAGCGAACTCCATCGCCGCAAGCATCTCTAATCTGCCTTCACCCTTCACCCTTCACCCTTCACCCTTCACCCTTCACCCTTCACCCTTCACCCTTCACCCTTCACGCCCCGACCTTTTCCGCTACCCTGTCACCGGTGAACACGCCCATCACATTCAGCGTGCCGCACGCCGCGCGCGTGCGGTTCCAGGCGCTGCCACCGCTCAGCCTGTATGTCCACGTTCCGTGGTGCGTGCGCAAGTGCCCTTATTGCGACTTCAACTCGCACGAGCTCCGCGGCGAGCTGCCCGAGCAGCAGTATGTGCGCGCGCTGCTCGCCGACCTGGAACAGGCGCTGCCATCGATCTGGGGCCGGCGTATCCACACCGTGTTTTTCGGGGGCGGAACGCCCAGCCTCCTGTCAGCTCGCGTGCTCGACGATCTACTGTCCGGTATCCGCGCCCGCGTGCCGCTCGACCCTGCGGCGGAGATCACGCTGGAGGCGAACCCGGGCACGTTCGAAGCGGACAAGTTCGCCGAGTTCCGCCATATCGGCATCAACCGACTCTCGATCGGGATCCAGAGCTTCAACGCACGGCATCTGCGCGCGTTGGGCCGCATCCACGACGAGCGTCAGGCGCGCCGTGCCGTGCAGATCGCGCAGGAGTGCTTCGACAACGTCAACCTCGATCTGATGTACGCGCTTCCCGAGCAAACGTCGCTCGAAGCGGAGGCCGATCTGGCCGCTGCCATCGACTTCGGCCCGCAGCACCTGAGCGTGTATCAGCTCACGATCGAGCCGAACACCCGCTTCGCTCGCTTCCCCCCACCGGTGCCCACCGAGGACATCGCCGCCGACATGCAGGAGGTGCTGGAGAGCATGCTCGCGCAGAGCGGCTACGCTCACTATGAGACGTCGGCTTTTGCGCAGGCCGGCCGGAGCTCCCAGCACAACCTCAACTATTGGCGGTTCGGCGATTATCTGGGTATCGGCGCGGGCGCGCACAGCAAGCTCTCCTTCGCAGAACTCGTCGTCCGCCAGGCTCGCTGCAAGCATCCGCGCGAGTATCTAGAGCGTGCCGCCGCCGGACAGGCACTGCACACCGAGCACGAGGTCGAAGCGAGCGAGTTGCCGTTCGAGTTCATGATGAACGCGTTGCGGCTCACGGAGGGGTTCGAGACCAGCCTGTTTCAGGAGCGCACCGGGCTGCCGCTGGCGGCGGCGCTGCGCCCGCTGGAGGAGGCCGAGCGCCGCGGGCTGGTCCATCGCGACCACCTGCGCGTGGCGCCCACGCGCACGGGGCAACGCTTCCTCAACGATCTGCTGCAGTTGTTCCTGCGCGATGGCGCGGTGAAGGACTGATCCAAGCTGGACTACGAAAGGAGGGCTCAGTGCAGAAGGACGGCAAGGACGTCAGCGCCGACTCGCAGGTGGCGCGTGTGTTCGAGTGGCGCCGCGGCTTCAACACGATCCACTTGATCGATGTCGGCATCAAGTCCGGGCTGATCCGGGCGCTCGCACAGGCGCCGGGTTCCACGGCCACCGAGCTGGCGGACAAGCTCGCGCTGCACCCTCCGTATGTCGAGACCTGGTGCCGGACCGCCTACGGCATGGAAATCCTCGATGCCGAAAGCTCTCAAGCGGGTTCCGCCGGCGCCGGAACAGGTGCGCGCTGGCGCCTCGCCCCGCACTTCGACGTGATCCTGGCCAACCCCAGCCATCCGCGCTATCTGGGCGGCTACGTGCGGCTCGGCACCGAGGTGGCAGCGGAGGACTTCCGTCGGTGCGCGGAAGCATTGCGCACCGGCGCGACCAACCCGTTCCAAGGACGCGGCCATGCGTTCGCGCACGCCATCGCCGAATCGACCTGGGGACTCCAGGTCGTCACGGCGAAGAAGATCCTTCCCGAGATGTCGGGCCTGGCGCCGAGCCTGGAGGCCGGCGGTGCGATCCTGGAGATCGGCTGCGGGGCGGGGAACCTGCTGCTGCAGCTGGCGAAGTCGTTTCCGAAGGCGCGCTGCGTGGGTGTGGACATCGACGAGGACAGCCTGGGCGTGGCGCGCGCCAAGATCGAACAGGCGGGCCTCACGGCGCGGGTCGAAGCGCGCCAGGGAAGCGTCGCCTCAGTGACGCAGCCAGGCAGCTATGATGCCGTCGTCATGGTGGAGGTGCTGCACGAGATCGCGCCGCGGCTCCGGCCCGCCGTGGTCCGAGAGGGTGCGGCGGCGCTCAAGCCGGGAGGCTGGATGGTGATCGTCGACGAGACCTATCCGTCGACTCTCGCGGAGATGCGCGAGCCGCAGTTCAGGTTCCCCCTCATGACCGGCTTCGAGGAGATGTACTGGGGCAACGTGCTGCCCACCCGCGAGGAGCAGGAGAGCCTGCTGCGCGACGCCGGCCTGACCGGCCCGATCAACCGCTCGCTGATCGGAGAGGGGTTTACGGTGTTGACCGCCCAGAAGGCCGTGACCCGTGATTCGTGACCCGTGATTCGTGACTCGTGACTCATGACCACGAGCTGCGCGGCGCGCAGCTCGTTGACGCAGACACCCCGGCAGTCTCCCAAAACCGCTCTGTACGTATGTGAGATCCGTCCGATCCCTGGCTCGACGCCGTATTCGCGGCAAGTCACGAGTCACGGATCACGAGTCACGAATCACGGCAGCGTATACCGCACCACCACCCGCCCCGTGCGCCCCTTGTCGCTGCTCCAGCTCGCGAAGCTGTTGCAGACTTGCTTGCCGCCCTCGATCACGCGCTCGAGCGGCGCGTCGATGAACTTCGCGCTTCCCGCGTCCTGGCCTGCCGAGACGCGGGCCTCGCTCCAGGGCTGTTGGGAATCGTCCGGCCGCACGAACAACTCGACCCCGCTCACCTGAGCGTTGGCCGGAATCACCGCGCACACCGCGACTCGCAATGCGTCTGCTTCGGTGCAAGTTGGGCGCTGGGAGTTGTTCGTTGGCTGCGGGGCCTTGCAAGCGGGGATCTGCACCAGCGCGGCGACGCCTTCCACTCCACGGTGCCGCTCCGCCGCGTATTGTCCGTCGACCCCGGTCACGGCGTTCAGCCGGATCTGCTCCAGCTTGGCGGTGGTGGTCTCGAGCAGGTGCAGCTGCTGCTGCATATCGAGGTGTAGCGCTTGTGTCTCGTCGTGTACCTGCTGGAGGCGATATTGGGAGTATGCATACCCGGCGACCGCAGAGGAGAGCACGATGAGGAGCATCATCACCAGAGAGCGGATTCCTCCTCCGTTCTTGCGGCGGTCGCCCTCGGCGCGGTGTCTGCGCCAAGCCGTAATGACCTGGACGGTGGCCGCCGTGAGCGTTGCGCTTGCGCCGATCATGGCGGCGATGACGGGTTCGGACAGGTTCACGCTCGGCGCGCTCCGGTATCGTGTCGGGGCGATAGCCCCTTGGCGTTAATTGTCTTCTTCGGCCCCGGAGAAGGCCGCTTGAGCAGCGGCGGGGGCCACGCCCGAGCTGCGAAGCAAATTCTGTGTCAGGCGCGCAGGAAAACCAGGTCCCACACCCCGTGGCCGAGGCGCAAGCCGCGTTGCTCGAACTTGGTCGGGGGCCGATGTTCGGGACGTGGTGCGAACTCCGGGCAGGTATTCTTGAGCAACGGCTCAGCGCTCAGGACTTCCAGCATCTGTTGTGCATACTCATGCCAATCCGTCGCGAGGTGCAGGTACCCCGCGGCAGTGAGTCGCGTTGCCAGCAGGCGCACGAAGGCCGGCTGGATCAGGCGTCGCTTGTGATGGCGCCGCTTCGGCCAGGGGTCGGGGAAGAACACATGGATCCCAGACAGGGCGCCGGCGGGGATCATGTGTTCGACCACTTCGGTGGCGTCGTGCTGAATGATGCGCAGGTTGGCCAGCCGCTGCTCGGCGATCTGCTTGAGCAGACTGCCCACGCCCGGCGAATACACCTCGACTGCGAGGTAATCGTTCTGGGGGTGAGAAGCTGCGATCCATGCGGTGGTCTCGCCCATGCCGAAGCCGATCTCCAGAATCCTCGGCGCCTCGCGGCCGAAAAGCCGGGCGAGATCGAGCGGCCGCGCCGAGTAGGGCACGGCGTAGCGCGCGAGCAGGTTGTCGTACGCTCGCTTCTGGCCAGTGGACATCCGCCCCTGACGCAGCACATAGCTGCGCACAGGACGGCGCCCGGAATGTGGACTATCCATTGCGGTACCGGAGCCACCGGCCATACGACGTGGTCCCTCCCCTTGAAGGGGAGGGCGCTAATCAGCGCTTCGCTGCTTGAACGCTGGACGAGAGGAAGGTCAAGCGACCTTGTTCTGGATCGGCGCGATGGCGCCGGAAGTGGGGGAGCTGGGCGATGCGGAGTAGAGCTTCTTCGCCATCCGCCCTGCAAGATAGGCTTCCCGCCCCGCCTCCACGGCCTTACGCATCGCGCTCGCCATCCGCACCGGGTCCTTCGCCGCGGCGATGGCGGTATTCATCAACACGCCGTCGCAGCCCAGTTCCATGGCGATCGCGGCGTCGGATGCCGTGCCCACGCCGGCATCTACGAGCACCGGTAGCTTCGCGTTTTCGATGATGATCTGCAGGTTGTAGGGGTTGAGGATGCCCATCCCGGATCCGATCAGCGACGCGAGCGGCATCACCGCGACGCACCCGATCTCCTCTAGACGCTTGGCGATGATGGGGTCATCCGAGGTGTAGACCATCACCTGGAACCCCTCCTTGACGAGCGTCTCGGCGGCGGAGAGCGTCTCCACGACGTTCGGGTAGAGCGTACGCGGGTCGCCCAGCACCTCGAGCTTGACCAGCGCATGGCCGTCGAGCAGCTCGCGCGCCAACCGCAGCGTACGCACAGCGTCCTGTGCCGTGTAGCATCCGGCGGTGTTGGGCAGGATGGTATAGCGGCTCGGCGGCAGCGCATCCAGCAGGTTCGGCTCGTTGGGGTTCTGGCCGATGTTGGTGCGGCGTATAGCGACGGTGACGATTTGCGCGCCACTCGCCTCCACCGCCGCGCGCGTTTGCGCGAAGTCCTTGTACTTGCCCGTACCCACCAGAAGCCGGGAGGAGTAGGGCTTGCCCGCGATGATCAGTTGATCCATCAAGACGTGATCCGGAATCCGTGTGCCGCAGCCCGTCAGCCGCCTCCGACAGCGACCACGACCTCCAGCTTGTCGCCGTCGGCCAGACGCTGCTCCTGGAAGCTTCCGCGCGGCACGATTTCCCCATTGCGCTCCAGGGCGATGCGCTTGCCTGTCAACTCCAGCCGCTCGAGCAGCTCCGCCACGCTAAGCGGCCCATCGAAGCGACGCGCCGTGCCGTTGATCGTGAGAGAAATCATCCCAGAGTGGTTGAGTGCAGAATCCTGAGGCTGAATTTTACACTCTCATGCGGGTGCGCGTCGCTGCGTGGCACGTTGCCGGCCCGGGCTCCGTGGTATCCTGGGCTCGATCGCACGAGCCGATGCACGCAGACGGCGCGAAGCGCTGATAAGGCCTGACCAGCCCCCCGAGCAGCCTCGGGGAACACGAAGATGAACGCTCCAGCAGGGCCGGTCTGGCAAGACCGGCGCACTCCCCGAACCGGGCCGCGCGCGCAACGAGCAGTCCGAAGTGCAGTGCACAGCGCAACCGCTGCGGTCGCGCGGATGGGCAACCGCTGAGCCCCGGCCATGCCCCCCTCCGACTCCATCTCGCAAGCCGCTCTGGCACCTCAGCCTTCGGCTGCACCTGCCGCCCGCAGCGCGGCGTTCCCACTCGCCGGCACCCCAATCGCGATCGACATTCGCAAGCTGTCGCTGACTTACCAGACCGCAGACGGGCCGGTGGTGGCGCTTTCCGACATCGACCTGTCGGTCCGGCGCGGCGAGTTCGTGTCCTTCATCGGGCCTTCCGGCTGCGGCAAGACGACACTCATGCGCGTGATCGCCGATCTCGCCACGCCCACCGCCGGCGGGGTCACCGTCAACGGCGTGAGCCCCGCGTCAGCCCGTCTCGCGCGCGCATACGGCTACGTGTTTCAAGCGCCGGCGCTGTATGCCTGGCGCAACGTGCTGCGCAACGTCATGCTGCCGCTGGAGATCATGCGCATGCCTGCGGCCGAGCGCAGGGCGCGCGCCGAGAGATATCTCGCGATGGTGGGCCTGTCAGGCTTCGAGCGCAAGCACCCGTGGCAGCTCTCCGGTGGGATGCAGCAGCGCGTGTCGCTCGCTCGCGCTCTGGCGTTCGAGCCCGACCTGCTGCTGATGGACGAACCGTTCGGCGCGCTGGACGAGATCACGCGCGACCATCTCAACGAGCAGCTTCTTCGCCTGTGGCAGCAGACGCAGAAGACGGTGATCTTCGTCACGCACTCCATCTCCGAGGCCGTGTTTCTGTCCGGCCGGATCGTGGTGATGAGTCCGCGGCCCGGGCGCATCCTGGAGGTCATCGAGAG
Organism: Burkholderiales bacterium; assembly: GCA_035501875.1. GTDB lineage: Bacteria > Pseudomonadota > Gammaproteobacteria > Burkholderiales > SHXO01 > SHXO01. The sequence goes on from DATJVI010000143.1 coordinate 60,829, forward strand.
CCGCCTGCCTGCGGCACGCGGGCTGGACGTGCGCGAGGCGCCGGAGTTTCTCGAGGTCGCGCACCGCGTGCGTCAGGCGCTGCGCGCCGGACACAGCTATGACGACTGACGCGGTAGCACTCCCGCCTCTGGCGCGGGCCGCCGGCGCGAGCCTGCTCATGCAGCGCGTCGTGCCGGTGGCGACCGTGCTCGCGCTGATCCTGGTCGCGTGGTATGCACTGGCTATCTGGCTCAATTCGCCGCAGGTGATCGAACGCTTGGGCGGCGCCGAAGGCTCCTGGAGCGCGCGAGAGCTCATCCGCGGCTGCTGGTCGATGGAGCGCCCGGTGCTGCCGGCGCCGCACCAGGTCGCGCAGGACCTGTACCAGTCGGTGCTCGGCACGCCGATCGACAGCAAGCGCAGCCTCGTGTTCCACGCCGGCGTGACCGTGTCCGCGACTGTGCTCGGGTTCTTGTTCGGCGCCGTGCTGGGCATCCTATTGGCGGCGGGAATCGTGCATCTCACCGTGCTGGATCGCAGCCTTCTGCCGTGGATCATCGCGTCTCAGACGGTGCCGATCCTCGCCATCGCGCCCATGATCGTCGTCGTGCTCGGCAACGTGGGACTGAGCGGCCTGCTGCCCAAGGCGATCATCTCGATGTATCTGTGCTTTTTTCCCGTGACCATCGGGATGGTCAAGGGGTTGCGCTCGCCGGACCCACTGCAGCTCGATCTCATGCGCACCTACAACGCCAGCCCGGCCCAGGTGTTCTGGAAGCTACGCTGGCCCGCCGCCACGGCGTTCCTGTTCGCGAGTCTGAAGGTGGCGATCGCCGTGAGCCTGGTGGGCGCGATCGTGGGCGAGCTCCCCACCGGGGCGCAGGCCGGGCTGGGCGCAAGGCTGCTGAGCGGTTCCTACTATGGGCAGACGATCCAGATCTGGTCGGCGCTCATCATGGCCTCCTTGGTCGGCGTCGCGTTGGTGTTCCTCGTGGGCGGCGTGGAGCGGGCGGTGATGCGCGGGCAGGGGACCTCGGCGTGAACCTTCGGCTCACTCGGCTGCTCGCTCCGGCGTTGATGCTCGCCGGGCTTCTCGCCCCGGTCGGCAGCGAAGGGTGGAGTGGCCCGGCTCTGAGCTGTGCCGTGGCCACGCTTGCAGGCGCCTTGGTGCTGCTTCGTCAGTGGAGTTCCGCGCTCGAACATGGACTCTCGTTGCTAGCGCTGGTTCTCGGCGCGTGCGCGCCGCTGCTCCTGTTACAAGGCGCGGGAGCGTTCGGCTTGGAGGCGCCGGGCCTGTGGCTGTTTCTTAGCGGCTGGACGCTGCTGCTCTGGGAGCGGCTGGAGAGGCTTGCCCGCGTGCCAGGACGCGGCATGGCTGCGCTGGTCGCGCCCGCGCTGTTCGGCGTGGCGGTGCTGTATCTGTGGCAGGTGCTCGTGGTGGGGTTCGCCGTGCCGCAGGTTCTGTTGCCGTCGCCAGCGCAGGTCGGCCGTGTGTTGGCCACGCGGATGGACATCCTCTGGCCGGACTTCCGACAGACCTTCCTGAAAGCGGTGCTGGCGGGCTTCGCGCTGGGCTCCGCGCTGGGCTTCGTGGTGGCGGTGGTGGCGGACCGCATCCCGTTCTTCAAGCGCGGCCTGCTGCCGCTATGCAACCTGCTGAGCGCGATGCCGATCGTCGGCATCGCGCCGATCATGGTGATGTGGTTCGGGTTCGACTGGCAGTCGAAAGCGGCGGTGATCGTGGTCGTGACGTTCTTCCCCATGCTCGTCAATACGCTTGCCGGGCTGGCCTCGGCCGACGCCATGCAGCGCGACCTGATGCACTGCCTGGCGGCCGGGTACGGGCAGACGCTCGCCAAGCTGCGGCTGCCCTCGGCCTTGCCCTTCATCTTCAACGCGCTCAAGATCAACTCCACGCTCGCGCTGATCTCGGCCATCGTCGCGGAGTTCTTCGGCTCGCCCATCCTCGGCCTGGGCTTTCGCATCAGCACCGAGGTGGCCAAGCTCAACGTGGACGTGGTCTGGGCCGTGATCGCGATCGCGGCGCTGGCCGGATCGATGTTCTATGGTTTGATCGCCGTGGTGGAACGGGCCTGTACGTTCTGGCATCCGTCCTACCGCAGCTGAGCGTTGCACCTTCACTTTCACCTACAGGGAGACGGGAACACCATGACGAATAAGACACTGGCGTCGATTGCAGCCACGCTGCTCGCGCTCGCCACGGGCGCGGCTTGCGCTCAAGACAAGCTGACGTTGCAGCTCAAATGGGTCACCCAGGCGCAGTTCGCCGGCTACTACGTCGCCAAGGATAAAGGCTTCTACAAGGAGGTCGGCCTGGACGTGACGGTGAAGCCGGGCGGTCCCGACATCAATCCCAGCCAGGTGATCGCGGGCGGCGGCGCGGACGTGATCGTGGACTGGATGCCGTCGGCATTGGCCACGCGCGAGAAGGGCGTGCCCATGGTGAATATCTCCCAGGTGTTTCAGCGCTCCGGCATGGAGCTCACCTGCCGCAAGGACTCCGGCGTGAAGACACCGCAGGACTTCAAGGGGCGCACCCTGGGCGTTTGGTTCTACGGCAACGAGTATCCGTTCCTGTCCTGGATGGACAAGCTCGGCTACAAGACCTCGGGCGGGGGCGACGCGGTCAAAGTGCTCAAGCAGGGCTTCAATGTCGATCCGCTGCTGCAGAAGCAGGCCGATTGCATTTCGACCATGACCTACAACGAATACTGGCAGCTGATCGAAGCCGGCATGAAGCAGGACCAGCTCCTGGTGTTCAAGTACGAAGACCAAGGCGTGGCGACCTTGGAAGACGGGCTGTACGCGCTCGAGAAGTCGATCAACGATCCGAAGATGGCCGACAAGCTCGCCCGCTTTATCAAGGCGTCGATGAAAGGTTGGGACTATGCCATCAAGCACCAGGAGGAAGCGGTGCAGATCGTCCTGAACAACGACGCCTCCGGTGCGCAGACCAAGCAGCATCAGACCACGCAGATGCTGGAGATCGCGAAGCTGGTGCAAGGCGGCAAGCTCGGCTATCTCGAGCCCAAGTCGTACGAGCGCACCGTGAACACGCTGCTCTCCGGCAAGTCGGAGCCGGTGATCACCAAGAAGCCGCAGGGCGCCTGGACGCACAAGATCTGGGACATGGCGCAGAAGTAGGGCGTTGCGTTGCGGGGCACCGAATGACAGAGGCAGAACGACGATGAGCACACTGAAGGCAGGCCTGATCCAGATGGCCCTGAAGGGCAGCACGGAGATGACGCCCAAGCAGATCCGCGACAAGATGATCGAGGCGCTCGTGCCGATGGTCGAATCCGCGGGCAAGCAGGAGGTGCAGGTTCTGTGTTTCCAGGAAGTCTGCACCCAGCCCTATTTCTGCCCGAGCCAGGACAAGAAATGGTACGTGGCGGCCGAGCGCATCCCCGATGGCGAGACGACGCAGCTCATGCGGGAGTACGCGGCCAAGCATTCGATGGTCATCGTCGTCCCTCTGTACGAGGAGGAGATGACCGGCGTGTACTACAACACTGCGGCGGTAATCGATGCCGACGGCACCTATCTCGGCAAGTACCGCAAGAACCACATCCCGCAAGTCGCCGGCTTTTGGGAGAAGTATTTCTTCAAGCCGGGGAACCTCGGCTATCCGGTGTTCAAGACTGCGTACTGCAAGCTCGGCGTCTACATCTGCTACGACCGCCACTTTCCCGAGGGGTGGCGCGCACTGGCGCTGAACGGCGCGGAGTACGTGGTCAACCCCTCGGCCACGGTGGCGGGATTGAGCCAGTATCTGTGGGAGCTGGAGCAGCCCGCTTCCGCAGTGGCGAACGGCTACTACATCGGCGCCATCAACCGTGTCGGCACGGAGGCGCCGTGGAACATCGGCCAGTTCTACGGCTCAAGCTACTTCGTGAACCCGCGCGGGAAGCTCGTGGCGCAGGCGAGCAAGGACAAGGACGAGCTGCTGGTGGCCGACCTGGACATGAACACGGTGCGCGAGGTGCGCGACCTGTGGCAGTTCTTCCGTGACCGCCGTCCCGAGAGCTACGGAGCCTTGACCGAAATGCGCTGACTATGGACACCAAGAACAACGCGGCGGCGAGCGACATCCGCGCCGGACGGCTTCCCGCGGCGCAGTACGAAGCGAACTTCAGCGACATCCATCCGCCGCTGAGCGCACACCAGGCGCTGGTGGAGAGCGACCGCTGCTACTTCTGCTTCGAGGCTCCCTGCATCCAGGCCTGTCCGACCGGTATCGACATCCCGAGCTTCATCCGCAAGATCGCGACCGGCAACCTCAAGGGATCCGCGCACGATATCCTGAAGCAGAACATCATGGGCGCGGTGTGCGCGCGCGTGTGCCCGACCGAGGTGCTGTGCGAGGGCGCGTGCGTGCGCAACAGCCAGGAACACAAGCCGGTCGCGATCGGCGCGCTGCAACGCTATGCCACCGATGCGCTGTTCGCGTCCGGCGAGCAGTTGTTCCACGCCGGCGTCAGCACAGGCAAGCGCGTGGCCGTGATCGGCGGCGGACCGGCCGGGTTGTCCTGTGCGCACCGTCTGGCGATGCTGGGCCATGCGGTCGCCGTTTTCGAGCAGCGGTCAAAGCTCGGCGGGCTGAACGAGTACGGGGTGGCGGCCTACAAGGTCACCGGCCAGATTCCGCAGCGTGAGGTCGACTATCTGCTCGCTGTGGGCAACATCGCGGTAGAGACCGGCAAGGCGTTGGGCCGCGAGCTCTCGCTCACGGAGCTACGCAAGGAGTATGACGCCGTGTTCCTCGGCGTGGGGCTCGGTGCGGTCAACAGCCTCGGTGTGGACGAGCGCGGACTCTCCGGCGTGCACGATGCGGTGACCTATATCGAGAAGCTGCGTCAGTCGCCGGACCTGAGCACGCTGCCGGTGGGACGGCGTATCGTGGTGATCGGCGGCGGCATGACCGCCATCGACATCGCCAGTCAGACCAAGCGCCTCGGTGCGGAAGACGTGACGATGGTCTACCGCAGAGGACCCGAGCACATGGGCGCCAGCCACAAAGAGCAGGATTGGGCGCAGGTCAACGGCGTGCGCATCAAGCATTGGGCGCGGCCGCTCCGGCTGGTGAGCCAGGGCGGCGCGCTGACTGGCGTCGAGCTCGAAACGACGCAGCTGGACGCCCGCGGCAAACTGACCGGTACCGGCGAGACGGTCACGCTGGCCGCGGACATGGTGTTCAAGGCCATCGGACAGGTACTGGTGCAGGACCCCTTCGACGATAACGGCCGCCTCCTGCTCGAGATGCGGGATGGCCGCATCGCGGTAGACGAGGAACGCCGCACCTCGATCCCCGGCGTATGGGCGGGCGGAGACTGCGTGGCCGGAGGTCAGGATCTGACCGTGGCCGCCGTCGAGGACGGCAAGCAGGCCGCCCTCTCCATCGACCAGGCATTACACAGCGGTAAGCGGTGAGGTTCCCATGGCTGATCTGAGCTGCAGTTTCGTCGGCATCCGTTCCCCGAACCCGTTCTGGCTCGCCTCCGCCCCGCCGACGGACAAGGCCTACAACGTGAATCGCGCCTTCGAGGCCGGCTGGGGCGGCGTGGTGTGGAAGACGCTCGGCGAGGACCCGCCCATCGTGAACGTCAGCGGGCCGCGCTACGGCGTAGTCCACAACACGTCGCGCCAGTTGATCGGCTTCAACAACATCGAGCTGATTACCGACCGTCCCCTCGGCGTCAATCTCGAAGAGATCCGCCAGGTGAAGCGCGAGTGGCCGGATCGCGCGGTGCTGGTGTCGCTGATGGTTCCGTGCGAGGAGCGCGCGTGGAAGAGGATCCTGCCGATGGTGGAGGATACCGGCGCGGACGGCGTCGAGCTCAACTTCGGGTGCCCGCATGGCATGTCGGAGCGCGGCATGGGCTCGGCGGTGGGGCAGGTGCCCGAGTACGTGGAGATGGTCGCGCGCTGGTGCAAGGACAACTCGCGGCTGCCGGTGGTGGTCAAGCTCACGCCCAATGTCACCAACATCCTGGGGCCGGCGCGCGCGGCCAAGCAGGGCGGCGCGGACGCCATATCGCTGATCAACACGATCAGCGCGATCATGCAGGTGGATCTGGACCGGATGACGCCGGCCCCGCATGTGGATGGGCGTGGGGCGCATGGCGGCTACTGTGGGCCTGCGATCAAGCCGGTCGCGTTGCGCATGGTGGGCGAGATCGCGCGCGACGAGCAATGCGCCGGCGTGCCGCTCTCCGCCATCGGCGGCATCACCAGCTGGCGCGACGCCGCCGAGTTCATGGCGCTGGGTGCGAGCAACGTTCAGGTGTGTACCGCGGCCATGACATACGGATTCAGGATCGTCGAGGACATGATCGATGGCCTGAGCAACTGGATGGACGAGAAAGGCTACAAGATGCTGCCCGAGTTCACCGGCAAGGCGGTTCCCAATTTCGTCGACTGGGAGCACCTGAACCTGCAGTATGTGGTCAAGGCGCGCATCGACCAGAGCCTGTGCATCCAGTGCGGCCGCTGCTATATCGCCTGCGAGGACACGTCGCACCAGGCGATCACGAAGGAGAAGAACGGACGGCGCCAGTTCGAAGTGAACGACAAGGAGTGCGTGGGCTGCAACCTGTGTGTGGCGGTCTGTCCGGTGGACAACTGCATCACGCTGCAGCAGCTGCCCAGTGGCAGCATCGATCCGCGAACCGGGCAGAAGGTGGGCGGTTACGGGGACTGGACGACGCATCCGAACAACCCGAGCCGGTGCGTCACCGCGTAGGTCAACGGCACAGCAAGCGAGGACAAGTCATGGCACTGATCATTCGAGGTGGAACGGTGGTAAACGCGGACCGGTCTATCCGGGCCGATGTGCTGTGTGACAAGGGCAAGATCGTGTCCGTCGGCGAGAATCTCGACGTTCCCGCTGGCGCACAGGTGGTGGATGCCGGCGCCCAGTACGTTCTGCCGGGCGGCATCGACCCCCACACGCACATGGAGCTGCCGTTCATGGGCACGGTTGCGAGCGAGGACTTCTACAGCGGCACCTCCGCCGCGCTCGCGGGCGGGACGACGATGATCATCGACTTCGTCATCCCCGCGCCCAAGGAACGCCTGATGGACGCTTACCAGAAGTGGCGAGGCTGGGCGGAAAAGGCCGCCGCCGATTACAGCTTCCACGTCGCCGTGACCTGGTGGGACAAGACCGTGCACGAGGACATGGGCACGCTCGTGCACAAGTACGGTGTGAACAGCTTCAAACACTTCATGGCCTACAAGAACGCCATCATGGCGGACGACGAGGTGCTGGTGAACAGCTTTTCCCGCGCGCTCGAGCTGGGCGCGCTGCCCACGGTGCACGCGGAGAACGGCGAGCTGGTGTTTCAACTCCAGCAGAAGCTCCTGGCGCTGGGCATTACCGGCCCCGAAGGCCATGTGCTGTCGCGCCCCCCTGAGGTGGAGGGCGAAGCGGCCAACCGCGCGATCGCGATCGCAGGCGTGCTTGGCGTGCCCGTCTATATCGTGCACGTATCCTGCCGCCAGGCGCTGGAGGCGATCACACGCGCGCGGCTGCAGGGCCAGCGCGTGTACGGCGAGTGTCTTGCCGGCCATCTGCTGGTCGACGACAGCGTGTACTGGAACGAGAACTGGGAATATGCCGCGGGCCACGTCATGAGCCCGCCGTTCCGGCCCAAGGAGCACCAGGACGCGCTCTGGCGCGGGCTGCAGGCGGGCACCCTGCAGACTACGGCCACCGACCACTGCTGCTTCTGTGCCGATCAGAAAGCCATGGGGCGCACGGACTTCAGCAAGATCCCCAACGGCACCGGTGGCGTCGAAGACCGCATGTCGGTGCTGTGGCATCTGGGCGTGGGCAGCGGCAAGCTGACCCAGAACGAGTTCGTGCGCGTCACTTCGACCAATGCGGCGCAGATCTTCAACATCTACCCGCGCAAGGGGTCGATCAGCGCCGGCGCCGATGCGGACATCGCCGTGTGGGACCCCGAGGGCACGCGCAAGATCTCTGCAAGCACGCATCATCAGAAGGTGGACTTCAACATCTTCGAGGGCATGGTGGTGAAGGGCGTTGCCAGCCATACGATCAGCCAGGGCCGGCTGGCCTGGGCCGACGGCAAGCTGGATACGATCCGCGGCAGCGGGCGCTATATCGACCGGCCTCCGTTCGCTCCACCCTATGAGGCGATGATGAAGATCAACGCCGCCCGGGCGCCCAAGGCGGTCGCGCGCGCCGGAGGCTGATCGCTCAAATCTGTGCGCGCGCCGGTCTAGACCGGAGTCACACGCCGCCGCGGGGAGACGGCTCCGTCCATCGCGCGTTCTGCGCGGCGGGCCGGAGATTGCGGATCGGATTCACCCGCGGCCAGGGCACAGCGCGCCGGCTCATGCTCGACAGGAGGAGAACCCATGCGTGGCACTTCGCGCCGTCATTTCCTTGCGGCCGTCTCCGCGGCGGCGGCCTCCGCCGGACTTCCCGGGGCTTCCCAGGCGCAGTCTGCCGTGACGCTGCGCCTCTCCTCTTCACTCACCGCCGATCAGAACTCCGCGCATTACATCTGGTACCAGCGCTTCGACGCGAACCTGAAGTCCTCGCTCGGGGGCCGGGTGGCGCTCGAATTCTTCCCCAACAGCCAGCTCGGCAAAGAAGCCGATGTGGTGCAGCAGGTGAAGATCGGATCGATCGACATCATGACCACCGGCTCGTCGATCTGGGCCACGGTCGCACCGGAGTTCGGCATGCTCGACCTCGGTTATGTGTTCGACAGCTACGTACACATGGCAAAGGCGCTCGATGGTGGCGTAGGACCGAGCCTGGCCGATATCCTGCAGAAGCGGACCGGCTGCATCGTGCTGGGCTGGGGCTCGCACTTCGCCGCGCGCAGCGTGTATTCGAAAGCGCCGGTCAGATCGGCCGCCGAGCTGAAGGGACTGAAGCTACGCGTGTTGCCGACGACGGCATTCATCGAAACGTTCAAGGTGATGGGGGCGGTGCCCACGCCGATCCCCTTCAACGAGCTGTACACAGCGATGCAGACCGGCGTGGTCGACGGCTTCGAGCACGACGCCGCCACCGTGCTGGCCACCAGGCTATACGAAGTGTCGAAGAACTGCTTTCTCACCGAGCACCTGTACAGCCCGATGATCGCGGTGATCGGCAGACGCGGGCTGGACAAGATCCCGACCGACATCCGGCCGACCTTTCTCAAGGCCGCGGCCGAAGCGACGACCTATCAGCGCGGCCTGGCCGCCGAGAAGGGACGCGTCGCGTTCGCGGAGCTCCAGCGGCTGGGTGTCACCTTCTATCCGATGGCGAAGAGCGAGCGCGATGCGTTTCGTCGAGATATGGACGCGAAGCTGTGGGTCGCCTTCGCCGCACAGTATCCGCCCACCAAACCGCTGTTTCAGGCGATCGCGGCGGCGAGGACGGCCTAAGAGGTCGAGTGCCGGCGTTAGACGTGGAAGGTGAGCAACGGACGCAGCGCGAACTAGACGATCCGTATTGCCTTGTTCGCCGTGCCGGTTTCGGGAGCCCGCTGCGGAGAACCGAAGCGTGAAAGGGGCAAGTGCCTACGCTCTGGGGTTCTCCCGTGCGGGGACGGCGCATCACTGGGTGGGTCGGGTGCTGATCGCAGCCGAGCATCTGGCCGCGCTGGTGCTCGCCGCAGACGTGGTCGTCGTCTTCTGCTCGGTCATCTGGCGCTACTTCCTGCACAGCCCGTTCGATTGGGCCGAGGAGGTCGCACGGGCGCTGATGGGGGCGCAGGTGTTTCTCGGCGCGGCCACGACGGTCGCTCGCGCCCAGCACGTCGGCATCGACAGTTTGCGCGGCTTGCTGCCGAGGCATTGGCGTCCGGCGCTGGTCCAGCTCTGCCATTGGCTCATCGTCACGGTGGCGGTGGCGCTGCTGCTGTCCTCTGGCGCATTGCTCCTGGACTCGCAGGGCCAGACGACACCGCTCGGACTGCCGCAATGGATCTACATCTGTCCGGTCGTGGTCGGCAGCGCATTGATGGCGCTGTTCGGGACGCTGAGCGCGATCGATGGGCCGGCGGCGACCGTCTGGGGCACGCTCGCGGTGGGCTTGACCGTCGCGCTTGCGGTCTGGGGCTGGAACGTGCTCGTGCCGGCGCTTGCGTTCACCCCGCTCGTGCTGCTTACGGTTAGCTTCGTGGTGAGCGTGGTGGCAGGCGTCCCGATCGCATTCGCACTCGCCTTCGCCGCACTGCTCTACTTCCTCGCTGATCCCACCTTGCCGATGCTGGTGTACTCCCAGCAGGTGCTGTCCGGGATGGACCACTTCGTGCTGCTCGCGATCCCCTTCTTCGTGCTCGCCGGGCTGATGATGGAAGCCAACGGGATGTCGTCCCGGCTCATCGAGCTGCTGGTGCGATTGATGGGGCGAGTGCGCGGCGGGCTGAACCTCATCATCATCGCGGCCACCGCTTTCTTTTCCGGCGTGTCCGGATCCAAGCTCGCCGATGTCGCTGCCGTGGGCGGGATCATCATGCCTGCGGTGCGCCGGACGAAGCAGGATCCCGACGAGGCCGCGGGAGTGCTGGCCGGCTCCGCCGTCATGGCGGAGACCATCCCGCCTTGCATCAACATGATCATCATGGGGTTCGTCGCCAACATCTCCATCGGCGGCCTGTTTCTCGCTGGACTGGTGCCAGCCGCATTCATGGCGTTCGCGCTAGCGGCGGTGGCCTATGCGTTCGGCTCCCGCATCGATCCCGAAGCGGCGTTCGAGAAACGCACGCCGCTTATCCGGTTGATCGGCGGCGCGATGGTCGGCGTGGTGATGATCGGCATGATCGGGAAGGGCGTCACGTCCGGCGTGGCGACGTCTACCGAGGTGTCCGCTTTCGCGGTGGTCTATGCGCTGATCGTGGGCGGGCTGGCGTTTCGCGAGCTGACCGCAGGCGGTATCGTGCGGCTCTTCGTGCGCTCCGCGTCGATGGCAGGCGGCATTCTCTTCATCGTCGCTGCGGCCTCGGGCGTGTCTTTCGCGCTCGCGATCCAGCAGATCCCGCAGCAGATCTCGGACAGCATGATCCGGCTCGCCCATCAGTTCGGCGCCGAGATCTTCGTCTTGGTCTCGACGCTGCTCATGATCGGCTTCGGCGCGATCCTCGAAGGTGCGCCGGCGCTCATCATCTTCGGTCCGCTGCTCACGCCCATCGCACAGCAGGTGGGCGTGTCGCCGCTGCACTTCGGCACGGTGATGGTGGTGGCGATGGGGCTCGGACTGTTCTCTCCTCCCGTCGGCTTGGGGCTGTTCGCTACCTGCGCGATCACCGGCACGCACGTGAAGGATGTGGCTCGACCGATGGCCAAGTATCTCGCCGTTCTGTTCCTCGCGTTGATCGTTCTGGTGTTCTTGCCCGGCTTCTCCACTTGGCTGCCGCGCCGGTTCGGGTTCAACTGAGCGGGCATGACGCGATTCCGAGGGCTTTCGCACGCATCCACCAGGCACGCTGAACTCTTACCACGGCGGCAGGGCAATCGCCGTTCCCGAGGGAGTGCGAGATTCGCGCGGCTGCACCGCAGTGCCGCTGCGGCATGCGACAAAATGTCGCAGTCTCTCGTCTACGGCCTCGGGTAAGCTTCGACGATCAACGCCGGAGCGACCTTGTCCTCGCTCCGACGCCGAGCCAGAGGACTGGGATCGTGAAGCGGAGGCCAGCAGGACCAGTCGCAGATCGCGGCCCGTTGTGGACCGCGCGCCGATGCGGACTCATCCGTCACGCGAGCAACCTCGCGCTGGCCGGCGCGCTGCTCTTCGCCACACGGCTCGTCCTCGCGTGCGCGACCTGCGGCTGCACGCTGAGCTACGACGGTGCGATGGGATACTCCAGCAGCACCGGATGGCGGATCAACGTCGAGTACGATTTCATCAATCAGGACCAGCTACGCAGCGGCACCAGCGCCGTCTCCACCGTCCCCAACGGGACGGAGTTGGAACACCAAACGATCAACCGCTATCTGAGCGTCGGCGTCAGCTACAGTCCCAACGCCGACTGGAACGGCTTTCTGTGGGTGCCCTATGTGATGCGCAGCCACACCACCTACGGGACCTTCGATTCGAGCGAACCGCTGCCTCCGTTGAGCGGCTCGAACAGTTCGAGCCTGGGCGATGTCAAGCTCATCGGCACCTACCGCGGGATTCTGTCCTCCCACAACCTGGGCATACAGCTCGGCGTCAAGCTGCCGACCGGCGCCTATTACGATTCGGTCAAGTTCAGCACCGGCCCGATGGCCGGCGAGCCGCTGGATGCCAGCCTGCAGCCCGGAACCGGCAGCACGGATATGATCGTTGGCGCTTACTACTATCAGCCGGTCAGCAAGAACTGGGACATCTACGCCAACGGCAGCTATCAAGCCGCCGTGGCGGAGAAGCTCGACCAGCCGGGCAACGACTACCGCCCCGGCAACCTCGTCACGGTGAGCTTTGGCGTCCGCTATCAGGCCGACCCAACGTGGGTGCCGCAACTGCAGGTCAACCTCTCGCGTAAGATGGCTGACCAAGGCGCCTTGGCCGATACCGCAGACACCGCCGGCACGGTGGCCTACCTCAGCCCCGGGCTAAGCATCAACCTGTCGCACAGCATGCAGCTCTACGGCTTCGTGCAGCTCCCGGTCTACAGCAACCTCTCTGGGTATCAGCTCTTTCCGCATTGGACCGCTTCGGTCGGCGCCAGCTACTCGTTCTGACCGCGCGTTGCTCGGCGCGGCACGTGCCGGGCGGCGCTTCAGGGCCCGCGCAGCAGCGGCGTGACGGCTTTCTCCAGCAACGGCGCATCCAGGCCCGGATCGCCGTACCAGTCATCCTTGCGCAGGATCCCATGCCGATCGATCACGAACGTGAGTGGCAGTCGCCAGATCCGCCCGTAGCTCCGGATGTCCGCATCTCGCGCCATGCCCGCGGGGAATGCATACGCCTTCATCACTTCGCGCACCTTGGCCTCGTCCTTGGGATCGTCCATGCTGATCGCGAGGAGCACCAGACCCTCGTCGCGGTGGTCGCGAAAGTAGGCATCCAGCGCCGGCATCTCGGCGCGGCATGGCGCGCACCAGGTTGCCCAGACGTTCACGACGACGACTTTACCCGCGTTGTCGGTCAGCCGGAACGGCGTTCCATCGAGCAGCTTGGCGGTGAGTTGAGGGGCGGGCTTGCCCTCGCTAGCGGAATAGACAAGCGGCGCCCAGCAGCAGATCGCGAGTGCGATGAGCTTGCGACAGCGCAGTAGGGTCATGACTTTGCGCAAAGAACCGTACGCGGGACGACCGCTTCTATGGCCTGTGCAACGAGATGATTCTCACTTCACGACGAAGTATGGGGGACCCATGTTGCACCAGATCCACTTGAAGCATTCGTCCGCTTGCGCGCGTTCGGCGAGTGGCCGGGTCTTGATCATGTAGTCCAGTACGTCGTCGGAGACGCCTTCGCTCCTGAGCATCGCCACGCTCGATCCAGGTAGCAGATAGACGCTGCGTGTCTGCTCCATCTTGTCGATGATGGCCGACGCCGGAGTTCCTGTTTTGCTCATCTCGACGACTTGCTCGACGGGGACCGGCGTCCGCGCTGCCGGTGCACCAGCGCAGCCGGCGATCGAGACGGTCGCGCCGATCCCGAACAGGAACACCCAAGCCGGCGTTCTGGGAGGACGGTACTTCGATTCGGTCATCATTCCACACCGTTCTGATCTCGAGCGATTCGCTGCCTGTCTCGGTTGGAGGCCAGGCGCGGGCTCGTAGTTCAATGCCCGTGATCCTGCAATGCAGGGGATGTCGCGCAGTCGGGACGCTGCACTTGTGTGCCAGACAGTATCTCATAGGGGCGCGGAGGGGGGCCAACTGGTCGCGACGGCGAACGGACGCTCCTCGAGAGCAGGACAGCGTGGCCCGACTGCTCTCGCCCGAGATCCCGGAGCGTCATGTCCGTTTGGAGTAGAATGTTCAGCGCCTGCGGGCGTAGTTCAATGGTAGAACGAAAGCTTCCCAAGCTTTAGACGTGGGTTCGATTCCCATCGCCCGCTCCAAACACGAAAGGGCCCTCGAGCGAGGGCCCTTTCGTATTCGGCGATGGTGAAGAGAACCCACCTCAAGCTCGAAAACCCGCATCGCGGCTTTCGGCGCAGGCTGCCCTTCAGGTGATGCGCGAGGCAGAGGTGGAGGTCCGCTGAACTCGCGCTTGGACGCCAGCGAAGCGACGGCACACGTTGTGTTGTTGGATCGAGCGGCTTGGTCATCTGATGAGCACTTCGTCAGGACACGCCGCAGCCGCGCGGGAGCCGAGGCCGCACGCGGCATTCCTCGCCCGGCGTCAGTGTAAACTTGGCGTAGCTGCGACGTTCACAACAGCAGAAGACAGGGAGGAGTCATGAGGAGCTTCGTCCGCGTCTTGCCCCTTGCGTTGATGGCGGCAATCGTGGCTGCAGCCGTTGCCGGTGCAGCCGACGCTCCCCCACCCTGGGCGTACCCAGTCAATCCACCGGGGATCCAGCCTGCACCGGACGACGGCACGTTGAAGCATGTTCCCGGGAGCGACGCAGCGTTCACCTTGACGCAGATCCGAGATCTGTACAACGTACCCGATTGGCATCCCGATAACCACCCGCCGATGCCCGACCCCGTGGCCCATGGAAGCAGACCAGGGGTGTTTGCTTGTGCGTACTGCCATCTGCCGAATGGACTCGGCCGGCCGGAAAACTCCAGTCTCGCGGGCCTTCCCGCGGCTTATATCGTGCAGCAGGTGGCCGATTTCAAAAGCGGCGCCCGGAAAAGCTCCGAGCCGCGCGACCTACCCGCGACTCTGATGATCGGAGTTGCGCAGGGTGCCACGGATGCCAACGTGAGAACGGCCGCCGAGTACTTCTCCGCGCTGAAGCCAAGACCATGGATCCGCGTGATCGAATCCGACACCGTTCCGACAACGCGCGTCGCAGGCTGGATGCTCGTGGCATCGCAGCCCGGCGCCACGGAGTCGATCGGCCAGCGCATCATCGAGATGCCGGAAAACCTCGAGCGAACTGAGCTGCGCGACTCTGCGTCTGGGTTCGTCGCTTACGTACCGGTCGGCAGTATCGAGAAGGGGCAAGCATTGGTCGCCACCGGAGGAGCCGGCAAGACGATCCCGTGCGGAATTTGCCATGGCGCAGACTTGAAAGGGCTCGGCCCCGTGCCAGCGCTTGCGGGACGTTCCCCCAGCTATATCGTGCGGCAGCTCTATGACATCCAGCACGGGGTTCGCAACGGGCAATGGACCGAGCTGATGAAGCCGGTCGCCGCTCAATTGAGCGAAGAGGACATGGTTTCCATCGCGGCGTACACCGCCTCTCGCGCGCCCTGAGGAGCGAACAACCGGTTCAAAGCGCCGCGGTGTTGACCAACTCCGACAGCGCGCCAGCGAGTCCACTCGTGACTTGGGTGAGACGCGCATAGTCGACCTTGTCCGGCGTGTCCTCGGCCGTGTGGTAGTAGGGATAACGGTAGAACGCCGTGTCGGTGACCATCAGGGCGGGGTAGCCTTGGCGCCAGAAGGAGAGCTGATCGCTCCAGCCCACGCCCGGGACCCAGGAGGGCACCGCCGCCCGCTCCGCGGGGAAGTCGCAGTGGTTACGGAATGCCTCATACACTCGCGCGAGCGCACGGTGCGAGCGCAGGTTCGAGACGAAGCCGATGAAATTGCCGCGGTTCGGGTAGAACCACCGCATCAACGGCGGGTAGCGCTGAGTGCCGGGCTCGTCGCGATAGTAACCCAGCATCTCGAGAGAGAGCATGACCCGGATGTCCTCGCCCCGCCTGCGTGCCGCGCGTGCATACACCTGGCTTCCCATCTGGCCCCAGTAGAAGAACGGCGGCTCTTCATTCACGAAGGCTACGAGGCGCAGCGTGCATCTTCGCGGTGCGGGCGCGAGTACGCGGCCCAACTCCAGCAGCGCCGCTACCGCGCTCGCGTTGTCATCAGCGCCCGGGCTGCCCAGGACCGAATCGTAGTGGGCGCCCACGACGATGCTCGGCGATCCCTCGGCGGCACCTTCTAGCACGACCTCGAGGTTGCTGCTTTCGACGCCGCGCGCGACGTAGCTTTGGAACTGCGGGTCGAACCCGTGCGCACGCCACTGCTCCGCAATGTAGTCGCGTGCGGCGTTCAGCGCATGCGGACGGAATACGTTGCGCTCGCCGATCTCGCCCGCCAGTGTCCGGACATGGCGCTCGAGGCGTGCCCGCTCGATCATCCCGGCGAGCTCACGACCGCGATCGTCAGCGCGCGCCCACGGGGCCAGCTGCCGGACCCCTGCATGACGGGGGCGCGCACCCGAACTCGGGCACCGTTAAGTAACTGTAGGCGCGTGTTCCGATGCGTGGCTCAGCGCTTGTACAAGCCCATGAGCGAGGCTTTGGCGAGCGTGTTGAAGTTGAGGTAGAAGCCGACGACGGCGGCGGAGGTGTCGGCTGTGACCGGCAGCTTGTCCATGGACACGGCGTGGACGGTGAACAGATACCGGTGCGGGTGATCGCCTTGTGGCGGGCACGGCCCCCCGTATCCCGGCTTTCCGAAGTCGGTCCGCACCTGCAGTGCACCGTCCGGCAATTTGCCGCTGGCCGGATTGCCGGCATCGAGCTTCAACTCCGTCACATTCGGCGGAATGTTTACCACGACCCAATGCCAGAACCCGCTTCCGGTCGGTGCATCGGGATCGAAACACAGCACCGCGAAGCTCTTGGTTCCCGCGGGCGCATCCGCCCACTTCAGGTGCGGGGACCGGTTTCCGCCCGCGCAGCCGAAGCCGTAATCCGCCGACAGGATGTGATCCTGAGGCAGGTAGTCCCCATCTTTGAAGCTGTCGCTGGTCAGTTTCATCGTGAGTGCTCCTCGTGCAGTTGGGTAGAGTTGCCTTCGGCGCTGCGAATCGAGGCGAGCGTCTGCGCTGTTGCATCGCTCCCAGAGGTCGGGCTCCGATCCTGCAAGGAGTCCGGCTGCTCGGGGCGGTGTATCGATCGAGTTCCGCAGCCGTGCCGAATCCGACGACCGCGCGCGCGGGCTACAACGGCCAGCCGAGCCACTGGCATATGCCACGCCCCATCACCCACTCCAGATCCTCGCCTTTGAGCCAGGCAAGCTCCTTGGTGAACAAGTCGATGCACTCCCGATACGTGCAGGGCATGCGCGTGAGATCGGTGCCCCAGAATGTGCGGCGCGGACCGAACGCGTCGAACAGTCTCCGCGCGCCGTCGTGGACATCGCGGAACGGATACGCCTGGGCCGAGAGCGAGGCCATCCCCGACGCTTTGACCGCGACGTTGGCGTGCTTCGCGAGCGCACAGACGGCCGGGAGGTCCTCGAACACCTTTGGCGCCTTCCCGTGCACCTGCAGGCCCGCGTGGTCGATCGTCACCTTGAGCGCCGGGTGCCGCTCGGCGATGCGGTCGATGCGTTCGAGAGATCCCGGCGCGAGCACCATCACGGGGATCTCGTGTCGCTCCGCAGCGGGCCAGAGCCAGTCGGCCGTCCCGTCGGTGAGGAATTGGCGCGTGTGTTCGTTGTGGAAAGTGAAGCGCATGCCGAGCATGCCGGTCTGTTTCTTCCAGTCGGCCACCAGCGGGCGGCTGCTCGGATCCTGCAGCGCGAGCCGGCCCATGACGGCGAACCGGTCGGGGTACTGGCGCGCCGCATCGAGCGCCAAGTCGTTACGGTCGCCCTCCCAAGAGGGCGGGACAAGGATCGCGCGGCTCACCTTGGCGAGATCCATCTCGAGCAGCAACGCCTCCTTGGAGACCGGGTAGGGCCGCTGGGCGTCGCGCTCGCGGCCCGCCGGCCATGGCCGCTGTGGAGTGTTCGCGCCCCACAGATGGAGTTGGGAATCGACGATGTGCATGGATCGGCCGGACGCCGGAGTTGATCAGGCGGCCGCGGGCGCCGCGATGTCCAGCGTAGTCACGCGACGCAGCTCACGGCGATCCATCGCGTCGTCGAACGGCCGTGCGCGATGCATCGTGGCGAGGTTGTCCCAGATCACGAGGTCCGCGGGGCGCCAGACATGGCGATAGACGAACTGCGGCTGCGTCGCATGCTCGAGCAGATCGCGCAGGAACAGCCGCCCCTCGGGCAGAGGCCAGTCGATGATCCGCGAGGCATGCGAAGCGAGGTAGAGCGAGCGGCGCTGGGTGCGCGGATTGGTCCGCACCAGCGGATGCACGGCGCCCTTGAGCTTGTCCAGCTCTTCCTGCGAGAACTCGAAGCCGAGCGTTTGCCGGGAGTAGGCGATCGAGTGATGCGCGCGCAGCCCTTCCAACCTTGCCCTGGTGTGCTCGTCGAGTGCGTCATAAGCCGCGCGCTCGTCGGCGAACTCCGTGTCGGCGCCTGCGGGCGGGATCAATCGGGCAGAGAGCATCGAGTAGCGGCCCGGCGGATCCTGGAACGATGCGTCGGTGTGCCAGAGGCGGTTGCCGAGCGCGTACATTCGGCGGCGGTCCTGTGATTTCATGATCTCGCCGTGCTCGTCCAGGTTCGAGATGTCGCTGAGGGCCTCGTTGCCGAAGCGGTTCTTGCCGAGCACGGCCGCACCGGTGTTGGAGTGCAGCACTCCGTCGAAGCGTTGCGCGAACGCGAGCTGCTCCGCGTCGGTGAACGGCTGGTCGCGAAACACGAGGACGGCGAACTCATCCATCCCGGCGCGAATCGCGTCGAGCGTCCGGCGATCCTCGATGCGCCGCAGATCGAGCCCGGTAGCTTCGGCGGCGAAGTGCGGATGCAACTTGCGGAAGGTCAGGGCCATGGGCGGCCTCCTCGGAGAGCAGGATGCGCGCTCCATAGGATAGTCCAATCGACCCTGCCACGCACGCTGATGACCTCGGACCCTGCCGCCGCAGCGTGACCCGTGGCCTTCAGCTCGGTTTACGACCCACCAAGATGTAGTAAGGCACGCGTACCCAGGGCAGGAAGGGGACCGGCGCCACGCGCTCCAGGCATGCGTCGACGGTCAGACGGCTGCGCAGGTAAGGCAGATGCGCTTCGGACAGGCGTACGCCATCGTGCGCGAACCAGGCGCGCCAGAAGCGGTTGGTGCGGGCGCGCCGCGACAAACGGCCTTCCGGGGGATGCAGAGCGGGCAGGTAGAAGTCGACCGTACCGAGCACGCCGCCAGGCCGCAGCATGGCGAGCGCGTGATCCACCGCGGAGCGCCAATCCGGGATCATCGTGAGCGCGTAGGAAAAATACACCACGTCCACCGGCTGCGCCGGAATGTAGCGGGTCGCGTCGGCGTGAACCAATCGCACATTGCAGAACCCGGCCAATCGGCGTTGCGCCACTTCGAGGAGCGCGGGGCAGAGGTCGACCGCTTCCACCTGCGAAAGCTCCGCGAGCCGCGGGCCGAAGTACTCGAGATTGCGCCCGGTGCCTGCGCCCAGCTCAACGACGCGGCCGCCGGGAGCCGTGGGCAACAGGTCGATGAGATCGCGGCGGCCATGCAGGAGACGCTCGCGGAACGCATCGTAGGCTTGCGCCTGCGGCGCGTAGAACCGCTGCAGCTGCTCCGCATGCGAACCGCCGTGGGATGCCCCGCGCGCCAGCGCGAGCAAGACCCGTGCTTCGGCAAGCAAGCTCACGCGGCTCCCGGCAGGTCGGCGATGTGGAACCCCGCGTAGGTATGTACGCGATCCAGCCTGGTCAGCTCGCGGGCCCATTCCGGATGGAAGCTCACGACGTCTATCAGGCGCTCCACGCGGCCGCCGTGGCGCACGCTCACGCGCTCCAGATACGTCGGCCATGCGTGCGCGCTGCGAAACAGCACCCTCGCGTGTGGCGCGGCGCCCTCCAGGATCGCATCCCATTCCTCGGCCAGCGCGCCGGGGTAATACGAGCTCATCCAGTCCATATGGTCGAGCAGCACGAAACGGTTGATGCGCTCCCGCGTAGCCTGGAGAAACTGCGTCACCGTCGCGGTGTGCGGCACGATGCGCTCGGCGAGCCCGCCCTGCAGCGCGCGGAATCCGTGCGGGGTCAGGTACTCGGGACAGCAGTCGAGCGTGTGGTAGCCGCGCAGATACAGTTGCCAGAAATAGTTCTTCGCCAGCGGCAGAGCACAGGCCACGTAGTCCACCGCCTCGCGCACGAAGCCTGGAATGCCATTTGCATGCTGGCGCTCCACCTCCTTACGCTGTGCGCGCGGCACGCCCAGCATGCTCATGGTGATCTGGCGCGACAGCGTCCAGTCGACGTGCTTTGCCCACAGCAGCGGCGCAACGCGCTCTCGATAGATGCCTGCCTGCGCTTCCAGCGACGGGCACTGGAGCAAGGCTTCCAGCGCCTCGCGCAGCTTGGGCCGCAGCCGCAGATAGCCGCGGAAGCCGCGCGCAACGATCCCGGCGAGCCCGAAGAAGTAGAACGTGTCACGGCGGTCGCGCTGGCTGAACCATTCCCAGTTGCGATCCCAGTACTGCTTCGCGAACGGTGACAGATCCGTGCGCAGTGCATCGAAGTAGAGGTCGCGGAATCCCGGGTGGTTGCCCTGACCGAAGACTGTGAAGAAATCGCCGAAGCCGAGTCGGCGGATGCCCGCGAGCTTCAGTTCGAGCAGCGCCGTCTGGCGGGGGTTGGCGTCGACGGCGTGGATGCGGCGCGGCCCGAGCAGCGCATAGTCCAGGACGTTGCAGCCGGCACTGGCGATCACCACCAGCGTGTGATCGGGAGAGATCTCGAGCGCCTGACGATCCACGGCAGGATCTTCCCAGCAGGCGTTGTAGACCAGCGATCGGGAGTAGATTGCGTTGAAGACCGTCTGGTCGAGACTATGGGCGAGTTTTGCAGCGGCAGCTTTCAAATGGGCACCTCATCGCTTCAAGCATCGAACCGATCCGCGCTCGCGCGAGATCGGCGCTGCGCCGGGCCGCCAGAACCCCGCGCTGCCTGCGCAGCCAACCGCTGTCCGGCAACCAGTGTCCGTTGAGCCCGACGAAGGCCTCGCGTGGCCAGCCGGGAGGAGAGCGCCGATGCAGCCAGCGTCTGGACGACTATCGGCGGCACTCGATTCGGCTGGCCCTTCGCAAGTCGCGTACCATCGCCGCGGCGCCGCGCAGATTAGGCCAGTACGATGTCATTGAGGTTACAGCGGCGTGGCGGTGATGTTGCGGCAAGCTCGAACCGATGGCCCGCGGGCGCCCGCGAAGGTGGATTGCAGCTGTGGTTGGTCCGCCGGGTGCCGCTCCGGCCAGCGGATGGAGAGCCGGATCGCTATCGGTACCCGGGTTCGCCAGGCAGCGGTGCGCGCCGGGGCCGGTACTCCGGGTTGAGCCTGAGCTTCCACTCGACTCGCGCGGGCGCCGCCTCCTGCAGGACGACGCGCTGCACCGTCGCGTCCTCGGAGCCTTGCATCCGCGGGTGCCACACGCGGACCCGATAACGGCCGGGAGGAAGGTTCTCAAGTTGGACTCTGCCGTCGCCGGCGCTCTTGCCGAAGTAGGGCGTCTCGGCGACATAGATGTAGCCGAGCATCCAGTCGTG
Source organism: Burkholderiales bacterium (assembly GCA_035501875.1). Lineage (GTDB taxonomy): Bacteria > Pseudomonadota > Gammaproteobacteria > Burkholderiales > SHXO01 > SHXO01. Next base: position 82,314 of record DATJVI010000143.1, read on the forward strand.
GATGTTGCAGCCCAGCTTCACCACGCCGGGCTTGTCGAACAGCACGGGTTGGGACGGGGTGCCGCTGTACAGCGGGAGCTCGAACTTCTTCGCTGGAGAGAAAGAGTAGACGTGGTGGCGGATATTGTCCTTGTTCGGAAACTGGACGTACGAGCCGGCTCGTATCGGCTTCACGTAGGGCACGAACTCCTTGTCGATCTGGTCGACGACCTCCACCACCTTGGTGAGCGGGGGGAGTTGGCCATCCTCCGGCACCGCGATGACCACCGCATTGGCCAACGGCTTGCCGTCATGGCCGGAGACCAACGCGCCGAGCTTCGCGGCATGCGCGATCGCTGGCAATGCCACGCACGCCAACACGATGAGCCGCCCTGTAAGACTTGGTGTCATCAGTAGAACGCGTAGCTGAGGCTGAGGTTGATCACGTTCGCATAATAGTCGCCGAGATCGTTCGGTGCGCGGCTTCGGCTGTACGCGTAGAGCAGATTGATCGCGGCGCGCTCGCCCAGAGAGTGGCTCCACGTCAGCGTCGTCGTGAGCGTCGTTGCGAAGATGCGGTAGGCCACCTCGGGGCCGCCGAAGACGGTGTTCAGGGCCGCACGGTCGGCGTACTCCGCGACCTCATCGTCCGGAGGCGAGACGGTGGTTACCGTTCCGGTGCGCCGGTTCAGCGCGAGCGAAAGCAGATCGGCGCCGGTCAACCAGTATGTGCCTTGGACGCCGAGATTCCAGCCGTATACGTCATAGGGAGAGCCAGGTAGCGTCGGGATCAGCGGTGGCGGCGTCTGGGTGGTAACCGTCGCATCGTAGCGAACGGTCGCGCGCAGCGCCCAGCGCTCGCCGAACTGCTTTCCGGCCGTGATGCCGGCTTCGTAGCGCCATCCGTCCAGGTAGTCGTAGTGGAAGTTGCGATACATCGCCTGGGCCGCAACCGCCAGCCACGGCGCCTGTGCTCCGAGCCCGAACTTTGTGCGCATTTGCAGGCGCGCTCCCAGGCCGATGTCGCTGAGCCCCGTGTATTGGGCGAAGGTGTCCGAGCTGGCGAGCAAGCTCAACCCCAGTCCGGTGCTCCCACTGAGCTGCTCGTGGACCCCGCCCGACACGTCGATCACGGCGGCGGTGTCCGCCTTGCGGTCGTCCGCGTCGAGACTGTTGGAGATATTGTCGTCGTAGGTGACCCCGGCGCTCGCGTCCAACCCCCAGTCGCCATACGCGCTCGTGCTCAATAGCGTGAGCCCGCAGCACAACCAGCACAACGAGTGGCGGTTCACGTGTCCCCCGTGCTATACCACCGGCATGCCGTCCCAGGCCCCGGCCGACACGTCGCGAACTCTCCGCGGCTGCCACTCGCAGCCGGCGATCCAGTCCGTGAGCTGATCCGGCGGCAGCGGCCGGCAGATGCCGAAGCCTTGCCCCAGGTCGCAGCCCAGTTGGCGGAGCACGTCGATGGCCTCCGCGTCCTCGACGCCCTCCGCGACCACCGTCAACCCCAGGCTGTGGCCGAGGTCGATCGTCGAACGCACGATCGCGGCGTCCTTGTCGCGGCCGGAGATGTGCGTGACGAAGGCCCGGTCGACTTTGAGCTCGTCGCACTGCAGTCGCTGGATGTACGCGAGCGACGAGTAGCCGGTGCCGTAGTCGTCGATCGCGAGGCGCAGCCCGAGTTGCTTGAGCTCGCGCATGATCTCGTGGACGCGCTGCGGATCTTCCATGAGTGCGCTCTCGGTGACCTCGACGATCACCAGGTCGAGCGGAACGCCGTAGGCACGGGTCGCCGAAACGAAGATTCCCGGGAGCTCGCGGTCGAGCAGGTCTCGGGTGGAGACGTTGATCGACACCGAGAGCGACACCCCTTCGGCGAGCCAGACCCCGCACTGGCGCATCGCTTCCGGGATCACCCAACGGGTCACCTCCCGGATCACGCCGGTCTGCTCCGCGAAGGGGATGAATTCCGAGGGCGGCACCATTCCGCGGTCGGGATGCTGCCAGCGCACCAGCGCCTCGACCCCGACCAGCCGGCCGCGCCGCAGATCGAGCTTGGGCTGGTAGTAAAGCCGCAGCTGGCGCTCCGCGATTGCTTTGCGCAGATCGCTGAGCAGAGATAGTTGCTCGGCGCGGTGCTTGTCGTAGCGCGCGTCGTACACCGCCACGCCCAGCTTCCGGTGCTTTGCCTCGTACATGGCGATATCGGCGCGGCGTAGCAGCACCCCCGCTTCCTCGCCATGCGCCGGGCATTCCGCGACGCCGATGCTCGAGCCCACATCGACGTGCTGGCCGTGGATCTCGATCGGCTCTTCGAGGACGGCGTCGATCATGCGCGCGACCACCAGCGCCCGATCCGAGCCGCCGGTGGTGAGCAGGATCCCGAACTCGTCTCCGCCGAGGCGAGCCACCGTATCGGAGTCCCGGACGGTGTTGCGCAAGCGCTTGGCCACTTCCTCGAGCACGACGTCCCCGGCCTCGTGGCCGAGCGTGTCGTTGATGTACTTGAAGCGGTCCAGGTCCATCACCAGGACCGAGACGGGAGCCTTGGTGCGCCGGTACAGCTTCACCGCCTGGCTCAGCCGGTCGTTGAACATCGCGCGGTTGGGCAGGCCCGTGAGCGTGTCCGCGTATGCGAGACGCATCACCTCTCCCTCGCGCGCGGCGATGCCTTCGAGCATGTGGTTGAAGCTCACGGCCAGCGCGCCGACCTCGTCGCCGCGCTTGAGCTCGATGCGTCCCGTGTAGTCCCCGTCGCGAACGCGCTTCGCGAACTGAGTGAGCTCGGCGAGCGGATGAGTGATCCGGCGGGCCAGCACGAGGCTGCCGATGATCGATGCGCCGATGCTCGCCAGCATGAGCAGCACGAGCAGCGACTTCAGGCGGTCCAGTGGCTCCAGGCCGTCGGTGACCGAGCGCTGGAGGATGACCTTCACCGGATCGCTGCCTTCCTTGGCGAGCGTGGTGACGGTCGTGTCGAAGCCGTCCAGCCGCAGCGGGACCGGAATGCCGCTCGCGCCGTCCTGCACCGTGACCGAGGGCAGCGCCGGCTCCATGTCCTTTCGCGGCCGGGTCGTGGCGAGCACGTGCCAGACGTCGTTCGCATCTTGTCCCAGGAAGGAGACGTGCAGAGAGGTGAGCACTCGCAAGTCGTTGAGGAAACCCGCGTCGATGAGGAAGCCCATGGCGACCCAAGCGACCGGATCGGGGGTGAGCACCGGGACGACGACGACCTGATACAAGCTGTCGTCGATCATCAGCAGCGCCGAAGCTCTGCCGCGCTGCTGGGCGGCGTGAATGAGAGTCGGGCGCGGAAAGGGCCGGCGCTGCGCTCCCGGATGCAGCGAATCGGCGATGAGCATGGCGTCGGGCGACACCAGCATCATCACGCTCGCTTGGATGCGGGTGCCGTGGTTCGCGAGGACCGACTGGATCGTCGGCAGGTCACCGGTCGCGACGGCTTCCCGAAACGCGAAGTCCTTGGTCAGGACCTCTGCCGCTTGCGTCAAACGCTGCCGGTTTTGATCCAGCAGGCGAAGCAGCACCCGCTCTCCGACTTGCAGCTCCTGGGCGCTGATCTCGCGCCCGATCCTGCCGCTCACTTGGTCGACGAGCAGCAGCACTCCCACTTGCACGAGTGTGAACAGCAGCACGAACACGAGCGCCAGCCGCGTGCTGAGACTGCGAACCTTGATCGCATCCCATTTCATCTGGGACGGCTGCTACCTCGGGGAAGCTGGGCGGGATGTCCCGCGTTGGCGCCGTAGCGCAGAGGCGCCAGCGGGGGCAGTGGCGATCTCGTCAGCGGGACGTGCTTGGTCCCCGCGTCGAGCTTCCTTTGCCTCAACCAACCCGATGATCTGGCGCGGAATTCAACGCTGGGTAAGCAAGAAGAAGGCCATTGGCTCCCAGCCTGGAGCCAGACTCTCCGGAGAGAACGCGCCGGGTCGTCGGACGAGCCTACGACGGCGGGTGCTTCGGGCAAAGCGAGGCATCCAACTGACCGCCGGTCCGGGACACGGGTGCGTCGGCAAAAGGCCCTGACAGAGCGGCCGCGGCCCGCCCAGTTACTTCTCGAACATCAGCATGAGGTAAGCGAGGAACAGCAGCAGGTGGACCGCACCCAGGAGGACATTCGTGCGCTCGCGGGCGAACGTCAGCACGCTCACCGCCAAGGTGAGCAACAACAGCGTCATGTCCACGGGGCCCAGACCGAGCACGATCGGCTTGCCGGTGATGAACCCGATCGTGAGCACGGCCGGCACGGTCAAGCTGATCGTCGCCAGCACCGAGCCCAACGAGAGATTGATCGAGCGCTGGAGCTGATTCCCGAGCGCAGCCCGGATGGCCGCCAGCGATTCCGGTGAGAGGATCAGCGCCGCCACGAGCAAGCCGCCCAACGCCGGAGGCGCGCCTAGGCTGGCGATCGCATAGTGGATCGGCACTGCGAGCTTCTTCGCCAGCATGACGACGGGAAGCAGGTAAGCGATCAGAAACGCCGTGTGATACATCGCCGAGCCGGTCTCGTGACCGGCGTGGGCATCGCCACCTCCTGATTCGGCCCTGGCAGCGGGTGAGGCGGGCGCCACGAAATAGTCGCGATGGCGCAGAGTCTGAATGGCGAGGAACACGCCGTACAGTCCCACCGACATCACGCTCAAGAAGATGGCTTGCAGCGGCGAGAACGTCGGGCCGGGGGAGGAGGCCGTGAAGCTCGGCAGCACCATCCCCAGCACCGCGAGCGGCAAGATCACCGCGAGAAACGAGTTCGCCCCGTACAGATTGTAGGTTTGCTCGTGATAGCGCAGCCCGCCGAGCAGCAGGCACGTCCCAACCAGGCCGTTGAGCACGATCATCACCACCGCGAACATCGTGTCGCGCGCAACCGAGGAATCGCCCTTCCCGGTGTACATGAACGCGGCGATCATCGTGACCTCCAGGCCGGTCACGGCGAGCGTCAGCACGAGCGTTCCCAACGGCTCGCCGAGGCGCTCGGCAACGCGCTCGGCGTGGCGTACCAGCGCGAACGCCGAGAGCGCGATGGCGCAAGAAAGCCAACCGAGCATCAACGCGAACCAGAAGAACCGGGATAGGTCCGCGAGCCAGATTTCGCCGAACGCCAAGAACGACACCGTCGTCGCGACGCTGACCAGCAACGGCCATTCGGAGCGGATCAGATTGCGACCAGTTCGCAGCCAGAGCAGAACTGTCATCCGAGACTCCGAATCGCGTGCCGGCGGCGAAGCACTGGGCGCGCGAGACCCGACACGAGTCTGCAGCTTCGCTGCCGTATCGAAAGATGGGATGTGGGCCGGAAACGAGCGAGCGCGGGCGGCCGACCTCTCGCACCGGCCTAGCGAGCACGGCGGTGGGTTACGCTTTCCGCCCTCGCCTCGGCCTCTCGCAGCGTGCGCTCCTGCGTGGCTGCGGTCTGCTTCAGCTTGTAAGTGGCGACTTGCTCCTGGGCCACCTGCCTGTCGCGCAACTGCACCCGGCCTGTCCGCCGAGCTCGATCAGCTCCAGTCGCCGCCGCCCCCGGAGCCGTCATCCCAAGAGGATGTGTCGGAGACGCCGAAGTCGCTGCCGCCCAGATCGTATTGGTCGGCCTGAGGCTGCGGGCTGTCCCACGTAGCGGCCTCTGCCGGGGCGATCGCGCCGTCGGAATGATGACCGTCGAGCACGCGATGCATCAACGCCTCACCCGCCACCACACCCGCGCCCACCGCGGCGCCTGTAGCGAGACCACCAAGGATCCCGGACCCGATGCCGCCGCCCGGAGCAACCGGGGGCACTGCGCCGGCGGGGTAAGGCTGCGGCACACCGGCACCGCCGCCATAGTTCGGCAGCGCGGTACTCTGAACCGCATAAGCCGAGCGCTGACGCATCCTGCGGGCCACGAGCGCGATGACGACGATGACTCCGGCGATCACCAGCAACATGCCCCACGGGAAGCTGGACCCAGCTTGCGACGCGGACATCGGGACACCGCCTGGACGGTGGGCCGAGCCCAGACGCGCTCTCAGCTCCTGCACGGCTTCCGGTCTGGCAAACGGGAGTCCCGGCTCCAGGCGCTCCGCGATCGCAAGCTCGGCCTGAGCGTTGGAGAGCTGGCCCTGCCGCGCCAGCAGTTCCGCCTCGACGAAATGCGCTTTCGCGCTATTGGGGTGGTCGCGCAGCACCTGGTCCATCATGGCCTGCGCTTCACGGTAGTTTCCCGCGTCCGCGGCCTGATAGACCTGGTGGATCGTAGGCTCC
>DATJVI010000144.1:0-2751 GCA_035501875.1 Burkholderiales bacterium
GGTGCACCACGACCTGTGGGACTACGACCTGGCGGCGCAGCCGGTGCTCGGCGACCTCGACGTGCAGGGGGTGCCGGTGCCGGCGGTGATCGAGGCCACCAAGACCGGAATGCTGTACGTGTTTGATCGCACCAACGGGACACCCCTCTTCCCGATGACCGAGCGTCCCGTGCCGCGCAGCTTCGTGGCGGGCGAGCAGGCCTCGCCGACCCAGCCGTTCTCGGAGCTGCCGGCGCTCGTCCCACAATGGCGCGTCCGGCCCGACGACGCCTGGGGCATCACCTTCTGGGACCGCGGCAAGTGCCGCGAGAAGCTCGCGGCGTTGCGCAACGAGGGCATCTTCACGCCGCCCGATACGCGCGGCACGCTCGAGTTTCCCGGTTACGCAGGAGGCGTGAACTGGGGCGGCGTGGTCTTCGACGAGCAGCGCGGGCGGGTGATCGCCGCGGTGAACGACATGCCGATGGAAGTGACGCTACTTCCGTCGGCGGACCTCGAGGCGCAGCAGCGCTCCGGGCTCTACCCGCACGCCGAATTCGGCCGCCAGGCCGGGACTCCGTATGCGGTGCGGCGCGAGCCGCTGCTCTCGCCGTGGGGACTACCGTGCACGGCACCGCCCTGGGGCACATTGGTCGATGTCGATCTGCATGCCAAGCGCATCGTCTGGCAGGTGCCCCTCGGGTCGACCGAAGGGTTCACGCCCTGGCCGCTGGTGCGCGACTTCGGCATGCCCGGCATGGGCGGACCGATCGCCACGGCGGGCGGCCTGGTGTTCGTCGGCGCAGCGATGGACAGCTATTTCCGCGCCTTCGACATCGAGACCGGCCGCGAGCTGTGGAAATACAAGCTCCCGGCCGGCGGCCAGGCGACCCCGATGACCTACCGGGCCGGGAAGGACGAGCGGCAGTACCTCGTCATCAGCGCCGGCGGCCACGGACCGCTCGGGACGCCCCGCGGAGATTACGTCGTGGCCTTCGCTCTGCCGCCAGCGGCGGCGCCGGCGCACTAGCGGAGACCACGCATGCTGCTGTTGATTCTGATGTACATCGTCCAGGCGGCGCTCATCATCCACGTCATCAAGACCGGGCGGAATTTCCTCTGGGTCTGGGTGCTGCTGCTGCTGCCGTTCGGGATCGGTGCACTCGCCTACCTCGCGGTGGAGGTACTGCCGGAGCTGTTCCGCAGCCGCACGGCACAGCGCGCCTCGCGCGGCTTCAAACGCGCCATGGATCCGGGCGCGGAGCTGCGCCGCTACGAGAACGAGGCGCGCGTCACCGGCAACGTCGCGAGCCGCCAGCGCTACGCCGCCGAGCTCGTCCGCCACCAGCGTTACGACCAGGCGATCGAGCAGTACAGCCAGGCGCTCACCGGGCTCTACGAGCACGACCCGAATCTCATGCTCGGCCTCGCGCAGGCGCAGTTCGGCAAGGGCGACGTGCGCGCGGCGCGCCAGACCCTCGATGAGCTCATCAAGGAGAATCCGACTTTCCGCTCGCCGGACGGGCACCTGCTCTATGCGCGCGCCCTCGCGGCGGAGGGCAACATAGCCAAGGCGCTGGAGGAATACCGGGTGCTCGCGCCCGGCTATCCCGGCGCCGAGGCCGCGGTGCGCTATGCGCAGCTGCTCGAGACGCAGGGTGAGCACGCCGAGGCACAGCGGATCGCACGCGAGCTCCTCGAGCAGGCGCGCATCGCGCCCGGGCACTACCGCCGCGCGCAGCGCGAATGGCTCGAGGCGGCGCAGCGGCTGCTATAGCAAACGGCAGCAAATGACCCCAGAGCGGTCCTCCGCAAACGGCGGCTTAGGAGCGGTCAATTCTCCGAAATTAGGTTGTGGCCAAATAAGCGCCCGGAGTGATCTGTCGGCCTTCTCTACTGGGAACTCGACCTACTTCTCAACCTTATCGTGCATCACCATGATCGTTTGCTGCATCAGCGCGCAAAGGGTTTCCTTACCGTCGTTGACGGCAAATACTTCTGCCTTGGTGACGATCAACGTACGGCCAGGGCGGACGACCTGGCCTCGGGCGATGAGGTTTTGTCCGTCGGCCGGGGCAACAAGATTCAGTTTGTATTCGACGGTCAGCACCGAGGCGCGGGCTGGCACCACTGTCATCGCCGCGTAGCCGGCGGCCGAATCGGCAATTGTCCCGACAATACCCCCATGCACAAAGCCATGCTGCTGCTCGATGCCTTCCCAGTGTGGAAGGTGAATTTCGGTGCGGCCGTGCTCAATCACGGGCAACGTGGCCCGGATCAGATGCATCACGTTCTGCCGGTCGAAACTCTCACGGACACGCTTCGCGAAATGCAGGTCGGCAATGTGAGTCATACCCTTTATCCATTCAATTTGCGCTAAGTCCACGCCCTGTGGTCGCACCATTACATCGATACAACTCGAATTGTATGTCTGTCAGGTGGCTGCTTACCGTCAGTGGCCGGCTGCTGACGGTTAGCGCGCAGGACGGGTTTTGACCCCAAGCGGTCCTCCGCGAACGGCAGATATCCGCCCTTCCAATGAGCTCAGTTTCCGCCGTTTTGGCGCAGGTACAATCGGGGGTGCGTATCTACACTGTGAGACTGATGTGAAAATGTCGAGTTCTGCACGCGGTATTGCTGTCGTCTGCGTCGCCCTCTACGCCGGGACCACATTTGCCGTGGAAAGACCTGAGTGGGCATTCTTTTTGCCATCCACCGAAACGGCAAAGGTGAACGCAATGCCTCGTTCTGACAGCCCGGCTGAATGGAGTG
>DATJVI010000145.1:0-83530 GCA_035501875.1 Burkholderiales bacterium
TTTTTCCTGCCGCAGATCGTCAAGGGCTTCGGGCTGTCGAACCTGATGACCGGTTTGGTGACGGCGATCCCTTACACAGTCGGCGCGGTAGGGCTGGTGCTATGGGGCCTGTCTTCCGATCGCCATCGGGAGCGACGCTGGCATCTCATCGTCGCCTCTGCGCTGGCTGGGTTCGCGCTCGTCGTTGCCGGCTTGCTGCACCAGTCCTACTTGGCGCTCGTTGCGATCTCGTTCACCACAGTGGGCATCTACGGAGCGCGGGCGTGCTTCTGGCCCATGCCCTCGCTGTTCCTCACCGGCACGGCGGCCGCCGGCGGCATCGCGCTGATCAATTCGGTCGGCGCACTGGGAGGGTATGTGGGACCGTTCATCGTCGGCTGGATCAAGGACAGCACCAAGAGCTTCGAGGCCGCCCTGTATTTTCTGGCGGCGTGCGCATTGTTGTCCGCCGTCATCACGTTTCTCGCTACCCGTGCAACGCATGGTCCGAAAGCGCCCGTGCCGGCAGACGAGAAGCGGCTGGCTCCGCAGTGAGGCGGGTCACATGCGGTGCTCCGGAGCGCCGGGCTAACGGATACAATCCGACGCTTCCCAACTGACTCGAGGTCCCAATGCTGCGGCGCGCCTGGATGCGAGCCCTGGTCGCGGCTACGACGCTGGTCTGCGCCGCGCCGTCGCCGACCACGCTCGCAGGAGATCAAGAAGAGCGGGAGCAGCATACGCGCGAGGCGGTCGAGCGGGTGGTCGAGAGTCACGACACTACGCTGTTGATCGGTGCGGGCAACCTGATGATCAAGCAGTCGGCCGTTCGCAGCGCGCGCAGGCTGCTGCGCGAGTGGGGCCACGAGGCGGGGCTCGCTGGGGAGTGGTGGGACGATGCCCCGCAGTACCGCGCGGCCAAAGCCGAGCTGCTGAAGGTCGCCGACGCGACCATCCAGCGCCGCTACGCCTCGGGCGCCTGGTTGAAGGAGGCGTGGTACGAGTACACGGCCCGGGAGTTGAACGGCGAGGAAGCCGACGTCATCGCCAACCATTTCCAGACCGAGGGCGGCCGCGAGGTGCGCATGCTGATGGATTGGTACCTGGGCGAGATGGTGATGTTCAACTACACCTTCACCGATCGCTTCGAGTACGAGCTCCAGGACGCCGAGCGGGAGCTCAAAGCGTTGCAGCAGGAGGCGCAACAGCGCATCCCGATAGAGGACATCGAGTTCACCAGCCGTTACCCCGAGAGCTTCCAGTTCCTGGCCTGCAGCGGCGAGAACCGGTACTGCCCCGGCGTCAAGTACTGGAAGATGCTGATCTACCCTCTGGTGGGTGAGATCATCCGCTACATCGATTCGGTGAGCGCGGACATCGAGGCGCAGATGCGCGCCCAGCGGCCCGCGGTCGAGCGCTACATCGAAGCGTTCAAGGCGAGCCGCCAGGGAAAACCGAAGGAATAGATCTATGGCGCCATCGAAGTGGCGGCACACGCACCACTACGTCAAAGGAGATTCGGTAGAGGTGGGCGATGTGCCCGGACATGTGGTCGGCGTGATCCAGGGTGCCGGGCTCGGCTTTTTCGACAGCGGTGAGGTGGCGACCCACTCGATCACGATCCTTCACGACTTCACGCAGGGCACCGGCCCGCACAGCGGCTACCTCACGTATGCATTCGAGGACGGCTCCATGCTCTCTTTGTCGTTTCAAGGCACGAGCAAGACCGCAGCCGGCCAGACCACGACCGCGATCGAGGGCCGCTTTACCTTGACTGGAGGCACAGGCCGCTTCTCCGGCATCACGGGCGACGGTGAATACCACGGCCGGCGCCTGATCCCGCTGGCCGGCGGAGGCGAGGTGTATCTCGATTTCGCCGCGAGCCACCCGCGCTAGCGTCGGCACGGCAAGCTTCCCCTTGGGGTCAGGCCTGTATATTTGTATATCTCCGCTCGCGACGCGGCAGCATGCAGAGCGGACCATCGATGCAGCCCCTTTGCGCCCTGCCCTCCAGCAAGATCTCGCGATTTTTCGCTTTATGCAACTATGCAGGCCTGACCCGTGTATGACCCGTGTATGTGATCACGGGGAGGGTAGAGCTCGCTTCAGCGAGGTTGCGCGCGAGCGCGCTCGATCGCGGTAACGATCAATCCCTTGGCTTCGTCCGCGTCGCCCCAGCCGATCACCTTCACCCACTTGTTGGCTTCGAGGTCCTTGTAGTGCTCGAAGAAGTGCTCGATCTGTTTGAGCGTGATCTCCGGCAGATCGGTGTAGCGCACCACCCTCTCGTAGCGCCGCGTGAGCCGCGGGACGGGGACCGCGATGATCTTCTCATCGCCGCCAGCCTCATCTTGCATCTTCAGCACGCCTACGGGTCGCACGGCGATCACCGCGCCCGGCACGATCCCGCGCTGGTTGGCGATCAGTACGTCGCATGGGTCCCCGTCCTCCGATAGCGTGTGTGGGATGAACCCGTAGTTGCCCGGATAGCGCATGGCGGTGTAGAGAAAGCGGTCGACCACCAGCGTGCCCGCGGCCTTGTCCATTTCGTACTTGATCGGCTCGCCACCGACGGGAACTTCCACGACCACGTTCACCTCCTCGGGTGGGTTCCGGCCGATCGAGATGGCGTCAAGGCGCACGACGTACTCCTGAAGGGTTGTCTGATGGCTGACCGACCGCACCGTACCACGCCTGCCGATAGGGCTCAAGAAGAGACCTGCGCGTGGCCCGTACACGCTCGGGGGGTTGGCCAGATCAGCAACACCCAGGTTCCTTCGCGCGCTTGCCGCCGACCCCAGGCCGCGATGCCGTCTACGCCACCGCTTCAGCTTCGATCGACGTCGACCAGGCCGAAGCGCAACGCAAACAGCGCGGCCCGCGTTCGGTCGGCGAGTTCGAGCTTGCTCAGGACGAGTTTGGGGTCAGGCCTTGAATCGTGAACACCCGCTCACGCAAGGCGGGGTCAGGCCTGTATATTTGTATATCTACGCTCGCGACGCGGCAGCATGCAGAGCGGACCATCGGTGTAGCCCCTTTGCGCCCTGCCCTCCAGCAAGATCTCGCGACCTTTCGCTTTATGCAATTATGCAGGCCTGACCCCATCGAGAGAGGGGTTAGCCGAGCAGCCAGCCGTGCGCTCCCGCAACCGCGCCGGCGATGGTGATCAGGCTTGCGGCGAGGAGAAGCCAATGCAGCCGCTGGATCAGCGCGAAGGTCTTCTCGGGATTGCGCTGCGCCGACGCGCGGAACCAACGGTGCAGCCAGAGCGGCTCGAGCAGGAACAGCATTAGCGTGAAAATCCCCCACAGCAGCACCATGGCATGCATCCACCAGTAGGCAGGCTGCCTGAAGCGATCCCAGGCGTCCAACGCGTAGGCGAGATAGAAGCCCGACAACCCCGTGATCAATGTAGTCCAGCGCGCCTGCCTGGCAAAGCCGGCCTCGATCTGCTCGAAGAACTCCACGCGCTCCACGGCTGACTTGAGACGCCGGGTCGCCGGCAGTAGGACCGTGGTGACCATGGCCACTCCACCAATCCACACCACCACGCCGAGCACGTGCAGCGCACGCGCGACGAACGTATCGATGTACACCGCTCACGCTCCTCCGGCGCTCGCGCAACATGCAGCGGCGCTTACTCAGTCACCCCGCCCGTCTCGGCCGCAGCGAGGATGGGCTGCGGGATTGGCATCCAGCTCGGACCCGTACCGCCGCCGGGACGCCTCCCAACGAGCCGGATCATGCCCGAACCATTTGCGCGGCGCATCGCTGGGCGCAACGGCTTTGAGCCATCCTATCGAGGCCGAGCCTCCTTCGTGATCCCGCGCGGCCAGACGCGGTCGACGAGCAAGCACGTCCCGGATCTCGGCACCGGCGCGCCGCATACGTGCGCGCCCCGGCGTCACGCAGTCCCGCTCTGCGCCGGGAAGAAAGCATCGGCGAAGCATGCGTCCTCGTGCAGCCCCTGAGCGACGAACGCAGGCCGCGCCGTCTCCACCATCCGCACCGAGCCGCACGCGTAGATCTCGCAACCGGACAGATCCGGGAAATCGTGCAGGATCGCCTCGTGCACGAGCCCGGTCCGCCCCGTCCATTGGTCGCTGGGCTGCGGCTCGGACAAGACCGGCACAAACGTGAAGTTAGGATGTTCCCGGGCCCAGCGCTCCGGCAGCTCAGCCATGTAGAGATCCTTCCGTCTTCGCACGCCCCAGTACAGGACCATCCTGCGTTTCAGCCCGGCCTCGAACGCATGCTCGAGCAGGCTTTTGACCGGCGCGAAGCCCGTGGCGCCGGCCACGAAAAGGATGGGCCGATCACCCTCGCGCAGCTCGAATCGCCCGAACGGGCCTTCGATCCGCAGTCGCTCGCCCTCCTTCAGGTCGGTGAACACGCGCGGGGTAAATCGCCCGCCTGGGATCAGCCGCACGTGCATCTCGATCTCGTCGCTGCCGCGCGGTGCAGTGGCAAAGGAGAAAGCACGCCGCGCGCCGTCCTCCAGCACCACGTTGAAATACTGGCCGGCACGGAAATCCATACGACTGCCCTCCGGCAGCTTCAAGTGGAGGATCATCACGTCTTCGGCAGCTTTTTGCATGCGCGCGACGGTCACCTCGAGCATCTTGCCCGGCAAGTCAGCTGCTGCTGCGCCCGGCTCGTACTCCAGCTCGAGGTCGGTGACGGGCGTCGCGCAGCAGAAGAGCGCTTTCCCGACCGCCCGCTCGTCGTCGCGGAGCACGCCTTTCTGAACTGCCCCGTGCTCGACCCGCCCGTACAAAACTGTGCCCTTGCACACGCCACAGCCGCCGTTGCGGCATTCGTAGGGCATGGCGAGCCCGGCCCGCAAGCCGGCCTCCAACACAGTCTCACCGGGACGCGCGCGGATCTCGTGGTTGCCCGGATGCACGGTCAGCCGAAACCCTTCCGTCCCGGCGCGCCTCGGCGGCAGCCACGGCAACAGGGCGAGCAGCAGCGTGGCCGACCCGAGCAGCAGCCACGCCCCGCCCGCCGACCATGCGTACATCAACGGCAGCACGCCGAGGTAGAACCAGTCGAGCCGCAGCGCTTGCGGCGCCGCCGTGAGGTCGGCCGGCCTGTCGCTCACGATGGGATACGCAAGCGCCAGGACGATCAGGGTTGAGATGAGCGCTGCGGCGATGTGGCGCGGCGGATTCGTGGAGGCTTTCGGCACGCGCTGGATGTGCACCCACATGAGCAGGAGCAGAACCAGCGGGATGCCGATGTGCATGAAGGACAGCAGCGAGAACAGCCGATCGTTGACGCTGGAGGCGTAGATGAAGTTGCGAACCAATGCGCCGTGGAAGATGGGCAGCCGATCGAGCAATTCCGCGGTGCCCACGGTGACGAACTGCGCCAGCCGGTCCCACGGCAGCATGAAGCCGTTGATGCCCGATGCATAGACGAGCCACGTGAGCGCCACGCCCGTGGCCCACGAAAACCAGCGGAAGCCGCGGTGGCGATCGAAGCAGAAATGGCGCAGCAGATGCAGCACCATCGTGAGCACCATGGCGTCGGAGGCGTAGCGATGCAGGCTGCGCACGATTCCGCCGAGCCACCACTGGGCCGTCAGCCGGTCGACCGACGTGTACGCCTCGGTCACGCCGGTCTTGAAGAACGCATACAAGTACAGCCCGCTGGCGGCGACGATCCAGAACAGGAAGAAAGTGATCTCGCCCAGGTGATAGAGCGGATTGAGGCGATCGCCGAACGCGGCGTTGAACGCCGCCTCCACCCGCAGGAAGCCCCATCGCCCCGCGCGCTGGAGTCGTCCGACCACCGCCGATCGTCCTCTTGCCTCAGCGCCGATCGCGCGAACACGCAGTTCCGGCGGCCGGCGCTGCAGGACGACGCGATCCAACAGCCACCCAAAGCCGAGCCGCCCTCGGATGCAGAAGCCCGCGGATGGCCATCCCCTCGCGAGCGAAGCCCGGCGCGAGGCCGCTCGCGGTGCGCGCCGCGCAGGAACACACAGGCGGCAACGGGCCGCCGGGCTGAACCGTCATCGTGAAGGCTCCGAACAGACAACTCGTCCGCCCACTCTAGGCGAGCTTGGGTGCGCGATCCTTCGCTTGAGTTCAAGCGAATCCAACTCGAAACCCTGCGCCGGACCCGGGAAGGGGGCGCGAGATAAGCGCAAAGGGTGCCCGAGCGCAGCATGTGGCCGGGACGCCGAGGTCGATACAATGTTCGGATTCACCCGCTCGCTCTGCATCGCATGATCGTACTCTTCACCGATTTTGGCGCCGACGATCTCTACGTGGCACAGGTCAAAGCGGCGCTGGCGCTGCATTCGCCTGCCGGCACGCTCGTGCTCGATCTGCTGCACCGAGTGCCGGCGTTCGACGCGAAGGCCGGCGCGCATCTGCTCGCCGCGTTGCAGCCGCAATTTCCAGCCGGCGCGGTGTTTCTGGCCGTGGTCGACCCCGGCGTCGGCACTGCGCGGCACACGGCGCTGCTGAAGGCGGACGGCAAGTGGTACGTCGGGCCGGACAACGGCCTGCTGTCGGTGGTCGCCGCGCGCGCGGCCGAGTCGCGCACCTGGCGCATCCTCTGGCGACCGCACGCGCTGTCGGCATCGTTCCACGGGCGCGACTTGTTTGCGCCCGTGGCCGCGTGGGTCGCGGCGGGAACGCTCGCGGCAGACAAGATCCAAGAGACTCCGGGATTGACGGTCCAGCTCGGGGCGGAGGATCTGGCCGAGGTCGTCTACATCGACCACTTCGGCAATCTGCTCACCGGACTGCGGGCGTGCAACGTGCCGCGCAGCGCCACGATCGTCGCGGGTGCGCGTCGGCTGCGCTACGCGCGCGTGTTCGCCGAAGCGCCGGCCGGCGAGGCTTTCTGGTACGACAACAGCATCGGGCTGGTCGAGATCGCGGTGAATGCCGGCAACGCCGCGACACTGCTCGCACTCGAAGTCGGCCACCCGGTTCGTGTGATGCCTTAGCAGTCGGCGCCGAGCCGGTCCGATCAGCGGTGCGCGGGCGGGATCTGGCAGAAGCCCTGCGCGGGCACGTCGAGCGCGCTGTTGAACTTGCTCGACAGGTTCTGGAACGCGATCAGTCCGGTCAGCTCGACGATGGCGTCATCGTCGAAATGCTCTCGCAGCCGGCTCATCAACTCGTCGCTGACGGTCTGCCCGGTGATCGTGACCGCCTCGGTGAATTCGAGTGCGGCCCGCTCCGCCTCATCGAACAGCGGGCTCTCCCGCCACTGGGCCAGGGCTTCCACCTTCGCCATCGATCCCGCTCTTTTGGCCAGCGTCGCGGAGTTCAAGTCCACGCAGAAGCGGCACCAGTTGATCTGGGATACCCGCACGGTCACCAGCGAGCGCAGGACAGGATCGAGCGGCGAGCCGCGCCGGTCGAGCATGCCGTACAGGATCGCGACCGACATGAACAGCAGCGGCGATCTCCCCCAGAGCAATCCCGGTTTCAGGACCTGACCGTACTTGCGCTTCTGGTTCCAGAAGAAGGGACGCACGTACCACGGATACTGCCGGAGTGGCTTCTCGGAAATCCTCATGTTCGGGTCAGCCCCCTATCGGTTTGGGCGGCTCGCTGTCCGCCGACGCCACGGTGCGAGCGACCGACGGGCGGCTCGAGCGCCGGCCCATAGCCGCCTGCGGCGACTTCCGTGGCTGGCCGATCAGGCAGATGCCCTACGAAACCCTGGCGATCCGGGTCGCCCGTCTGGCGAATTGCGTCCGTCGACTCCAGTGCAAATCTAAGAGTACCAGGGCAGCAGTGCATCGCGCTCCGGCCGAGGGCCCGCGGGAGCGAAGCGGCACTCGGGGCTACACGCATGCACGTGCATGCATGTCGTGAGCGGCGTAAGCCTAGCGACAGGTCGGACGCACCGCGGGAGAGGGAACGGCAGGTATGCCGGAAAATGGTCTCGCCCGGTGCAACACGCCGTTACGAAAAAGGCGCGTCGCTGCAATGCCTGGCTTACACGATTCTGCTGTAATGCATGGGTCCCCGGATCATCCCATGACCAGGGTAAAACGCATCCTGCTCTTGGCCCTCGCCGTGCTGGTCGCGGCGATCGGCGCGGTGCTGGCATTGGCCCAACAGTCGCGTCACGGCCGCTCGCGCGACGGCGAAGAGGGGCCCGTGCCCGTGCTCGCTGCCCAAGCCCGCACGGCCGATGTCCCGCTGTACCTCGAAGGCGTGGGCACGGTGCAAGCCTTCAACACGGTCACCGTGCACACGCAGGTCGACGGCCAGCTCATCCGAGTTGCCTTCCGCGAGGGGCAGGACGTGAAGAAAGGCGACCTTCTGGCGCAGATCGACCCGGCCACTTACCAGGCGCAGCTCGAGCAGGCGCAAGCGAAGAAGGCACTCGATCAGGCACAGCTCGCGAACGCGCGCGTAGACCTCGAGCGCTATGTCTTCCTCGCCGACACGGACGCAGGCCCCAAGCAGCAGGCCGATACCCAGCGTGCTCTGGTGGCGCAGCTCGAGGCACAAGTGAAGCAGGACCAGGCTGCCATCGACAGCGCGCAGGCGCAGCTCGGCTACACCACGATCGTCTCGCCCCTGGACGGACGCACCGGGATCCGCCAGGTCGACCAGGGCAACATCGTGCACAGCTCCGATACCAACGGCATCGTGGTCATCACGCAACTGCGCCCGATCTCGGTGATCTTCACCTTGCCGCAGCAAACGCTGAGCCGGCTCGACCGCACTTCCGCGCACGCCGCGCTTCCTGTGGAGGCACTCGGCGACGATAACCGCACCGCGCGCGAGCGCGGCACGCTCACCGTGATCGACAACCAAGTGGACCAGACCACGGGCACGATCCGCATCAAGGCGACGTTCGCCAACGCCGATCTGCGGCTGTGGCCGGGGCAGTTCGTGAACGTGCGCCTGTTGGTGGACACGCTGCGCAATGCCGTGGTGGTGCCGGCCGCCGCCGTGCAGCAAGGCCCCAATGGGACCTTCGTCTACGTCGTCGGCGACGACAGCAAGACTGCAATGCGTCCGGTCACCGTCGCTCAGCAGGCCGATACCGAAGCCGTCATCGCGCAAGGAGTCAAGCCGGGCGAGAGCGTCGTGACCACCGGATTTGCGCGCCTGTCCGACGGCAAGGCGGTGCGGGTCGGGATGCGGGGGGGCCGCTCTCGCGGCGGGGACGCCGAGCAATGAGCGTCTCGGCGCCGTTCATCCGGCGGCCGATCGCCACGACTTTGCTTGCAGTCGCTGCATTGCTCGCAGGCGCGCTCGGCTACAGCGGCCTGCCCATCTCCGCTCTACCGCAGGTCGACTTCCCCACGATCCTGGTCACCACGCAGCTCCCCGGCGCGAGCGCCGACACGATGGAATCGCTGATCACCGCACCGCTCGAGCGCCAGCTCGGGCAGATCGCGGCGCTGGAGACGATGACCTCGGCGAGCTCGTTCGGCATCAGCCAGATCACGCTGCAGTTCGATCTCGATCGCAACATCGACGCCGCCGCACAAGACGTTCAGGCGGCGATCAACTCCGCGGCCGCCGCGCTGCCAAAGGGCCTGCCGTATCCGCCGACTTATGCCAAGGTCAATCCCGCGGATGCGCCGATCCTCACGCTGGCGCTCACTTCCGAGACCGTGCCGCTCGCGCGCGTCAGCGATCTTGCAGACACGCTGCTGGCACAGCGGCTGAGCGAGGTGTCGGGAGTCGGGCACGTCGCGGTGGAAGGCGGGATCCGCCCCGCGGTGCGCATCCAGGCGGACGTCACCCGACTGGCCGGCTACGGGCTGGGACTCGAAGACCTGCGCAATGCGATCCTCGGCGCCAACGTCGCCGGCCCGAAAGGATCGCTCAACGGAGCCCAGCAATCCTTCACCATCGCCGCCGACGATCAGCTCGCCACCGCGGACGCGTATCGCTCGATCATCGTCGCCTATCGCAACAACGCGCCGGTGCGGCTTTCCGATGTGGCCCGGCTCCTCGACGGCATCGAGAACGCGAAAGTCGCGAGCTTCTGGCGCGGCAAGCCGGCCATCCTGATCGACGTGCAGCGCCAACCGGGCGCCAACATCGTCCAGACCGTCGAGCGCGTGCGGCACGAGCTGCCGCGCCTGCAGCGCGCGATCCCCGCCGACGTCAAGCTCCTGGTCGTGAACGACCGGACCGGAACCATCCGCGCCTCGGTGCGCGACGTGCAGTTCACGCTCGTGCTGAGCGTCGCACTGGTGGTTGCCGTTGTCCTGGTATTCCTGCGCACGTTCCGCGCCACGATGATCGCGGGGGTGGCATTGCCGCTGTCGCTGATCGCCACGTTCGGGGTGATGCGCTTGTGCGGCTACAGCCTGGACAACCTGTCGCTGATGGCCCTGACCATCGGCACCGGTTTCGTCGTGGATGACGCGATCGTGATGATCGAAAACATCGTGCGCCACGTCGAAGGCGGTGCGTCCGCTCTCGATGCCGCATTCGCAGGCGCGAAGGAGATCGGGTTCACGGTGATCTCGCTCACGCTGTCTCTCGTCGCGGTATTCATCCCGCTGCTGTTCATGGGTGGGCTCGTCGGCCGGCTGTTCCGCGAGTTCGCCCTGACGCTGACGATCGCCGTCGTGGTCTCGGCGGCGGTGTCGCTCACGCTTACGCCCATGATGTGCGGGCGGTTGTTGCGGCCGGCACACGCCGTTACGCCGGGCGGGCTCCGGCGCTTCGTCGAACGCGCCCTCGACGGGATGCTGAGCGGCTACCGCGACAGCTTGGACTGGGTATTGCAGCGGCAGGGCCTCACGCTGCTGGTTGCCGCCGTGACGCTGCTGCTCACGATCGGCCTGTACGTCGTGGTGCCGAAGGGCTTTCTCCCGCTGCAGGACACCGCGCTCGTCACCGCGGTGACCGAAGCCGGCCAGGACGTGTCCTTCGAGCAGTTGCAGAGCCTGCAGGCGGAGGTCGCGGAAGCGGTGAGGGGCGATCCGGACGTGACCGGAGTGGCCTCGTTGGTGGGCGCGGGGACCGTCAACGCGACGCCGAACACCGGCCACCTGACGATCACGCTGCGCTCGCGCGACGATCGCACGAGCTCCGCGTCGCAGATCGTCGCGCGGTTGCAGCGGCGGGTGGATGCCGTGGCCGGCATGAGCGTCTACTTTCAGCCGGTGCAGGATGTCCAGATCAGCACGCGCCCGAGCCGGACGCAGTACCAGTACACGCTGGTCGCCACGGATGCGCAGGAGCTGGCGCAGTGGGGCGAGCGATTGGTGCAGGCGCTGCGCTCGACGCCGGTGTTGAGAGGTGTGGCCTCGGACCTGCAGCAGGGTGGCTTGCGCGCTCTGGTGCAGGTCGACCGGGTGACTGCGGGCCGCTTCGGAGTCTCCGTCCAATCGATCGACGATACGCTGAACGACCTGTTCGGCCAGCGCCAGGTATCGACCATCTACGCGCAGGCCAACCAGTACCGCGTGGTCCTGGAGGCACAGCCGCAGTTCCAACGCGACTTGTCGGTGCTTTCGAAGCTGTATGTGCCCTCTCAGACCGACGTGCAGGTGCCGCTTGCGGCGCTGACGCGCCTGGTGCACACGACGGCCCCGCTCGCGATCAATCACCAGGAGCAGTTTCCCGCCGTGACGGTGAGCTTCGACCTCGCGCCCGGCGCAGCGCTCGGCGACGCGGTGCGATCCATCGCCGAAGCCGAACGCTCGATCGGCCTGCCGCCGACGGTCACGGGAAGCTACTCGGGAGATGCAGCCGAGTTCGCGCGCTCGCTTGCGGGCGAGCCCTGGCTGATCCTCGCGGCAGTGGTGACGATCTACATCGTGCTCGGCGTGCTCTACGAGAGCTTCGTTCATCCGCTCACGATCCTGTCCACCCTGCCTTCCGCGGGAGTGGGAGCGCTGCTGGCTCTCATGCTGTGCGGTCTGGACTTCTCGGTCGTGGCGCTGATCGGAGTGATCCTCCTCATGGGGATCGTGAAGAAGAACGCGATCATGATGATCGACTTTGCGCTCGAAGCCGAACGCGTGCAGCGGCTCTCCCCGCGCGAATCGATCGTTCAGGCCTGCCTGCTGCGCTTCCGGCCGATCATGATGACCACCGCGGCGGCGCTGCTGGGTGCGGTGCCGCTGGCGCTGGGACAAGGCACGGGCTCCGAGCTGCGCGTCCCGCTCGGCATCACCATCATCGGCGGGTTGCTGCTGAGCCAGCTGCTGACCCTGTACACGACGCCCGTGGTCTATTTGTGGATGGAGCGGCTGCGAGCGCGAGTCGGTCCGTCCGGTGCAGGAAGAAGCGAGCGCGGCTCGCCAAGAGTTAGCACGTAGGCATGGACTCGAGCGGCGAGGCCTTCCCGAGCATCTCCGCGCCGTTCATCCGCCGGCCCGTGGCCACGACACTGCTGGCGCTGGGCCTGATCCTGATCGGCGCCGTCGCCTATCGCTTTCTGCCGGTTGCGAGTCTGCCTCGGGTGGACTTTCCGACCATTCACGTTTCGGCAGGACGTCCCGGCGCCGATCCTGCGACGATGGCCGCAACGGTGGCCGCTCCGCTGGAGCGGCGCCTCGCGGAGATCTCCGGCGTAACCGAGCTCACGTCGGTCAGCTCGTTGGGGTCGACCAGCATCTCCGTCCAATTCGACCTCGACCGGGACATCGACGGCGCAGCACGCGACGTGCAGGCCGCGATCAACGCAGCCCTGACCGATCTTCCCGCAGATCTGCCGAGCTCGCCCAGTTTCCGCAAATCCAACCCCGCGGATGCGCCGATCCTGATCCTGGCGTTGACTTCGGACACGCAGCCGCCGCGCGCCCTCTACGACGCGGCCGACACGGTGCTGCTGCAAAGGCTGTCGCAGGTCGAGGGCGTCGCCGAGGTGACCGTCAACGGCGCCGAGCAGCCCGCGGTGCGCGTGCAGGTGGATCCGAGCGCGATCGCCAGCATGGGGATCAGCCTGGACCAGGTCCAGAGCGCGATCGTCAACGCCAACGCCCACAACCCGGTGGGCGCCTTCGACGGACCGCTGCAGGGCGGCGGCATCGCCACCAACGATCAGCTCGATGCGCCGGACCAGTACCGATCGATCGTAGTCGGCTCCAAATCCGGCATGGTCGTGACGCTCGGTGCGGTGGCGTCGGTCGCGCCCGGCGTGCGCAACAACCTGATGGCGGGTTGGTACGACAAGCGGCCCGCCGTCCTGATGACGATCTACAAGCGTGCCGACGCGAACGTGATCGACACGGTCGACCGGATCCGAGCCCTGTTGCCGACTCTCGCGCACTGGATCCCCGACGGAATCCGCATCGCCGTGCTGTCGGACCGCACGGTCACGATCCGCGCGAGTGTCGAGCACTTGCAGTTCATGCTCGCCGCGAGCATTGCATTGGTGGTGCTGGTCGTGCTGCTGTTCCTGCGGCGGCTCACGCCGACCGTGGCCGCCGGCGTGACCGTTCCGCTCTCGCTGGCTGGCACCGCGGCGGCGATGTGGGCCGCGGGGTTCTCGCTCGACAACCTGTCCTTGATGGCGCTCACCATCAGCGTCGGCTTCGTCGTCGACGACGCGATCGTGATGATCGAGAACGTCTTCCGCAACGTGGAGGCGGGCATGACCCCGCTCCAAGCCACACTCGAGGGTGCCCGCCAGATCGGCTTCACCGTGGTCTCGATCACCGTTTCGCTGATCGCCGCCTTCATCCCGATCCTGTTCATGGGCGGTGTAGTCGGACGCCTGCTCCGAGAGTTCGCGATCACGATGACGTTCGCCATCGCGATCTCCGCTGTCGTGTCGCTGACGGTGACCCCGGCGATCTGCGCACGCTTCACGCGCTCGGCAGGCCGGATCACGTGGGTGGACAGGCTGATGGAACCCCTGCTCACGAAGCTCACCGCCGCCTATGCTCGCGGCCTGTGCTGGACGCTGCGCCATCGCCTGCTGATGCTGGGGTTGACCATCGCAACGATCGTCGCGACGGTGGCGTTGTACAGCAGCGCGCCGAAGGGCTTCTTTCCCCAGGACGATACCGGCCTCGCCATGGTCATCACCCAGGCCTCCGCCGACGTGTCGTTCGAAGCGATGCAAGCGCTGCAGCAGAAGGTCGACGAGGTCCTCGTCTCCGACCCGGCAGTCCAGGCGATCGGCTCCTTCATCGGCGCGTCCGGCGGAAACGCCGCGGTGAACCAGGGGCGCATCTTCGTCACGCTCAAACCCATCCAGGAGCGCGACGCGAGCGTGTTCCGAGTCATCGAGCGCCTGCGCCGCAAGCTCTCTCACATCCCCGGGGTGAGCTCCTACCTGACACCGGTCCAGGACCTGCGCGTGGGCGCCCGCTCTAGCAAGTCGCAGTATCAGTTCACGCTATGGGACTCGGATTTCGACGAGTTGCTCCGCTGGACACCGCGCGTGTTGGCGAGCCTGCGATCGCTGCCCGGATTGGTCGACGTGTCGACCGACCGCGACCAGGGCGGCCTGCAGCTCAATGTGGGGATCGACCGCATCGCCGCCGCGCGCCTCGGAGTGCGCGTGCAGGACATCGACGATGCGCTGGGCAACGCGTTCTCGCAGCGCCAGGTCTCCATCATCTACACGCCGCGCAACCAGTACCGCGTCATCCTGGAGGTGGCTCCGCATCTGCAGCGGGACCCGACTGCGTTGCAGCGGATTTACGTAGCGGGAACCAGTGGCGCGGGCATCCCGCTCGCGGCGGTCACGCGCATCGATCGCTCGGTGAGCCCGCTGGTGGTCAATCACCAGGGCCAGTTCCCCGCGGTGACGATCACTTACAACCTGACCGAGGGCGTGTCCCTGAGCGACGCCGCGGTGCGCATCCGCAGCGCCATCGCCGATCTGCACCTCCCCGACACGCTGCACGCGGAGTTCGCAGGCAACGCCCAAGCATTCGCCCAGCTGGCGCGCGACCAGCCGCTGCTCATCGCCGCGGCACTGGTGACCATCTACATCGTGCTCGGCGTGCTCTACGAGAGCCTGGTGCATCCGCTGACGATCCTTTCGACGCTGCCTTCGGCAGGGATCGGCGCGCTGCTGGCGCTGCGCATCGCGGGGATGGACCTCACCATCATCGCGCTGATCGGCATCATCTTGCTGATCGGGATCGTGAAGAAGAATGCGATCATGATGATCGATTTCGCGCTCGAGGCGCAGCGCCAACGGGGACTCGCCCCGCAGGAGGCGATCTACGAAGCCTGCATCGAGCGCTTCCGCCCGATCACGATGACCACGCTGGCCGCACTGTTGGGAGCGGTTCCGCTTGCGATCGCGAGCGGCGCCGGCGCCGAGCTGCGCCGTCCGCTCGGGATCACGATCGTGGGCGGCATGGCGGTTTCGCAGCTGCTGACGATCTACACGACACCGGTCATCTATCTCCTGCTCGAGCGTTTGACCCGCCGGTTCGAGCCGGCCGAGCCTGCTCGTGTGGCTGACATGCCGGCGCCGGCGCAGCCAGGAACGCATGTCGCGTAGTAGAGGTCTGATACGCTGGCGCATCATGAATCTTCTCCGACTCGCCGCCGCTCTGCTCCTTCTGCCCGCGCTTGGCTTCGCCGCTTCCGGTCCGCGCCATCCGCTGCCGATCGCCGAAGTGGTCTCTCAGAGTCGCTCGGGAGCGCCTCCGGAACAGATGATCCAACGCATCCAGGATTCGGCCACCACCTATGCGTTGCGTGGTTCGGATTTCGCAAAGCTCAAGGCGGCAGGCGTGCCGGACCCGGTGCTGGACTATCTGCAGCAATCCTTCGTCGACCACATCGACCTGCTCACCCGCTACTGGGTGCTGGGCGGCAACCTCGGCGGGTGCGACTTCTGCTACCCGCAGCCAGTGGACCTCGAGACCATGCAATCGGGCTACGCCCACGTCAGCGCGACACCGCCCACCCGGTACATCCTGAGCAGGCCGCCCGGCACGCCCGATTGGGTCCCCTACCCTCCGTCCCACGTCGGCGGCACGCCTCTTTCCGTGGATGAGATCGTAGTGATGGCCCATAGCGCGATGACGCAAGACGAGCTGGTCGAGCGCGTTCGCGGCGCACGCCTGGCGCATGTTGTCGGCGTCGGTGGCACCGGCGCGGTGCGCACGCATCCGGTTGCCGGACTCGGCGGCGCCGAGCTCGCCGGACTCGAACAGCGCGGCGTCCCCGCGTCGGCGCTGGACGCACTCCAAGGCCAGTTCCTGGCGCAATTCATCGAAACCGAGCGCTTGCGCTATCAGAGCCGAGGTAAGGGCCCCAAGCGCTAAGGGTCGCGAGCGGTTCTCAGGCTCAATGGCTCGTTCCGCTCGAGCGGGTGATCTTGTTGAAGACGTTGTACTTGCCCACTGGCTTGCTCATCGGGATGCGCTTCACCTGTTCGAGCGTCTGCGCGTCGTAGACGATGAGCGCGCCGTCCATCTCCCACACGCTCACCAGCGCATAGCGCCCGTCGCGCGTGAACTCGACGTGCGCTGCACTCTTGCCGGGCTCGGGGCGAAGCGTGCGGACGACTTGCAGCGTGCGTTTGTCGATCACCTGCAGCGCGTCCTTGTCTTTGCTATTGAGCGCGTCGACCCAGGCGTAGGGCGTATTCTCGTGGCTGCGCAGGAAGAACCCTGGGCCGAGCGTGTCGATCTGCTTGACGGTCTTCCAGGTCTTCATATCGATCACGCTCACCACGGCCTGCTTGAGATTGGGCGTAGCCATCACGACATGCCCGTCATGCTCCCAGCTGATGCCCGACGCGAGGTGCGGCAACCCGGGCAGGTCCACGTTGGCGACCTTGCGGCGAACGTCCAGGTTGACGACTTGCCCCTGGCCGCCTTCTCGCGCGGCACCGATGACATAGGCGTAGCTCGGATCGAAGAAGAAATCGTCCAGGTAGTCGTCGAGCCGGGTGCGACGCACGGGAAACGGCCCGGTGTCGGCGAGTGCTTCACCCGTGCGGTAATCGTGGACGAGACCCTGGTACACGGGATCACGACGATCCGTGTAGAACACCTCCCAAAGTTCGGGAACGTCTTTGAGCGCGACTACGAAGCTGCCGCGCGGGCCGGCGTCGTATACGGCGGAGACGCGCGAGCTCTTCCCGTCCTCGCCCCGCACAGCGATGACCTTCAGTGGCGTCAAGTCGACAGCGTCTAACACCACCAGCGTGTGCGGCAGGGAATTGCCGACCATGACGAAGCGGCCGTCGTCTGACACGGCTGCATTGCGCGTGTTGATGCCCGCGCGCACCTCCGCCACCATCACCAGGTTCCATAGGTCGTACTTGGAGATCCAGCCGTCGCGCGACGCAAAGTACACGTACCGGCCGTCAGGCGAGAACTTCGGCCCGCCGTGCAAAGCAAAGCGCGTGGGGAAGCGCACGAGCGGCTCGAGGCGGTCGCCGTCGAGGATGGTCGCGTGATGGTCGCCCGCTTCGACCACGACGAACAGGTTGAGTGGATCGGCGTTGAACACCGGCCTTGCCGGCAGATGTTCAGAGCGCTGGTACCGCACCCGAGAGGCGGCGATCTCCGGCATATCCCATACTGGAACCTCTGGCAGCGGCGTGTAGATGAGCTCGACGAGCTGCTTGATCTGCTCCGGCGATAGCTTGTCACCGAAGCGCGGCATCTGCGTCGCCGTGCGGCCTTCGGCGATGACCTGCTCTGCCGCTGCACGACGTAGTCGTTCCAGGTTCTCGGGGAGCAGCGCCGGGCCCATTGCGCCGAGCCGATCCACACCGTGGCAGGCAGCGCAGCGCTCGGCATAGACAGACTGTGAAGAGGGCTCCGCCGCAGCCTTGCCTATCCATACGAGCAACAGAAGCGCTAGCGCGAGCAGCGTCCAGCTGACCAGCGCGCGCAGTGGCGCACTTGCCGGCTCGGCTCGATGCGGATCGCGACCGCTGTCCATGCTCACGCCCCTGTCAGTTCCTGAGCGGGCGACGTCGGGCGCGCCCGCGAAGTGCCCATACCGACCTCCCGGTCGGACAGATAGCAAGCCGGATCCTCCGCCCAAGGATCGCCTGTGAGCTGCAGCGCCCGAACCCGCGTGTTTCCACCGCAGACCTCCAGGTACCGGCATGCGCGGCATCGGCCTTTGACCGGGCGCGGCTTCGCCTTCAGTCCCGCCATGAGCGGATCGGAGGTGTCGGGCCAGATCTCCGAGAACGGCCGCTCGCGTACATTTCCCAGGCTGTAATGCCACCAATACGTATCGGGATGCACGTTCCCGACGTTGTCGATGTTGGCGACGCTCACGCCCGACGCGTTGCCGCCCCACTGTGCCAGCTTGGCGCGCACATGAGGTTCGCTGTGCGGAAACCGCTGCCGGACCCAGTGCAGTAGATACACGCCGTCCGCGTCGTTGTTGCCGGTGACGTATTCGCGGTCGACGCCGTGTTCGAGGTCGCGCCAGCAGGCATCGAACAGCAGGTCCATCGCTCGCCGCGTGGTCTCCAGGAGCGCGTCTTTGCGGCGGTTAACGTTGCCGCGACCGGCATAGTTCAGATGGGAAACGTAGAACTTATCGATGCGCTCTTCATCCAGCAGCGCCAGCATGCGAGGCAGCTCCGCCGCGTTGACCTCGGTCAACGTAAAGCGCAGACCGACTTTGATGCCGCCGTCGCGGCATAACCGGACGCCGCTCAGCGCCGCGCGATATGCACCTTGCTTTCGGCGGAACCGGTCGTGGGTCGACTCCATGCCGTCGAGGCTGACGCCGACGTAATCGAAGCCCGAGTCGGCGATCTCGCTGACATTGTCGCGATTGATTAGGGTGCCGTTGGTGGAAAGTCCGACGTAGAATCCCATCGACTTCGCGCGGCGCGCCAGAGCGAAGAGATCTGGACGCAGCAGCGGCTCCCCTCCGGACAAGATCAGCACCGGCACGCCGAACGCCCCGAGGTCGTCCATGACCCGGCACGCCTCCTCGGTGGTCAACTCCCCAGAAAAGTCCTTGTCGCAGGAGATCGAGTAGCAGTGCTGGCAGGTGAGGTTGCAGCGGCGGACGAGGTTCCAGATCACGACCGGGCCGGAGGGCGCGCGCTTCTTGGCTAGCGGAGTCGGATGACGGACCTCTCTCATGTAGTGCGAGATGCGCAGCATCGGTCGATCCCCTCAAGTCGTCAGGCGCAGCCCCGTCTTCTTCAAGATCCGGCTGCTGTAGAGAACGTCATGACCCCGGCACTCCGGCGCGAGCAGAGCTTCGATGGCGGAGACCTTTTCCGCGACCTCGGCGCGCGTGCGCCCGTGGACCATGGCGAACAGATTGTAAGGCCACTGCGGCAGGTAGCGCGGGCGGCGGTAACAGTGGCTCACGAAGGGGAGCGCTCCGACCGCGCCACCAAGCTCGTCGACGCGCTCATCCGGCACATCCCACACCGACATGCCGTTCGCCCGGTAGCCGACGGCATAGTGATTAGGGACCGCGGCGATCCGGCGGATGACACCGTAGTCGAGCATGCGCTGCACGCGGATCATCACCTCTTCACCGGCGATTCCGATGGTCTGGCCGAGCTCGTGATAGGGACGCGGCGTCAGCGGCAGTCCGGCCTGTGTGAGCCGGATCAGGACCCGATCGATCGGATCGAGCTTGTAGGCTGCGTCGGCGCGGTCCACGCGTCCCTCACACGGCGAGCCGCAGCTCCAGGAAATATTCTCTGAGCTTAGGCATCGCAACCACGGGATACCCGGTCCGTGTCTCGATCCACGAGTTCACGCAGTCGACCCGCTCCGCCGACTCGGCGGCGAGCACGAACCAGAGGTTGAAGCGGTGCTCTCGCAGGTAGTTGTGCGCCACTTCGGGCCGGCTGTTGACGATCGCCGCGACGCGCTCGACCTCGTCCGGTGGAACCTGCATTGCAGCCAGCAGGAACGCCCCGCCGGCGCGTTCGATCTGATACAACGGTCCGAAACGCGTGAGCACGCTCTTATCCAGCAGGCGCCGCAGCCGCGCGATCAGATCCGCCTCATCGATGCCGAGCGCATTCGCAGCTTCCAGGTAGGGCCGCTCGCAGACGGGAAAGCCGTCCTGCAACCGGTTGATGATGGCGCGATCGATCGCGTCCAGGGCGGCTTCACCCATGGAGCGGCTCCGGCTGCTGCACGTAGCGTGCGCCGCACTGCTTGAATCGCTGGCGGCTGAACAGCACAGCAGAATCGAACCCCGCGAGGTCGCACTCGCCGTGCAGCTCGGCGAGGCGCCGCGATACCGAATCGCGCGTGCGACCGTGGATCATGCAGAACAGGTTATAGGGCCATTCCGGCAGGGCTCGGCTTCGTCGGTAGCACAGCGTAACGCCGGCTTGGCGGGCCAGACGTGCGCCGAGCGCGCCGACTTGCGCATCCGCGACATCCCACACCGCCATGGCATTCGCGTGGTAGCCCAGCTCGCGGTGGCGCAGCACGATGCCCAGCCGACGGATCACCCCATCGCGGATCCAGCGATCGAGCATCGCCAGGACTTCGGTTTCGGCCATCCCCGCCGTGGCCGCAAGCACGGCATACGGCGTAGGCGCCAACGGCAGCCCGAGCTGCAGGGCCGCGATCAGCCGCTCCTGCTCGGGTCGTAGCGCGACGCGCATCGGGCGGGAAACGGGTGTCGCGGACCCGAGCGGCGGCTGCGCGCCGGATAGATCGAAACCCAGATCGATGCGGTATTCCTCGATCATCGGCAGCTTCAGAAGCGTGCCGCAGCATGCGCCGCGCTCGATCTCGCGAAGCGCCGCGTCCAGCTTCGATTCGTCGGGCGCGGCCGCGACGAACCACAGGTTATATCGGTGCTCGCGCTCGTAGTTGTGGTTCACCTCGCCACGCGCAGTCACCATCGCGGCGACTTGCGCGAGGCGAGAATCGGGCACGGCCAACGCCCCGAGTATGCTGGCCCCGAGCGTACGTGGCGCGAATACCGCGCCCACGCGGGTCACGCTGCCCTGCTCCTGATGCGTGCGCAGCCGTTCCAGCACCAAGTCCTCCGACGTGCCCATGTGCTCGGCGATCGCGGCGAAAGGCCGGCGGCAGAGCGGGAATCCGCGCTGGAACTCGTTGAGCAGCCGGAAGTCGAGGCGGGTCATAGACCGATGCGAGCAGCGCGAACGGTGAAGAAGATGCCGCTCGGCTTGTCGGCCGGGATCTGGGCAAGCGGCGCGAAGCTCGCGGTGTCGTAGACGATAACGCGGTCATCGTCGCGCGCCGAAATCCACACTGCCTCGCCACGCGGGGTGAACTCGAGGTGCAACACCGCCTTGCCGGGCTTGAGCGTGGACACGACAGCGAGGCTCTCCGTATCGATCACCTGGACGGTGTCGTTGTCCGGCAGAGCGAAGTTGACCCAGACCTGGCGGCCGTCTGGGCGCGCCATGACGAACACCGGTTGGCCGGCCACCGCAATGCGCCCCGCTTCGGTCCACGTCGTAGTATCGACGACCAGTACCTCGTGGCGGCCAACGGCAGGCAGGTAAGCGTAGCGGCCCGCGAGCGCCCAGCCGCGCAGGTGCGGCATCTTGTAAACGGGCAGCTTCTCCTCGCCTTTTCCGTAGCCGTCGAGTACGCGCCGCACGCCGAGCTCGGGATGCCACAAGTCTAGGAGCGCCAGGCCGTCTTCCCCGAATAGTCCCGCCAGGTAATAGCGGCCGTCGGGTGTGATCAGCGCGTCATAGGGCTGCGTGCCGATGCCACGGAACTTTTGGACCACCGGCTGGCGCGGGTCGCTCAAGTCCGCGACCCAGATCTCGCCGGCCTCGAACAGGCTGAACACGAACCGGTTGCCGGGCGCGTCCGCAAGTCCGACCACTTTCGCGCGCTTTCCATCCGCATACTCGGCTGGGATGTCGGCGAGCAGTTCGAGCGTCTCGGCGGAAAACACCTTGACCCCGCCGGGCGTGTAATTCTCCACGGCGATCAGCCTGCCATCCTGAGAGATCGCACCGCCAATGCTGTTCCCCGCCTGGATCACGCGCTGCTCTACGCGCCGGCATAGCAGATCGACCTTGGTGAGCCCGCCGTCGCGCCCGAACACGAACCCGTAGCGGCCGTCGCGCGAATAGACGATCGACGCGTGCGAGAGATCGCCTAATCCCTCGATCCGACCGAGCACGCTGCGGCCGGTGGTCTCGATGAGCTCCAACCTGCCGGCGGCCCGTTCGACGATGAGCCCCAGATCGCCTGTCCCGCGCACGGGTGCATCGGGACAAGCCGCGGCGGCGAGCGGCAGCATCGCCGCCGCGACCGCCGAGAGCTTGAGGAACCTAGTGTTCGGTCGGAAATCCATTTTGCAGCTGCTGCGCGATCCAGCGCGCTTCTTCGTCCGAGACCATGCCTCTCCACGGAGGCATCGCGGTCCCAGGCCGTCCATCGAGGATCACGCGTTCGACATACTCGATCGGCTTGCCGGCGAGCGCATCGGGCAGGAGTGCCGGTCCCAACCCACCCGCCAAGGTCAGCCCGTGGCACGACCCGCAGTCGTGCCGGACCATGTGCACAAGCTCACTCTGGCGGCTGCTCGCCGGGAGCTTGTCACCGCCGTTCGCCGTGTAAGCTGGCCCCGCCAGTCCCATGGCTGCGGCAAAAAGAGCGGGGGCGAACCCCCGCGAGGTGGAGAAGACCATGGGGAAGTGCCGTCAGTAGATGTCGTGCTGCGTGTTGTACACATTGAACTTGCCGGTGGGCGTGATCAGATGCGGATCCTTGATCACGGCCTTCAGCTTGCGACTCTTGTCGTCGACCACGACGATCGCCGACTCCTGGTTCTTCGCGCTCCACACCGAGAACCACACTTCGTCGCCGGCCTGGTTGTACTCCGGGTGCACGACGCGCTTGGCGCCTTCGCCCAGCCCCGCCCACTCGGCGATGGGCAGCACCGCATAGCCTTTGTCGAGATTGTCGATGTCGAACACCGCGACCGACTGGCTGATCTTGGGGTCGGGGTTGAGCGGGGTGTCCACCCACAGGTTCCTGGACTTTGGATGTGTCTTGATGAAGAGCGACCCACCGCCTTGACCTTTGAGCACCTGCACCACCTTCCACGCGTACTGCTTGTGCTTCTTGGGGTCGGTGCCGATGAGCGAGATGCTCTCCTCGCCGAGGTGTCCGGTGGCCCAGACCGGACCGAACTTCGGATGCACGAAGTTGGCGCCGCGTCCCGGATGCGGGATGTGGCCGACGTCCACGAGCGCGGTGAGCTTGCCTTCTTTCGCATCCACCACCGCGATCTTGTTCGACTGGTTGGCGGCGACCAAGAAATAGCGCTTGGTGGAATCCCAGCCGCCGTCGTGCAGGAAGCGCGCGCCGCCGATCTCGGTCGTGGTGAGCGCGTTGAGGTCCTTGTAGTTGACCAGAAGGATCTTGCCCGTCTCCTTGACGTTGACCACGAACTCGGGCTTGAAGTGCGAGGCGACGATAGCGGCCACGCGCGGCTCGGGATGGTAGTCTTGGGTGTCCACAGTCACGCCGCGCGTGGATTCGATGCGCAGCGGCTCGAGCGTATCGCCCTTCATGATGACGTACTGCGGGGGCCAGTACGTGCCTGCGATCGCGTACTTGTCCTCGTAACCCTTGTACTTGGACGTATCCACCGAGCGCGCCTCCAGCCCGACTTTGATCTCGGCCACGTTGTCCGGCTTTTCCATCCACAGGTCGATGAGATTGATCTTGGCGTCGCGTCCGATCACGAAGAGATAGCGACCGCTGGAGGACATCCGCGAGATGTGCACGGCATAACCGGTCCTGATGATGTTGACGATCTTCTTGGTGTCTCCGTCGATCAGCGCGATCTCTCCGCTGTCGCGCAGCGTGACCGAGAAGAGGTTGCCGATGTTGTAGTTGTTCATCTTCTGCGTGGGTCGCTGCGCCGGCGGCACGAGGATTTTCCAGCTCGCCTTCATCTCCTTCATGCCCCATTCCGGCGGCGTGGGCGGCGTTTGCTGGATGTAGCGCGCCATGAGATCGACCTCTTTCTCCGTCAGCTCGCCGGAGGTGCCCCAGTTGGGCATGCCCGCAGGGGAACCGAAATTGATGAACACCTTGAGGTATTCGGTCCCGCGGGCGAGCGTGATGTCGGGCGTGAGCGGCTTGCCGGTCGCGCCCTTGCGCAGCACGCCGTGGCAACCCGCGCAGCGCTCGAAAAAAATCTGCCGGCCGCGCTCGAACTCCGCCTGCGTCATCGGCGGCGCCTTGGGATTGATGTCCTGATGCATGGGCTGTTCCGCGAGGGGAGAGCCCCCGGCCTGATACTTCAGCTCCTCGGGGGTCATGTGCTGCTCTTCGGTCTTTGGCTCTGCGCTCTTTTGCTCTTCGGTCTTCGCCTCTTCGCCTTTGCCCTTGTCGGCGCGGGCCTGGCCGACGGTGATCATCACCATGCCGACCAGTGCCGCCGCGGCAAGCCATTCCAGTCGCTCGAATTTCATATCGTCCTCTCGCGCTCGCTCGACGCAATTCGCCCTTCTACGATGCGTAGCATGGGCGAAACAGATGTCCCTTTCCTTAATGCAGGTTAAGACTTGCGGTGCGCCCCTGCGCATACACTGCACGGCAAGGAGAGTCGGTTCCGTCTCTAGAATCGGGATCACGTACAGGGCGAACGCATTGAGGGAGCTGGGTGTGGACTACCTCCCGGTGTTTCTGGACGTGCGTTGCAAGGGCTGCGTTGTCGTAGGCGGCGGCCAAGTGGCGGCACGCAAGGTCGAGCTGCTGCGCCGCGCAGGCGCACGCGTAACGATCGTGGCGCCGCAACTGTGCCCCGCTTTGCGTGCGCGGCTGCATGACGCTGAGATTACGCACACGGCAGATCACTTCACGCCTGCCGCA
Source organism: Burkholderiales bacterium (assembly GCA_035501875.1). Taxonomy (GTDB): domain Bacteria; phylum Pseudomonadota; class Gammaproteobacteria; order Burkholderiales; family SHXO01; genus SHXO01. Next base: position 24,704 of record DATJVI010000145.1, read on the forward strand.
CTGAACGGGGCGTACCTGGTCATCGCGGCCACCGGCGACGCCGACATCAACAGGCAAGTCTCGGAGGCGTGCCGCGAGCGAGCGATCCCTGTCAACGTCGTCGACGCGCCGGAGCTCGGTACGTTTGTCATGCCGGCCGTGATCGACCGCTCGCCCGTGGTGGTCGCCATCTCGAGCGGCGGTGCTGCGCCTGTGCTCGCACGCTTGCTGCGGGCGAGGCTGGAGAGCTTGATTCCGGGCGCGCTGGGGCGCGTTGCAGATTTGGCCGAGCGCTTCCGCGGGCGCGTCAAGCGGCGGCTTCTCGATCCCGACGCGCGGCGACGCTTTTGGGAGCGCGTCTTCCAGGGAGCCGTCGCGGAGCTGGCGCTGTCCGGGCGAGACGAACGTGCGCAGCGCGAGCTGGAGGCGGAGATCGAGCGGGCGGCAACGAGCCGCCCGCCCCGCGGCGAGGTCTATCTAGTCGGCGCCGGTCCCGGCGATCCAGACCTGCTCACCTTCCGCGCGCTGCGCCTCATGCAACAAGCGGATATCGTCGTCTACGATCATCTGGTCGGAGACGGCATCCTCGATCTCGTGCGCCGCGACGCCGATCGGATTTATGTCGGCAAGGAGAGCCACAACCACACGCTGCCCCAGGAAGAGATCAACCAGCTGCTCGTGCGTCTGGCACGCCAGGGCAAGCGCGTGGTGCGGCTCAAGGGCGGCGACCCGTTTATCTTCGGCAGGGGCGGAGAAGAGATCGAAACGCTGCGCGCCAACGGCATCGACTTCCAAGTTGTCCCCGGCGTCACGGCGGCGTCCGGCATGTCGTGTTATGCCGGCATCCCGCTCACGCATCGCGACTACGCGCATGCCTGCGTGTTCGTCACCGGCCACTTGTGCGACGGGAGCGTGAATCTCGACTGGGTGGCGCTCGCCCGGCCCAAGCAGACCGTGGTCGTCTATATGGGCCTGGCCGCGCTGCCCGAGATCTGCCGCCAGCTCGTGCGGCATGGCCTTGCGCCGGAAACGCCAGCGGCGGTGGTGCAGCAGGCGACCACATCCAAGCAGCGCGTAGTCAGCGGCTCGCTCGAGACGCTGCCGCATTTGGCGAAAGCAGCTTGCATGCGCGCACCAGCGCTGATCGTAGTGGGCGAAGTCGTAAAGCTCAGGCGCCAGCTGGACTGGTTCGAGCCGGCTGCACAGAGCGAACCCAAAGTTGCGCTCAGGGTTTGAGCTCGCGCCACGCGCGGCGGCCGCTTTGTGCCGGCGCACGATGCGGCTGGCTGTCGCGAACTGCGTGTGCCGAGCGGCGCCACGCCGCCAACAGGCTCACGCCTAGCGTCAGGGCGGACCCCGAGAGCAGCGCGGCTCCGGGATAGATCAACCCGTTTTGGCCGATTCCGGCGGCGAGTAGCGTCAACGTCGCGGCGGTGTGCAACCAGAGCTGCAATCGAGCATGCCGGTCGGGCAGGATCTGCTTGATGTGCGGCGGGCGCCCGCCCAAGCGTCTCTGCAGCTTAAGCCACAGCAGAAACGGCACGATCTTGTACAGCATTCCGCTGATGACCGACAGCGCAAATCCCACAATTCCCAGCACCCCTAGCATCAACGGCAGCGCCGGATGATCGGACCAGCGCTGCAGCTGCGCGCTAGCGCCCACGATCGACGCCGCCAACAGACACAGCATCCCGAACCTCCAGAATCGAGCGGTCGGGTCTTGCCGCGGCCGGCGACTGCGCAGCTGCACCCACAGCGTGACGAGCGCAAACGTTGCGGCGGCTGCCAAGATCGGGAGTGCCAGCGCGGCGGCCAGCAGCTCGAGGGTGAGCCATTTCGCGGCGGACCAAGCGAGGAGCATTGCGAGCAGAGTGGGCGCGAACCCGCGAGCGAGCCAGCGAGGATACGGAGGCGTCGCTTGAAACATCGGCACCACCTGTTGCGCCACGCCTGCGACCAGCAGCAGCGTCCAGCCCAGCAAGCCCCAGGCCGCATGCAACGCCGTGATCCGGATGAGTGGTGGCGCGAATGACCAGCCGAACGCCGACGCCAACACCGCGCCAAGCGAGGTCGTCAGCAAGAGCCCGATCAGCGCCAGGCCGATGGTACGCAACGCCGGGTCGCGCAGGTTTCCCCGCAACAGGGATCGCCCCGCCGAGGCGAGGAACACGAGGAAGGCTGCCGCGAGCAGCGCGAGCGCGGCCCGGATCGCCCAGTGCAGTCCGAGCGCGAGACCGCTCGCGAGCGACAGCGCACCCAACGTGAGCGCGGGATGGACAATCGCAGCGACGATCCGCGGATGCGGCACGGGCACGCCTCCGACGACTGGCAGGATTTGGAACAGTGCGCCCAGCATCACCATCGCCATGAACCCGAGCGTGAGCAGATGCGTCACACCCAGCAACGCGGGCGTCCACCGCGATCCGAGTCCGTCGGGCCCGGCCCAGAGGAGCAGCCCCGCCGCGAGCACCGCGAACCACGGAGCGGTCAGCAGGAACCGCAGCGGCACGGACACCGGCGGAGCTTGCTCGAACAGCAGGCCGGGCAACGCCATGTTGCTACCGCGAGATCCGAATCTCGAACCAGCCCCCGGGATCGAAGCGTGTCCGATATTGGTAGCCTTCGCGCGCCAGCCAGCGGTAGAGCGGGTGCGGCTCGCGATGGATGAGCACGCGCAGCGCTGCGTCGCGCGGCAGAGTCTCGAGCGCATTGACGACGCGCTCGAAGGGCTCGGGCGGCTCCAGCCAGCGCACGTCGACCATCACCTCATCGGCCATCGGAGGTGCCTCGCACCGAATCTGGGTCGCGCGTCGTGTCCGCAAGCATTCGCTCGCTCATCGGATACAGCACACGCTCCTCCCTGGCATCGTGCTGCTCCATGAAGATCAGCAGCGTCTCGGCTAGCCCATCGAACTCGTCGGCGTCGCGGGCGCGCGCCGCTCCCCTCAGCTCACGCAGCAGCGCGCGCATTTCTGCGTGCTCCCGGCGCATCGCCTGCACTGGCAATACCGGCCCCCCGTACCACGCCTCCAATGCGGGAAACAGCATCTCTTCCTCGGCCGAAAGATGCTTGTCCAGGGCACGAACGAATTCCTCCAGCGCTCGCTGCGCCTCATCCCATTGTCCCGAGGACGCCAGTCGTTCGGCATAGAGGAACAGCGCGCGGCAGTGCCGATGCTCGGCTTCGAACGCGGTGAGAAGCATGTGACTCATGCAGGTATCGCCCGTTGCCGCGCGCGCAAAGCGCCGAGCACGACGATGACAAAGAGCAGGCCGCCGACGATCGCAATCGACCCGCCGATCCCCATCAGCGCCATGCCCGCAACCTCCTGGGTACTCCCCAGCACCTGGGCCGCGCCGGCCACCTTGCGCTGGACGCCATAGCCACCGGACCACACCAACCCTGTGATGTGCAGCAGCTGGCCCGCTCCATAGACGTACGGCTGGATCATGGCCATTCGCGAGGTTGGGGCGCGGAACCCGAGACGAGGGAGCAGGTGATAGGCCAGCCCCATGAAGGCAAGCGTCACGCCCACGATGCAGCCGTGGTAGTGCGCAGGGATGCGCACATCCGAGCCTTTGATCGCGAAACCGATCAGGCCACCCACGGCGAACAAGGCAAGGGACATGGTCAGCGCCGCGCGCAGTGGCCGTGCTTCCGGGCGCACACTGCCCCGCTCCCACAACGCCAAGAGCACAGCAAGCGACACCGGCAGGATGGCCAGGCCGCCGCCTGCGCGCATCATCCAGGTGAGCAACCGGCGCTGCTCGACCGAGGTAACGTCGTACGCGAGATAGACGAACGGCGTGCAGAAGACCAACGCCAGTGCGAGGCCGAACAGCAGCAACGAGACGCGAGGCGACAACGGAACGGTTGCACCGATCGCATCGGCGAGCCACAGCCAGGCCACCAGCATGAGCAGCGTCCAGGTGAACTGCAGTACATGTCCACCGCCCCAGAACAGCAGCTCGTAGTAGGCCTTTCCCTCGAGAGCCGACGGCAGCGCACGCCACGACCATACGAAGGCAAAAAGCGCCACAGCTGTGGATACGGCAGCCGCCAGCAAGCCGAGGCGCAGCGCACTGGCTCCGTCCAGGGAAGTGCCCAGGGGCTGGGCGTAGAGCAGAGCGCGCATCACTTCCAACGCCACACCGATTCCGAATGCGATGAGACCCGTCAGGAACACGGACCCGTCGAGCACCGGGATGTAGTTGGCCATGATCGGCACAGCGTTCTGCACGAATGGAGCGGCCGCCATCAAGACTGCGCCGAAGGTACACAACGCCAGCGCACTCCAGCCGATCCCGATGCGGCGCACCGAGCCGCCGAGTACCCATAGCAACGCACCGAATGCGGCGAACCACACCAGCACGGAAAGATCGACGTGCGCCACCAAGGACACATGGAACAGGTCGGCCACCGGGATGAGCCGGTTCACCCCCGGCGTGCGCGACAGCACCAGCAATAGAGAGAACAAGCCCGACGCGACGAGCGCACCGGTCCCGAGCAGCATCCATCCGGCGGCCAGACGCAGCCGCGCGTCGGCGGGAATGGCAACGCTGTAACGCGTGCGCTCACGCTCGGCACCAGCTGGATTCGCAGCCTGTGCCAGACCGCGTGCAGCACTAAACAAGGGAGCGAACGGGTTCATTGGATCAGGATCCCTCCCTGATTCGGGTTGAAGTCGACCACCACGACCTGCGCCGGGCGCAGCTGCACGTGCTCGTCACGCACATAGTTGAACCCGGGTACGTGCACGCTGTCGTTGAGCTTGACCGAAAGCCGATGCTCGCCGGCGGGGACCACAAACCGCTCGTACAGCGTGGATGCACCGTCCTTTGCCACCCCGGCCGGCGTCGCCACCCGCCGAGCCAGCAACTGACCATCCATCGACAGCTCGACGGTGACCGGAGAGCGCTCGCGCGGGCAGTCCATCGGTGCGCGCATGTTCGGGGCGAGTTTGGCGAGCTCCTCGGGTGTGCGTCGGCGACATTCGTGCGCGAGCTGTCCCGGCTGGCTGAATGAAAGCTTGAGCAGCGCCTGGCCCTCTTCCAAATGCCGGTACACCGGGTGCGACGAGAGCACCCCGACAACCGCGGCAAACGCCCCGTACAGCAACACTTGACCGGCGATGGCGAGTGGCTTAGGCATGTTCGTAGTCCTGTGCATCGGGCTCAGTGCCGGCTTTGCCACGCGTCAGCTCCGCGCGAAACTCCGCAAGCTCGCGCTCGAGCCGCGCGCGGTCCTTGCCGGCCCAGACCACTCGTAGCTCGCGCGGCGAGACGGTGCGGCGCAGATGCGGCTCGCGCTCATCGCGCAGGCGCTGCTCGGCCCAGGTATTGCCGAGCCGGAACACGCAGTCGCACTCGCCGCAACCGGCGACGAGCACTCCGTCGGCGCCCTGGCGCAGCGCGTATTCCACGAAGGCAGGCGGAAGCTGGCCGGTGCACAGCAGGCTCAATGCCGCTGTATCGAGCGACTGCACTACGCGCACATCGGCCGCATGGTCGCACCCGAAGAGGACGAGTTTGACTTCACCCTTCAGGCGTGCAATCTGGAGCTTGAGACGGCTGCGCAACTGCCCGATCGGCAGCTGCGGCATATCGATCCCGCTGACCAACTCGGCAATGCTGCGGAACGGAGTGGAGGACGGGCAGGCGCCGGCGCAGATTCCGCAGCTCGCGCAGAGGGCCGCATCCACGACCGCGAGCTGCGTGCCGATGCGCCGGTCGGAGCGTGGCTGCATCGTGATGGCGGCGTAAGGGCAGTCGGCGAAGCAACGCCCGCAGCCGTTGCAGTTGCCCGGATCTACAACGGGGACCGGCTGGCGCTCAACCCGCGGCATCCACGGCAACGTGACCAAGGCCACAGTGATGCCGGCGGCGAGCCACCAGAGCGCGACGGGCGACCATTGATACATGAGCGCGTTGGGCGCCAGATAGAACCAGTCGAGCTTCAGCGTGGCCGGCACGACCGACAGATCGGCCGCTGGCAAGCTCTGCACCGGCACGGCCACGGATAGTCCGACCAGAGCTGCGAGCGTGCCCCAGGTCAGCGCCGACGCGGGCCGCGTATCGGGGCGGGTCACCCGCTGGATATGAACCCAAAGTCCGAGCAGCACGAGCAGAGGCAGCCCGATATGCAGGAACACGAGCAGCGAGAAGAAGCGGTCGTTGACGCTGCCGGGTGTCAGGAAATTGCGCGCGAGCGGCTCGGCGAACAACTGCAGGGAGTCGAACCACTCCATCGATGCGATGGCAGAGAACTGCGCGAGCTGGTCCCACACGATCCAGAACCCGACCGCACCCGCTGCCAGCGAAAGCCACAGCAGCGGCACTCCGCTCAGCCATGTGAACCAGCGGAACCCGTGGAACCGGCCGTGCACGAGCTCGCGCACGATGTGAAGCCCCATCACGAGCACGAAGGCATCGGAGGCGTAGCGATGCAGGCTGCGTACGACACCGCCGAAATACCACTGGGAGCGGGACAGATGCTCGATGGAGCGATATACCCCTTCCACGCTCGTATCCAGCACCGCGTACAGGTAGATGCCGCTCGCCGCCACGATCCAGAACAGCAGGAAGCCCAGCGCGCCGAGGTGACGCCAGGGATTGGCCCGCGCGCCGAACAGACGGTCGAACAGCGCCTCCACGGCTTGCAGGCCGGAAGCTGCCGCGAGAGGGATCGTATGGAACATGCATCCTCGTCCTGCGCGATGCCGCGCAGCGAACGATTGCATGATAGGCCGTCGTTCCCGATCGTGAATTAACCTGGGTTCAGCCGTGCCGATGTCGAAACCAAGCACCGGAGAGAACACGCATGAACTCGGCACCGTGGGCTTCAGCCGTATGGCTGCGTCGCGCAGCGTGTATCTCGGCGGCTAGGTTGCTTTCGCGGCAGCCGCCCGAGTGCGCTTGAGCTCGCGGAGGAAGAACCAGGCGGTCGCCGACAGGCCGATCAGGCCGCCGGCAAGCTCGAACAGGATGGAAGAGCGGAACCGGTACGTGCCCGAAGCCGGATCGTAGACCGTGCACAGCAGCCGCACGCGACCGAGGAAGCCGCCCACCCCATCCTGCGGCGCGCCGGTGATCAACTGCTTGAGCGGCTCGACCAACTGCGGCAGTGCAAAGTCGTCTCCGTAGATCTGCCGGTACACGCGCCCTTGCGCATCCAGCACCGAGACCTGAAGGATGTGGTCGAAGCCTCGAGGGCTGGGCGTGTAGCTGAAGCCCAGGTCATCGGCGAGCGCCTCCAGCGTTTCCGGGTCCGGGCTCAGAAAATCCCACCCGGGCGTCAGCACGCCTTGCTGGCGCGCGAATGCGCGGAGCGCTTCGGGCGAGTCGAACGGGAGATTGAACCCGACGCTCGCGACGTGGAACGATTCGGGCCCCAGCGCACGCTGCGCGGCCTCCACCGCGCGCTTGAGCCTGCGTGTCGTGGCGGGGCAGACCTGGAAGCAGCCGGTGTAGATGAACTGGATCAGCAGCGGCTTGCCACGATAACTGGATAGGCTCACCCGCCGGCCGTTCGCGTCGAGTAGCGTGTACTCCCCCACGGTGCGCCCGATCGCAGACTGGCTGAGCTTGAGCGCGGTATCCGGCCGCAACGCCGAAGCGGTCTGTGCCGAGGCCTCAGCAGCGTTGACCGGGATCGAACGATCTGCGTCCGGCGTCTGCGTGTTGGCCGCGCCGGCCGACAACGGGAGTGCAGCCAGGAGCGCTACGCACCAGCCGTGAACAGCACGCAGCGCCGTGCTCACAACGTCGCATCCAGGATGGCCGCCACGAGCAGCAGGGAGAGTTGCCCGAGCGACGCGTGGAAGTTGCTCATCGCCGTCTTCGGTCCCGGATTGCGTACGAGCTGCCAGCTCGTGGCGAGGAACCACGCGCCCCCGACGAGCGCGCCGGCGAGATAGATGCGTCCCAGACCGAGAAAAGCCGGCGCAAGCGCGGCCGCAACCAGCAGCAGCGTGTGCAGGAGGATGGCCTGCGCGCCGCGCCTGTCCCCCACGACCACAGGCAGCATCGGAACCCGCGCCGCTTCGTAGTCCTTGCGGTAGGCGATGGCCAGGCTCCAGAAGTGCGGCGGGGTCCACAGGAACAGCACCAGCGCCAGCATGAGCGGCACCGCACCGATCGCCGGATCGACGGCGGCCGCGCCCGCGAGCACAGCAAAGCTCCCGGCCAATCCACCGATCACGATGTTGAGCCACGTGCGGCGCTTGAGCCACACGGTATAGACCACAGCGTAGAAGAACGCACCGAGGAAGGTGTACAGCGCCGCCCACGGATTGAGCGCCCACCATGCCGCCGCCACTGCTCCCGCCACCAGCGCCAGGATCAACCACAGCCAGGCTCGCGTGCGGGGCAGCGCGCCGGTCACGAACGCACGCTTGCGCGTGCGCTTCATCCGGGCGTCGAGATCGCTTTCGACGTATTGATTGAATGCGCCCGCGCTCGCCGAAGAGACCAGCACCGCGAGGTAGAGCACGGCGATCTTCCATGCCGGCAGCGCGGGGCCGGGGGACACGGCGAGTCCCGCAACGGCAGTGAACGCGATCACCACACCGATGCGCAGCTTGAACAGTCCGAGCACCTGCCGCAGCATGGTTGCGAGCGGCGCGTTGTTGTAGCTCGCGGTGGTTGTGTTCATTCGTCACCTGCTGGTGAAGGGTGAAGGGCGAAGTGAAGAGGAAAGCGCCCGTGCTTGTGCGTCCGCTCTCCTCGTCTCTTGCGCCTTTAGCTGAGCCCCCAGACCTGCCCCAGGTACTTCCAGTTGATGAAGTAATACAGCACGAAGGCCACCAGGAAGACCAGCGCGAGGGTGAAGGTGCCTGGCGCGCCAAGCGAGCCCGCACCGCCACCGTGCGTCTCGATGGCGGGCGTCGGTGGCGCCATCTTGAGCGTGGAGCGCTGTGTGCTGAACGCGCCGGTCTCGATCCGCTTGCCGAACAGGATCGACCACACCGTGACGAAGATGTAGATCCCGCCACCGATTGTCGCCAACACGGCGCTCAATCCAGCCAGCGCGAGCATCAGATAGGCCGCGCCGGGGAATTCGTAAGGCAGCGCGGCACCGGCGAAGCCGATGTCCCAGTCCCGGCGTGGCACACCCAGCGTCCCCGCGCCCATGAGCACGAGCGCGAGCACGTACATCCCCAGCCCGAACACGTAAGGCTGCCACTTGGCGAGTCCCGGGAAGGCGATTTCCCGCTTGAACAAGCTGGGGACCAGGAAGTAGGTGAGCGACATGAACGCCAGCGTGGTGCCGATCACCACCGTTGCATGGAAGTGGCCCGGCACGTACAGCGTGTTGTGGATGATCATGTTGAGCTGCTCCGTGCCCATCATGACGCCGGAGATGCCGCCCAGGAAGCCGAAGCCGATGAGCGAGATGAACATGCCCGAGAACACCGGGTTGCCCCAGGGCGCTTTACGCAGCCACTCGTACAGCCCTTTCGTGAAGCCCTTGCCGCGCTGCGCGACCTCGATCGAGCCGGGCACCGTAAGCCCGTGGATCATGCTGGCCATCACCGCGAAGTACATGAAGTAGCTCGCGTTGAAGATCTTCCAGGCCGAGCTGATGCCTAGATCGGACAGCAGGTGGTGCGCGCTCGCGAGCTGCAGGAACAGGATGTAGAGCAGGAACGCGGTGCGGCTCACCTTCTCCGACATCGGCTTGGCGCCGAACACGATCGCGGCGATCGCGTACCACACGGCCACATGCGCCGCCACGTTGATCTGCTGCGAGGAGTGCCCGAACCCCCACCAGATGGTGCGGTACATCAGCGGATCGATGTAGTGGACTAGCCCCACCGACCACAGGAAAGTGGGAATCAGGATGATGGCGCCCGATGCGATCGTGAAGATCGCGATGATCGCCGCGGTCAGCGCGCCGAAGGTCACCAGCGGGATGGAGCCCTCGTAGGTCTTCTCGGCCCGCGCGACCACCAGCGTGCCGAGAAACACGAAGCAGCCGATCAGCGCGCCGACCGCGAACAGGATCAACCCGAGATAGAACGGCGGGCGCGCTCCCATCGGAACGTAGGAAGTCATCATGACGCTCGATTCGCCCTGGAAGATCGCGACGTTGGTCGTGATCGCACCGATCAGCATGAGCGCGAAGCCGAGCCAGGCCATGCGCGGCGTGGCGAGCCGGGAGCGCAGCAGCGTGGAGCTGCAGAAATACAGCACCGCGATCTCGAAGAAGATGATCCAGAACACGAGCATGTCGAGCCCATGCGCGGTGAGCGCGAGGTAGAACCACTCGGCGCTGAGCAGATGCACCGCCGGCCAGCGGGTAAGTGCCACCAGCAACGCCAGCACGCCGCCCACGAGCAGGAAGACCACGCCGGCCACGGCGTTGGCCTTCATCAGCATTTCGGCGTCGCGGTTGTACTGCAAGCCGCTGCCGGAATCGACCCGGAACAATGCGTTGAGTGCCATGACTCTCGCTCCTATTTCTTGTCGACCACGTACAGGCGGCCCACCATCGTGCTGTGCCCGATGCCGCAGTACTCGTTGCACACGACCCCGTAGGTGCCGGACTGGTTCGGCGTCACCGTGACCACCATCTCGTAGCCGGGGACGACCTGCAGGTTGATGTTGGAGGGCTGGAGCGAGAACCCGTGCTGGTAGTCCATGGAGGACAGATGCAGGCGATAGCTCTGGCCGTTCTCCAGTTCCAGGATTGGCCACCAGGCCCACAGGCGTGCGATCAGGTAGACGTCGCTGCCCGCCGGCGGATGCGCCACTGGAATTTTTTGGTCGGTCTCCGTGCGCACGGTGTACTTGTCCACCATCTCCTGGGCTTTCTTCTGGTAGTTCTCCGCGGAGATGCGATAGGCTTCGTTGGACAGGTTCTGCTTACCGAACACATGCCAGTACGGCATCATGAAGAACAGCACCAGTGCCCAGACGAACGCGATGGCAATCCAAGTGAGCTCGATCTTGTCGAGCGGCTGCTTCCACCAGATGCGCTTGGACGGGGGAAGAATGGCACTCATGGGAAGGCTCCAGCGAAAGACGGGAGGCGGTTACTTGGCGATCGGAATCGCCACGATTTCCATGATCCCCCAGATGATGTAGAAGACGGCGGGGATCGCGACCCCGAGAAAGAGCAGCAGAAACGGGTTCTCCAGCACGTGTTGCATGATCGGAATGCGCTCCTCCGCTTCTTCCGGCGGGGGGCGCTGTGTCGCATCGGCTGGGTTCGCCATGACGCCTCCTTTACGATCGTGTCGAGAGAAACGCTCGCCCGGCCACGCGACGCACGTGGCGCACTCGAGCCAGCTTGCACGTGCAATCTACGCGGCCGCCGCCGGAAAGAAATTCATCCAGGTTCAGGTTTTTACACAAACCGCGGCGCCATCGGGACGCTCGGTTAGAATCGCGGCATGGGCCAATCGATGAGCGTGCAGGCGAGCGCCGCGACGTCGGGAACCGATGTGTCCGGGCACCGGCAGGTGGCGGCTTGGCTGTTCGCGTGTTGCGCGCTGGTCTTCGCGATGGTGGTAGTGGGCGGCATCACTCGGCTCACCCATTCGGGTCTGTCGATGGTCGAATGGCAGCCGATCGTGGGGACGATTCCTCCGCTCGATGCAGCGCAGTGGCAAGAGGTCTTCGAGAAGTATCAGCAGACCCCCGAATACCGGAAGGTCAATCGCGGCATGTCGCTCGCACAGTTCAAGAGCATCTTCTGGTGGGAATACTTCCATCGCCTCCTGGGTCGGGCGATCGGGGTGGTGTTCTTCGTGCCGTTTCTGTACTTCATTGTGCGAGGCAGGCTCGACCGCAGATTGGCGCCGGGGCTGATCGGGATCCTCCTGCTCGGTGCATTGCAGGGCGCGCTCGGCTGGTACATGGTCGCCAGCGGTTTGGTGGACGATCCGCGAGTGAGCCAGTACCGGTTGACGGCCCACCTGGGGATGGCGTTTCTGATCTTCGCCGCGATGTTTTCGACCGCGCTCGGCTTGGTTGCGGCGGCGCGGTCTCCGGCTGACTCCGCGCGGCGCCGCCTGCGGCGTTATGCACTGAGCTTGAGCGCGCTGATCTTCCTGATGGTGCTGTCGGGCGGCATGGTCGCAGGGATCCGTGCTGGGCTCTCCTACAACACCTTCCCGCTAATGAACGGCCACATGCTGCCGCCGGAGTATCTGATGCTTCAGCCCTGGTGGAGCAACCTGTTCAACAACATGGCCGCCGTGCAATTCAACCACCGGCTGATCGCGTGGCTGCTGTTCATCCTCATCCCGCTGTTCTGGCTTGCTTCACGCAAGGTGCAGCTCACGCCCCGCGCCCGCTTGGCTTGCGACATGCTCCCGCCGGCGTTGGCGCTCCAGATCACGCTAGGGATCTCTACGCTTCTGCTGGTCGTGCCTGTATCGCTTGCAGCGGCGCATCAGGCGGGCGCGATGCTGCTGTTTTCCACTGCGCTATGGGCCAGCCACGAGCTGCGCTGATCGGGCTGTTCGGGCTGTTCGGGCTGTTCGGGCCGTAGCGGCATTCATGCTGCGCTGCCTGCACGCGCTTGCCTAACGTGAGTTCGGATGCACAAGTCCCTGCGAGCGGCATCGAGCCGGGTCACGCTGCGCGTGTGGGCCGTATCCTGCGGCGACTCGCGCTTGCCGGAGCGGTGATGATGGCACTGCTTGGTTCCGTGAGCGCCTACCTGCGGCTGAGCGCGGCTGGACTCGGATGCGTCCCCTGGCCCGCGTGTTATCAGGAGCGCTCCGCACCGCTCGAGCGCCAGCACCATCCGGTCGCACGTCTCACTCACCGCGCGCTCGCCGCAGGCCTGGGGATCCTGGTCGTCGTGATCGCGCTCGCAGCCGCGGCGATGCGGCCGAGGCGCGCCGCGGTGATGTGGGCAGCGCTGCTCGCATTGGGATTGACGGTCTTGCTCGCCATCCTGGGCCGCGCTACGCCAACGGCGACGGGCGCCGGCGTCGCGGCTGCCAATCTGCTCGGCGGCATGGCCATGGCCGCCCTGCTCTGGTGGCTGGCCCTGCACGCCACGCCTGCGCGGGCACGAGCCCACGAGCGCCTGCAATGGCCGGCGATCACGATGCTGGCGCTGGTGCTGCTCCAGGTGTTACTCGGCGCGCTGATCAGCACGAACCGGGCGGCCCTTGCCTGTCCGACGCTGCCGCTGTGCGCCGAGGCGCACGGCGGAGTGCCGGCGGCGCTGCACGTCGCGCACCGGATCCTCGCGGGCGCGCTTGTGCTCGCCGCCGGTGTCGTCGCCACCATTTATGCCCGGAGCGGCGGCGGACGCTTCCGGCTCGCCATAGCCCTTGCCGCACTGGTGGTTGTCCAGGCTGCAGCCGGCGCGATGATGGTGGGATCGGGCTTTCCCCTCGGCCTCGCGCTCGTGCATCACGCGGGAGCGCTGCTGCTTTTGCTTGCCGCCGTCTGGATGCTAAGCGCCTGAGTTCGGCGGTCGCGCCGGCGCGAGGCTGTGGCAGAATGGCGCAGCCCGCATGAAGCCCCGCACCACGCTCCGTGCATCGGTGCGCCGCCGTGAAGACGGAAATCAAAGTAACCACGTTCCTCGCCAACCTGCCGCTGTTCAAGGAAACGGCGGCCGAGGAGATCGAGCGCATTGCGCAGGGCACACGCGCGCTGCACCTCACCCGGGGTGAGATCCTGTTCCACCGCGGCGATCCCTGCGAGGGCTTCCACCTGGTCGTCTACGGACAGGTCAAGCTCGCCATCACCTCGCCGCAAGGGGCGGACAAAGTGGTGGAGGTCATCGGCCCGGGCATGAGCTTCGGCGAGGCCGTGATGTTCCTGGAGAAGCCCTACCCGGTTTACGCCCAGACGCTGGCGGACAGCCTGCTGCTGCACGTGAGCAAGAGCGTGGTGTTCGCCGAGATCGAGCGCAACCCGGGGTTCTCGCGCCGCCTCCTGGGCGGATTGAGCCGCCGGCTGCACGGGTTGGTGAGCGACGTGGAGGCCTATTCGCTGCGCTCGGGCGCGCAGCGGGTGATCGGTTATCTGCTGCGCGACGTCCAGGTTTCCGACGCCGCCGGGGGTGAGGTTACGTTACCGATCAGCAAGGGAGTCATCGCGTCGCGCCTGAACCTCACTCCGCAACACTTCTCCCGCATCCTGCACGAGCTGACCGCGCAGGGATTGATCGCGGTGCAGGGCCGCACCGTGCGGATCACCGATCTGGCGCGCCTGCGCGCCTACGACTGACTCAGCCGGCGAGCGTGACCTCAGGCTCGACCTCGAGCTCGGCCAGCGATTTGATCTCCAGGCTCACGCCGAGGTTGCGCCACTCCCGCACCTCCACCTTCAGTGCAGCGGCCGTCAGCGGGTTGTCACGTAACCAGTCCACGTCCAGCTTGACCCGGTAGTCGGGGCCCTTGCAGTGGGCCTCGATCGCAGGCAGCCGGGCGTTGACCCGGCTGCGGTAGAACAACACGGCCAGACGCAGCGCGATGACCATGGCCACCTCCACCTCGCCGCCGAGCAACCCGCGCATCTTTTCCAGGGAGCCCCGATGGGCCAGCACGAGGATGGACAGTCGGTTCTGCTCCATCTTGGAGAACCCGGGCATGTCGGCATGGCTCAGGATGTATGCCGAGTGCTTGTGGTAGCCGCTGTGCGCCACGGTGAGCCCGATCTCGTGCAGCCGCGCGGCCCAGGACAGGCATTGAACCAGGTTCTCTTCCCCGATGTGCAGATCGCCCGCGAACTGGCGGAACAGCGACAGGGCAAGCTGCTCGACACGTCGAGCCTGGCCCGGATCCACGTGGTAGCGCTTCATGAACTGGACCACGCTGGCGTCGCGCATGTCGTGGTGATGGAAGCGCCCCAGCATGTCGTAGAGGATGCCCTGGCGCATCGCGCCGCTCGCAACCGTCATCCGCGGCACCTTCAACTCGGAGAAGATGGCGGCCATGATGGCGAAGCCGCCCGGCAGCACCGGCACGCGGTCGGGCCTAAGTCCCGGAAGAGAGATGCGGTCCACATCTCCCGCCTTGAGCATGGCCGCGCGCAGGCGGTCGAGCCCCTGCTGCGTGATGCCTCCGTCGGACCAGCCGTTTGCCTCCAGGATGTCGGCGAGCGCGGCCGCCGTACCTGACGAGCCCACCGCCTCCTTCCAATGCCCGGCAGAGAACTCCTTGGCGATGGTCTGCAGCTCGATGCGCGCGGCCAACTCCGCTTGCTTCATGTTGCTCTTGGACAACCGGCCGCTGGGAAAGAACCGCAGGCTGTAGCTGACGCAGCCCATATACAGGCTCTCGAGCTTTTGCGGCCGATAGCCGCTCCCGATGATGCACTCGGTGGAACCGCCGCCGATGTCCGCCACCAAACGCCGGCTCTGCGTCGCCGGAAGGCTGTGCGAGACACCGAGGTAGATCAGCCGCGCTTCCTCGCGTCCGGCGACGATTTCGATCGGAAATCCGAGCGCGGCTTCGGCCTTGACCAAGAACTCTCTGGCGTTCTTCGCCACGCGCAACGTATTGGTCCCCACGGCGCGCACCGCCTCGGGCGGCAGCCCGCGCAGCCGCTCGCCGAAGCGCTTGAGGCAGTCCAAGGCGCGCATCTGGGAGGCATCGTCCAGCCGCTTGTCGGTGCCCAGGCCGCCCGCGAAGCGCACCGGCTCGCGCAAGGAATCCAGCGGGTAGATCTGATCGTCCACCACCCGCGCCATCTGCAACCGGAACGAGTTGGAGCCCAGGTCGACTGCAGCGAGCGTGGAGAACTCGGTCATCGGCACAGCGCGCCGCTCATCGGAGATCGGCCGCGGAACGGGAGCCCGGTGTAGGTCGTCATTGCGCTGCGTGCTGCCCGCGGCCGCCGTGGCGCGCCGCTTCAGGCCATGATCTCCCGTTCGATTTCCTCGAGCGTGACATGCCGCACATCCTTGCCCTTCACCATGTAGATCACGTACTCGGAGATGTTCTTGGCATGGTCTCCGATGCGCTCGAGGGCCTTGGCGATGAATAGGATCTCGATCGAGGCGGAAATGGTGCGCGGGTCCTCCATCATGAAGGTGATGAGCTGGCGCAGGATGGCGCGGAACTCGTCGTCCACATGCTGGTCGGTGCGCACCACCTCGGCCGAGCCGCTGACGTCGAGCCGGGCGAAGCAGTCGAGCGACTTGCGCAGCATCTCGAGCGCCAGGTTGGCCATGCGCCGGATCTCCACATAGCGTGGCTGCTGCACTCTGTCGACGGAGTTCACCATCTTGGCCATGCGGGCGATCTTGGCGGCCTCGTCGCCGATGCGCTCGAGATCGGTGATGGTCTTGACCACCATCATGATCAGGCGCAGATCGCCGGCGGCGGGCTGGCGCCGCGCGATGATGGTGCTGCAGTCCTCGTCGATGCCGACCTCCATCGCGTTGACCTTGTGGTCGTTGGCCACGATCGTGCCGCACAGCTCCAGGTCGGCGCTCACCAGCGCGTCCACGGCCAGGGTCACCTGCTGTTCCACGAAGCCGCCCATCTGCAGAACGCGGGCGCGCAGAGACTCCAGCTCCTGGTCGAACTGCTTGGATGTATGTTCGTTGCTTGACATCTGCCTGCCTCCTTCGGCGCCCCGGATCCCGATCCCGGCACGCCAGTGTAGCCGTGCTACGTGACGATTGGTTTGCAGCCCTGGGCCTTACCGGCTCACCGCCTGGCCATGGTCTGGACCCCTGCGGGAGTGCCGAGCAACAGCAGGTCGGCCGGCCGGCGGGCGAACAGCCCGTTCGTAACCACTCCGGCGATCTGGTTGATCTGCGCCTCCAGCGCGACCGGGTCCGGGATCGCGAGCCCGTGCACATCCAGGATCACGTTGCCGTGATCGCTGGTGAAGCCCTGCCGCAGCTCGGGGTGACCGCCGAGCTTGACCAGCTCACGCGCTACGTAGCCGCGGGCCATCGGGATCACCTCGACCGGCAGCGGAAAGCGCCCCAACACCTCGACCAGCTTGCTGGCATCGGCGATGCACACGAACCGGTCCGCGACCGCGGCCACGATCTTCTCGCCCGTCAACGCGCCACCGCCGCCCTTGATCATCATGAGGCTGCGCATGACCTCGTCGGCGCCGTCGACGTATATCGGCAGCTGCGCGACCGCGTTGAGATCGAAGACCCGGATCCCAAGGCCCTTGAGCCGCTCGGTCGAAGCGCGTGAGCTGGACACCGTGCCCTGGATGCGGCCCTTGATCTTGGCCAGCTCGTCGATGAAGAAGTTGACGGTCGAGCCGGAGCCGACGCCGACCACCGCGTCCCACGGAACATGCTCGAGCGCCGCGCGCGCCGCTTCCAGCTTGAGTGCGTCCTGATCGATCAACCCGCGATGTCCTCTGGTGGGTTACAGTTCGTCTAAGGATAACGAGAGCGCAGCCATTCCACAATTCGGACGCGAATTCTGCGGCCGAGAACACGAGATCGATGAGAACCGACTACCTGGAACGCATCCTCAAGGCGAAGGTGTACGACGTTGCGGTGGAAACTCCCCTGGAGATGGCGCCCGGCCTGTCCGCCCGTCTCGCAAACACCCTGCTGCTCAAGCGCGAAGACGTGCAGCCGGTGTTTTCCTTCAAGCTGCGCGGCGCCTACAACAAGATGGCGAACCTGCCGGCGCCGAGCCTGCGCCGGGGCGTGATCTGCGCGTCCGCGGGCAATCACGCCCAGGGCGTGGCCTATGCGGCGCAACGGCTCGGCTGCAAGGCGACGATCGTGATGCCCGCCACAACGCCTCAGATCAAGGTCTCCGCGGTGGCGGCGCGAGGCGCCCGCGTCGTGCTGACCGGGGACACCTACGACGACGCCTACGCGCATGCCAGCGCGCTCGCAAAGCGGGAGAAGCTCACCGTCGTACACCCGTACGACGACCCGGACGTTATTGCCGGACAGGGAACGATCGCGATGGAGATCCTGCGCAGCCACAGTGGACCGATCGAAGCGATCTTCGTCGCGGTCGGCGGCGGGGGGCTCATCTCCGGCATCGCCGCCTACGTCAAGCGGCTGCGTCCGGAGATCAAGATCGTCGGCGTGGAGCCGATAGATGCGGACGCGATGGCGCAGTCGTTGCGAGCCGGCCACCGCGTCCGCCTGGCGCAGGTGGGGCTGTTCGCGGACGGCGTCGCGGTCAAGCAGGTGGGCAAGGAGACGTTCCGGCTGTGCCGGCAGCTCGTGGACGAGATGGTGCTGGTGAACAACGACGACATCTGCGCGGCGATCAAAGACGTGTTCGAGGACACGCGCTCGATTCTGGAGCCGGCCGGCGCGCTATCGGTAGCCGGCGCCAAGGCCTGGGTGGAGCGCCGCGGCACGCGCGGCAGCACGCTGGTCGCTGTCGCGTGCGGCGCCAATATGAATTTCGATCGCCTGCGTTTCGTGGCTGAGCGTGCCGAGCTCGGAGAGCACCGCGAGGCGATCCTGGCGGTGACGATCCCGGAACGACCCGGCAGCTTCAAGCGCTTCTGCTCGCTGATCGGGACGCGCAACGTGACCGAATTCAACTACCGCTACGCCGACTCGGAGCGTGCCCGCGTATTCGTAGGTCTGTCGATCCAGAATCGGGAGGAAATCCTGCGTCTGGTACGACACCTGCAACGCCATGGCCTGGATACCGAGGATTTCAGCGAGAACGAGATGGCCAAGCTGCACATCCGACACATGGTGGGAGGCCACTCTCCGCAGGTGAAGGACGAGATGGTCTACCGGTTCGAGTTCCCCGAGCGCCCCGGTGCGCTCATGAACTTCCTCGATCGGATGAGCCACGACTGGAACATCAGCCTGTTCCACTACCGCAACCACGGCGCCGACTACGGCCGGGTCCTGGTCGGGATGCAGGTGCCGCGGCGGGAAAAGACCGCCTTCCGCGCGTTTCTGAAGCAGCTCAACTACCGCTATTGGGACGAGACCGCGAATCACGCCTACCGGCTGTTCTTGGGCTAGATCTCAGCATGAACCCCGTTGCAGCTCACGAACCATGAGACAATCCGTCGCGCGCAGACGCCGGCCGTCGATTGAAAACAGAATGAAAAAAGCGATCGGCACCATCCTGTTGTGCTGTACCGCCGCCGCGGCGGATGCGGGCTTTGCGATCACCCCCGATGAGGCCTTCCTGCAGGCCCGGGATGCCTTCCAGAGAGGCAACATCGAGCGCCTGTCGCGCCTCGCACCCGAGCTGCACGACTACCCCCTCTACCCCTACGTTGCCTATTGGCTGCTCCGTACGCGGCTCACGGACGCGGGCGCGCCCACGATCGAGGCTTTCCTCTCCGACTATCGGGACACACTCGTCGCGGAGCGCTTGCGCAGCGACTGGCTCAAGCTGCTCGGCCACAACCAGGACTGGCAGGGCTTCGAGCGCGACTACCGAGGCCTCACAATCGACGATCCTGAGCTCACCTGCTATGCCTTGCAGGCGCGGCTCGCTTTGCACAACGACCAGGGCGCATTGCGCGACGCCCGCGCCCTCTGGTTCACCGGCGGCACGCAGCCCGACAGCTGCGGCCCGCTGTTCGAGGCGATGCTGCGCCAGCGCCTGCTGGAAGAAGACGACGTCTGGGCGCGCATCCGCCTTGCGTTGGAAGCGGGAAACATCAGCTTCGTGCAGCAGCTCATGGGGTATCTGCCGCCCGGCACCCGCCCCGACGCGCGGCAGTTCGCGGCCGCCGCCCGTAATCCGCAGCGCTTCCTCGAGCGGCGGCCCGCCAAGCTCAAGACGCGCGCCGACCGAGAGCTGACGATGTTCGCCGTGGTCCGCCTGGGCCAAACGCTGCCGGCCGTGGCGACCACCCGCTTCGAGAGGATGCAAGCGCAATTCTTCGCCGAAGAGCAAGCCTACGTCTGGAGCCAGCTCGCGGTAGCGGGAGCGATGAAGCATCGTCGGGAGGCGCTAGATTGGTTCGCCCGTGGCGGCGATCGCCTCACCGACCGGCAGCTCAACTGGAAGGTGCGCGCCGCGCTGCGCGAGCAGGAGTGGAGGACGGTGATCGCTGCGGTGGACGCCATGTCGCCCAAGGAGCAGGCGCTGCCGGTATGGCGCTACTGGAAAGCACGGGCTCTGATCGCCACGGGGCGTACGTCGGACGGCAACGCTGTGCTCGCGCCGTTGTCGTTCGATCGTAGCTTCTACGGCCAGCTCGCGATGGAGGAGCTGGGCACCAACCTCACCGAAGCACCGGAGCCGTACCGTCCCAGTGCGGAAGAGGTCACCGCGATCGAGCATCAGCCCGGGATCCAGCGGGCGATCAAGTTCTACGAGCTCGGGTTGCGGTATGAAGGCGCGCTGGAGTGGGGCTGGACCACCCGCGGCTTTAGCGACAAAGAGCTGCTCGCGTCGGCCGAGGTCGCCCGTCGGGCCGGCTGGTACGAGCGGGCCATCGACACGGCCGAGCGCACGCAAGGGTTGCACGACTTCACTCTGCGCTACCCCGCGCCATACCGGGAAGTGGTGCACGCCTACGCCCAACAACTCGATCTCGACGAAGCCTGGGTCTACGGCCTGGTGCGCCAGGAGAGCCGCTTCGCGGCCGATGCCCGCTCCAACGCCGGCGCCGTCGGCCTCATGCAGCTCATGCCCACCACCGCTCGGGCCGTGGCCAAGCGGCTCGGCATCCCCGGCGTCGATCGCTACTCGGTGCACACGGTCGACACCAACATCAGCCTCGGCAGCTACCATCTACGCGAGCTGATGGACGCGCTGGGCAACCAGCCGGTGCTGGCCTCCACCGCCTATAATGCCGGCACGAGCCGGGCTCGCGACTGGCGTGCGGATCGGCCGCTCGAGGGAGCGATTTACACGGAGACCATTCCCTTCAGCGAGACGCGCGACTACGTCCGCAAGGTCATGAGCAACACGATGTACTACGCGCGCCTGTTCGGAACTCAGTTCGCGTCGCTCAAGCAGCGCCTGGGCCAGATCGAGGCCAAACCGCTGGCAAACGACTGATTCGGTCGTTGCGCCGGAAGGCGCGAAAGTGCGACGCCCGGTAAGATCGTCGTTTGTACGCGATTCGGCCATGCAGCCTTGCAACGAATGTCTCCTCACCGGCCCGGCGTGTAGTTTTGCCCGCCGGCCTGCCACAGCCTGGCTCACTGGCCACGGCAAGCTGGCTTGCACCAAAACCGGAGCCGATAGGCCGACCCCGTCTCACCTCCAGTGGAGGGCGAGATGAAGCCATCTTCGGTTTGCGTCCTCGGGGGCTCGGGCTTTATCGGGCAGCACGTGGTGCGGCGGTTGGCAGCCCAGGGAGTCTTTGTCCGTGTGCCCACGCGGCGGCGAGAGCGAGCGAAGGAACTGATCCTGTTGCCCACGGTGGAAGTGATCAACGCCGACGTGCATGACCCTCCCACGCTGCAGCGGCTGATCGCGCCGGTCGATGCCGTCGTCAACCTCGTGGGCATCCTGCACGAAGCGGGCGAGGACACCTTCGAGCGCGACCACGTCCAGCTACCGCGCAAGATTGCCGACGCGTGCCGGGAGGCCGGAGTCGCACGGCTGGTGCATCTGAGCGCGTTGGGCGCCGCGTTCGATGCTCCCAGCGCTTACCTCCGCTCGAAGGCGGAGGGTGAGGGTCAGATCCACACGGCGCAGGCCAGAGGCAGTCACACCACCATCTTCCGGCCGTCGGTGGTGTTCGGTCCCGGGGACCGGTTCCTCAACCTCTTCGCTTGGCTGGCGCGGATGCTGCCGTTTCTCGTGCTTGCGTCGCCACAAGCCCGGTTTCAGCCGGTCTTCGTGGGGGACGTGGCACGGGCCGTCACGGATTGCTTGGCCGATCCGCGCACGTTCGGCCGCAGCTATGACCTGTGCGGGCCCAAGACCTATACGTTGCGGCAACTCGTCGAATACGTTTGCAGGACCCTGGATCTGCGCCGGCCGATCCTCGGATTGGGCCCCTCGCTGTCGATCCTGCAGGCCACCTTGCTGGAGCACCTGCCGGGCCGGCTGATGACCCGGGACAACGTGTATTCGATGCAGGTGGACAGCGTGTGCGAGTGCGCCTTCCCCGACTGGTTGCCCATCGCTCCGACGCCGCTCGAGGCGGTTGTCCCCACTTACCTGGCAGGGGTCACACCACGCAGACGGTATCGGTGGTTCCGCTTCCGGGCACGACGCTGAGGATCGTCTAGCGATGTCTCGGTACACCCTGGTAATCGGCAACAAGAACTACTCGTCCTGGTCGCTGCGCTCCTGGCTTCTGCTGAAGCAGTCAGGCATCGAGTTCCAGGAAGTGCGTGTCCCGCTGTATACCGGCGCGTATAAGGACGAGCTGCGCAAGTACTCACCATCGGGGAAGGTCCCGGTGCTGCTCGACGGGCAACTGGCCGTCTGGGACTCGTTGGCCATCGCCGAATATCTTGCCGAGCAACACCCGGAGCTCGGTCTATGGCCTGCCAACCCGGCTCGCCGCGCGCTCGCTCGCTCCATCAGTGCGGAGATGCACTCGGGGTTTTCGGCGCTGCGCTCCAACATGAGCATGAACTGCCGCGGGCACTTCCCCGGGCGCGGCCGCACGGTGGAGGTGGCGGCGGATATCGACCGCATCCAGCGCATCTGGACCGACTGCCTCGCGCAAGCCCCCGGTGGCGGCCCGTTCCTTTTCGGGAGCTTCGGCATCGCCGACGCCATGTTCGCTCCCGTGGTGTTGCGCTTCAAGACCTATGTCGTGCAACTTCCGGTCTCGGCGCAGCGCTATGCCGATGCCATTGTGGCGCTCGCGCCGCTCAAGCAGTGGATCGAGGCGGCCAGGGCGGAGACCGAGGTGATCCCCGCCTTCGAGCCGGCGGCCACGCCCTGAGCGCGCGCACGCGCTGACCGTGAAGATCTACCGCGTGGGCGGCTCGGTACGCGACGAGCTGCTCGGGCTGCAGGTCGCCGACCACGACTACGTGGTCGTCGGCAGCGACGCCGAGGAGATGGCGCGACTGGGCTTTCGGCCGGTAGGCAAAGACTTCCCGGTGTTCCTGCATCCGGAAACACACGAGGAGTACGCGCTTGCGCGCACTGAGCGCAAGACGGCGCGGGGGTACAAAGGCTTCAGCGTCTACGCTGCACCGGAGGTGACACTGGAGCAGGACCTGGCGCGGCGTGACCTCACCATCAAC
Source organism: Burkholderiales bacterium (assembly GCA_035501875.1). GTDB lineage: Bacteria > Pseudomonadota > Gammaproteobacteria > Burkholderiales > SHXO01 > SHXO01. The sequence continues at coordinate 47,754 of DATJVI010000145.1, forward strand.
GCCATCGCGCGCGACGAGCATGGCAACCTGATCGACCCATACGGCGGCGCGCGCGACCTGAAGGCGGGTATTCTGCGTCACGTCAGCGCCGCTTTCGTCGAAGACCCGGTGAGGATCTTGCGCGTCGCGCGGTTCGCAGCCCGCTTCGCCTTCGAGATCGCGCCCGAGACGCTGCAGCTGATGCGCCGCATGGTGCACGAAGGCGAGGTGGACCATCTGGTTCCCGAACGCGCTTGGCAGGAGCTCGCACGCGGATTGATGGAGCAGCGCCCCTCGCTGATGATCGAGGCGCTGCGCGCCTGCAACGCGTTGCGCCGCGTGCTGCCCGAAATCGATGCGCTGTTCGGCGTTCCGCAGCCGCCGGAGCATCATCCGGAGGTCGATACAGGTCTGCACCTGCTGCTGGTGATCGACTACGCGGCGGCTCGCGGTTTCTCGCTGGCGGTACGCTTTGCCGCGCTCATGCATGACGTTGGCAAGGGGACTACGCCACCGGCCGACTGGCCGCGGCACATCGGTCACGAGAGCGCGGGCGTCAAGCTCGTCGAACAGGTCTGCGCGCGGCTGCGCGTGCCGACGGACTGCGGCGAGCTGGCGCGGCTAGTGGTACGCCATCACGGTGAGGTGCATCGTGCTCAGGAGCTGCGGGCATCGACCATCGTCAAGCTGCTGGAGAGGACCGACGCATTCCGGCGCCCGGAGCGATTCGAGCGGATGCTCGAGGCCTGTGCCTGCGACTACCACGGAAGGACGGGCTTCGAGCCTCGTCCGTATGTCCCGGCGCAGCGGCTGCGCACTGCGCTGGCTGCCGCGGTCTCTGTGGATGCCGGTGCCATCGCGCAACAGATGGTCGAGCCGCGCAAGATCGCCGCTGCGGTCCACGAGGCCCGCGTGCATGCCGTCAAGCAAGCACTGGCCGCAAGCGGCCACGCCTCGGACTGAAGCTGCGCGCGGAGCCCACGGAGCGGCCTGTCTCGGGTCCGCTGCGTGCACCAATCAGCGCAGCAGGTAGAACAACCAGGTCATCAGCGCCGAGAGCAGCACCGACGAGGCGAGCGGGAAGCGGTACTCGCGACCGTTGCGTACGACGCGGATATCGCCGGGCAGGCGCCCCAGGCCGATGCGCCGCAGCCAGGGCGTGAGAGCTCCGAGCATCAAGATCGCCAGCACAAGCACTAGCAGCCACTTCAGCATGGCACATCCTCCCTACGAGCAATTCTAGGGGCTTTTCCGTAGAATCGCGCTTCCTCACTCGGCAGCCGAATCCTTCCCGCCTGGAGCCCGCGTTGATCGACCTCTACACCTGGTCCACTCCCAACGGCCGCAAGGTTTCGATCATGTTGGAGGAATGCGCATTGCCCTACCGCGTGCATCCCATCGACATCGGCAAGGGCGACCAGTTCACTCCCGAGTTCGTCGCGATCAATCCGAACAGCAAGATTCCGGCAATCGTCGATCAGCGAGGACCTGAGGGCGGTCCTTACCCCTTGTTCGAATCCGGCGCGATCCTCCTTTACCTCGCTTGGAAGACGGGGCGTTTTCTGCCCACACCCGTTGTGCGCCAGTTTCACACGATCCAGTGGCTCATGTTCCAGATGGGCGGTGTGGGACCGTTCTTCGGGCAAGCGCATCACTTCTTGCGCAACGCTCCCGAGCCGGTGCCCTATGCCATCCAACGCTACACGAAAGAGACGCTGCGGCTGTACGGGGTGATGAACAGCCACCTGGAACATCACGAGTATCTGGCCGATGTGTACTCGGTCGCTGACATCGCCACCTACCCCTGGGTCGCCCGGCATGAATGGCACAAGGTCGATCTCGAGGAGTTTCCTGCGGTCAAGCGGTGGTTCGATGCGATCGGGGCGCGACCAGCGGTCCAGGCGGGGATGAAGGTGCCACAGGTCGTGCGCTGAGGCGGAGCGCGGCCCCGACCCGGGGCGTAAAGTTTCGGCGTTTTCTGCCGATCTGCAGTGTTCGGCCGGGCGAGGACTCGGTGCCACGCCCGACGAACGCCCCATGAGCGACTCGCTCCCCCAGCAGATCGGCAAGTACCCCATCAGCCGCGAGATCGGGCGGGGTGCGACCAGCGTCGTCTACCTGGCCCGCGACCCCTTCGCCAACCGCGAGGTCGCAATCAAGGTCCTCAAGAACCCCGACCTGGAGGACACCGACGTCAACCGACGCTTCCGCAAGGTGTTCCTCAACGAAGCGGCATTGGTCGGCAAGCTGTTCCACCCGCACATCCTCGGCATCTACGACGCTGTCAGCGAGCAGCGGCAGAGCTACATCGTCATGGAGTACGTCGCGGGCAAGACCCTCGAGTACTACTGCGAGGCCTCCACGCTCTTGCCCGTGAGCAAAGTGGTCGAGATCGTCTTCAAGTGCAGCCTCGCGCTCGCTTTCGCACAGCGGCACGGTGTGATCCACTGCGATATCAAGCCGGCGAACATCCTGATCAGTGATGACACCAACATTAAGATCAGCGACTTCGGCGCCGCTCAGTACGACGAAGCCCAGCACACCCACCTCCAAGGGATCGGCTCTCCCGCCTACATGTCGCCGGAGCAGGTCCAGGACAAAGAGGTGACGTTTCACACCGACATCTACTCGCTCGGCGTGGTGATGTACCAGATGCTGACGGGCAAATTGCCCTTCCGGGCCTCGACCAAGGCGAGCCTGCTGTATCAGGTCGTCAACATCGCGCCCGTGCCGCCCAGCACCTTCCGGCGCGAGGTGTCCGGCGACCTCGATCGCGTGGTGCTGCGCTGCCTGGAAAAGACGCCGGAGGCACGCTACGCCACCTGGGCCGATTTCTCGCGGGAACTCACGCATTCCTACCGCAACCTGGAAACGCCGGTCGACACCGTCACCGACACCGAGAAGTTCAGCGCCCTGAAGGGCCTCGCCTTCTTCCGGGAGTTCCGGGATCAGGAGTTGTGGGAGCTGCTGCACATCACGTCCTGGCGTAAATTCCTGGTCGACCAGGTCGTCATCCGCGAGGGCGACAGCGGTGACCGCTTCTATGTCATCACCAGTGGCGAAGCCAAGGTGAGCAAAGCCGGGCGGCTGCTGAACATCTTGCGCCCAGGAGACTGCTTCGGCGAGATGCTCTATTTCAACGAGACCCAAACGCTGCGCTCGACCACCATCACGTCGCTTTCGCCCCTGTCGGTGATCGAGATCAAAGCGTCGGATCTGTCCCAGGCGTCGGACAAGCTGCAGAAGGAGATGAACAAGTCATTCCTCCGCATCCTCATCGACCGGCTCACCTGGGCAAACAATCGCCTGTCAGCCGCGTAGCCAGCGGGATGCGGTGATCGGTGAGGAGCGAGAGCTGCACACCCGCACTGCGATCTCGCCGTTGCGCGGCGAGGGGTACGACTCTTCACCCTTCACTCTTCAGTCTTCACGCGCCGCTACGGCACCAGCACGGCCGCGCCCCGCAGCCTTCCCTCCCTGAGCTTCGCCAGCGCGTCGTTCGCCTGACCCAGAGGCAGTACCTCGACCTCGGTGCGCACCGGCACCTTCGGCGCCAGCGCTAGGAACTCCTCGCCGTCACGCCGGGTGAGGTTTGCCACCGACAGGACGCTGCGCTCGCCCCAGAGGATCCGGTAAGGGAACGACGGGATGTCGCTCATATGGATGCCAGCGCAGACCACGCGCCCGCCTTTATCGACGGCACGTAGTGCCGCCGGTACGAGCGAACCAACCGGTGCAAACAGGATCGCGGCATCCAACGCGGCCGGGGGCGGCTCGGTTGAGACACCAGCCCACACGGCACCGAGCTCTCGTGCAAACGACTGGGCCTCGACATCGCCTTGCCGGGTAAACGCATAGACCTCGCGCCCCTGGAACCGCGCGACCTGGGCCACGATGTGGGCGGCCGCCCCGAAGCCATAGATACCTAGCCGGTTGGCATCGCCCGCCATTCTGAGTGCGCGATAGCCGATCAGCCCGGCGCACAGCAGCGGCGCAGCTTGCACGTCGTTGTATTCAGGCGGCAGCCGAAAGCAGTACCGCGCATCGGCGGCGACGAACTGGGCATACCCGCCATCGATATGATAGCCGGTGAAGCGCGCCTGCCCGCACAAGTTCTCCCGGCCAGACCGGCAGTAGCCGCACTGGCCGCAGGTGTAACCGAGCCACGGGACGCCGACCCGATCGCCGAGCGCGAAGCCCTCTACGTCTGAGCCGATGTCCACGACGCGCCCGACAATCTCGTGGCCGGGAGTGAGCGGCAGTTGCGCTTCAGGGAGGTCGCCATCGACGACATGCAGGTCGGTTCGGCACACGCCGCACGCGAGGACCTGGAGCACGAGCTGCCCCGGCGCCCGCTCAGGCCTGGAAACCTGCGTCGGGACTAACGGTGCGCCGATCCGGCGCAGCTGCATCGCCTGCATCTCATCTCCGCGGACGCGTGCTCAATCCCGAGTAGGACGAGACTGAAGCGCTAGAATAGCGCGCTTTGCGCGAGGACCTGATCTGGAAGCGATTCTCGTCTCGATTGGCCTGGTCGCCCTGGCGGAGATGGGCGACAAGACCCAGCTCCTCTCCTTCCTGCTTGCAGGGCGGCTGCGCAGCCGCTGGGCCATTGTTTTCGGTATCCTGATCGCCACGCTGCTCAATCATGCTCTGGCCGGCAGCGTGGGCTATCTCCTGGCAGAGTGGATATCGGGTGATGCGTTGATCTGGGTCACCGGCCTGGCTTTCATTGGATTCGGCCTGTGGGCGCTGCATCCAGATGCTCTTCTCGGCGATCTGCGGTTGCGCGGCGCCGGGCCGGTCGTCGCGACAGCGATCGCATTCTTCGTCGCCGAGATGGGAGACAAGACACAGTTGGCTACCGTTGCGCTGGTAGCGCGCTTCCGCGCTCCAATCGAAGTCGTGCTCGGCACGACGCTGGGCATGCTGCTCGCCAACATCCCGGCGGTCTGGCTGGGAGAAAAGCTGGCTCAGCGCGTGTCCATGTCCGCAATGCGACTCCTGGCAGCGGCGTCGTTCCTGGGTGTCGGGGTACCAACGCTGCTCACGCTGACAAGGGCCGCGAAGTGAACCTCGAGCCGAGCCTCGAGTCGGCGCGCTCGTGTCCCCGCTGCGGCCGCGAGAACGCGTGCGGCTACGGACAGCCTACCCCATGCTGGTGTACGCGCGAGACCGACATCGCCTTGCCCGTCCCCTGGGGGCCGCAAGCCTGTTACTGCGCAGACTGCTTGCGCGAGCTGGGCGCCGGGCTTCGAAGCCGCTCTACTTCACCAGAAGCACCGGCACCGGAGACAGGTGAATGACGCGGGCGGAGACCGAGCCGAGCAGCATATTCGAGATGCTGCCCATGCCGCGAGTCCCCATCACCACCAGGTCGCACCCGCGCTCCGCGGCGTAGCGCGCAATGCACTCGGGCTCCTCGCCGGCCACGACATGTTCTGTGAACGGGATGTCCGTGCTCGCGAGAAACCCGCGCGCAGTTTTCAGAACGGCCTTGCCCTCTTCTTGGTAGAACTCGTTGAGCTGCTCCTGCGGGATGAATCTGCGCACGTTGCCCGACGCGATGCGGCGCTGGACGTTGAGCAAGTCGATCTGAATCGGCTCCCGATACCGATCGCGCGACGCGATCGCATAGCGCAAGGCACGCAACGCACCTTCGGAACCGTCTACCGGAACAAGAATACGCATCGTGGTCGTCCCCAGTTGGCGCGCCGGCGCAGTTCCCGGCCCGGTACCGGCCGCTTAGCGCTCTCCAGACCGATCCGCCGCGCGAAGGCTCGCTAAAGAACGGACTTCGCGAGCTTCCCGATCTCTGCCGGGTTTCTGGTGATCTTGATCCCGCATTCCTCCATCACCGCAAGCTTCTCCGCTGCGGTGCCCTTGCCGCCGGAGATGATGGCGCCGGCGTGCCCCATGCGCTTGCCGGGGGGCGCAGTCACCCCGGCGATGAAGCCGACCACCGGCTTGCGCATGTTCTCCTTGATCCAGCGCGCACACTGTTCTTCGTCACTCCCGCCGATCTCACCGACCATGACCACGGCCTCGGTCTGTGGGTCGGCGTTGAACATCTTCATCACGTCGAGGTGCTTGAGCCCATTCACCGGGTCGCCACCGATGCCCACGCACGACGACTGGCCCAGGCCCAGCGCGCTGAGCTGACCCACCGCTTCGTAGGTGAGCGTACCGGAGCGTGAGACAACGCCCACTGGACCCCTCTTGTGAATGTGGCCCGGCATGATGCCGATCTTGATCTCGTCCGGCGTGATCACGCCCGGGCAGTTGGGCCCGATCAATCGGGTGAGCGTGCCCCGCATCTTGTAGCGAGTGCGGATCATGTCCCGGACCGGGATGCCTTCCGTGATGCAAACGACCAGGTCGAGGCCGGCGTCTACGGCTTCGTCGATCGCCGCGGCCGCGAAGGGCGGCGGCACATAGATGACCGAGGCCGTAGCGCCCGTGGCGGCTTTTGCCTCCGCCACGGTTTGGAAGATCGGGATGCCCTCGAAGTTCTGGCCGCCCTTGCCCGGGGTCACGCCGGCGACGAAGCAGCTCTTGCCCTGTGCATAGGCGGCACAGGCGTGTGTGTGAAACTGCCCGGTTTTGCCGGTGATGCCTTGCGTGATGACCTTGGTGTTCTTGTCTATGAGAATCGCCATGCTCTACTCCATCGCAGCCGCCCGGCGGCGCATCTTGATGCCAGCAGCATAGTGCGCCGGGAGCGGCGCGGGCAAGGATCCGCCGTCAGCGCACGCCCCCGCGCGCCGCGCTGACCACCTGCTGCGCTGCATCGGCCATGTTCGAGGCGGAGATGATCGGCAGCCCGGACTGGGCCAGGATCTGCTTGCCGAGGTCCACGTTGGTCCCCTCCAGACGGACCACCAACGGAACCGCCAACTCCACCTGACGTGCTGCCTCGACCACGCCCTGCGCGATCACGTCGCAGCGCATGATGCCGCCGAAGATGTTGACGAGGATCGCCTGCACTCTGGGATTGCTGAGCATCAGCTTGAAGGCCTCGGTCACTTTCTCCGTCGTGGCCCCGCCGCCCACATCCAGGAAATTGGCCGGTGCGCCGCCATACAGCTTGATGATGTCCATGGTGGCCATCGCCAGCCCGGCACCGTTGACGAGGCAACCGATGTTGCCGTCCAGAGAGATGTAGGACAGTCCGAACTGGGAGGCTTCGATCTCGGCCTCGTCCTCCTCGTCCAGATCGCGCATCGCGACGATGTCCGGATGGCGGTACAAGGCGTTGTCGTCGAAATTCATCTTGGCGTCCAGCGCAAGCACGCGATCCTCGGCGGTCAACACGAGCGGGTTGACCTCGATCAGCGACGCGTCGGTCTCGTCGAACGCGCGGTAGAGCGCCTGAAACAGTGCGGCCGCATCGGGGACTGCAGGCTCCGGGATTCCGACTTTGCGCGCGATGTCGGTCGCTTCGGGACCACTCAACCCGGACATGGGGTCGACCGTCATGTGGTGGATCTTCTCGGGCGTTCTCGCAGCCACCTCCTCGATTTCCATCCCTCCCTCGCTCGAAACCATGAGCGCTACCCGCTGGGAGTCGCGGTCGACCACGATGCCGACGTACAGCTCCGCGCGAATGGCGGCGCCCTCCTCGATCAGGAGCCGCCGGACGATGCGTCCTTCCGGCCCGGTCTGGTGGGTCACCAGCCGCATGCCCAGAATGTTCGAGGCATGGAGGCGAAGCTCCTCTACGCTGCGCGCGAGCTTCACGCCACCCCCTTTACCGCGGCCGCCGGCATGGATCTGCGCCTTGACGACCCAGACGGACCCGCCCAGCGTGGTCGCCGCGGCGAGGGCCTCCTCGACGCTGAAACAGGCAACCCCGCGCGGTGTGGCGACCCCGTAGCGCCTCAGGATCTGCTTTGCCTGGTATTCGTGGATCTTCATCGGCTCGTCGGTTGGGTTAGCGCGGTTCAGGCGCGGCTCAGCACAGTTGCAGCTGGCACTCGGGGGTGCGACCGCCGCCCCATCTCCGGAGGAGCCTGACGCCTGGCGGCAAAAGTGGGTGAAGTATAGCCGATGGGCTCCTTGCGCCCGGCGGGTCCATGCGGGCGTCCCTTCCTTGGCCGGGCGACCGGTGGCGGCCCGCGGCGTGTGCATGCCATCGGACGGCAGACGGACTGACCCGACGCGTCACAAACTGCTCAAGTTGAGTGGAATAGCGCCGATAACGGCAGCACAGTGGGTCGCTGCGCGTCACGCATCGGCCGCTGCTGAAATGGGCTAACCCGTCCGAAAGGCGGGGGCGCAAAGTCACCGGTCTAAGGGAAGCGACTTCCTATGGCAGCGGGATTGCCAGTAGCGCGATGGACGCGGCACAGCGGCCGAAGCGGCCTTGCACCGCGCTGGCTTCCCTCCGGCTGCACTCTGCGACGACAGCTCGTTTCGCCCTATCAGATCCAGATCAGGAGGTCCGCATGCTGAGAGCAGCTTACGCCCACCGGGCTCACGACTTCTTCGAGTTCGCATCCAGCCTGGCCGTGGTGGTGCTCGCGCTTCTGGGAATGGGAGGCGTCGTCTATCACGCACTCGCCCCGAGCGGCTGGCTCCACCCTTGGCTGGCGCGCCTGTGGACCAATCACCCCGGGATGACAGCCCTCGTCGTGCTCGGGGTTGCAACGATGGCGGTCGCATCCCGATCGAAGGTACAAGGCCGGCCCGCCTTCCATGGCCGAAGCGACGCGCCACTGTATCTATTTGTCGCGCTTGGCAGTTTTTTCGTCGCCCGGTGGATCCTGAACGGGGCGATGTAGGCGATCCGACGAGCGCGAGCACGGTTCACGATTTCCTAAAGTTTTCCGGCAAGCGTGCGTTATTGGTCTTAGGTCTCCTCCCCCTGTTGGGGAACTACGGGCAGCGGGTCTCCTCCCCCCAGCTGCCCTTTTTTTTGGCCCCTCCAAAAAAAACCCTAAAGTTCCTTCAGCCGCTGTCGTTACTGGAATTGGTCTCCTCCCCTGTTGGGGAATTTGCGGGCAGCGTCCTCCTCCCTAGCTGCCCGCTTTCTTTTTTGGGAGACGCTCAGTTGCTTGGCGGGGTGCTCGGCGGGACTGCCGGGGCCTGGCGTTCCTTGTAGAAGCGCTGGATCTCCGCGAAGGCCTGGTCGTGCCGCTCCTGCGCCTGCTGCTGCCGCGCCTTTGCCGCCGCCAGGTCCGCCTTGGCTTTGTCTACCTTCGACGTCTGTTCCTGAACCTGGCGTTCTAGCCGAGCGAGCGAGTCCTCGGCCTCTTTCAGGGCCTTCTCGCTGCGCTTGGCGTCAACCGTAGCCTGCTGGAGTTGGTCGCGCGCATAGCTCAGGCGTTTCTGAGCCGCCGACAGGGACTGCTCGTCGGCGCCGTGAACCCCAAGCGCCAGGGGCCCGATGCAACAGAAGAGCAGCAGGCCCGCGCAGCGGGTTGTGAAGCGACGTGGGTTGAAGGGTGCGGCCATCGAGACCTCACAATCGAGCGGAAACACCGCTGGAGACTGGTGCCGGATAGAGGACTTGAACCCCCGACCTTCGCATTACAAGTGCGCTGCTCTACCAGCTGAGCTAATCCGGCGCGGACCTATTATGCCGGCCTCGGGTCTACGGCGCTATTTGACGACCTGGAGCCGTGGCCGCCCGCCGGAGGGCGGGCTCGGCTTATCTCCGCCGCCGGACTTACCTGGCGGCTCACTGCTCTTGGCAGGCACTGCAACCACGGGCGCGTCCGGCCCCGAAGAGTGGAAGGCCATGCCCTGGCCATTCTCCTTGGCAAAGATACCGACCACGGAAGCGACCGGGACCGACACTTCCCGCGAGGCTCCGTTGAAACGCGCAGAGAACTGGATCAACTCATTGCCGATCTTTAGGTTGCGCGTCGCATCCGAGCTGATGTTGAGCACGATCTCACCGTTGCGCACGTGTTCCAGCGGGACGCGCGTGTCGCCGTCGACCTTGACCGCGATATAGGGCGTAAGACCGTTGTCCACGCACCATTCCCAAATCGCGCGCAGGAGGTAGGGAGTGGTGGAGGACGGATCTTTCATTTGCGCATGACCTTTTCCGACGGCGTCAGCGCCTCGATGAAGGCCGGACGGCTGAAGATGCGCTCGGCGTACTTCATGAGAGGCGCGGCCTGCTTCGGAAGCTGGATGCCATAATAGTCCAACCGCCATAGCAGCGGCGCGATGGCGACGTCAAGCATCGAGAACTCGTCACCGAGCATGTACTTCTGCTTGACGAACACCGGGGCGATCTGCGTCAAGCTGTCGCGGATCACGATGCGCGCGCGGTCGGCGGCCTTTTGCGGGCCCTTTTCGATGGTATCGATGTGGCAGAAAAGCTCCTGCTCGAAGCGGAACAAGAACAGCCGGGCGCGCGCACGCATCACCGGGTCCGCGGGCATGAGCTGCGGATGAGGGAACCGATCGTCGATGTACTCGTTGATGATGTTCGACTCGTACAAGATCAAGTCGCGCTCGACCAGAACCGGTACCCGGTTATACGGGTTCATGACGGCGAGATCTTCGGGCTTATTGTACAGATCGACGTCTACGATCTGAAAATCCATCCCCTTCTCGTACAGGACGATGCGGCAGCGCTGGCTAAAAGGGCAGGTGGTGCCCGAATAAAGCGTCATCATAGGGAACTCGAGGGCGCCGGTGGAGATCAGTGGACGTCCTTCCAGTACTCGCGCTTGAGCAGGTAGACGGGTACGAACAGCACGCCGAGAAAGATGAGAACTGCATAGCCGATGCGTATGCGGGTTTCGCGAGCGGGTTCTCCCATGTACACCAAGTAATTCACAAGGTCGGCAGCGAGCTTGTCATATTCCAGCGGGGGCAGCTTGCCCGGCGACTGCAGTGTCAGAGTGTTTACCGTCTCCTCGCCCTGCTTCTCGGACTTCAGTGCCTGTTCTCCTTGCAGCTCCCAGAGCACGTGCGGCATCGCCACGCTGGGGAAGACGAGGTTGTTCCAACCCGTGGCGGTCTTCTCGTCTCGGTAGAAACTGCGTAGATAGGTGTAGAGCCAGTCCGCCCCGCGCGCGCGCGCCACGACAGACAGGTCCGGAGGCGGAACGCCAAACCAGTTCTTCGCGTCGCTCTTGCGCATCGCCACTGCCATCGGGTCGCCGATCTTGGTCGTCGCGAACATCAGGTTGTCGCGAATCTGCTGGTCGGTAAGCCCAAGGTCCACCAAGCGTTGATAGCGCATCGCCTCCGCGCTGTGGCAGTTCAGGCAGTAGTTCACGAAGACTTGGGCGCCGCGCTGGATGGAGATCGTGTCTTGAGGATCGATCGGCGCGCGGTCGAGCCCCGGTTCTTCGTTCGCACCAGCCCCCAGGGGGAGCGCCAGCAGAATCAGCAACGTACTCGCTCTCATCGGTAGGCCCTTTGGCCACACTGGACTCAGCCTCTAGTCGGTGACCCTTTCGGGCACCGGTTTGGTCTTGTCGATGCGGCTATACCACGGCATCAGGACGAAGAATGCGAAATAAATCAGCGTGAGGACCCGAGCGATCCACGTGGCCGCAACAGTGGGTTGCTGCGTGCCGAGGTAGCAAAGCCACAGGAAGCTCACGACGAAGCACGTGAGCGCGAACTTGTAGATGGGGCCTTTGTACCGGACCGACTTGACGGGACTGCGGTCGAGCCACGGGACGAAGAAGAAGATCAGCACGGCGGCCCCCATCACGGCGACTCCCCAAAACTGGCTACCCAAGAACGCCGGCACGGCCCGCAGCATCGCGTAATAGGGGGTGAAATACCAAACGGGGGCGATGTGGGCAGGCGTTTTGAGCGGATCGGCGGGGACGAAATTGTTGTGCTCGAGGAAATACCCTCCCATGTCCGGCGCAAAAAAGATGATTAGGCTGAACACGGCGAGGAATACGACCACTCCGACCAGATCCTTGAGCGTGTAGTAGGGATGGAATGCGATCCCGTCGAGCGGCCTGCCCGTGACCGGATCCTTCTGCTTCTTGATCTCGATCCCGTCGGGGTTGTTCGAGCCTACCTCGTGCAAGGCGATCAGGTGCACGACCACCAGCGCCAGCAACACGAGGGGAACGGCGATCACGTGAAACGCGAAGAACCGGTTGAGCGTGGCGTCGGACACCACGTAGTCGCCCCGGATCCAGATCGCCAAGTCCTCGCCGACGATCGGGATGGCGCCGAACAGGTTCACGATCACCTGCGCGCCCCAGTACGACATCTGGCCCCACGGGAGCAGATAGCCGAAAAATGCCTCCGCCATCATGCACAGGTAGATGAACACCCCGAGGAGCCAAATCAACTCGCGGGGCTTGCGATGGGAGCCGTAGATCAGGCCCCGGAACATATGCAGGTAGACTACGACGAAGAACAGCGAGGCGCCGGTGGAATGGATGTAGCGGATCAGCCAGCCGCCCGGCACATCACGCATGATGTACTCGACGGACTGGAATGCCTGCGAAGCGTCAGGCTTATAGTTCATCGTGAGGAAGATTCCACTCACGATCTGGACGACCAAGACCAGCAGGGCGAGCGACCCGAAGTAGTACCAGAAGTTGAAGTTCTTCGGCGCGTAGTATTCGCTGAGGTGCTCCCGCCAAAGAGTCGACAGGGGAAACCGGTCGTCGATCCACCGGAGGAGGGCCTGGGCCTTGCTCATCCGCTACGCTCCTTTCCCATCGTCGCCGATCAGTAATCGCGTATCGCTCAGGAACCGGTACGGGGGCACCTCGAGATTTGCGGGCGCCGGGACGTCCTTGAACACGCGCCCGGCGAGGTCGAACTTGGAGCCGTGACAGGGGCAGAGGAACCCCCCGAGCCATCCCTCGCCCATCCCACTTGCCGGACCAGCCTGCAGCTTGTCGGTCGGAGAACAGCCGAGATGAGTGCAAATGCCTACCAGGACCAAGTATTCGGGCTGTATCGAACGGAATTCGTTCTTGGCGTACTCCGGTTGCCGCGAGCCATCGGAGTTGGGATCGGCGAGCAGCGGATCCGACTTCCGCACGTCCGTCAGCATGTCCTGCGTTCGGTGAACGACCCAGATCGGTTTGCCCCGCCACTCGGCGCGGATCATCATTCCGGGTTCCACCTTCGAGATATCGACTTCAACCGGCGCGCCGGCCGCCCTCGCCCGAGCGCTGGGCAGCATGCTGGCCAAGAACGGCACCGCCGCGCCGATCACCCCGATGCCCCCTACTACGCCTGAAGCCACAAGGAGACGTCGCCGCTTCCCGTTCTGGACTTCCAAATCTGCCATGCGAGCAATTCCCGCCAGCGAAGTGCCAAAAAAAGCGCTATCTTAACGAAAAGGGCAAACCGATTACAGTATTGTGCAGGTAACTCATTGGGCGGATGGAGAAAAGCAAGAAATCAAGGGAGCGCCGGGAGCCCCACCGCGCGTTCTAAAGTCGAGCCGCCGAGTGCTAGCGAGACCGTCTATCGCGGCCTAGAGCCCCCACGCCAGCAGCTTGGCCATGCGGCCAAAAAAAAGCGCAATCCCGTAGGATTGCGCGAATTTCCACCAAAGGAGGAGGATGGAAACGAAGTCGAAAACCCGCAACTGCGCGGGCTCACAGCTAGTTTTATTGTGCTGCAAAATGAGGGTAGCTGCAAGCTATTTTGTGCATTGCAGCTTTCGCAGTGCAGCGACGAGCTATGGAACTCGAAGACCATCGCCCCGAGCCAATCTGGACGGGCGTTACCAGTACCAGCCGGGACGTGGTTGGGCCAGCATCGGCTAAGATTCGCGTTCTCCAGCCCTGGACCGTACGCGGAGGCACAAAGGTGAGAATCCGCATCAAGTGGATCGAGAATGTCAGCTTTCTTGCCGAGACCGAAAGCAGTCACGCGCTGATCATGGACGGTGCCCCGGAGGCGGGAGGACGGAATCTCGGCCCGCGTCCGATGGAGACGGTGCTGGCGGGCACTGGCGGCTGTACTGCCTTCGACGTCGTAACGATCCTGCGCAAGGCCAGACAGCAGATCGAGGATTGCGTGGTAGAGATCGACGCCGATCGCGCGTCAACCGATCCTCGCGTGTTTACCCGTATCCATTTTCACTTCGTGATTGCGGGGAGCGGGGTCGACCGGAAGCAGGTCGAGCGGGCCATTCACCTGTCCGCACAGAAGTATTGCTCGGCGTCCATCATGTTGGCCAAGACCGCGCAGATCACCCATGACTTCGAGATTCGGGAAGTCGGACAACCGACCCTGAGCTCGCAGCAGTGAATCGGCGGCGTTAGAGCCAGTGGGACGTACCGGTCATCGCCTTCGCGCCGAGCCACATCGCGAACTTGATGATGCCGGGCAAGTCCGCTGCGCCTTGGCGGCGTGCGTTTACGGCGTGCCGCGCTTCGTCGCGCTTCATCTGCTCGACGATCGCCCGGCTGCGGCGATCCTGCGGTGGCAACCGCCCCAAGTGGGAATCCAGGTGGGCTTCCACTTGACGCTCGGTTTCGGCCAGAAACCCCAGGTTCCAGCGATCTCCCAGCAGTCCGGAGACCGCGCCGATCGTGAACGAGCCCGCGTACCAGATCGGGGCAAGAAGGCTGCGGCTCGCGCCGAGCTCATCGAGGCGGCGTTGGGTCCAGGCGAGGTGTTCGATCTCCTCGCGCGCGGCACTTTCGAGAAGCCCTCTTACGCGACTGTCGCGTGCAACCGCGATCTGACCCTGATACAGGGCCTGAGCACAGACCTCACCGCTGTGGTTTACGCGCATGAGCCGGCATGATAACTGCCGCTGATGTTCGTCCAAGGCTGAATCCGGAACGGCTTCCCCCGGTATTGGACGGGTCGAGTGAGCAGGCGCGAAGAGCGTCCGCAGGGCGCCGTCGAGTGCCGCGATCACCCGGTCCGCGCTGGGCGGGCGTCTCGGCGTTCGCTCCGCTCGATTCGTCTGGTTCATCTGCTTCGCTCGTCGAGCGTCAGGCTGCAGCTGGGGAGCCCCGAGCGGCGCAACCGACCGCACGATCGACGCACGCAGTCACTGCACAGCGTTCCCGTGCGTCGTCATCTGCCCTGCATCGCATCCGGCGTCACAAGCGGGTTTCCGCTGCGTGCCCAGGCCAAAGTGCCGCCTTGCAGGTTATAGACTCGCTGGAACCCCTGTTGTGCAAGCCACGCGCAAGCCTGCGCAGAACGGCCCCCGGATTGGCAGTACACGACCGTTACGCTGTGCGGATCCAGCTCGGTATAGCGCCCCGGTAGCATGTGCAAGGGGATATGCTTCGCACCCTCCAGCATGCCCTGGGCGACCTCGGCATCCGTTCGCACATCCAACAGCGTCACGGCACCGTCTCGGCGGAGTTGCTCGAGTTGTGCGGCATCGATCTGAGTGAGAGCGGACATGGCTGCGGGCTGAGTATGGTCCCGGTAATGATACCAGCGGAGGCCGTCACCCCACAGCCCGAGCCTTTGGCATCAGCTCACTGCAAAGGCCAGGGGGACGGACCCGGCGCACCGGCGCAACCGGACAGGTGTCGGCCGCGAGACGGGCCCGCTAGTCCCGGTCGTAGAGGAGCTGAGCGAGCCGCACGTTGCTCGCCTCGAGGCGCGCGACGAGCAGTTCCAGAAATGCCGCGGTGAACTGGTGCCGGCAGCTCTCGGTGGCTGCATTCAGCGCATCGGCTCGGATCTCGATCGCAGTGATCTCGCTGAGGCTTGCCACAGAGGCGCTGCGCTTGAACTGCCGCCGGCCGAGATACGCCATCTCCCCGAAGCACTCCCCGGCTTTGAGCACGCTCAACACGCGGTCGTTCTTCGTCACCTTCACCTCGCCAGAGGACAAGATGTAAAACGAAGTCCCGGTCTCGCCCTCCCGGATCAACATCGTATCCGGAGGAATGCGGTACCAGTTCGAGATGTGCAACGCCTGCCAGATGTCGACGTCGCTGAAGTTGCGGAAGAACTCGAGCCGGCGCAAGGTGTTGAACTTTTCGGTGTCGGGGACCGGCTGCTCCGGGGTCTGCAGGTTGTTGAAGACCCGTACGAGGTCCTGCGCCATCTCCTCCCAGGTCTGGTAGCGGTTCTCTAGCCGCTTATGGAGACTCTTCTTGACGATCTGATCGACTGGCGCCGGGATCTCGGGCCGGAAGATGCTCGGCGGCGGCGGATCGACGTTGATGATCTGGAACACCATGCTGTAGTTGTTGGTCGCCTTGAACGGCAGGCTCCCGGTGAGCAGCTGGTACATGACCACACCGAGCGAGAAGATGTCGGTCTGATGCGTCAGCTGCTGCTCCTGCACTTGCTCCGGCGACATGTACGCCGGGGAGCCGATCCCCGTCACCTGCGTCGTCTCGACGGCGCTCGTCAGAGCGGCGCCGAAGTCGGAGATCTTGATATCGGTGTCTTTCGAAAGCAGGATGTTGGCTGGCTTGATGTCACGGTGAATGACACCGTGTCGGTGAGCGTAGTCCAGCGCTTTGCAGCACTTGAACGCGATCTCGATGATCTTGTGGATCGGCAACAGCGTGTCGTGCTTGGTGTGCTGTTCGAGGGTCCCGCCGTCGACGTACTCCATGACGATGTAGCTTCCCTCGTCGTCCGCGACGGCGTCGTAAATCGCACAGATATGCGGGTGCGACAGCTTGCCCGCCAGGGACGCCTCCGTCAGGAACAGCTTGCGAAACCGCTTGCCGTGCTCCTTGTCCCCGAGGACTTCCCGTTGGACGACCTTGACCGCGACCTTTCGGTTGGCGAAGGGGTCGACCCCAAGATATACCGCGCTGGTGGCCCCTTTGCCCAGGTCTTTGAGGATCTGGTACTTGCCGATCTTCGGGACCGCCCCTTGCGCCGGGGGCGGGTCTTGAATCTCTGACTCGATCGCGAGCGCCATCCTTAACAGATCCTTGAAATCATCAACTCAGGCGGTTGTATTGGAAAGGTTTCCAGCTCAAGCTTCGCCCCGAATCACGGGCGATGTTGCCGGGATCCAGTGGCGCTTCAGGTCGCGCAATGCTGTGCACGAACTGGACCAGGTGCTCCGATCGAGAGTGGGGAGCGCTGGGGCAGTGGGCCTGCCCGTCGTCCAAACACGCTCCCGCGAGGACATCTCCGAGGCGTACTACTGGCGCTCCTGCCTGCGCCGCTCGGCATCGCGGGCACGTAGCTCCTTGAGGCGGGACTCGGCGCTGGACATCTGGTAGAAGTCTCCATCCCCGGCTCTTAAACCGATCTGAAGTTGCTCGATCGCCGCCGGAAGAATGCCCATCGCGACGTATGCTTCGGCGAGCGCGCGGTGCTGCTGGAGCTTCTGACCGAGCGCTGCATAGCTCTCCGCCTGCAGTTCGTACAGCCGGTAGTCGGGGCGACCGCTCTCCTGTGCGTTCAGGACCACCTGCAGCGCATCCATCGGACGCTTGGAGTCCAACAAGACGCGCGCGTACTCATAGGTGATCTCACGGGATCGGAGGAAGCGCTTGTTGGCCGTGGAGAAGAGGTCCAGCGCGCCGCGCAGATCCCCGGCCGCGGCCTTGGCACGCCCCACTAATGCCACCACCATGGCATTCTGCCCCGCTTCGGAGAGCAGCGTGTCTGCTTCTCGCAGCGCGCGTTTGTAGTCCTTTACGCTCAGCAGTGCCAGTATCAGTCCGTACCGTGCCGGGATGTCCGACACCGCCTTCTTCTCGATCAGGATGTCGTCGAAATAGGCTACGGCGTCCCGGGGGCTCAGAGCCCGCGCATGTAGACGTGCGCGCACGAGCTGGAACTCGAGGCTGTCTGGGATCTGGCGGTAGGGGATGTCCTGAACGCGGTTCTCTGCGTCCGCGATGCGCTCGGAAGTGAGCGGGTGGGTGCGGGCGTAAGAAGGTGCGTTGGTCTCAACCAGCCGATACGCTCGCTGGAGCCGCTCCAGGAACGCGGGCATGGCATGCGGGTCGTACCCGGACTTTTCGAGGATCTGTATGCCGATCCGGTCTGCCTCACGTTCGTTGTCGCGCGTAAAGTTGACCGCAGTCTGATATGTCGCGTACTGGCCAGCTGCAGCAGCGGCCTGCGCGAGGTCTGGGCTCGTGCGCGCAGCCAGGATCGCGAGCGCAATGGCGGCCAACGAGGCGAGCCCAGCCTGCTTCTGCTGGTTGAACAGCCGCGCGATATGGTGCTGAGTGACGTGCGAGATTTCGTGGGCGAGCACGGCAGCCAGCTCGGATTCGCTTTGGGCCGTCTGGATCAGCCCGCTATTGACATTGATGAACCCCCCTGGCAGTGCAAAGGCGTTCACCGTCTTATCGCTGAGGACGAAGAACTCGAACTCTTGACTGGGATTGGGGCTGTTCGACGCGAGCTTATAGCCCAGGGCATTGATGTAGTCAGACACCTCTGGGTCGTCCAGGTATTCGCGGCTCGCGCGGATCTCCCGCATGATCTGTTCGCCCAGCTGCCGTTCCTGCTGCGGAGTGATCGTTGTCTGGGACACATCGCCGAGCTCGGGCAGATCGTCGGCCCAAACCGAGCCGAGCGTCGCAAATAGCGCACACCAGAAGACCGCGAACTTCATACTGCTATGATACGCTGTCACCTGCACTAGTTTCGTCGCACGAAGTACCCACCGAACGATTCCCAGCCTCTGCGCCCAACCCATCGATGGCTGAGCTCTCTCATTTCGATCCTGCCGGCCAAGCACATATGGTCGACGTCGCAGATAAGCAAGAGACCCATCGAGTGGCGGTGGCCAGCGGGCGAATCCTGATGCAACCGGCCACGCTGACGCTGATCCTGAAAGGCAACAGCAAGAAGGGGGACGTGCTCGGCGTCGCGCGGATCGCCGCGATCCAGGCGGCGAAGCAGACGGCGGACCTGATCCCTCTTTGCCACCCCATCCCGCTGACGCGCGTCGCGATCGACTTCGATGTGGACGCGGAAGCAAGTGCCGTGCACTGTGTGGCGACGGCCGAGACGGTGGGCCGCACCGGCGTTGAGATGGAGGCCTTGACCGCTGTCAGCGTTGCACTGCTGACCATCTACGACATGTGCAAAGCGGTGGATCGCGGTATGCACTTCGAGGACATCCGCCTGCTCGAGAAGCGAGGAGGGCGCTCCGAAAACTGGCGCGCAGCTGACGCATCCCCACAAAATCCGTTCTAGCGGTTGCTGCGAACCCGGCGGCCCGCGTTGCGGTCTTAACTTGGCGCTATGGCGAAAAGTGGCGAGGTAGCCGCGGCGTGGCTTGCAGCCCGTGGAGCGTTGGGCTTACTCGCATGGCTGCTTGCGTTTGAGGCGCAGGCAACTTCGCATCCCGGCGAAAAGCCAACCGGGCGTGCACTCGCGCAGGACGTCTACAAGGGCAACTGTCTGGCGTGCCATCAGATCCCCGGCGACGCGACGGCAGTCACGCGCGCGAACATCGGGCCGCCGCTCAGCCGGATGCGCGAGCGCTTCCCCGATCGCACGGCGCTGCGTCGACAGATCTGGGACGCCACTGAGCGCAACCCCCTGACGGTGATGCCGCCGTTTGGCAAGCACGCGGTGCTGACGGAAGAAGAAATCGACCTCATCGTCGACTATTTGTACCAATACTGAGCAGTCAGAGGAGGATCACATGCGGCTGATGCGGCGCGTCGCGCTTCGACGCCTAGGGACGGGTGCGGGCTTGTGCGCCGCGGCCCTAGCAGGACTGCTACGTCCCCTCGTCGCCGTCGCCGCGCAGTGGAACAAGACAGCCTTCGAGGCGCAGGTTCTCACCGATGCATTGAAGGAGCTCGGGCTGAGCGACCCAGAGGAGAGCGCGGACATCGTGATCAAGGCGCCGGAGATCGCGGAAAATGGCGCCCAGGTTCCGATCGAGCTCTCTACACGGATTCCCGGTGCGCAAGCGATCTATATCTTCGTCGACAAGAATCCTCAGCCGTTCGCCGCCAGCTTCAGTTTCATGGACACAGCCGAGCCCTTTGTATCCACCCGCATCAAGATGGCGGAGACATCCATGTTGCGCGTGATCGTCCGCGCCGCGCAGAAGCATTACGTGGCGTCGCGCGAGGTGAAGGTCACGATCGGTGGCTGCGGAGAATGACGTGAGCCAGGAGCCGCCATGGCACAAGCGATCCGCATGCGCGTGAAGCTCGTCGGGGACGTAGCCGACGTTCGGGTCCTCATCGAGCACCCGATGGAGACCGGTCTCAGAAAGGACCCGGCCACGGGCGAGTTCGTGCCGATGCATTTCATTCAGACGATGACCGCGACGCTCAATGGCAAACCGGTGCTGGAGGCGCAGTGGAGCCGGGCGGTCGCGCGCAATCCCTATGTGCAGTTCCGTATCAGGGGCGCCAAAGTGGACGACGAGGTCGGCATCGCGTGGGTGGACAACCGCGGCGAGACCAACAGCACGACGACCAAGGTGCCAGCCCCGCATTAGCGGCGGGAAGATCCGCGCACAACCTTCCGACCGAGCATGTGGCTGCGGGGCCTCGACCGATCTGGCGCCGGCGCACAGGGCAGCAGCCAGTGCCGTGCGCCCGGACGCTCGTGCTGCGGTGTTGCCCAGCGCTTGCGGAGCGCAAGCAGGCGCCTGAGCTGGGCCATCCGTCTTGCGTTTGGCATGGCCCTCGCGTCAGCTCCGCTCGCATCTCCGGCGACTCCCGAGACAGATCGCCAGCAGCTGATCGAGTTCTTCCAGAAGCGCTTTCCCGGGGTATCCCTCGACGACTATGTTTACGGCGCATTGATCGCCAACGCGGATGGTCGAGAGCAGTACGACCAGATCATGGAGTTTCCGCCTTTCATCGGCGAGATCGAGAAGGGCAAGAAGCTCTGGGAGACACCGTTTCGCAACGGAAAGACCTTCTCGGACTGCTTCGATCATGCCGGGCGCGGCGTGGCGGCCAACTACCCTTACTTCGACGAGAAGCTGGCCAAGGTCGTGACCTTCGAGAACGCGCTGAACGCGTGCCGACGCAGCAATGGTGAAGCCGAATTCGACTATGCCGACCGCAGCACGATGGGGACGCTCACGGCCTACGCCCGATCGTTGTCGGATGGAGCGCGCATGAACATCCGCGCAGACACGGTCGCGGCGCAGGCCAGGTACCGAGCCGGGCGCGACCTCTTCTTCCGCCGCATCGGTCAGCTCAACGCGGCCTGCGCCGGTTGCCACGTATACAACGCAGGCAACATCATGCGCATGGAGGTCATCTCCCCGGCGCTGGGCCAGGCGACACACTGGCCGATTTTCCGTGGCGGAGAGGAACTCATGACCTTCCAGGGACGCTTCAAGCGCTGCATGGAGCAGATGCGCGCGGAGCCCTTCGGATACAACAGCGAGGAATGGAATAACCTCGAGTATTTCCTCTCATACCTCAGCAACGGCCTCCCACTGAAGGCTTCGGTGTTCCGCAAGTAGCCTCGGTGATGCGTCGTCGCGCACGGGCATCGCGGACGATCTCCGCCTAGGACGGAGGAGTCCTCAGGAGATCTCGGGTTCGGCGGAGCGGCTGCTGCTCGGGCCAACCAGCGCCTCCCAGTCCTGGCGCAATAGCCGCCAAGCGAAGACTCTTCGGCCGCGTAAGCGCCCGGATGCGTTCTGGCATCGTTCCTGCTGCGTCCCATCACTCTTCCACCCGGCAGGTCATGCCCTAAAGCGCGCACGCGCCACGACGATGACTACCCAAGATCCCGGCGCGTTGCTGGATTCTGCTGATGCCTGCGAAGAGACGAGGCGCTGGCCTATCGCGCCGGGGCGGCGGTTGTCCTACGCACCACGAGGGATCGATGGATGAAGCGGGGCATCTCGCTCGCGTGTCCGTTTTACAACGAAGCCGGTTCGGTGTCGCTCTTCTTCTCGAGGGTCATCCAGGTGCTGGAACACCTAGGGCTGCCCTTCGAGATCGTGTGCGTAAACGACGGCAGCAAGGATGCGACGCTCGCCGAACTATTGCGCGCGCAGGCAGCCGACCACCGCATCGTCATCATTGACCTGTCCCGGAACTTCGGGAAGGAGGCGGCCCTGACTGCCGCAATCGATCACGCGCGCGGTGACGCGGTGATCCCCATCGACGCGGACCTGCAAGACCCCCCCGAGCTGATCCCGACCCTGGTCAGTAAATGGCTCGAGGGCTTCGACGTGGTGGTAGCGCACCGCGCGAGCCGCTCCAGCGATCGTCTCCTGAAGCGCCTGACCGCGACGTGGTTTTATCGATTCCACAACGCGATCTCGGAGATCGACGTGCCGGCGAACGTCGGGGACTTCCGCCTGATGGACCGGCGTGTCGTCGAGACGTTGAAGCGCCTGCCCGAGCGCAGACGGTTTATGAAGGGCCTCTTCGCATGGGTTGGGTTTCGTACCGCCGTGGTCGAATACGCGCGCGAAGCCAGGGCAACGGGCAACACGAAGTTCTCCGGCTGGCGACTGTGGAATCTTGCGCTCGAGGGCATTACGTCCTTCTCGACGGTACCTCTGCGGTTGTGGACCTACATCGGGTCCGCAGTGGCTGTGGCATCGTTCCTGTATGCCAGCTTCATTGTCCTGCGCACGCTGATCCTGGGCATCGACGTGCCCGGCTATGCCTCCTTGCTGAGCGTCATCCTATTTCTGGGCGGCATCCAGCTGATCGGGATCGGCGTGCTGGGCGAATACATCGGCCGCATCTACAGCGAAGCGAAGCAGCGCCCCGTCTACGTCGTGCGTGAAATTTATGGAGCCGCGCATGGATCCCGATCTGTATCGGGAGATGGCCGAGATCCAGCAAGAGCATTGGTGGTTTAGAGCCCGGCGGGAAATCCTCGCTCGCGTGATCGCGCGCTTGGGTCTGCCAGAGCAGGCGGACGTGCTGGAAATCGGCGCCGGTACGGGCGGGAATCTCGCCATGCTGGGCGTATACGGGAGGGTTTCGGCCGTCGAGATGGATCCGTTCGCACGCGAATACGCGTCACGGATCTCGGGCATCCCCGTCGCCTACGGCTGTTTGCCCGATGCTCTGCCCTTCGCCGACAACGCCTTCGACCTGATCTGTCTGCTTGATGTCCTGGAGCATATCGACAACGATTGCGACGCGCTCAGGCGGGTCCACGCTTTGCTCAAGCCGGGCGGTCGGGCTGTGGTCACCGTACCGGCGTACCAGTGGCTATACGGCGCGCATGACCGCGCTCATCACCACGTCCGCAGATACACCGCAACGCAGTTGGCTTTGCGGGCTCGCGGCGCCGGGCTCGCGGTGATGAGGAGCGGCTACTTCAACGCCCTGCTGTTCCCGCCGATCGCTCTGCATCGGCTACACGAGATTCTGACTGGACGTGGCGAGGGCCATGACGCCGCGCTTCCCGGTCGGGTCGCCAATGGCATCCTGCATGCAACCTTCCGTCTCGAGAAATACATCGTCCCCTTCACGCTGTTCCCCTACGGCACCTCGGTGCTGGCAGTACTTGCGCGGGAAGGCCCTGAGATCACCCGTTCGCAGACAGGGGTGGCGCTTCGCGATGGTCGGCGCCGCGTGCACGATACTGCACGTCCTAGTCGCGACCTTGCTGCTAGAACGGGGCCGCTGCGCTGCATGGGCAGCGAACGGCGTCGCGTTCACGGCCGCGACTCTGACCTCTTATTGGCTAAACAGCATCTGGACTTTTGAGGCACCTCTGGCGGTCGGGTCGCTTTCGCGGTTCGCTTCCGTCGCGGCGATCGGACTCATGGTCACGGTAGCGCTCACGAGCGCGATCGCCGCGGCGGGTTACCACTATCTGGTCGGCATCGCGGCGGTCGTCGCAATTGTGCCGGCCATGAGCTTTGTCCTGCATCGCCTATGGACCTATCGAGTCCGATCCAGGGCCAAATCGCGGCACGCGTGAGCCGAACCTCGCAGGTCAGCATGCGCTTGACGCTTCGCTTAACTTCTCAAGCTGCGCCCGGTTGCGCGGCTGGATTGGGAGCGGCAATTGCACGTCGCTCGCCAGGCGTGAAAGGGGGTGTTGGATGAGCACTCGATCTGGTCCGCAACTGAGCCCGCAGGATTCCGGCGAGGGCGTCACGAGGTTCATCGTCTTGCTCGTCCTCGCCGTGGCTCTGGGTTTGAGGCTGGTGCACATGACGTACATGTTGCCTAGCCCGCTCACGTTCCAGCGAGGCCCCGACGAAGACTACTACCTGCGTTTCGGGCAAGCGGTCGCGGGTGGCGGCAGCGACAATGCAGAGTTTGCCTTCATGGACCCGGCATATGGCTATATTCTCGGTCTGATCTTCAAGCTGCTGGGAGCAAACGTCTACGTCGTCTACGTCGTGCAAGTCCTGCTCGACACGCTCACCACCTACTGCATTTTTCTGATCGGCCGCGAGCTAGGCCATCCTCGAGGCGGCGTATATGGAGCCCTCGTGTATGCGCTGACCTGTACGGCGCTGTACTTCTGCGCCACACTGCTCAAGGCGACGTGGGTCGCGAACTTCATGACCCTGTGGGTCTTGTTCAGCCTGGTTCTTCTGCGCACCAAGAGCCTCGCCGCGTGGCTGTTCTTCGGGTTGTTATGCGGGTATGGCGTCGCCTTGCGTGCCAACCTGATCGTGATGGCGGGGTTGGCAGCTCTCCTGCTGGCCTGGTTGAGCCCCGGCCCACGCGCAGGAGGGGTCCTTCGCGCAACGGGGATCCGACTCGGCGTCCTTGGCCTTGGCCTCGCGTTGCCGCTGCTGCTGCTCTCGCTGCGCAACGAGCGCATATCGGGCACATTCTCGCCGCTCCCCAACAACGGCGGTGTGGTCCTGCATCACCTGTATAACCTGGAGAATCCGAGCGCTTCGCTGCTACTGCCGAAGTTCGTGAAATTCGCCACGCCCACGCAGATCTGGACCGACTATTCCCGCGAGGCCGAACGCCGATTGGGTCACGCTCTGAGTCCGCACGAAATCGATCGGTATTGGCGGGGCGAGGCGGTTGCGTATATCGTCTCGCACCCAGCCGACGTGCTCCGGAACGCGGGCCGAAAGCTGTTGGAGTTTGTCGCCTACACCGAAGTCCCGAACAATCGCTCGCTGCTGCAGGACCGCCTATTTTCCCCAGTACTCAGAGTACTGCCTTCCCCATTCGGGTGGTTGCTGGCGCTCGGCCTGCCCGGGATCGGGGTGCTGCTGTATCGAGACCGTCGTGCTGTTCTGGTCATGGCGCCGATCGTCGTTGCTGCGGCCACGGTAGCCGTATTCTTCTCCGAAGATCGATTCCGCTTCCACGCGGTCCCGATGTTGGCTCTGGGCACCGGCCTGTTCCTCGAGGATCTGCACGGATGGGTGAAGACCGGTGGCACCCGAGCGTTGGTGATGGGCAGCGTCGCCTCCGCGCTAGTAGGCGGCGCATCCGTGCTGCTCGCAACACAGCTGCCGCAGCCGCACGTCGTCTGGGATCGCGTGATCTGGGGTTATCTCAAGATGAATAGCAAGAATGCCATCGCTCCCGCAAAGACGCTCGCGCTGCAAGTGCTAGCGGAAGAGCCCACCAACGCAAGGGTTCAGGAGGCGCTGGCGTATATCGCAGCCGCGGAAGGTAAGTATCCGGATGCCATTGCATACTATCGTCGAACTGTCGCATTGAGACCGGACGACGATGTCGCCCACTACAACCTAGCGAAGATGTTGGTGAAGGTCGGTGAGCACGATGGGGCCTTGGAGGAAGCAGCCATCGCTGCAAGGCTGGAGCCATTGCCGGAGTATCGGCAGTTGCTGGACGAATTGAGTGTGAAGAGCGGCCAGACGGAAGAGCTTGGGAGGCAGGCGGAGCCGTCGACCCGCTAGGTGAATCTGCCGCTCGCGGGCAAGGCGTCTGCCGGTTGGGCGACCCTTCGGCGCCGGCGCAAACCTAGCTGGGCTCCAGGGCCAGCTCAAGTGCCGGGCGCGCCAGCTGGTTCCGCGGCTCCTCCTTATAGCAGGCCGGACTCTGGCACCACTGGCGCGCGATGGGCCTTACCGTCGGCGGCGCCTGGACAAGGTGAGAACGAGGCCATGCGTGACCTCGTTTACGAAGACGTCGGTGTAGCCCAGTTCCTTCAGGCGCCACCGGAATGCATTCCCCAACTTGGCCTTTCCGTACACTCCGAGTCGGTTCTCATGCCGAAAGCGTACCGCCTGGGCGTAGAGCGCATCGGTGATGGATGCGAGTTGGTTTCTGGCTCCTCTATCCTTACGCGCTTCGCTCTTGGGGGGAAAACGCCGCCCCAGATCTTCGGCCAGGACGGCGGCGAACGCGTCGATTTCCCTTCTACGCATCCAGTCTCGAAACACTATTCCTCTCCCTCGCGCTGTCGGAGGCGGACGCAACTGAAGGCAGCCTCGTCCGGGCACCCGCTCGCATCCTCTACGGCAAACGCCACGATCCGCCTGCCGAGTCGGTTGGCAAGTGATGCCCCTGAACTCTGCGCGGACGAAGCATGTTGCATGCCCCCCGGCCTTCTACAGCCGCCCCTTAGGGGGCTGTGGCATCCTTTCTGCTCGGTCTGGCGCACCATGTCTCGCCCACGCTAGAGCGCCAACCGTGAGCTTCCTCTCTCGACTGCTGAAGCAGAGCACCACAACTCCATCGTTAGCCTCCCTCAAACCCAGTCCGCCAGACACCGATGCGGCCGCGCTACTCGTCCAGGCGCGCGAGCACTTCCGATCCGGCAATCTGGACGGTGCGGGTCGCTGTTACCGACGCGTCCTTGAGATCGAACCCAACAACGCTCAAGCGTTGTACATGCTCGGTGGCCTGGCGATCAACGATGGCGACCCGACCGCCGGAATTCAGTTCGTGCGGCAGGCCGTCGCCATCGATCCGGGAAACGCAGATTTCCACTTTTCGCTCGGGAGCGTGTTTGCGTCGCTGGGACGCGTGACGGAGGCGATCCCGAGGTTTCAGGAGGCACTGCGCTTGAGGCCTGGGGCGACAGGGTGGCACCGCCAACTGGCGGCCGCGTTACATGCCGCCGGGCGTTACGCTGAAGCGCTGAGCGCTTTTCAGACTGCGATCCGCCTGCAGCCGGCGGATCCCGAGACCCACTCCGAGTTCGCCAACGCCTTACGACAGCAAGGCAAGCTCCGCGAGGCGGAGGAGGAGTTTCGAGAAGCCGCACGGCTGAACCCGGGCGCAGCATTGAGTCATTTCAACCTAGCGATCATCCTGAAAGACCAGCACCGCCCCGTAGAAGGCGAGTCCGCGGCGCGGGAAGCGGTCAAGATTGCACCCGATATGCCGGAAGCTTGGCACGTCCTCGGTGCCGTGCTGATGGCCCAGGCTCGCCATCCGGAGGCGGCTGAATGTTTCCGGAAGGCCCTCGCCCTCCGCCCCGAATACGAGAATGCTTCGGACCACTTGCTGTTCGCCATGACCTACTCCGAGCATTGGTCGTCACAAGAGGTATACGACGCCCACGTACAATGGGGCCGGCGCTGTGCGTCCTCGGTCGAGAGATCGCTTGATCCGGCGCATCTGAAACCCGGACACCGGATTCGCATCGGCTACCTCTCGCCGGACTTCCGTCAACACTCGATCGCCTACTTTGTGGAGCCGCCATTGAAGCATCATGATCGGGGCCGGTTCGAGGTCTTCTGCTACCACACGGACGAGAGAGCCGATGCGGTAACTCGCCGCCTCAAGGCCCACGCCGACCGCTGGCGGTCCCTACCGGCGCCGGACGAGGAGACTCTGCAACGCGCGATCCGCGAAGACGGCATCGACATCCTCGTAGAGCTTTCCGGACATTCGGAAGGGCACCAGCTGCGCACGCTGGCCAGGCGCTTAGCGCCGATTCAAGTCACCTATCTTGGCTACCCGAACACCACCGGACTGCCGGCCATGGATTATCGCATCACGGATGAGCGTGCCGATCCGATAGGAGAGTCGGATAGCATGCATGTAGAAAAACTCATCCGCTTACCGGATTCGTTCCTGTGCTACAGCGCTCCCGAAGGCCTGCCGGACGTGCACGTACCGCCTTCGCGACAGAACGGATACATGACGTTCGGGTCGTTCAACAACTTCATGAAAATCACACCCGCGACGATCGGCTTGTGGGCAAATGTCCTAGCGGCAGTTCCCGGTTCGAAGCTCGTGATCAAAACCGGCGCGCTGCAGGACCCGCGGCTGAAGTCATCGTTGCTAGAGCGCTTTCGCAACGCGGGGATCTCCGATGATCGCCTGCTGCTGGGAGCTCATGATTCCAGCCACCGCGAACATATGCTGGCCTATCGCGACGTGGATATCGCCCTGGATCCCTTCCCGTACCACGGTACGACCACCACGCTCGACGCGCTTTGGATGGGAGTGCCGGTGATCTCGCTGGCCGGAGACCGGCACTGTGCTAGGGTGGGCTTGAGCATCCTCACCTGTCTGGGGCTGGAGCAGCTTGTCGCCCACTCCCCAGAAGAGTACGTTCAAGCAGCCGCTCGGCTAACAGCGGACCCGGCGGGGCTGGAGGAGCTGGGCCAAACGCTGCGCGCACGGGTCGCGACCTCTCCGCTGAGCGACGGTCCCCGGTTCACGGCCGGCTTGGAGCGGGCCTACATGCAGATGTGGAGTACGCTTATCGAGTCCCGCCGCGCGGTCAAGGGAACCGATGTCCGTACTTGAACTCGGTGATCATGTTCCAGTCGGTGATGACCTCAGGCTGGCGCCCGAGCTTGGCGACATCATCGGCCGAGGTGAGGAACGGGACTGACAAGGTCTCCCGAATGAACTGGGCGTCCGCTTCGACGCCTGGATCCAGCACCGGCATGCCGTCGATCTTGATCGCAGTGAGCGCAGCCGCTCCGTTCCGCACGAGCGGGCGGAAGTCGTGATCGCCTGCGATCACGAAGTTGACGTAGCGGAAGGCGAAGGGAAAAACGGTTTCGGCGGTTTTCACCGCATCCGTCGACCCGGTCGTGTTATAGGTCAGCAGCCCGCCGGGTTCGAGGTGGCGCTTCAGCAGCTCGAGGAACTCCCTCGACAGCAGATTGGTGCTGTAAGCACGCCAATGGAAGGTCGTGTTCATCACGATCAGGTCGTAACGCGGATCGGGATGGCTTCTCAGCCAGCGGCGCGCATCGTCGATATGAACCGTCACTCGCGGGTCGCGAAGAAACCCGTTGATCTGGGGATACTCGCGAAGCAGGTCGAGATACCCAGGATTGATCTCGACCACGTCGATCTTCTTGACGCCAGGGAACCCCGAAAGGATGCGCGTCCAGGCGCCAGTGCTCATCCCAAGTACGAGTACCCGCTCGGCATTCGGCCGCAGCGCCTGGAGGATCACGACCCGGTGCAACCCGTTGGAGTTGACGCGTAGATCGATGCTGGTGCGGCCGTCATAGACGTTGCCGCCGTACACGAGGTCGCCGCCCGTTTGCCCCGACAGCACGTGAATGATGCCGGATCTGTTCTCGATGACACGCCTGACAGGCGCATCTCGGAAACTGAACGCGAGCTTCGCGGCGAGGTCGTCGCGGTGCACCAACAGTGCGGCGCAGGCACCGAGCATGAGGGTTCCCGCCAGTCCTGCCTTCACGCCTCGCTCGCGAACCAGACAGGCCACCCCGAGTGCAACGGTGAGGCCACCCATGAGCACCATGCACCGCTGGAGCCCCAGACAATCAAGCAGCCAGAACCCAGTCAGCAAAGGGCCCAGAGTGGACCCTATGATGTTGAAGAAGTAGACGCGGGAGACGGACTTTCCGAGCTTCCCCGGAAGCGGAATCGAGCCGAGCTGGTGCGCCACCGGGAACACGATCCCCTTGAGACAAGCGCAGAGGAAGATGAGTAGGGCCAGGACGAGCACGCCGAAGGGATGCGAGTTCACTGCGACGGCCAGCAACGGTGCGACCATGTCGATGCCGCCGGCGCAGACCAGGATTGCCCCCGAAAGCGTATAGAGGCCATCCACTCGCGCACATACCCGCTTGCCCAGTACCGCGCCGACCGCGATCCCCAACAGGAACATCGCTAAGACAAAGGAGAAGGCCTGCGGCACCGAGTGATACGCGAAGCCTACGAACCTGACCCATAGGATCTCCTGGCTCAAGCTCAGAAAACCGACACACAGCGAGAGGAGCCAGGGAAATCGCATCATCGCGCGCGAAGTTTCAGGAAACCGACCGATGATACGAAGACGTTGATCGCGGCGGCCAGTTGGATGACCTGGACCAAAGTGAGAAAGCGAAACGCGAGGAACCCAACTCCGAGACATCCGATCCCCGCGCCGAGCGTGTTGACGAAGTACAGCTGGCCGACCGACAGCCCGACGTTGCCGTATACGCGAAGAAAATGAGCGACCAGCATCGGCAAGGTCGCCCCCATCAGACTCGTGGGGACCAGCAGCAGCGCGAAGCTTGTGACAGCAGTAGCCGCGTGCCCGCTCCCTACGAATACATCGCCGGCCCAACTGATCAGCCAAGGGCTGGCGAGTCCAAACAGGCCGATCCCGAGCTCGGCGGCGGCGAACAGGAGGATGATCTGTTTGGGGTAACGGTCGGCCAACCAGCCTCCCGTCAGCGCGCCGAGCCCCAGCCCGAGCATGAAGGTGGAGACGATGATCGTGATCGACTCGATGTCCGTCCCGAAGGAGAAGAACAGGATGCGCTGCCAGCAGACCTGATAGGCCAGCGCCGCCACGCCGGACAGGAGGAACAGGTTCTGCAGCCAAAGCTGCGCCGAGCGCGCCGCGCCTTCCGCGCCGGTCAATTCGTGAGATCGCATTTCTCGTTCAGCCTCGCATGATCGAAGTCGACCAAGCCCGCAAGGCTCACTACCCGCCGTGGCCGCTCCGTCAAGGAGCGCGACATCGCGCTGCGCGTGAGATCTTGCGTCGGAAAGGCGATCCCGGCCGCATCCAGGAAGGTCGGGAATACGCTCTCGGTGGTTAGCCGGACGCGGCGGTTCGCTCTCAACGCCTCGAGCTTTTCCGGATAGCGCGCAGCGTACTGGTCGGAGTACCAGAAGAACATCGGGATGCGGTGCGCGGCAGGAGTCGAGCGTCCATGTCCCGCCCTGCGGCACTGTTGGTCGAAGAGATCCTCTCCATGATCGGATACGTACAGCATCGCCGTGAGCGGGCGACCCGAGATCTTCAACTGGGAAATGACCTCAGACAGGAAATAGTCGGTGTAGAGGATGGAGTTGTCGTAGGCGTTGTTCAGTACATCTCGGTACGTCCAGTCGTCATAGGGAACGGGCGCGTCTGGACTGGGCGAGGGCCGGAAAATGTCGAATTGATCGGGATAGCGTTGCCGGTAACTGAAATGACTCCCAAGTGTGTGAACGACGACGAGCTGGCGCGATTCGTCCTTGGCGAGGACCTCGGCAAGGCTCGGCAACATCACCGCGTCGTACGGGGTGGCCTTGGAGAAGTCGGCGGCATTGAAATAGCGGCGCTCATCGGCCTCGGCGGCGTAGACGGACACCGGCGTCTCGTAGCTACCGAGCGGCGCTTGGTTGGACAGCCAATAGGTCCGAAACCCCGCTTCGCGGAAAGCCGAGATCAGCGACCGCTCGTTGAATGTGAAGTCCAGGGCCCGTTCGGCGGGCTTGCGGCTGAGGAGGATCGGGACGGAGATGCGCGTGGCCGAGGCTACGGACACCACATCGGTCAAGCTGATGAGGTTGCCCTCCATAGTCAGCCTGGGTGAGGTCGGCCGAGCGTAGCCATTGATGGACCAGCGGTCGTAGCGCGCGCTTTCGCCGATGACCAGCACGAAGGTTTCACGTCCTTGGTAGGCCGACACCTCCCGAGCCCGGAACCGGAAGTTCGACATCAGGCCTCTCACATGCTCGAGCCGATCCAAGGCTCCTCGGTAGTCCGCGTAGCGGACTACGAGCCCGAAGGGGAAGCCATCTCGAATGACCCGCACGATCAGCGGGTGCGGCTCCGGTGTGAGGTCATCGGAGGCACGCTTGAGCTCCCGAGTCCATGCCTCCTGGTGGTGGAACATCAAATGCGTTCCAAGCGCGACGCCGACGAACAATGCGATCACCCCGAAACGTGACGCGTGACGCCACACGAGCCCGGTGCGCCAGAGGATTCGCAGTGCGACGGCCGCCGCGGCGCCAAGCGCGAGATAGGCGAGAACGGCTTTCCACCATAGCCCACGCAAGAACTCCCTTGCCTCGATGAGATCCGATTCCTGAACGACGCCGAACACGTGCGGCAGCATGCGCGTGTGGTACTCGATCAGGAGGTAGTTCTCGATCGGCACCAAGAGGAGCAACGGTGCCAGCAGCGCACAGGCCAGGAAGACGCGACCGCATACGGCAACCCACACGAACCAGATGGCGAGGGAGTAGCCGAGCACCTGGACCGGGCGTGTGGCGGCGGCGTTGGCGAACGCCATCAGCAAGTCGAGAGGCTCCGACCGCAGCACGAGCAGGGCCACGATGTTGGGACTCAGCAGCAACAGGCTGAACGCCAGAAAGGCGAAGAGGCCAGCGTAGGTGCCGCTGCGGATTGTCGCTGGCGCGCGGACCGAGTGACGCCCCGCGAGTCCTTTCAGGGCGCCGGTGATGCTCAATTGATCAGCTCGCAGTTGTCGTTGCGCCGCGCACGGTCGAAGTCGATGCTGCCGGACAGGCTGGCCACGAGCCTACGGTGCTCGCGCAAGGAGTCGGACGCTGCGCTGCGCGTGAGATCCTGCGAAGGGAACCAGATGCCCGCTCCATCCACCAGAGTCGGGAACACGTTCTCGGTGGTCATCCGAGCCATCCGATTTCGCCTGAGCGCCTCGACCTTGCCGGCATGGCGCTGCGCGTAGCCGTCGGAATACCAGAACAGCATCGGGACCCGGAAACCCACTGCTGTGGATCGGCCATGCCCGGAGAATCGGCACTGCTGGTCGAAAAGGTCTTCACCGTGGTCGGACACGTACAGCAGCGCCGTCACAGGCCGCCCTGAGTTCTTTAGCTGTGCGATGGCCCGCGACAAGAAGTAGTCGGTGTACAAAATCGAATTGTCGTAGGCGTTATTGAGCTCCTGCTTATGATCGGCGTCCGTGTAGGCAACTTGAGCTTCGGGGCTCGGTGAGGGTCGGAACACATCGAACGCATCCGGGTAACGTTGGCGGTAGTTGAAATGGCTACCGAGCATGTGCATCACGATGAACTCGCTGCGCTGGTCCTGAGCCAGGATCTCAGCTAGCGCGGGAAGCATCACCTCGTCATACGGTGTCGTGTGCGAAAAGTCTCCTAGGTTGAAGTAGTGGCGGTGGTCCGCTTCTTGGGCCAGCACCGCGATCGGCGAGTCCACGTTGCTCACAGACACTTGGTTCGACAACCAGAACGTTTCGAAGCCCGCTTCGCGGAAAGCGGATAGCACCGATCGTTCCGGGAAGGTGAACTGGGCTACCAACTCCGCCGGTTTCCGGGTTAGCAGGATGGGAACGGAGAAACGGGTCGCGGTGGCAACCGAGACAACATCGGTAAAGCTCACGAGATTGGTCTCCTTAGCAAGCCGGGGATTGGTCTGTCTCGCGTAACCGTTGAGGGACCACCGGTCGAAGCGAGCGCTTTCCCCGATTACCAACACGAAAGCCTGCCGCGCGTCCGACCTCAGCATCTGACCGGCTCCGAAACGAAACCCGGCCGCCTTTTCCCGGGCCCGCGCGAGCTTGTCCGACGCCTCGCGGTAGTACGCGTAGCGCAGCACTAGCCCGAAAGGAAAGGTGTCACGCATAGCTGTTGCGACCAGCGGCAAGCCATCGACTCGAAGCTCGTTGTGCGCCGCATGGAGATCGTTGGCCCAAGCCTCCTGCCGGGAGTAGACCAGGTGCAGCGCGCCGATGACCGAGGCGAAGATCAGGATCACTCCAATCCGGAATCGCGCCGGGAAGCCGTACCTGGAAGCCCAGAGCAGTCGCAGGCAGACACCGGCCCCGGCCAGGATGCCTAGATACGCTATGGTGCCGAGTAGCCAAAGGCCGCGGAGGAATTCCCTGGCCTCGGAGAAGTTGGTATCCCGGATAATGCCGAATACATGGGGAAGGAGCAGCGTGTGATACTGAGTGAGGAGGTAGATCTCAACCGGCGCGGCGAGCAGGAACGGCGCCGCCAGCAGACACGCCCAGAATGCACGTCTCCACAAGCTCACCCAGATCAGCCAAAGTGCGAGTGAATAGCCGAGTATCTGGATCGGGTGCGTATTCCCGACGTCACCCGCCCCGTCGTGCCCGAGAGCAAACGGCGCGACGAACTCCGGACTGAGCACCGCCAGGGTATACAGCGCAAACGCCAGCATCCCGGCTGTCGGGGCGCTTTGGCTCTGCACTGAGCCGAGCGCGCCCCAGCGCCAAATCCGGCGCGCATGTCCTGAGGCCGCCCGCGCCAGCCGGCAGGTGAACGGCATCAGGCGATCCCCCAGAGCGCTGAGCGCGAGAACGGTTTAGTCGGGGGACCGGGATTCCCGCTTCGGCTCGGGGAAGTGTTGTGGTGCACTCGGAGGGCAAGCATTCCCGGATTCCGTCGAGTCGGATCTGCAAAAGATCGTGGGACAATGTTCGAGGGATCACAAACGGCGCTGCCAGCGCGATCACACAAAGCAACCGGGGGGCGATATCGCCCCCCGGCTCCCGGTGGATCGGGCCTAAGACTGGGCCGCGATTACTTGCAGCTTGCCGGCAGCCACTTGAGTTGCATGGCGCCGCCGTAACCCGCGGTCACCGCGCCAAAACCGGTGGGGGTCGCCGAGTTGCCGCACACCCACGCGATGTCGCCGTTGCCATCCACCGTGCCGGCGATCAACAACGTCCCGCTGGAGAGGTTCGTGTTGGTCTTGTTGGTCGCATAGGTGATGGTGATCACGTTGCTGGCCGACGTGATCGCGCTGACATAGCTTCCCGAAGGCGCAGTAGCGAAGCCCACCGTGGTGTGAGTCGACGGCCACGCACCGTTGGACGCGTAGTATTCCGCAAGCGCGGTCTTCAGGCCTTCCGCCAGCGTCGGGCCTTCCGACACTTGCGCGCGGATGGTGTAGTCCTGGTACGCCGGCAGCGCGATAGCCGCCAGGATACCGATGATCGCCACCACGATCATCAGTTCGATCAGGGTAAAGCCCTTTTGAATCGCTTTCATGGAACAACTCCTCGAGGTCGCTGTGATTCGGGTAAACACGCATTACCGTGTCAGAGCTCACGTGGCGCAACCGCCGTGCCAGATGTCTAAGACTGCAAAATCAATGGACCAGTGTGATGAGATGTAACGGGTGTCGATAGACCCGCATCGTGGGGAGCCGGGACGACTCAAGCTATTTCGTGCGTGCAGTAGACGAGCTCGTGCAACCTAGCCAATGCGATCGGTCGCAAGCCCTGTCCTTTGCCCAGGGTCCGAGCGCAGGCGAGGGCTTCTCGGCCGTCAAGGTCGCCTACGCTGTACCCGCCGCAGACCCGGAACGCATGTCGGGTCACCACGGCGATGGCCGGCGTTGGCATCGACGAAGCGGACTCGACGCTGCGCTCGCCGGTACTCGCCGAATTCGGACCCAATGGGAACGACAATGCAGTCACAGTGCAGAAAGAGAAAAGGGGCCGCGAACGGCCCCTTCTTGGTGTGCCCGACGGGGATGGTTCCCCGCCTAGCCTCGTTTGTTACTTGCAGCTCGCCGGCAGCCACTTGAGCTGCATGGCGCCACCGTAACCCGCGGTCACAGCGCTGAACCCGGTCGGCGTCGGGGAGTTGCCGCACACCCAGGCGATGTCGCCGTTGCCGTCCACCGTGCCGGCGATCACCAGCGTACCTGTCTTGAGATTGGTATTGGTCTTGTTCGTGTTGTAGGTGATGGTGATCGTGTTCGTCGCCGACGTGATCGCGCTCACATAGCTTCCTGACGGCGCAGTAACAAAGCCTACGGTCGTCTGGGTCGACGGCCAGGCACCATTGGACGCGTAGTATTCCGCCATCGCGGTCTTCAGGCCTTCC
>DATJVI010000146.1:0-110885 GCA_035501875.1 Burkholderiales bacterium
GCGCAGGTCGGAAGCGTCGTCGTAGGCGAAGCTTATGGTCCCGTTGGAGGTGACGTTGCCGTAGACGTCGTAGCTGAAGCTGTAGCCGCTGCCGCCGCTGACCGATTGCAGGCGGTTCCCCGCATCGTAGCTGTAGGTCAAGGCCAGCGTGCCCAGCACCTGGGTGCGGATGTTGCCCGCCCCGTCGTAGCTCAACGCGCCGCTGCCCCACGGACCGTTGGCTTTCACCAGTCGATTGATGTCGTCGTAGCCGAGGCTGCGCGAGAGCGTCGCGTCGACGCTGTCGGTGATCGCCAGCATGTTTCCGGCTGCATCGTACTGGAAGGTGGAGCCGAAGATCCCAGGCAGCGTCATCGCCGTGGGCCACAAACGCGTGGGGTGCAGCGCGTACGTGGTGCGCTTGCCGTTCGCGAAGGTGATTGCACTCGGGTGCCCGTTGTTGAAGTAGCTCACCGCGGTCACAAAGGGCGCGGCCTTAGTGGGGCGTCCCAGCGCGTCCGGCGCAAAGCTGACCACGCGTCCGGACGGGTACGTGATGGCAGACAGTTGACCGTTGCCGTCGGGCGTGTAGGCGACGTCGAACACCTGGCCGTCGACGCTCAGGTGCTCGCTGACCAAGAAGTTGTTGCCATCGTAGGCGTAGCTGTGCACCACACCCGCCCTCGCGGTCTGCACGAGGTTGCCGGCCTTGTCGTAGCTGTTGGCAATGTCGCCGGTCTGCGCCGACAGGAAGTGGACGGCGGTATTGCGGTCCAGGCCATCGTAGGTGAACGTAGTCTGCCCCGAGGCGCCGACCTGACGCGAGGTCATGTTGCCGATCGCGTCCCGGCCGTAGCGGGTCACGCCGGTCTCCGGATCACTCTCCGAGACGAGGTAGAAATGGCTGTCGTAGCCGTACGCGCGCGACAGCCCCGCCTGCGTGACGCGGGTCACCTGATCTAGTCCGTTGCGCTCTATCGTGACGCTGGCGGCCGCCACCGGGGCGGTGAGGGACACCAGTGCGGCGTGCGTCGGGTCGCCGTAGGATCGGTACCCGCGCCGCGTGACCTTTCCCCGCTCGTCCGTCGTGCTGATCACGTTCCCGGAGAGGTACTGCGTGGCGATGGCAGAGCCATCGGCGTGCGTCAACTTGATCTGCCGGTCCAGCATGTCGTACGCATAGCGGGTGAGCAGGGAAGGATATCCCGCAGACGACTCCGATACCTTACGGCCCAGCGCGTCGTAGGCGAGCACGGTGGCCACGCCGCTTTCGTCGATCTTCACGGCGCGGCCGAATCCGTCGTAGGTGATGACCTCCCGGAACGCCCCGCGAGTCAGCGTGCGCGTCGTGGCCGCCCACGCGATCGTCACGTCGTTGCGCACAGGATGATCGATGCGGGTCAGACGGTTCACCCCGTCGTAGCCATAGCGGGTGATGAAGCCACGTCCGTCCGTCTCGCTCGTCACCGTCCCTGCATCGCCTACGGTGCGCGATATCGTCACCCCTTCCGGATGCAGCTCCTGCTGGGGAATACCCCGCTTGTAGTTGTTGTAGATCGTAGTGACGCCTCTGGGATCGATGACCTGAGCGACGTCGCCGGTGCCGGAGTGGACATAACGCCAGATCACCCCATAGCGATTCATGAAGATCAGGTTGCCGTCGCCGTCGTATTCGCGCTGGATCGTTCCCACGCCGGAGATGGTCTCACTCGCCGGAGCGTGGATGATCCACCTGCTGGGATTGACGAACCAAGTGAGCGAGCGCGACCTCGTCGCATTGCCCGACTCGGCGATCGTGGCGGGATTGCCGTAGCTGTCGAAGCCGGCATAAGTGGTTCGGTAGGTCGTGCCGTCCTGCACGATTGTCCGGCTTACCAATACCGGCGCGAAAGTCGCGGCGTCGGTGACGAGTCTGCTCTGGTCCGGCCGGTAGTAGCTCTGGGCAGCGACCTGCTGGCTGCTCCACTGCAAGGATTCGGAATGCACCGAACCCGTGGTCCTCTGCAGCAGCAGGCCGACCTTCCACAGCTCGTTGTTGCCTACCGTACCCCAGCCGACATGCCGATACACCTCCGTTCCGGAGGGGGTGGTCACCGTGGTCGCATCGGCGATGCCGAAACCCGTGCTCGGCGCATAGCTGAACCTCCAGCTGCCGCCGGACGCGCTCTTGGATAGGACGACGGTAGACTGCATGCCGCCCGCCGACGAGCCAAACGACACCCTGCCGTATTGATAGCTGATGGTGCCCCCAGTGGGATACCTGAGCGACCTCAGGCAGAACTGCCCAACCGCGCTCGAGTTGGAGAAGTTGTAGTCATAGGTCCACGCCCCAGCGACCGGGCGCGTGACTGCGGTGAGATACCAGACACCCGGCGACGCCGGGTCACCGGCGTAGGAGAAGCTCCAGCTATAGCCGTTTGCGGAGATGGACGAGTACAACGGCGTGCCATCGCTCTGCACGGTATGGCCGAAGCTGACGAAGCGTCCATCACTTGCAGTCACCGAGCTGATCAGCAAGCGCCCCGCTACGGTTGTATACGCGATCGACAGCGAGTTTCCGTTGCGGTCGGTGATACGCTCCGCGTACCAGTAGTACGCGCCACCGTCGCTGTATGCCTTGCTCATTTGATACGAGACGCCCTCCGGGGAGGTCACGATGAGCCCGGTGCCGCCGCCGAAACATTGGGCGCGCCAGCGATTGACGCTGACATAGTCGGCGCCGGAGTACGCGGTGCGGCCGGCGAGGATTTGCTGGCTGCCGTCGGGAAGCTCGACCACCGGGGCGTGCAGCGTGTTGGTCCACAATGAACCGTCGCAGGGCAAGGCGTTGGACTTGGAGATGCGTCCGAGGTGCAGGGTCCAGCCTGCTCCGAGCGGGGAGTAGAGCGGAGGCCCGGCCAGGTCGTTGACGTTGGAGTAGCTGCGCTGGATCTGCAGGTCGAATCCTCCGTTACCGGGGATGAAGACATCGACATAATGCAGCTGCAGGCGTCCGGTGAACGGATCAATGTGCTCGCCGAAATGCTGATTGACGTAGTCGCGAGTCGGATAGACTCCCGGCGCATCGTAGTAGTCTCTGATCACCGAGTCGCCTGCCGTGGCGTCCAAAGCAAAGGCACCCAGCAGCCCGATGGCGTGAATTAGCTTGCTCATTCGTACACCCTATGCACGTCGGCCTCGTTGCGACTAGCGCGGTGCCTGTACGGTCGCGTATCGCGGAGACGGTCTGGAGGAACGCCCATGGCGGCGGGCCATCGACGCTCGGTGGTCGCGTGCTGCGCTGGCTCAGGGCCGGATGCGCACGCCTATCAGCATCGGGTGACCGAGATCGTCGCAGCCCTGAATCTGCGGCTGCAGCTCTTTACCCTCGGCGATCGCCACCAGGATAGCGGCGATGATGTACTGGCCCTTCTTGTTGCTGCCGTCCACTCGGTATGTCCGCGTGTCCGTGCCGGAGCACCCATCTGGATTGACCGAGGTTTCGACCACGAGATAGCCACGCGCACCGGTCGTCTCGCCCTCCGACGAGAACGACAGTGGGGCGGTCCACTCTTGCCAACCGCCCGCATGCGCCGGAACCGCGCAGGTGAGAAACAACGATGCGGCTGCGAGCAGTGACTTGCTCATGTCTGCCTCCCCTCGAAAACAAGATAGCGCGATGTGAATTGACAATTGACACTCTGTTCTTCTTGATCTGCGAACACTGTATCGATGCGCTACTGCCTAGTCAATCGCGTGGATGGCTGATGAAACTTCCAGTTCGCCGAGTTGAACTCGCCCGCATAGAAGCGCACTCGTGCGGTCTTGCCGGCGCGCAAACGCGAGGAGCAATGGCTGCGTCGGGGAAGCTGGTTTCGAATGCGGGCGATGCCGTCTGGAACAGTCCCAGTGGCCGAGGCCAGGGCGGATGAGCGAAGATGCATCGCTTCGTTCGCACGGCAAACCATGCCATGTGGATCAGCGCGGCTGAGCTGGGCAGCGATCGGACCAGCGCAGTTGCGATGTGGTCGATGCACGGGCATGCCGGTTCGAGCTTGTTGCTCTGATTAGCAATGGAACTTCGCGTTGCATTCGAACTCGAGCCACGCGAGCTGCTGCGCTTGCCCGCGCGGTGTTTCCGAGCTCGGCGCTTGCTGGCCGGCTCAGGACTAACGCGGTGAGAGCAATAGCTCAATCGCATCGGGCCTGTGCGCCCTATCGGGGTCGATATCTGCAGGTTGGCTCGTCCCCGCTTTCCTTGCCTGGTTCAGCGTTGCCCTTCAAGACGTAAGCCGACTCCTCGAGCAACCGAGGACCCGCAAGAGCCCGATGTGCCGCCGTCGGTGACGCGCAGGTGCGCGAGCAGGCTGACTGACCTGCGAGCGATCCCGGCACCTGCTCCTCAATATCGGTCCGATCCGGTCGTTAATCTCGTCCGCATCGGCCGGCGCCAGCGAGCACACCGCGGCAGCCGGGTCATGCCGCCGAGAACTACGGAGGAGCATTCATGCCAGGCAAACGCCTGCTCGTCATCGTTGTGAGCCTGCTGCTCGGCTTCGGCTCGCTCGCGCTGTATCGGTCTGTCGGATGGGCGCAGTACGCTGGCAGCTTCCGCCCCCTAACACTAGACCTAGCGCGGCCGGATGTCCTCATTCGCACGCGGAGCCTGGCGGCGCTGCCGCGCGATCTGCTCAGGGTCCCGCTGGCCCGCGATCTGTTGACCGAGGAGTTCGTCTTCTACTACGAGGAGCATCCGGACCGGCTCGGTCTGAAGGGTGCGATACGCCGAATCGCTTACGAGCACGACCTCAAGTGGCAGGACCAGGTGCTCGCATGGGTGCTGGATCAGCCGGCGGAGATCGCGCTGTGGCGCGGCGCCACCGGCGCACCCACGCAATGGCTCGCCGCAGTCACACGCCGGGAGCTGGCACAGGTGCTGCAGGAGGCGGCCACGGTCGCCATGAAAGACCGCCAGCTCTCGGTGGCCGGGCACGTCAAAGTCGACGGACAGCCGGTCGACGTCTATGCGCTCGAATACTCGGCCCAGCACACGCTGCTGATCGCCGCCCGCGGCGAACGCGTAGCGATTCTCTCCGACCCGGGACTGCTGCTCACCGCGGAGCGCGAGGCGCGGCCCGAAGCCGAAGCGGTGCTCCAGCGGCTGCTGTCCCCGGATGTGCGGCGCCAGGCGATATACCGCGACGCGTTCCTGCTGGATGCCGACTACGCCCGCCACAGCGTGGCAGTGGGGACGCATCTGCTCTCATTCGGTTATCAACCCCTCTTCCCCGGCTTCGAAGCGGTGCGCTTCGACTTCGACGACAAGGCCTGGTCCACGCACGCCTTGCTCGATGGAACGCGCCTACCCACAAACGCGCTGCACGATCGCGAGCTGTGGTCGGCGCTGCCGGCCAACCCTGCCGCGTGCGCCCTGCTGCCAGTGGACTGGCAGCGCACCGAGCCGATGCTTGCCGCTGCTCCGGAGAAAGATGGACGTAGGCCCTCTACGCTGGCGGCGGAGATGGATGGTCCCGCGGGCGTCTGCTGGTACGCGCAGGGCCGCCTGCATGCTCCGCTGTTCGCGGCAACGCTGAAGGCTCCGCGCGATGACCTCGCACCGCTATTGCAGGACGCGTTCAGCTGGAGCGTCACGGCTCCAGCCGACACGGACGCGGAGGAATCTGCACCGCCAGCGAGCGACGAGGGGATGTGGCAGCGAACGGTCGACGTGCCTTTCGCCGGGGCCGACGACGCCGGCAGGCCGCGCGCTGCGCCCATGAACGTGACCTTGATGCGCAAAGGCCGCTACCTGTTGTTCTCTCCCGATGCGGCGCGCGTCGAGCAGGCCGCGGCCGCGCTCTCCAAGCGCTATCCCAGCTTGGCGGGGATGCTGCAGGACAAGGGCATCACCCTCGCCGTCATCTCCCCCCGCAGCCTATCGGAGATGGCGCAGAAGGAAGCGCTCGCGATGCTGCCCGCCGCTTCCGAGCCCGTGTTCCGGGCCGCAGCCGAGCGGCAGCTCGTGCCCCGCCTCGCCGCGATCAAGAAGTACCCCGCCTATCGATTAGCGCTCGCCACACCCCCCAACGGGGCGCACCGCTGGTACGCCGTCCAATGGCAAGAGCTGCGCAAGTGAGCTTGCGCATGCGATCCGCGCTGGCCGCATGCGCGCTGCTTGCGGCACAGCACGCATTCGGCCTCGACGCGCTGAGCGCGCGTGCAGATGCCGACCCGACCCCGAAGCTCTCGAGCGGACAGACCGATGCATTCCGCGCCTGGATGGTCCGAATCATCGACGCGCAGCTCGTCGCCGGGCCGACCCCGCGCTGGGAGCAGCGTGACTGCGCGGGCTTGGTGCGATTTGCCGTCGCCGAAGCGCTGCGAGCGCACGATACCGGCTGGCTCAATGCGAACGGCATCGGAGGGCGTCTGCCACCCGAGCTGGAGCTCACGCCCGAGCAGCAGCCTCTGCGCCACAACTGGCGCCTGGCGGACGGTAAACGCTCGTCCTACGTCGGTGCGCTCGAGCTGGTGCAGGAAAACGCCGCGTTCGTCTCGCACGAGTTGAACGCAGCCGCGCCGGGCGACCTGCTGCTCTTCGATCAGGGCGACGATCAGCATCTGATGGTCTGGACGGGGCGCTATATCGCCTATCACACCGGCACCAGCAGCAACCGCGACAACGGGCTGCGCGCGGTGTCGGTCAAGGAATTGATGAACTGGAGGGATACACGTTGGCAACCGGCAGCTCGCAACCCGAATTTTCTCGGCGTGTACCGGCTGCGCTTCTTGGCGCGCTGATCCTGCTGATCGCGTCCAGCGCGCTGCGCGCGCAGGACGACTACCAGCAGAGCTACTACGAGCCGGTGGTCGGCGAGCCGTTCTTCCTGCTCGCCGACAAGTCCTTCGACGCCGCGGAGCCGGCGGTCGTGCGTCTGGAGGTGACGTCCCGGTCTGGCGGCATGGAACAGGTCGCGCGCTACGGCGGCGTCGACGTCGTGCTCTATCGCGTGCCCAAGCCGATCGAATTCCTGAAGAGTCAGCGCAATCTGCATCGCATCCAGGTCGAAGGCAAGCCGGCCGAGGAAGGCCTCGCCAACACGCTCTCGCATCTTTGGGACAGCTGGTACAAAGCCTCCCGCATCGCCTGGCAGCGGATCTTCACATCCGACGCGCGCAAAGCGGTGGTGGCCCAGGCGCCCGAGCTGAAGGGCTCATCCGCGCTCAAGGCGCGCACCGAGTTTCGCGCGGTAGCCCAGTTCAAATCGATCCCCGGCTTCGAGCTGATCGACCGCTTCCGCTATCCCGTGCATCGCGCCGCCCCGATCGCGGCGCCGAAAGAAGTGGCGCTCGCAGGCAGCAGCAGCGAGTTCATCGCGCCGAGCGCAGGCAACGTCATGATCCCACTGGGGCCGCTCAAGCCGGGTCTGTATCTCGTCGAAGCGTACGTGGGCGGATATCGCGCCACCACGCTGGTATTCGTCTCGAGCGCGGTGGCGATCATCAAGAGCTCTGCGGAGGAAGTCGTGGTGTGGACCGCGCGGCGCTCTACAGGCGTCGCCGTACCCAACGTCGAGATCGCGTGGACGGACGGCACCGGCGTGCTGAAGAGCGGCGTGACCGATGTGCAAGGCATCGCGCGCCTGGCACACACCTCTCCGGAGCGAAGCTACGTGCTCGGCGCCGACCCTGAAGGCGGGGCGTTCATCTCGGAAAACTTCTACTATGACAGTGAGATCTACGACGCAAAGCTCTACGCGGTGACCGACCGGCCGCTGTATCGTCCGGGCGATCAGGTGTTCGTGAAGTTCGTCGGGCGCGAGTTCCTGTCTGCGCGCAAGTCGCGGCCGATCCAGTCCGCCGACGTGAGCCTGACGGTGTTCGATCCGAACGGCGCGCCGGTTGCGACCCAGAACTTCCGGATCCAGCCCGACACCGGCGGCGACACCAGCTTCCGCCTGCCTGAGAACGCCAGCGCCGGGGGCTACGAGCTGCGCTTCGCTTACCGCGACGCACAGTACAACGCGGCATTCCGCGTGGCGGAGTATCAGAAGCCGCACTTCGAGATCACGCTTGTCCCCGACAAGCCCGAGTTCAAGACCAAGGAGCCGATCGCCGGCAAGCTCCAGCTCGCCTATCCCGACGGCAAGCCAGTAACGAACGCAGAGGTCGAGCTCACGGTGCGCGCCCAGCAGCTCACCATGCTCGACGGCGAGTTGCGCTACTACGGGCAGTTCCCGGTCAAAGTGGACGCGAAAATGCTGCACACGGACGCGCGTGGCGAAGCGCGCTTCTCACTGCCCGCGGCGGAAGAGCCGAGCCGCTACGTGCTCACGGTGTTTGCCACCGACGGCGCAGCCTACCGCGTCAAGACCACGCGCGAGCTGCTGATCGAGCGCGGGCGCAGCGCCTACGTCCTGAAGGCCGAGCACCAGTTCAGCGCGCCCAACGAAAAGGTGGCGTTCGCCATCCAGTCGGTCGGCGAGGCGGGCGAGAACGCCGCGACCTGGGAATGGATCCGACTCGAAGACCGCCAGAGATCGAGTGGGCGCTTCACCACACCGGATCGGCTGGAGCTCACCTTCGCCGCGTCGGGCTCATATACGGTGCAGCTGCGCGATGCCCATGGCAACCTCGCAGGCGCCACGTCGCACTGGGTGAGCGGCGGCGGGATGCGCGCCCCGACCGGGAGCATCGAGATCGTGTTGCAGAAACAGAAGTTCCTGCCCGGCGAGACCGCACAGGCGCTAATCACGTTCCCGGAACCGGTGGACGAGGCGCTGCTCACGCTCGAGCGGGACCGCGTGGAGCGCACAGCACTGCTCGGCGCGGCCCGCGACTGGATCGAGGTGAAGCGCATCGCCCCCACTCAATGGCAGGCGCGCCTCCCGGTGCCGGTGGACTATGCACCCAACA
Source organism: Burkholderiales bacterium (assembly GCA_035501875.1). Taxonomy (GTDB): domain Bacteria; phylum Pseudomonadota; class Gammaproteobacteria; order Burkholderiales; family SHXO01; genus SHXO01. The sequence continues at coordinate 8,875 of DATJVI010000146.1, forward strand.
TCACGTTCTCGGTCGCCTACGTGAAGCACGGCGACTACGTCTTCCAGAACCAGGGGCTGCAGGTGTCGCAGCCGCGCGTGGACATCGCGCTCACGGCGGACAAGAGCGTGTACGCGCCCGGCGAGAAGGTCGAGCTGGACGTGCAGACCAACGTGGATGGCAAGCCGGTGGCCGCGGTCGTTGCGCTCGGCGTAGTCGACGAGATGATCTACGTGCTGCAGCCCGAGATCGCTCCTGACATCTACGACTTCTTCTACCATCCGCGCCGCAACAACGTGCGCACCGCCTCGAGCCTGAACTTCATCAGCTACGACCTCGCGGTGAACCGCAGCAAGGGCGCGCCGTTCGCGGGCGAGGTGAACCAGCGCGGCGTGAAAGTGCTCGAGCGGCCGCGCCGCGACGAGGTGGACACGGCGCTGTGGCAACCGCTGGTGCGCACCGACGCATCGGGGCACGCACATGTCTCCTTCGTCATGCCCGATGCGCTCACGCGCTGGCGCATGACCGCTCGTGCGTTCACTGACGACGGCACCGTGGGGCAGCGCACCGCCTATGTGCGCTCCGACAAGGAGCTCTACGTGAAGTGGACCAGCCCGGGCTGGATGCGCCAAGGCGACGCGCCTGTCGCCAGCATCGCCGCATTCAACCAGACCAATCAGCCGCAGAAAGTCGAGATGGCGGTTTCGGGGCCGGGGATCGATCATACCGACGCGCTCACGCTCAGGCCCGGCGCGAACTATGTCGCGATCCCGCTCGCCGGGCTCACCGGCGAGGCGGCGATCGCTGTCGCGTTGCGTCGCGACGGCAAGGTCCTGGACTTACTAGAAACGCGCTTCGCGCGGGTGCCACCCCAGTGGCCGAGCCCGCGCACGCTGGCCGTGCCGGTCACCGGAGCGCGCACCGCAATCGCCTTGCCGGCAGACGCGCGCAACGTGCGCGTGACTCTGGCCTCCTCGTCGGCGGCGCAGTTCTCGCGCGTGATCGACGACCTGCTCGAGTATCCCTATGGCTGTATCGAGCAGACGGCGAGCCGCATGATTCCGTTCTCGCTGGCGATCCGCGCGCTCGGACCCGACCAGCAGGTGCTCGCCGATCGGCTCCGCCAGCAGCTCAATGGACAGCGCCTGCGGCTCGCCTATATGGCCGGTCCGAAGGCAACGTTCGCGTGGTGGGGGCCGTTTACCACGACCGACCCGCTGCTCACCGCATATGCCTACTATGCGGATTGGGTTTCCACTCGCACGCTGGGCGTCGACATGCCGCCCGAGCACTGGAATCGCCTGCTGGACGTCTACAGCACGGGCGGCGCGCAGCTCCCCTTCGGCCAACGTGCCCTGGTCCTCTTCTGGATGCAGGAGATGGGACTGCCGGTCAAGGACCTCGTCGACGGGTACTTGCGCGATCTACAGAAGGCCTCCCTCGGGCTAGCGCCGGAGAAGTTGGTCCGCATCCCGGCCACGATGAGTCCGCTGATCGGCGCTCCGGGCGGCCCGCATGCGCGCGCCATCGCGCTTGCTTTGGCGGATCGCATGGCCCGCCAAGACAAGATCGCGCTGCCCGCGCCGCTCGCCAGCCAGCTCGACGCCGCCTACGGCGTGCTGCGGGCGAGCGGCCTGCCTGCGGGCGAGGCACTCATGATGTTGAATGGCCGGATACCGACCAGCGAATCCGAGCGGGTACTCGGAGCGGTGCGCGCGGAGATGCCGACACTGGAGCGCGCCATGACGCTGGCGTGGACCGATCAGGCGCTGGGATCGCGCAGCGCGGCCAAGGCACCGCCTCCGGCGCTGAGCGCGCCCTGGCGCAGGACCGTCACGGCCAGCGGCGGAGCCGTCTGGCGCTGGCCTGCGGGCAAGCCCCTTCCTGCCGAGCTGCAGCTCGCGCAGGCGCCAGGCGCGGGGCTTGCGGCGCTCGTCCAATTCGAATCGAGCGACAAGGAAGACACGCGCCTGCAGATCGGCATCGAGCGGCGCTTCCACCGCGTGGTCAAGCGCGAGTCTGGCTTTGCGCTCGAGCCGCTGCAGGCCGGCGCCGCGCTCACCACAGACCAGCTCTATCTCGACGAGATCCTGGTTCGACCCACTGGACCGCAGTATCGCTTCGTGCTGCTCGAAGCGCCGCTGCCGCCCGGCGCGTCGGTCGAGAGCACGACCTGGGGCATCCAGGTCGCCGGGCCGAACGGGGGGCTGCAGGCGCTCGAACGCACGCGGCACGAGCCGACGCGGTACGGCTATGTGGTGCCGATCGAGACGCTCGGCGAGCCGGTGGCACTGCGACATCTGGTGCGCTTCGCACAAAAGGGGAGATTCGTGCTGCCCGCGGCGCGCGCATATCGGATGTATCAGCCGGACTTGAAGGCGTTCGACGCCGGGGGCGAGCGCCGGGTGGACGTGCATTGATGCGCCTCGCTGCCGCGCTGGTCCTCGCGGCCGCCATGCCGTTTGCGGGAGCCGACGAGCTCTCGCTGGCATGGCTACGGGACGGACATGTGCAGTCGCCATCGGCGCAATCCGCACCGTTGCCGGTATCAGTGCCGCTGGGGAGCCTCTGGAAGCTGTTCGTCTACGCTTACGCGGTGCAGACCGGGCTGCCTACGCCTGCATACCGTTGCCTCGCGGTGCCGCGCGCCGGCGAAGAGTACTGCTGCGCCCCCGGCGGCACAGTGGAGCGCAATGCGGCGCTCGCCCGTTCGTGCGCGCTGTTCTTCGAGCCGGCGCGCCTGCACATCCAGACGCAGCCGTGGCGGGCTTTCTGGCAACCGCTGACCGCGGATCGCGCGCGCTGGGTGGCCGATCTCGACGAGCTGCGGCCCGATACCCGGCTGGGCGTCGACCAGATCCTGAGCGCGCTCGCCGTCGTTCCTGCGCATGCTCGTACCGAGGCGCAGAGTGCGCTGCTGCCGGTGATGACAGACGGCTACGGGCGCGGCGCGCTGCCGCATCTCGGCGGGTTGCTGCGCGTGAAGACGTTCACTTGGGCGCATCCGGACCGGCCGGGCTCCTCGATCGGCGGCGGCGCCGGTTGGATGGTCGATGGGACGCCGGTGTGGTTCGCAGCACCCGGTGCAAGTCGCACCGTGCTGGCGGAGCAGGCCCAGCGGCTGGCGCAGTGGTTGCCCGAGGCGCGCGGGGGTCCCGATGGGGATGCCTGCGTGCTGGTCGACTATTTCGCACGCTACTCAGTGCGCAAGGTCGAGCGATTCCCGGGTGGGGAGCCCGCTGCGGACGGGCCGTTGTCCGGCCAGTATCGCGTTACGTTCGAGAACGGCAACGCGGTGCTGATCAGTTCGGGCGGCGAGCTGTCCATGGAGGTTCGGGGGCAAACCCCGGTGATTTGGGGGCGCCTTGCCCTCAGCGATTACGTTGCGCGGGTGGTGGATCGCGAGGCCGACGCGCGCCTGACGCATGCCGCCCGCGCACTCGCGATCGTGGCGCGCACGTGGCTCACGCAGAACGCCCCATTCGAGGCCGGCTGCTTTCGTGTCGCCGACTCGTCACGCACGCAACGCGTGAGCCCGAGAGCGGCCAGCCGCCCAGCACGCGACGTGAGCCTGTTCACGGACGGACTGGTGCTGGATACGCGCGCTGTGTATCGACTGGACCAACCCACGCCCGGCGTGCTCGCATGGACCGAAGCGGCCGCGCAGTCGCGCGCGGGGCAGACCTACGATGCGATCCTCGCCGCTGCATTTCCCGGCGCCTCGCTCGCGCCCGCATCCGGCGAGCGCCAGTGCCGCCGGCTCCCCGAAGCCGAGGCATGGCTCACACGGATGCTACCGCGTTGGCGGCGGCAGCTCTCGCGGGAGCCAGGCTTCGAAGCACTCGAGCAGCCGCCGACCGTGTGCGCGCTCGACTACGGCAACCCGTATGCCGACGCGCAACGCCTGCGCATCCATGTGCGCGAGCTGCGCACCCGCGAGGACCGCATCTCGCTCGCACACGAGTTTCTGCACCTCACGTTTCGCTATCACCCGCGCGGCTCCGACGAGGCATTCATCGAGCAACTGGCGCGCGCGCTAACCGACGGATAGCCCAATGCCATATCCCGCAACGCTGGTCTCCTTTGCAGCGGTCTGCATCCTGGCGCCAACGTTGGCGCCAGCGCAGGCCGACATCGACACACCGCGCGCCGGCTGGCGCGACTCCGCCGGCACGCCGAGCGGATTCTTGCAGCCGGTGCACTATCCGGCGTCGAGCGTGAACGTGGAGAGCGCGAACGCCGCGGCGCTGATCGCCGGCCACCTTGCGGCGGCGGCACAGGGCCCGGCAACCTTGGTCGTGAACGGCGTCTCGATGCCTCTGCAGCTGCAGCCAGGCGGCGGGTTCGCGCGTCCCTACACGTTCGGGAAAGGCTCCAACAGCGTCGAGGTCCGTGCGGGCGAAGGCAAGCAGAAGGTGCGGCGTCAATTCTACGAGGCCTATGCGGCCAAGCTCCCGGTGCGCATCCGCGTGGTGTTGTCTTGGGATACGGACGCCACCGACGTCGACCTGCACGTCGTCTCGCCGCGCGGCGAGCACGCCTGGTGGGGCGATCGGGTGATGCCCAGCGGAGGCGGCATCGACGTAGATGTGACCACCGGTTACGGGCCGGAAATCTTCGCCCACCCGAGCCCGCCCGAAGGCCTGTATCACATCTACGTCAACTACTACGGTTCCGGCGAACAGCGCGACATCATCACCACCGCCCAAGTCACCGTCATCACGGACGAGAACACGCCGCGCGAGAAGCAGCAGGTGTTCCGCGTGCCGCTGCGCAAGCCAGGCGAGCTCACGCTCGTGCAATCCTTCACGTACCCGTGACCGACATGCTGCCCTGTCCCCTGCCGCTGTACGCGGCGTTGCTTGCTGTTGCATTCTGCGCTGTCCCTGCCGCCGCCCAGATTGAACTCGAAACGCCGCGTGCCGGCTGGAACTCGAGCGTCGTCGTCGACAAGCCTGAGGACCTGGCGGTGGCCTACCCGCCCGCGCTGATCGACCGCGGGCAGCAAAAATACCGGACGCTGATCCGAGGGCACCTGGCTCAGTCCGGCACCGACCGCGAGCCGCATCAGCTCGTCGTGAACGGCAACCCGATGCCGCTCTACACGGGTGAAGCCGGCCGCTTCGCGCGGCCCTACGCGTTCGGAGTCGGATCCAACAGCATCGAGATCCGCGACCCGGAAGGCAAGCAGCGCAAGCGGCTGCAGTTCTACGAGGCGAACCCGAGCAAGACGCAGGCTGCGATCCGCATCGTGCTGGCCTGGGACGACAATCAGGCCGAGCTCGATCTCCACGTGCTGACGCCGGACGGACAGCACGCGTTCTGGGCCGAGCCGGTGCTGACTACTGGCGGCGGCCTCGACGTGGACAGCGTCGATGGGGCCGGGCCGGAGATGTTCTCCATGGCCGCGCCGATGCACGGGACCTATCATGTGTTCGTGAACTACTGGGGCAACTTCGGCGCGGGTGGGTACCACTTCGACGAGAGCACGCGCAAGAAACCGGTGACCACCGCCGTGATCACAATCGTGTTCAACGAGAATACGCTGCGGGAGAAGCGCGAGACCTACGTGGTGCCGATGCGCAAGATCGGGGATCTGACCCTGGTGAGGAGCTTCATTTACTGAACTACTCGCAGCTTCCCATCGCAGCGCGAAACCGCCCGTTGGCGCGAAGGTCAGCTCGTGAGCCGCATGTAGAGCAGCGGCAGCTTCTCTGGCAGGCGACGCAGGTGGTCCAGCACGAGATAGTTGCGCACGCCGAAGATCCGCGTGACGTACTGGTCCGCGGCCGGGTCGAGGCTGATGCAGAACGTGGCCACGCCGTAGCGCGTCTGTTCCTCCACCGCGTGCTTGGCGTCGAACACGAGATACTTGCGGTCGTGCACGTCGATGTCGTGCGGCTCGCCGTCGGTGACCAGCAGGATCAGCTTGCGCGCGACCCGGCGGTAACGCAGGAAATGTCCGGCGTGCCGTAGCGCCGTTCCCATGCGCGTGGACAGCTGCGCCGTCATGCCCGCGAGACGGGCGCGCGCCCGCTCGCCGTAAGGCTCGTCGAAATCCTTGAACCGATAGTACTCGACCTCGTGCCGGCCGTTCGAGTCGAAGCCGTGGATCGCGAAGCTGTCGCCGATCTTGTCCATTGCATCCGCGACCAGCGCGGTGGCCTCCCGCGCCAGATTCAGCACCGAAGTCCCGGCGCTCGGCACGTAATCGTTGGTCGACTGTGAGAGATCGAGGAGCAGCAGCACGGCGAGGTCGCGCGTGGTCTTGCCGCGCCGCTCGTGCACTCGGGGGTCGGGGGTGCGCCCGGAGCGCAAATCCACAGTGGCGCGGATGCTCGCATCCAGATCCAGCTTGTCGCCGTCGAGCTGGCGGCGCAGTCGCGTCGGACGCTCGACTTGCGCCGCCTTGATCATGTGTGTGAGACGGCTCACGGTTTCCTGGTTGCGCAGCAGGATCTCGTCGATCACGTGCGCATCGCCAGTCCGCGCGTGCTTCTCCAGCACCGTGCACCACGCGGGACGCTCCAGCCCGATGGCGTAATCCCATTCGTCGTAGTGATACGCCTGCGCGAGCGCTGCCTCGAACGCCTGCTCGTCCTGCGCCGAGCCCGCCTCGCTTTGTGCGCCTTGGCTGGAGCTCTGCTGCATCTGAAGCTCTACCGGCTCGCCTTCGTCGGCCATATTCAGACTCATCGTCCGGTAGATGAGGTCCTGATCGTCGGACCGCGATTGACCGGTGTCGCCGAAGTCCCACAGAAAGAAGTTGTCATCCCGGTACAGAGGCTCGACCAGGTAGGTCTTGAAGTTGAACTGCACGCGCATCTGCGCGAGATCGTCCCCGAGCAGGCTTCCGATGCTGCGCGACAACGCGGGATCCGACATGTCTGCGGCGGCGGCCTCGGCGAACATCATGCGGCCCTTGCGCACGAATGGGTTGTCGTCTTCGTAGGCGGGATCGATCAACGCCCTGGACAGGCGGGCCAGCAACGAACCCGCGCTCGCGGTGACACTGGGCACTGCGACGTGGAACGGCTGCCAGAGGCGACGCAAGCCAGGCAATTCCAGCAGCGACAACTGCTCGACGCGCGCATCTTCGATCAGCGACACGAGCGCGACCTGGATCGGGCGCAGCTCCCGCAGCGGAAAGCGCTGCGCCGAGTACGCCAGGTGCGCGGCTGCGTGGGCTGCCGCTGCACGGTACAGCGTCGGCCCATCCTTCCCGGGGAACACGTCGAAAGCCTGTGGCATGCGTACCACGCCGTCGACGATGGAAACACGCCTTCCGCGCTGGCCTTCAGCGTCGCGGATCGGGGAGGAAGCGCCTCCGGCCCTCAAGTCGATCCCTCGCCCCCACAGCGCGCGCAGATAGAAGGCGAGGCGCCGCTCGACGTCGGTGAACAGCGTGCCCTCCGCTGCAGAGCGCAGGACGGCGCGTGCCTCCTGGCTTTCGAGCCGGAACCAAGCCCGCTGGGCGCCTGCGTCGCTGTAGTGCCCTTGCACGCCGAGCAGCGCCCAGCGCCGCAGGCCATCGACTGTAAGCTGCTCGAGCAACGGTCCGATGTGGTCGAACATGGAGGTCAGCCCGCTGGGCGCGAGCGCGGCGAGCTCATCCACCAGGTCGAGGAACTCGGTCAACGCTTCGGCGGTGTAGAGTCGGCGGACCGCGATCGGCAGGGCGGCGAGGAACGCGTCGACCGTGCGCCCGTCCGCATGCGTCGCGATCGACAGGGCGGTGGCGATCACCCTCTCCATCGCCGGCTCACCGCCCTGCTTCGCAATCGGCGGGACGCTGCGCAGATAAGCGACGACCGGGTCCATGCCTGCGCCCTGGTCCAGCAGCCCGCGCGCGCCTTCGAGCCAAGTCTGGAGCTGCGACGGGGTGAGGTACCGCTCGGCGTCCGGCAGCGCGGCGCGGACCACCTTCCGCACGTCCGGCGGGAAGGGGGTCAGGTCGATGGGGGGCGGCATCGAAGTGCGGGAAGGGTGAAGAGGTGAAAAGGTGAAGAGGTGAAGAGGGGAAAAGGTCAATGAGTAAAGGGGTAAAACAAAGCTCCCTCTCCCCCGTCGGGGGAGAGGGCTGGGGTGTGGGGGATCACCTCTTCACCTCTTCACCTCTTCACCTCCTTCACTTCGTTCACCTCTTTCACTTTGTTCAGCTCTTGACCCATCACGCCCGCCAGCGCTAGAAGAACGTCCTCACCGCCGCATCCAATGCATCCCGGATATCGGCGTCGTCGGTAAGCGGGCGCACGAGCGCCACGCTGCACGCGGCAATCGGCTCGACGCCCTGGGCGATGAGCGAGCCCGCGTAGATCAGCATCCGGGTAGACATGCCTTCGTCCAGGCCGTGGCCCTTGAGATTGCGAGCGCGCTCCCCGATCGACACCAGACGCGAGCCGACATCCGGTGAGGCGCCCGACTCGTGCGCGACGATCTCGATCTCGATGTCGCGCGGCGGCCAGCCGAAGTCGAGGGCCCCGAAGCGCTGCTTGGTGGACTGCTTCAGGTCCTTCATGATGTTCTGGTAGCCGGGGTTGTACGAGATCACGAGCTGGAAGTCGGGATGGGCGTGCACCAGCTCGCCCTTCTTCTCCAGGGGCAAAACGCGCCTGGCGTCCGTCAGCGGATGGATCACGACGGTCGTGTCCTGCCGCGCTTCCACGATCTCGTCCAAGTAACAGATCGCCCCTTGGCGCACCGCGAGCGTGAGCGGCCCGTCCTGCCAGCGCGTGCCGTCGGCGTCCAGCAGATGGCGGCCCACGAGGTCCGACGCCGTCATGTCTTCGTGACAGGCGATGGTGACGAGCGGTTTGCCCAGCCGCCAGGCCAGATATTCCACGAACCGCGTCTTGCCGCACCCGGTCGGGCCCTTCAGCATCATCGGCATGCGCACGGCGTACGCGGCCTCGTAAAGCGCGACCTCGTTACCCGTGGCGCGGTAATAGGGCTCGGATTCGATCAGGTACTGCCGGATCGCGTTGTCGGGGGTGTAGCGGTCCATAGGATTCATCTTCGGGCGACGAGATCAGCGCCCATTATCCTTCAGATGAACCGCTTCAGCGGCTTACTTTCGGTATGCGGCCACCCGCGCGCGGAGCAGCGAGCGCAGGGGATGGCTGGGCGAGCGAGGGGATACGGCCGGCGAAAGCGAAGGGCCGATCTCAACCCAGCGCTCGGTGCGGCGGTCTGAGGTTTTCGCGGCTCACGCCGCGTCGGCGAGCGGCGTCGGACGCGTCGCCCTGAACTTCTCCAGCAACGCCGCCTGTTCCCGCGCCGTGGCATGGATCGCCGCCAGCTTGACGTGACCGAACCCGCGGATGCGCTCAGGCAGCGCCGCCAGCGTCACGGCGATCTCGTGGTTCGCGGGGCTGAGCCCGGTCAGGAGCTCTTCGACTAGCAGTTCGTAGTCGCGAATCAGCTTGCGCTCCATCCGGCGCTCGGCGGTGTAGCCGAATGGGTCCAGCGGCGTGCCGCGCAGCCGCTTGAGCTTGGCGAGGACGCGGAATGCGGGCAGCATCCAGGCGCCGAACCGCCGCTTGCGGGGCAGCCCCGTGTCGGGGTGCCGCGGCGCCAGCAACGGCGGCGCCAGGTGGAAAGCGATGCGATAGTCGCCCTCGAACTGCTCGGCGACGCGCTCCAGAAAGCCGCTCTGCGTGTACAAGCGGGCCACCTCGTATTCGTCCTTGTATGCCAGCAGCTTGAAATAGGTGCGCGCAACCGCCTCCGCGAGCGCGCCCCGGCTGGAGACGCGCTCCTGCTCCACGGCCCGCACACGCTCCACGAGCACGGTGTAGCGCGCAGCAAAAGCGGCGCTCTGGTAGTCGATGAGCCGCGTAGTGCGCGCCGCCACCAGCTCGTCCAGCGTCCTGCGCCTGCGCGGCATGAGCTTGATCGGCCGCGGCGGGAGCGCGAGCCGCTGCACCGCGTTCAGATCCAGGGCGGCGCGCCGCCCCCACAGGAATGCACTGCGGTTGACCTGCACGGCGACGCCGTTGAGCTCGATCGCGCGCTCGATCGCCTCGCGGCTGACCGGCAGCCATCCCTTCTGCCAGGCGAAGCCGAGCAGCAGAAGGTTCGCCGCGATGCTGTCGCCGAGAAGCCGCTGTGCCAGTTGTGTGACATCGAGCCAGGCGACGCGTTCGCGCCCGACTTCGGCGTCGATCGCACGTTGCATGTGCTCCAGCGGGAACGCAAGGTCAGGCTGGCCCGCGAACTGTCCCGGCATCACCTGCGCCGTGTTGCCGACAAAGCGCGTGCGTCCCGGCGCCACGCGCGCCATCCATTCGGGGCGAGCAGCCACCAGGAGATCGAGCGCCAGCACCAGGTCGGCGTCTCCCACGCCAACCCGTGCCGCTGTCAACGACTCCTGATTGGCGGCAAAGTGCAGATGCGAGATGACGCCGCCGTTCTTCTGGGACATTCCGGTCATGTCCAGCGTCACCACACCGATCCCGTCGAGCTGAGCGGCGATGCCGAGCACGCCGCTGGCGGTGAGGATGCCGCTGCCGCCGATGCCGGTCAGCAGCACGCGATAAGGCCGGTTCAGGCTTGGCAACTCCGGCTGCGCCAGCGCGCCGAATACGCGTGCGGCTTCGGCTTCCAAGTCGCGCGCTGCCGGTTTCTTGAGCCGGCCGCCCTCGACGGTGACGAAGCTGGGACAGAAGCCGTTCATACACGAGGTGTCCTTGCTGCAGCGGCTCTGATCGATCGCGCGCTTGCGTCCCAGCTCGGTCTCCACCGGCACGAGCGCCGTGCAGTTGGAGGCCGCTCCGCAGTCGCCACAGCCTTCGCACACCTCCTCGTTGATCACCACGCGCAGCGCAGGGTCCGGATACTCGCCGCGCTTGCGGCGGCGCTGCTTCTCTGCGGCGCAGGTCTGGTCGTAGATCAGGACGGACACGCCGCGGTACTCGCGCAGCTCGCGCTGGACGTGCTCGAGGCGGTCGCGGTGGAACACTGTCACCTCGCGATCGGCAAGCGGCGTATGCTCGTATCGCTTGGGATCGTCGGTCACCAGCACGATGCGCTCGACACCTTCGGCGCGCAGCTGCGCGATGATGATCGGCACCGACAGCGGCCCCTCCACCGGCTGCCCGCCGGTCATGGCCACCGCATCGTTGTACAGCAGCTTGTACGTGATGGAGGCTTTCGCCGCGATCGCCTGACGGATCGCGAGCAGGCCCGAGTGGTAGTACGTGCCGTCGCCCAGATTGACGAAGATGTGCGGCGTGTCGGTGAACGGGGCCAGTCCGACCCAGGTCACTCCTTCACCACCCATCTGCGTAGTGGTGCGCGTACTCTCCGGGCGGATCCAGTTGGCCATCCAATGGCAACCGATCCCCGCGAGCGCGAAGCTGCCTTCGGGCACGCGCGTCGAAGTGTTGTGCGGGCACCCGGAGCAGAACCAAGGCTGCCTCTCCAGATCGATCAGCTCGCGCTTCGCGGCGGCAAGCCGCTCCTCGATGCGTGCCACGTTCCGGCGCAGCGTCTCGGAACTGAACCGGCCTTGAAGACGCGCGGCCAAGAGCAGTGCAACCTCCGCGGGCGAGAAGTCGAGCTTTTCGGACAGAAGCAGCCGGCGGTCGAAGCCGGGATCGGGCGGAACGATGTCCTTACCCACCACGCGCGGGCGCTCGGCCTGCGGCAATCCGTACAGGATCTCCTTGAGCTGGGCCTCGATCAGCGGCCGCTTTTCCTCCACGACGATGATCTCTTCCAGACCACGCGCGAAGCTGAGCAGCGTGTCCGGCTCGAGCGGCCAAGGCATGCCGACTTTGAACAAGCGCAGACCGATCTCTGCCGCCTGCGCGTCCGCGATGCCCAACTCGTCGAGTGCCTGACGTAGGTCGAGCCACGTTTTCCCGGTGCCGATGAGGCCGATGCGGGCTCGCGGCGAGTCGAGCGCGATGTGGTTGAGCGCGTTGGCGCGGGCGTACGCGCGCACGGCTGCGAGCCGGTGGTCGAACAAGCGCGCTTCCTGCGCGAAGCGCGAATCGGGCAGACGGATGTTGAGGCCTCCCGGCGGGAGCGCGAAGTCCTTGGGCAGCTGAATGCAGGCGCGCATCGGGTCGATGTCCGCCATGGCGGCGCTCTCCACCGTATCGGCCAGGGCCTTGAAGCCGATCCAGCATCCCGAATAACGCGACAGCGCGAATCCGTGCAGGCCGAGATCGAGAATGTCCTGGACGCCGGCGGGGTTGAGCACGGGGATCGTGCACGACTGGAACAACTGCTCGCTCTGGTTGGGCAGCGACGACGAATAGGCGCCGTGATCGTCGCCGGCAACAAGCAGCACTCCGCCATGGCGTGAGCTGCCGGCGAAGTTGCCGTGCTTGAATACATCCGCACAGCGGTCTACTCCAGGACCCTTGCCGTACCAGAGCGCGAACACCCCGTCGTAGCGCGCGCCGGGGAACAGGTGCGTCTGCTGCGACCCCATCACCGCGGTGGCCGCCAGCTCTTCGTTGATGCCCGGCTCGAAGCGCAGGTGAGCGCGTTGCAGGTGCTCCGCGGCCTTCCATAGCTCCTTGTCGAGCGGACCGAGCGGGGAGCCGCGATAGCCGGAGACGAAGCCGGCGGTGTTGCGTCCCTCGAGCGCGTCGCGCAGGCGCCGATTGATGCAGAGGCGGATGAGTGCCTGGATCCCGGTCAGATAGGCCCGACCGGTCGGCAGCGTGTACTTGTCTTCGAGCGAAGCTGCGGCAAGCCGCAGCTGCCTTTCGGCGTGCGATTCGAACAGCATCGGCGATGCTCCCCAGAATTTTGGCTCGGGGTCCGCCGGATCTGCCGCACGTCCTTATGGGGCGCAGGGCGCGGTGCGCTCGAAGGATTGCTTCTCGCTGCACCCGGGATCCGCCGGGGTGTTGCGACACGTTGGGCGTGCTTCGGCCGCAGTGCCGCTCAGCACTTTGAGCATTTTTCGTGCTCGATACTATAGGCCGATAGTTGAACGGAAAGGTTCCTCTTTGCTGCGTCGCATCGGCCGCGATTGTCGATCCCGCGAGCACTTAGTCCAATCGGTGAGCGACGCTTGGTTACAATCTGGGCCGGGTCACCAACCGGTCAGTACAGGGCAGAGCGGACGTGCCGTCGATCCCCGCCAACGCATTTCACCTGGTCGACGCCGTCGGCACGCATCACGGAGTCGCCGGCGAGACCGCACGCATCGTCTCGTTGGTGCCGAGCATCACCGAGCTGCTGTTTGACCTCGGGCTGGAGGGACAGATCGTCGGGCGCACCGGCTTCTGCATCCACCCGCGCGACAAAGTCAAGCGCGTCCCCAAAGTCGGCGGCACGAAGAGCATCGAAGCGGCGCGCGTCAAGCGCCTCACGCCGACCCATTTGATCGTCAACATCGACGAGAATCCGCGCGCGGCCGTGGAGGAACTTGCCCGCTTCGTGCCGCACGTTGTCGTAACCCATCCGCGCGGGCCGCTCGACAACCTTGCCCTGTATCGCTTGCTGGGCGGCATCTTCGAGCGCGAAGCCGAGGCCGAGCGGCTGTGCCACCGGTTCGAGCGCAGCCTGACGCAAGCGACCGCGGCGGCTGCCGGCTGGCCGCGGCAAAGCGTGCTGTATCTGATCTGGAAGGCGCCCTGGATGACCGTCTCGCGGGACACCTACATTTCCCGCATGCTGGCGGTGGTGGGTTGGGAGACCTGGGAGCCGAAGAGCGAGGCGCGCTATCCCGCGATCGGCCTCACGCCGGACTTGCTGCAACAGGTCGATCTCGTGCTGCTGTCGAGCGAGCCGTACAGCTTCGGGCCACGCCACCAAGCGGAACTGCTCGACGCGCTGCCGCTCGCGAGTCGCACGCGGGTGGCGCTGATCGACGGCTCGATGACCTCCTGGTACGGCAGCCGCGCCATCGAGGGCGTCGAATACCTGTCCCGGTTTCGGGACCGGCTGGGCTGAGCGCGCGGGGAGGTCTAACCCGAGCGTCGACTCTTGGCCGGGGCACCCGGCTGACGGGTACGCGCGCTCCGGGACGGCTCACTCGGCTGCGTGCCATCCGCCGCGGCGCTGCCGGTCGTCGGGGGAGAGTTCGCAGGTGGCGCGCCCGATGGCGGGACCTCCGACGCCGCCGGGTCCAGGCGCAGCTTGACGTAGGATCCCGGGGCATCTTCCAACACTTTCAACTTGCCGTCGCCGGGAACGCGCGCGGGTACCTTGTCGCCGCCATGCCCGCTTACCCATGCATTCCACTCGGGCCACCATGAACCGTCGTGCCGCTGCGCCCCGGCGAGCCACTCATCGGCGGTCTCGGGGAGGCTCGAGTCGGTCCAGTGGCAATATTTCTGCGCCGCCGGCGGATTGACCACGCCGGCGATATGGCCCGAGCCCGCCAGCAGAAACTTCACCGGCCCTCCGAGAAGTCTCGCGCCCATGTACGTGCTCTTCCAGGGCGCGATGTGGTCCTCGATGGTGGACACGAAGCAGGCCGGGGTGGTGACCCGTGTCACGTCGATCGGCTCCCCGGCCAGCGCGATGCCACCGGGCTCGACCAGCAGGTTCTTGATGTACATGTTGCGAAGATAGAACGTGTGCATCTTCGCCGGCATGCGCGTGGAGTCCGAGTTCCAGTACAGCAGGTCGAAGGGGAACGGGTCCTTCCCGAGCAGATAGTTGTTCACCACGAAGGACCAGATGAGGTCGTTGGCGCGCAGCAGGTTGAAGGTGTTGGCCATCTCCGAGCCTTCGAGATAGCCGCGCTCGGCCATTTTCTTTTCGAGGTTGGACACCGCGGTGTCGTCCACGAACACACCCAGCTCGCCCGGTTCGCGAAAGTCGATCATGGCGGTGAAGAATGTGGCGCTCTTGACGCGCTGCTGCCCCTTCGCTGCGAGCCAGGCGAGCAGGCACGCGAGCAGGGTGCCGCCCAGGCAGTACCCGATGACGTTGGCCTCGCGCTCGCCGGTCGCCTGCTCGATGGCGTCGAGCGCCGCCAGCGGGCCCTCCAGCATGTAGTCGTCGAAGCTCTTCCCGGCGTAGCGGTCGTCCGGGTTCACCCAGGACACCATGAACACCGTGTGGCCCTGGGATACGGCCCAGCGGATGAAGGAGTTCTTCTCGCGCAGGTCGAGGATGTAGTACTTGTTGATCCAGGGTGGGATGATCAGCAGCGGCGTGCGCCAGACCTGCGGCGTGCTCGGGTCGTATTGGATCAGCTGCATCAGGTCCGTCTGATACACCACCTTGCCTGGAGCGGTGGCGACGTTGCGGCCCAGCTCGAAGGCCTGGTAGTCGGTCATGCTGATGGCAAGCTGCCCCTTGCCGCGCTCGAGATCGGTGAGCAGGTTCTGCAGGCCGTCGATCAGGTTCTTGCCGCCGCTGTCGATCGTTGCGTGCAGGACCTCGGGATTGGTGAACACGAAGTTGGTAGGCGAGAGCGCGTCGACGAACTGACGGGTGAAGAAGCGCACCTTGCGCGCGGTCTGGTCAGGCAGCCCTTCGGCCTCCGAGACCGTCTGCTGGATGTTCTGGGCGGCGATGAGGTAGGACTGTTTGATGTAGTCGAAGAGGAAGTTGTTCTCCCACACCTCGTTCTTGAAGCGGTTGTCGGACTTGGCAGGTTCGACAACCGGCGCCGGCTGTTCGCCGAGGAAGCGCTGCATCGAGCTGTGCCACAACCGGAAGTAGTCATGCCACATGCGCATCTGCAGCTCGGCGAGCTTCCACGGATTGGCCATCAAGCTGGCGGACAGGTCCATGAACGCGGTGGTCAAGCCCAGATCGTCCGTGGGGAGAGCCGCCTTGCCGTCGCGGGCCCGCGCCAGGTATTCGTTGACGACCCGCTGGCTCTGTTGCGTGATCTCCGCGAAGGAGCGGGCGAGTGCCTCCGCGTCGGGCGAGACCGTTGTCGGCGGGCTTTGGTTCGGAGTGGCCATATTGTTCTGGGCGGGTCAGCTCGCACGCACGAAGCGCAGCACGTGGTCAGGACCTTCCTCCCTGATCAGGCGGTCCTGGTGCAGAAGATGATTCAAGTGGGCGATGGCTTCGCCCATGGCGAACAGGATCTGATGCTCATCGATCTGGCGACGAAACAGCACCGGGACCACGTCCCAGGCGCTCGCGGGGCGTTCGCAAGCCGCCTCCAGCTCATCGAGCCGCGCCGCGTGGTGCTGGCGCAGGGCGGCTGCACGGACACGCAGCCCATGGAACGGGAGACCGTGGGACGGCAGCACCAGCGTGTCCTCCGGTAGGCGCGCATAGCGCTCCACCGAGCGCAGGAACAACGACAACGGATCGCCTTCCGGTTCACTCGGCCACACCGACACGTTGGTGCTGATCTTCGGCAAGACCATATCGCCGGAGATGAGAAGACCGAGTTCCTCGCAGTACAGCGCCGCGTGCTCGGGCGCGTGGCCGGTGCCTACGATCACACGCCAGTGGTGCGAGTCGATGTCAAGCCGGTCACCGTCGAGGATGCGGTGGAAGCTCGCCGGCGGGTCGCTGATTGCGCGGGGGTACGTGTGCTTGCGGTTGCGGACCGACTCCTGGCCCGATGCGTCCAGCCCATGACGGGCGAAAAGCTCGACCGCTGCGAGGTTGGTGAAGGCCGGCAGCGGGGTATGGTAGGCGAGCGCGGTCAAATACTCCGATTCGGTCATCCACAGCTCCACGCCGAAGCGACGCACCAGCCAGCCGGCCAGGCCGAAATGATCCGGGTGGTAGTGGGTGACCAGGATGCGCCGGACCGGCCGGCCGGCGAGGCCTTGCGTGAACACCTGTTCCCAATGCGTGCGCGTCGCCTCCGAGTTTAGCCCGGTGTCGACCAGCGTCCAGCCATCCCCATCGCGTAGAACCCACAGGTTGATATGGTCCAGTGCGAACGGCAGCGGCATCCGCACCCAGAAGATCCCCGGTGCCAGCTCGAGCCAACCGCCGGGCACAGGCGGCTGCGTCACCGGATAGCTCAATCCCAGGTTACGTACCGCGGGCGCCGAAGGAGCGGAGAGGTTCATCGATGGTGAATGCGCGGGGAGATGGGCTCGCGGCTCAGCCGCGCCTCACCGCATGTTAAACGATCTGCGCGGCGAAAGCGTCGGCGTGCTCGCTCCAGAGAAGCGCGTCCGAGTCTGCGGCAGGCTCGCGGCACGCCGGCCCGCGTGGAGCGGGCCCTGCGGTGCGGTCGATCAGTGCGGAAGTTGCGCGCTGGACTGGTGCGCGCGATGTGTGTACTTCTGGTAAGCGGGGAGTGCTATCGCCGCCAGGATTCCAACCACGAAGATCAACGGCAGGACCGAAGCGAGCAGGATCGCACGGGTGGAGTTCGGTGGCGGCGGCGGCCCGTAGCGGTTCGAACCGGGCGTGCCGGGAACGAACCAGAATACCAGCGCCGCCAGCGGGATGAACGCCACCAGCGACACCCAGCCCGAGGCGTTGAAGTCGTGGCAGCGTTGCACCGTCAGGAGGATTTGAAGGACCACCAGGACCGCGAAGCCGGATAACCCGAGCACCGCGGCCATCCAGCCGGCTCGAGCAAAGCCGGCCAGCAGCCCCACAAGGAAGACGCCCGCGTAGACAAGGACGGTCACGCCGATGCTGTAGCCGATATAGCGCACGCGCCCGAGCCTGCCGGACGCGGAAAGCACCTTGACCTCGCCATACTCTTCCTGTTGATCTGCGACAGCGGCGGCTGGTGGTTGATAGGGATTTGCGTTTTGCATGGTTGCTCTCGGGCGGCACGAAGACAGGAGCCGTAACCACCGGTGCTAGCAGGATGGATGCCAACGAACTGTCATCGTCGTAACGCCCCACCGTGGCGTTGCCGCGTCGCCGGCCGAGACCGTTCCGCCGGCGTTATACTGACGAGGCAGCGCCATGCCGGACTAGACCGCCGCTCCTCGGATGCTCGCTATGAACCCTTCTGACGCCTTTCCCATCATCCGTCTTCCAGGGCTGGATTTCGGCCTGGGCGAGACCATCGACATGCTGCGCGCGAGCGTGCAGAGCTTCGCGGCGGCCGAGATCGCGCCGCGTGCCGCCGAGATCGACCGCAGCAACGCCTTTCCGATGGATCTGTGGCGCAAGCTGGGTGGCTTGGGCCTTCTCGGCATCACCGTGGAGGAGGAATACGGCGGCACGAACACGGGCTATCTGGCGCACATCGTGGCCGTGGAGGAGGTCAGCCGCGCCTCCGCCTCGGTGGGGCTGTCCTACGGCGCACATTCCAACCTCGCCGTAAACCAGATCCGGCGCAACGGCACGCCCGAGCAGAAGCGCAGGTATCTGCCCCGCCTCATCTCCGGCGAGCACGTCGGAGCGCTCGCCATGAGCGAGCCCAACTCGGGCTCCGACGTCGTGAGCATGCGGCTGCGCGCCGACAAGAAAGGCGACCGCTACATCCTCAATGGCAACAAGATGTGGATCACCAACGGTCCCGACGCCAACGTGCTCGTGGTCTACGCCAAGACGGATGCCGCCGCGGGGCCCAAGGGGATCACCGCCTTCATCGTCGAGCGCGAGTTCAAAGGCTTTTCCACCGCCCAGAAGCTGGACAAGCTCGGTATGCGCGGCTCGAACACCTGCGAGTTGGTGTTCCAGGACTGCGAGGTGCCGGAAGAGAATGTGCTGGGGCAGCTCAATCGTGGCGTGCAGGTGCTGATGAGCGGTCTGGATTACGAGCGGGCCGTGCTGTCTGGCGGGCCGCTAGGTGTCATGCAGGCATGCCTGGACGTGGCGCTGCCTTATGTGCACGAGCGCAAGCAATTCGGCCAGTCGATCGGCGAGTTCCAGCTCATGCAAGGCAAGCTCGCCGACATGTACACGACGATGAGCGCCTGCCGCGCCTACGTCTACGCCGTCGGCCGCGCTTGCGATCGCGCCGCTACGCCGGAAGAGGTGCGGGCGCTGCGCAAGGATGCCGCGGGCGCGGTGCTCTACAGCGCGGAGAGAGCCACATGGATGGCAGGTGAGGCGATCCAGTGCCTGGGCGGCAACGGCTACATCAACGAATATCCGACGGGCCGACTGTGGCGAGACGCGAAGCTGTATGAAATCGGGGCCGGGACATCGGAGATTCGCCGATGGCTGATTGGGCGTGAGTTGTTCGAGGAGACAAAATGATCATCGACGCAGGCCCCGATTCGGTGGAGGCTAACATGAGCGAGGCTCATGTTAAGGCGCACAGCAGCCGCGGGCTGCTGTGCGCCGGCCGGAACCAGATTGGCGCGGGGACGTCGGAGATCCGGCGCTGGCTGATCGGTCGCGAACTGTTCGAGGAGACCGCCTAGGCGTTTCGCATGCACGTAGCAAGCTCAGACCTGCGCGGCGAGCTGGCGCTGGACATCGCCCGCGCCCTGCTCGAAGGGTTCAACAAGCACTATCGGCTGTTCCGGCAGAGCAGCCGCGAGGCCAAGGGCCGCTTCGAGCGTGCGGACTGGCAGAGCGTCCGGCAGGCGCATGCCGAGCGCATCCTCTTCTACGACCAGCGCGTGCAGGAGACGGTGGATCGGCTGCAGCGCGACTTCGACACCGATGCTCTGCCCGATGCGTTGTGGCAGGACATCAAGCTGCAGTACGTCGCCCTGCTCACCAACCACAAGCAGCCGGAGCTGGCGGAAACCTTCTTCAACACGGTGAGCTGCCGCATCCTGCACCGCACGTATTACAACAACGATTTCCTGTTCGTGCGGCCGGCCGTCTCCACCGAGTATCTGGAGTCCGACCCTCCCGCCTACCGCAGCTACTATCCGCTCGAGCATGGCCTGCGCGCCGTGCTGCACCGAGTGCTCGACGATCTGGACCTGAAGCGCCCCTTCGCGCATCGCGCGCGGGACCTGGGATACGTGCTGCGCGCGGTGCGCGAGGCGCTGCCCAGACCGCTGCGCCTCGAGGCCAACCACCAGATCCAGGTGCTCACCTCGCTGTTCTTCCGCAACCAACGCACGTACCTCATCGGCAAGGTGATCAACGGCAGTCTCGAGTTACCGTTCGCCGTGCCGATCGTGCATGCCGAGGAGGGGCGCACCCTGTGCCTCGACGCGTGCCTGCTCGAATCGCGCGAGATCGCCATGCTGTTCGCGTTCAACCGCGCTTACTTCATGGTCGATATGGAGGTGCCCTCCGCGTACGTGGACTTCCTGTCCAGTATGCTCCCGGGCAAGCCCAAGGCGGAGCTGTACACCTCGCTGGGGCTGCAAAAGCATGGAAAGACGCTCTTCTACCGCGATTTCCTGCATCACCTGAAGCACTCCACCGATGAGTTCGTCATCGCGCCGGGCATCCGCGGCCTGGTGATGATCGTGTTCACGCTGCCGTCGTATCCCTACGTGTTCAAGGTGATCCGGGATACGATCTCTCCGACGAAGAATATCGACCGCCAGACGGTCAAGGACAAGTACATGCTGGTCAAGCGCCACGACCGCGTCGGGCGCTTGGCCGACACGCTGGAGTACAAGGACGTGGCGTTTCCGCGGCTGCGCTTCTCGCGGGAGCTCATCGAGGAACTCCGGCACGAGGCGCCCTCGCTGGTCGAAGAAGACGGCGAATCGCTCGTGGTCAAGCACCTGTACATCGAGCGCCGCATGACGCCGCTCAATCTGTACCTGGACCGGGCCGGCGAACCGCAGGTGCGCGAGGCCGTGCGCGACTATGGCAACGCGCTCAAGGAGCTGGCCTCGGTCAACATCTTTCCCGGCGACATGCTGTTCAAGAACTTCGGGGTGACCCGCGGCGGGCGCGTGGTCTTCTATGACTACGACGAGATCGCTTACATGACGGATATCAACTTCCGTCCGATTCCGTCCGCGCGCACTCCTGAGGACGAGCTCGCCGCCGAGGCCTGGTATCCGGTTGCTGTGAACGACGTGTTCCCCGAGGAGTTTCGGCCCTTCCTGCTGTCCGGGGGCAAGGTGGGCGAGAGCTTTCTCGAGTACCATCGCGATCTGCTCTCGCCGCAGTTCTGGAACGCGGTCAAGGCACGGATCGCCGCGGGACACATCCAGGACGTGTTTCCCTATCCCGATGCGGCACGATTCGCACGGCGCTTCGCGCTGCCCGCCCCGGATCCCTCGTAGCCATTGTTCCAGGAGTTGCAGATGAGCCAAGTCGACCCGGTTGTGATTGTCGGTGCCGCGAGGACGCCGATGGGGGCGTTCCAGGGCGAGCTGAAGGATTTCGCAGCCGCCGAGCTCGGCGCGGTGGCGATGCGCACTGCAGTGGAGCGGGCGGGACTCCAGCCCGCGGACGTGCAGGAGGCGATCATCGGATGCGTGCTGCCGGCCGGACAAGGCCAGGCGCCGGCGCGCCAAGCCAGCTTGGGTGCCGGGCTGCCCCTTTCCACCGGCTGCACGACCGTGAACAAGATGTGCGGGTCGGGCATGAAGGCAGCGATGCTGGCGCACGATCTGATCCTCGCCGGCACGAACGAGATCATGCTCGCCGGCGGCATGGAGAGCATGACCAATGCGCCGTATCTCCTGCCCAAGGCGCGCGCGGGCTACCGCATGGGTCACCAGCAGGTGCTCGATCACATGTTTCTCGACGGTCTGGAGGACGCCTACGACAAGGGCCGTTTGATGGGCACGTTCGCGGAGGACTGCGCGGCGAAGTACAGCTTCAGCCGCGCGGAGCAGGACGCGTTTGCCGTGGCCTCCCTCCAGCGCGCGCAAATGGCCAACGACGAAGGGTGGTTTGCGTGGGAGACGGCGCCGGTCCCGCTCAAATCAGGCAAAGGCGACCGCTTCATGGCCAAAGACGAGCCGCCGTTCAAAGCCAATCTCGAGAAGATTCCGCAGCTCAAGCCCGCCTTCAAAAAAGATGGCACCGTCACTGCCGCGAACTCCAGTTCCATCTCCGATGGCGCCGCTGCACTGGTGCTGATGCGTCGCTCACTCGCCGAGCAGCGCGGGTTGACACCGCTCGCGACCATCGTGGCCCATACAACGCACGCGCAGGAGCCGGGATGGTTTACCACCGCGCCGGTAGGCGCGATCCTCAAGCTCTACGATAAGACGGGCTGGAGCGCCGACGAGGTGGACCTGTATGAGATCAACGAGGCCTTCGCGGTGGTCACCCTGGCCGCGATGAGAGAGCACAAGTTGCCGCACGAGAAGGTCAACGTGCACGGCGGGGCCTGTGCGTTGGGTCATCCCATCGGTGCGTCCGGCGCGCGCATCCTCGTGACGCTTCTCGGGGCTCTGCGCCGGCACGGGCTCAAGCGCGGCGTCGCGTCGCTGTGCATCGGGGGCGGCGAGGCGACCGCGATGGCGATCGAGATGCCGTGAAGAGTGAAGAGGTGAATGAGGTGAATGAGATGAAGAAATACTCTCCCTCTCCCCCGTTACCGGGGGAGAGGGTTGGGGTGAGGGGGATCACCTTTCACTCTTCACCCTTCACCTCTTTCACTGGGAGGACTACCGTACAACCATGACTACACGCCAACTGATTTCCTCGGGATCGAGCTTCGAGAAAGTCGCCGGATTCAGCCGCGCGGTGGTGGACGGCGACTGGGTCTTCGTCTCCGGCACGACCGGATACGATTACGCGACGATGACCATCGCACCGGATCTGGAGACCCAGACGCGGCAGGCGTTTCGCAACATCGGCAACGCCTTGGAGCAAGCGAGCGCCGGCTTCGACGACGTGGTGCGAGTGCACTATTACTTGACCAGCCAGGATGACTTCAAGAAGGCGGCGCCGATCTTCGGCGAGTTTCTGGGTAAGGCCCGGCCTGCCGCCACAGCGCTGATCTGCGGGCTGGTGGAGCCGGCGATGAAGATCGAGATCGAAGTCACCGCCAAGCGAAGACGATGAGCTGCGCAGGCGCATACCGCACACCGAGAACCGTCCTCGGGAGAAAATGGGAGGCAGCCGGGACCTGAGATCTGGAGGTCGGCGACGAGGCATGATGAGGCTTTGCGATGCCCCGGTCCGCACCTCACATTGGCGAGCGGACGCTGCCTCGCTCGCGCTGTAGTGTCACTGGAGTTGAACGAGTTTCGAGATCACGATGCCTACCCCTATCGAGTTCTACTTCGATTTTTCTTCGCCGTATGGCTACCTTGCCTCCACCCGCATCGGCGCCCTGGCCGCGAAGTACGCCCGCAAAGTGAGCTGGCGCCCGTTCCTGCTCGGCGCGGTCTTCAAGGTGACCGGCAGCGGTCCGCTCCCATCTCAGCCGCTGAAGGGCACTTACGCTTTGAGAGACATGCCGCGCAGCGCACGCTTCTACGGCATCCCCTTCCGCATGCCGACGCTGTTCCCGATCGCGACCCAAGCGCCGGCGCGACTCGTCTACTGGCTCGAAGGTCAAGCGCTGGAGAAGGTGGAGCCGGCCGTGCTTGCGCTGTTCCGTGCCTACTTCGTCGATGACCGCAACATCTCCGAGCCGGAAACCGCGGCGTCGGTGGTTGCAGCGCTCGGTGTCGACCGGGACCAGGCGCTCGCCGCTGTCAACGATCAGGCGGTCAAAGACCGGCTCCGGCAGGAGACCCAGAGCGCGATCGACCGCGGCGTCTTCGGTTCGCCCTATGTGTTCGTGGACGGTGAGCCGTTCTGGGGCACCGATCGATTCGATCAGATCGAGCGCTGGCTCGCCACCGGGGGCTTCTGAGCGCCATGCTCGAGATCTCGACCTTGTGTGTATTCTGCGGCTCCAATGCGGGGGCGGATCCCGCCTATACCGATGCCGCGCGGCGCACCGGCGAGCTGCTCGCGCGCAGCGGCATCGCGATCGTCTTCGGTGGCGGGCGCGTGGGACTGATGGGCCGGGTCGCCGAAGCCGCGCTCGGGGCCGGCGGCAAAGTAATCGGCGTCATTCCTCAGGTGCTGATGCGAAAAGAGCTCGCGCACGACTCGCTCACCGAGCTGCACGTGGTGAATACGATGCACGAACGCAAGCAGCTCATGGCGGACCTGTCCGACGGCTTCATCGCGCTGCCGGGGGGTTTCGGCACGCTGGAGGAGTTCTGCGAGATCCTGACCTGGGCGCAGCTCGGGCTGCACACGAAGCCCTGCGGACTGCTCAATGTCAAAGGCTACTACGATCCTCTGCTCGCCCTGTTCGAGCACGCGGTGCGGGAGCAGTTTGCGCGGCCGGGTCACCTCGACATGATCCTCACCGATGACGACCCGATGCGGCTCGTCGAGAGGATGAAGCGGTTTCGCGCTCCCGTGGTCGAGAAGTGGCTCACGCCGCAGACCACCTGACCCGATCTGCCATGCCCGTTCTCACGAGCAAGCTCGACCCGCGCAGCGCGGAGTATCGGGCCAATGCCGAAGTCATGGCCGGCCTGACCGCCGAACTGCGCGAGAAAGTCGACATCATCCGGCAGGGTGGAGGCGAAGCGGCGCGCGACAAGCATCTGGCGCGCGGCAAACTGCTGCCGCGGGATCGGGTGCGCACGCTGCTCGACGTGGGCTCACCGTTTCTGGAGCTGTCCCAGCTCGCGGCTTGGCGGATGTACGACAGTCAAGTGCCCGCCGCGGGCATCATCACCGGCATCGGGCGCGTGAGCGGGCGCGAGTGCATGATCGTGGCCAACGACGCGACGGTCAAGGGTGGCACCTATTTTCCGATCACGGTGAAGAAGCACCTGCGGGCACAGGAGATCGCACAACAGAATCGACTGCCCTGCATCTACCTCGTCGACTCCGGCGGTGCGAATCTGCCGAACCAGGACGAGGTTTTTCCGGATCGCGAGCACTTCGGGCGAATCTTCTACAACCAGGCGAACATGTCGGCCATGGGGATCCCGCAGATCGCGGTCGTCATGGGGTCGTGCACGGCGGGTGGGGCTTACGTGCCGGCGATGTCCGACGAGACCGTGATCGTGAAGAACCAGGGCACGATCTTTCTGGGCGGCCCGCCTCTGGTGAAGGCGGCCACCGGGGAGGTCGTGACCGCCGAGGAGCTGGGCGGCGCGGACGTCCACGCGCGCATGTCCGGCGTGGCGGACCACTACGCACTCAACGATCTGCACGCGCTGCAGATGGCGCGCCGGATCGTGGCACATCTGGGTCAGCCGAAACGGCTCGCGCTCGAGGCGAATGAATCATGCGAGCCGTTGCTAAACCCGGCCGAGTTGCACGGTGTGATCCCCACCGACGTGCGCAAGCCCTACGAGGTGCGCGAGATCATCGGAAGGATCGTGGACGGCAGCGAGTTGGACGAGTTCAAGCCGCTGTACGGGATGACTTTGGTATGTGGGTTTGCGCGCTTGTACGGCTATCCGGTAGGCGTGCTCGCGAACAACGGCATCCTGTTCTCCGAATCCGCGCTGAAGGGCGCGCACTTCATCGAGCTGTGCAGTCAACGAGGCATCCCGCTCGTGTTCCTGCAGAACATCACCGGGTTCATGGTGGGCCGCAAATACGAAGCGGGCGGCATCGCCAAGGACGGTGCCAAGATGGTGACGGCGGTGGCCTGCTCCAAGGTGCCCAAGTTCACCGTCATCATCGGCGGCAGCTTCGGGGCAGGCAACTACGGCATGTGCGGCCGCGCCTATGCTCCACGCTTTCTGTGGATGTGGCCCAACGCGCGGATCTCCGTCATGGGCGGAGAGCAGGCTGCGAGCGTGCTGGCGCAGGTGAAGCGCGACGGGATAGAAAAGAGCGGAAAGGCCTGGAGCAAGCAGGACGAGGAAGCCTTCAAGGCGCCGATCCGGGAGCAGTACGAGAGCCAGGGTCATCCTTACTACGCCAGCGCTCGCCTGTGGGACGACGGAGTGATCGACCCGATCGAAACGCGTCGCGTGCTGGGCTTGGGCATCTCCGCCAGCTTGAATGCTCCCATCGAATCGACCACGTTCGGCGTGTTTCGGATGTGACCATGGACCTGCACTCGGCCTACGCCGGCAACGAATCGGTCTACGTCACGCCCGAGCACATCGCTCTGCGCGAGCAGATCGCGCGCTTCCTGGCCAACGAGGTCGAGCCTTTCGGCGCGACATGGGAGGAGCAAGGCAGCGTGCCACGGGACGTGCTGCGCAGGATGGGCGCGCTAGGACTGTTCGGGATCACCTATCCGCCGGAGTACGGCGGAGCAGGCGCCGATGCATTGACCTCGCTCGTGTTCGCCGAAGCATTGTCGCGCTCCACGTTCGGCGGCTTCGTAGTGACGGTGCTGGTGCACACCGACATGGCCTCGCCGCATCTCGCTCATGCTGGCAGCAAAGCCCAGCTCGAGCGCTACCTGCCGAAGATCATCCGCGGCGAGGCGATCACCGCCGTCGCCGTCACCGAGCCGGACGCAGGCTCCGACGTGCGCGCAATCCGCACGCGAGCCCGTCGCGACGGCGATCAATGGGTGCTGAACGGCGCCAAGATGTTCATCACGAACGGCGTGCATGCCGACCTATACTTCGTGGCGGCACGCACGGATCCGGATGCCAAGGGATCGCGATCGATCTCGATGTTCGTCGTGGAGAAGGGCGCGCCGGGATTTCGTATCGGCCGGGCGCTGCGCAAGACCGGCTGGCTCTGCTCCGACACCGCTGAGCTGGTGTTCGAGGACTGCCGGATCCCGGCAGAAAATCTGCTGGGCGAGGAGAACGCCGGATTCTACGCGGTGATGCGGAACTTCCAGACCGAGCGCATCGCGCTGGCGGCGATGGCCGTGGGGCACGCGCTGACCGGCATCGCCCTGACTCTGGACTATGTACGGACGCGGCGTGCCTTCGGCACCGTTCTCTACAACCAGCAGGTGATTCGCCAGCGCTTGGCGATGCTGCAGGCGAAGACGGCGGCAGCCCGGCAGTTCCTGTATCACTGCGCCTGGCTCGTGACGCAGGGCCGCGAGTGCGTGCGCGAGGTCTCGATGCTGAAAGCGCTGACCGGCGAGCTGGTGAACGAGGTGGTCTACGCGTGCCAGCAGTTCCACGGCGCGATGGGCTACATGCGCGAGACGCCGATCGAGCGGCTGTGGCGCGACGCGCGCGTCTTGGCGGTCGGAGGCGGCGCGACCGAGGTGATGCTCGAAGAAGTCGCTAAACGCTCCTGAGGACGGGAAGAGGAATGAGCGCGGAGCCAGTCAAGCTGAGCACGAACGCGGGCGGTGTCGCGACGTTGACGCTGAATCGCCCGGAGGTGCACAACGCTTTCGATGATCAGCTCATCGCCGAGCTGACGCACAAGCTGCGCGAGCTCGACCACGATCCAGCCGTGCGCGTCGTGGTGCTCGCGGCGGACGGCAAGAGCTTTTCAGCCGGCGCCGACTTGAACTGGATGAAACGCATGGCTCGTTATTCCGAGGCCGAGAACATCCGCGACGCTGTTGCGCTGGCGAACCTGATGCGAACCCTGAACGGCATGGCCAAGCCGACCATCGCGCGAGTGCAGGGAGCGGCATTCGGCGGCGGCGTAGGGTTGGTGGCATGTTGCGACATCGCCGTGGCGAGCGGCGCGGCGCAGTTTTGCCTGTCGGAGGTTCGGCTGGGGTTGATCCCGGCGGTGATCAGCCCCTATGTCGTCGCCGCCATCGGCGAGCGCAACGCCAGGCGTTACTTCTTGACTGCAGAGCGATTCGACGCCACCGAGGCACTGCGCATCGGGCTGGTACACACCGCGGTGCCAGAATCCGAGCTGGGTGCGGCAGTGGAGCGGGTGGTCGTGGAACTGCTCAAAGGCGGCCCACGGGCCATCGCTGCAGCGAAGGAGTTGATCGCGCATGTGGCACACCGCCCCGTCGACGAGCGGCTGGCGGAGGAAACGGCCGCACGCATCGCCCAGATCCGCGTCAGCCCGGAGGGCCTGGAGGGCATCGCGGCATTCCTGGACAAGCGGCCCGCGGGTTGGGTGAAACCGAAGCCCTGACTCCAGCGCCACCAGATCCTGATGCGAGACGAGCGCGGGCCGGCACAGTTGAGCGCAATGGGATGTTCGACAAGATCCTGATCGCGAACCGGGGAGAGATCGCCGTGCGCGTGGCCCGCACATGTCGGCGGCTGGGTATCCGCACGGTGGGCGTGTACTCCGAGGCCGATGCGGGTGCGATGCACGTCGCGGTGTGCGACGAGGCGTATCTGATCGGTCCGCCGCCGGCGCATGCCAGTTATCTGCGTGCGGACCGCATCATCGAGACGGCTAAGCGCAGTGGCGCGCAGGCCGTGCATCCCGGATACGGCTTCTTGTCGGAGAACGCCGATTTCGCCCAGGCGTGCGTCGATGCGGGCCTCACCTATATCGGTCCACCGCCCGGCGCGATCCGCGCGATGGGTTCGAAGAGCGCCGCCAAGGACCTCATGACTGAAGCCGGCGTGCCGCTGGTGCCCGGATATCACGGCACGGGGCAGGACATGGGCATGCTGGCCGCCGAGGCGCGGCGCATCGGATTTCCGGTGCTCATCAAGGCCTCGGCCGGCGGCGGAGGCAAGGGCATGCGCGTCGCGCGTGCGCCCGAGCAGCTCGCCGAAGCCGTGGCGGCGGCAAAACGGGAGGCGGCGTCGAGTTTCGGTGACGACCGGATCTTGCTCGAGAAGTACCTGCTGCGGCCGCGGCACATCGAGATGCAGGTGTTCGTCGACACGCACGGCAACGCCATCCATTTGTTCGAGCGTGACTGCTCGGTACAGCGGCGGCACCAGAAGGTGTTCGAGGAGGCGCCCGCGCCCGGCATGGCCGCGGCACGCCGGCGCCAGATGGGATCGGCCGCGCTGGCGGCGGCACGCGCCGTCGGGTACGCGAATGCGGGCACCGTGGAGTTCATCGCCGACGAGTCGGGCAACTTCTTCTTCATGGAGATGAATACGCGCCTGCAGGTCGAGCACCCGGTAACCGAGATGATCACCGGCCTGGATCTGGTCGAGTGGCAGCTCCGAGTGGCGGCCGGCGAGCCGCTGCCGCTCACGCAGGAGCAGGTGGCGATCAACGGTCACGCCATCGAAGCCCGCATCTACGCGGAGGATCCCGCGCGCGAGTTTCTTCCTGCTCCCGGACGCATCACGCACCTGCGCATGCCGCATCCGTCGGCCCACGTGCGCATCGACACCGGTGTGCGGGAGGGCGACGAGATCGGCGCGCATTACGATCCCATGATCGCCAAGCTCATCTGCTGGGACGTGGACCGCAGTTGCGCCCTGCGCCGCATGCGGTTGGCATTGTCGCAGTGTCAGGTCGTCGGGCCCGCGACCAATGTGTCGTTCCTGGCAGCGGTCGCGGCGCACCGGGCGTTCGCCGGCGCGCATGGCGATCCGGGTCTGCTCGACACCGGGTTGATCGAACGCTACCGTGCCGAGCTGTTGCCGGAACCGGAGCCCGCAAGCGACCAGATCTTGGCCGTCGCCGTGCTGTCCGAGCTCACGCGCATCGAAGAGGAGGCGCGGGATGCGGCGCGCGCCTCGCCAGATCCATGGTCGCCTTGGAACCTCCGCGACGGCTGGCGGCTGAACGAAGACAATCACCATACGTTCGCATTTGAGGACGCCGGCAAGAGCGTATCGGTGACAGCACACTATCGGCGCGACGGCTTCATGCTGGAACTCCCAGGCGCGCTCATCGCCGCTCGCGCCGAGCGAACCACGGACGGTGGGCTGGTGGCGGAGCTGGACGACAACCGGCTGCTCGCCAACGTGGTGCGCCGGGGGCGCGAACTCACGGTGTTCCTCGCGGGCAGCAGCCACACGTTGGAGCTGCAGGAGTTTGAACGGGTCCAGGACGAGGAGGTCGGGACTGGGCTGACGGCCCCGATGCCGGGCAGCGTCATCGAGGTGCTGGTCAGCGCAGGCGAGCAAGTCGACAAAGGACATGCACTGATGATCATCGAAGCGATGAAGATGGAGCACACCATCCGCGCGCCTGCCCGCGGCCGCGTGGCCGAGGTGCGGTTTGCGCGCGGCGATCAGGTCCAGGAGGGCGACCAGCTCATCGCGTTCGAGACCGAGACCGAGAAGGAGACGCAAAGATGAATCTGCCCATGCGAGTCAAGCTCGTCGACGTGGCGCCCCGCGACGGGCTGCAGAACGAGCCGGGCGCAGTGCCGGCGGCGGTGAAGATCGAACTCATCGATCGGCTGACCGATGCCGGCCTCCCGGCGGTCGAGGCGACCAGCTTCGTCTCCCCGAAGTGGGTGCCGCAGATGGCGGACAACGCCCAAGTCATGGCCGGCATTCGGCGCAAGCCGGGCGTGAGCTATCCGGTGCTGGTGCCCAACATGAAAGGGCTGGAAGGCGCGATGGCGGCGGGCGTGCAGGAGGTGGCGGTGTTCACGGCGGCCACGGAGAGCTTTTCTCGACGCAACACCAACTGTTCCATCGCCGAGTCCTTCGAGCGCTTCGAGCCGGTCTGCAAGACGGCGCTTGCGGCGGGGATCCAGGTCCGTGGCTACATCTCGGTGGTGCTCGGTTGTCCGTTCGAAGGCGAAGTCAATCCGGAAGCGGTGGCCGACGTGGCGCAGCGCCTCTACGGCATGGGCTGCTACGATGTTTCGCTCGGAGACACCATCGGCGTAGGCACACCGGGGAAGACGCAGCGGATGATCGAAGCCGTCGCGCACCGCGTCCCGGTGTCGAAGCTGGGCGGGCATTACCACGACACCTACGGCCAAGCGCTCGCGAACATCCTCGCGTCGCTAGAAATGGGTGTGGCCACGTTCGACACATCCGTAGCTGGCCTCGGAGGCTGCCCATTCGCCCCCGGCGCGACGGGCAACGTGGCCACCGAAGATGTGGTGTACATGCTGCACGGCCTGGGCATCGAGACTGGCGTCGACATGTCCAAACTGTTGGAGGCCGCACAGTTCATTTGCGCCGCGCTAGGCAGGCCTACTGCATCGCGTGCCGGCCGTGCGCTGGCGACGAAGGCTGCACGGCGAGCCACCCGGCAGAGCGCCGAGGCGTGATCGTGGATGCGCCCGTGACCTCGGAATCGGCGCCTGCATGAGCAAGCCTCCGACCCACGTTCCCTCTCCGTGCGTCAACGTATGCGAGATCGATCCCGGGACGGGCCTGTGCCGCGGCTGCAGACGCACTCTGCAGGAGATCGCGGAGTGGCTGGAAATGACACCAGAACAGAAGTTGGAGACGCTTCGCCTCGTCGCGGAACGCGGTCGGCACCTGGCGCAGGATTGAGGGAAACACCTGCCGTTGTCGCGACTGCCTCCCGAGTAGTGAACTAAAGATGCCACTGACTGCACCCGTAAGCCGCACACTCATGCACACCCGACGCGTCGAATGCCGGGGATATCTCCGCGCCGACGGGCTATGGGACATCGAGGGGCATCTGCTGGACACCAAGCCGTTCGATATGCCCAATGAGGACCGCGGAGGTCATGTGCATGCCGGCGAGCCTCTGCACGAGATGTGGGTGCGGCTCACGGTGGATCTCGACCTCGAAGTGCTCGCGGTCGAGGCGGTGACCGACTTCGGCCCCTACACGGTATGCGGCGACATCACGGGCGCATTTCAGAAGCTGGTTGGACTGCGCATCGGGCCGGGCTGGACGCGGAAGACCCGCCAGCTGTTAGGAGGTGTCAGGGGCTGCACGCATCTCGTCGAGCTGCTCGGCCCGGTGGCGACGACGGCCTTCCAGACGGTATACGCTGCCCGGGCCAAGCGCGATGCCTCTGGCCCCAGCAAAGGCAAGCTCCCTCTGCTCGATAGCTGTCACGCGTACCGCTCGGATGGCCCGATGGTCAAGCGGAAGTGGCCTCAGTTCTACACCGGGGAGGACTGAGATGCCGAGGGAGCGCCGTATAGGGCGCGGGGTTTCGTAGTAGCATTCGCTTCCGCATCGCGCCGGGTCGGCGCGCTGCTGCGCCGCCTGACTGGGTGGTTTCGCGCTCGTAGGGGCGGGTCTCCCATGCGCATGCACACAGGGAGGAGCTGTGGTTGCCGTAGTCTCGCCCACCGCCTCGATACGGCTCGTCTCCGCCATCGCGTCTACGATCGCCGCGGAGATGGGGCAGAGCGAGCCCTCACATAGCCTCCTCGCGACAGGGAATTCCGAGGCCGCGGACACGGAAGCGCGGGTGCCTGCCCAACAGGTGGTCCAGCTTTGGCGCGGAGCGGTGCGTGCCACCGGCGACCTGCACGTGGGTTTCCGCGCCGGCACAAGGCTCAGGACAGGCGCACTCGGCGTAGTGGACTATGCGGCTCGCTGCGGCGCCACGCTGCGGGCATTCCTCCTTCAGTTCTCGCGCCATCGCCGCCTGATCAGCGATGACCTGGACATGCGGCTCCTCGACCGAGGCGACGTCGTCAAGATCGCGTTCGATTTCGCGCTCGACGGCGGAGAAGCCCGCCGGCAGATGAACGAGTTCTTCGCGGCCGCCTTGATAGCGCTGGGGCGTGAAGCGACCGGACAGCGGTGGACACCGGAGCGCGTGGCGTTCCGCCACCAACCCGCTGTAGCGGACTCCGCGCTCACTGCATGGCTCGGGGTCGAGCCCGGATTCGGCGAATCGGTATGCTCGATCGAGCTCTCCGCCGGATCGTTGGCGCTGCCCTTGACGCGAGCCGAACCCGGGCTCGCTGCGCTGCTGGATCGGCTCGCACAGGACATGCTGGCGCGCTTGCCGAAGCCGGACGAGCTCCCATTGCGCGTGCGCTACGCCATCAGCAGCCAGCTCTGGAGGGGCGAATGCTCGCTGGAGGCGGTGGCCCGGATGCTGTGCATGAGCTCGCGCAGCCTGCAGCGCCGCTTGCAGGACTGCCAAACCAGTTTCAACGCCCTGGTGGACAACGCCCGGCGCGAGGCGGCGTTGGACCTGATCCTGGACCCGGAGATCACGGTCTCCGACATCGCGGTGCGGATCGGCTTCTCCGAGCCCAGCGCATTCGACCGCGCGTTCCGGCGGTGGACGGGGTGCTCGCCGGGACACTACCGCCGCATGCGCGAACCCTTACAGTTGCGGCCGCCCACCGTCTCCTGAGGCCTTTGGCGCCGCGCAACCGGAACCTGGCGCGAAACGCCAATAAATTCGGCGCGGGGAGTCAAGTCAGCGATGCCCTCACGGCTTATAGTGTCGCCCTCGCCTGTGCTCGGTCGCGTCTGGACCAGGCGCGAGGGCGGAGTGCTGCAGTCGGTCGCGGGGAACCCGAGTCCGATGTGGCTCACCCCGCGAGAGCCGGGCTTACCGCTGTGGCGGGATACGAGTGACGCGACACAGGACAGCAGGTTTGTAGAACATCCCCAGCGGAAAACAACAAAAGAGGGGAGGAGGAGCCACCCCCGAGCCAAGAACAACACCCAGGGCCAGCCTCGGGGGCAGGTGAGCTTGAGTTGGTCCGACATGTGAGGTTCTCCTCCAACGGGGGCGCGAGCTGAGCGCCCCTTGTTTTTTCTGGTGCTTCACCCGGCCTCGCATCCGCCTCGCGGCTTTGAGCGCTCCGAGGGCTTGAGGCACAATCTCGCATTCCAAGCCGAGATCTGGCGTGAGCTTCTTCAATCTCTACACCCATAACTTCGTCCGGGTCGCGGTCGCGATCCCCGAGGTGCGCGTCGCCGACCCCGCGTTCAACGCCTCGCAAACGATCGCGCTCATGACCGAGGCCGCGGATCGGCGCGCATCGCTTGCCATCTTCCCGGAACTGGGACTGTCGGCGTATTCCTGCGAGGACCTGTTCCATCAGCAGGCGCTGCTGGATGCCTCGGGCGCGGCGCTGCGGAGCGTGACGGAGGCCTCGCGCAGCCTGCCGCTGGCTGCCGTGGTTGGCGTGCCGCTGCAAGTCGATGGTCTGCTCTACAACTGCGGTGTAGTCGTGTCGCGCGGCAAGATCCTGGGCGTGGCACCGAAGACGTTCTTGCCCAACTACCGCGAGTTCTACGAGTTGCGCCAGTTCACCCCGGGCGATTTCTGCCCGCGCGACAGCATCGAGCTGTGCGGGCAAGCGAACGTTCCCTTCGGCACCGGCCTGTTATTTCGGGCCCGGGAGCAGCCGCTGCTCACGTTCTTCGTGGAGATCTGCGAGGACTTGTGGACGCCCGTTCCGCCGTCTTCCTATGCCGCGCTGGCCGGGGCGACGGTGCTCATCAATCTGTCCGCTTCGAACATCACGGTGGGCAAGGACGACTACCGCCGCGAGCTGGTAGCGAATCAATCGGGGCGCTGTATGGCCGGGTATCTGTATTGCGCCGCCGGCTACGGCGAATCCACGACGGATCTCGCGTGGGATGGCCATGGCATGATCTACGAGAACGGCTCGCGCGTGGCCGAGACCGAGCGCTTCCAGTACCGCTCGCATCTGGTGACCGGGGATCTGGATCTCGACCGCATCGTGCAGGACCGGATGCGGACCAACAGCTTCGGACAATCGGTTGCCCGTCACGCGGATGCGGTCGGTGCGTTCCGCGTGGTGGAGGTCCCGATCGAGCCGCCTCGCGATGCGCTGCTGCCGCTCGAGCGCCGCTACGAGCGCTTCCCTTATGTGCCCGCCGATCCGCTCACTCGCGACGAGCGTTGCCATGAAGTCTACGAGATCCAGGTGCAGGGGCTCGTCAAGCGGCTCAACGCGATGTCCGCGCGCAACGTGGTGATCGGGATCTCGGGGGGCTTGGATTCGACGCAGGCGCTCATCGTGTGCGCGCGAGCGATGGACGTGATGGGCCTGCCGCGGGCCAACATCCTCGCCTATACCATGCCCGGCTTCGCCACCAGCGAGCGGACACTGGACCAGTCGCGGCGGCTGATGAGCGCGGTGGGCTGCACCGCCAACGAGGTCGACATCCGTCCCAGTTGCATGCAGATGTTCCGGGACATCGGACATCCGTTCGCCGAGGGCAAGCCGGTGTACGACGTGTCGTTCGTGAACGTGCAGGCGGGCGAGCGCACCAGCCACCTGTTTCGGCTCGCCAACGTGCACAACGCGCCCGTGGTGGGCACCAGCGACCTATCCGAATTGGCGCTGGGCTGGTGTACATACGGGGTGGGCGATCATATGGCGCACTACCACGTCAATGCCAGCGTGCCCAAGACGCTGATCCAGTATCTGATCCGCTACGTGGCACGCACCAGTCAGCTCGGCTCGGAAGTGAGCGCAGTGCTGCAGGACGTGCTGGACACGCCGATCTCTCCGGAGTTGGTTCCCGGCAAGAGCGAGCTCGAACCGGGTCAGAGCACCGAGGCCGTCGTCGGTCCCTACGAGCTGCAGGACTTCAACCTCTACTACACGCTGCGCTTCGGCTATCTGCCGACCAAGGTGGCGTTCATGGCCTGGTGCACTTGGCGCGACCGCAGCGCAGGTACCTGGCCGGACATCCCGGCGGATCGCCGCAATCAATACGTCATCGGGGACATCAAGCGCTGGCTGACGGTCTTCGCACGTCGCTTCTTCCAGCTCTCGCAGTACAAGCGCAGCGCGATCCCCAACGCACCCAAGGTGGGTTCGGGCGGCTCGCTGTCCCCGCGCAGCGACTACCGTGCGCCGAGCGACAGCGAACCCGCTGTGTGGCTGGCCGACGTGGAGAGGATTCCAGACCACCTACCCTAGCCAGCGCTTCGATAGCGCGAGCAGATTCGGCAGCCTCGGCGGAGCCAGCGTCCAACCCAGAAGGATGCCGGCGAGGTCCGCGCCCATGTCGGCGTACTCGAAGTTGCGGTACCCGGTCCAGCCCTGCACGAACTCCAGCGCCACGCCCAGCGCCAGCAGCGCAGCCGCGATCAAAGCCCGCTTCGGGGTGAGGTACACCTGAGCCCACCACAGCATCAGCACGGCATAAGCGGCCACGTGACCGATCTTGTCGCCTTGCTCGAGCGGGATCTCCGGCGGCGTCGGCGTCAACGAGAGATAGACCAGCAGAGCTACCCCGAACCAGCCGACGCCGACCCAGGCCCTGCCGAGCGCTCGCTCCGAAACCGTCACGGCGTCGCGATCACCCGACCGGTGAATGCCAACCGGGCGATCCCGCGCAGGGCTCCTCCCCCGCCTGGGACGTGTGTCGTCACGTGATGGGCAGCATGACGACGGCCTTGTACGGGGGCCGCTCCCGCAGCTGATCGAACCAGCGCTGCAGGTTGGACAGCACAGGCCGTTCCACCGGAAGCGACATCCAGCGCCAGATGGCACATCCCATCGGGATATCCCCCATGGTGAACGCGTCACCGGCGATGAAGGTGTGGTTCTTGAGCTGCGCGTCCAGGTAGCCGAGGATCTCGGCTGTCTTCAAGCGCGATTCCTCGATGGCCTGCGCGTCGCGCTGGTCGGGGGGCGTGCGCACCAGGTTCCAGAACAGCGGGCGGAACGCAGGCCAGAACATGCTCATCTGCCAGTCCATCCACTTGTCGGCCTCCGCGCGCACCTTGAGATCCTCCGGCCACAGGTTGCCGGCACTGTGCTTGGCGGTGAGGTAGCGCAGGATGGAGTTGGATTCCCACAGCACGAACGGGCCGTCCTCGATGGTCGGCACCAGGCCGTTGGGGTTGAGCGCGCGATACTGCGGCGTGTTGACGACGCCGAAGCTGC
This sequence comes from Burkholderiales bacterium, assembly GCA_035501875.1. GTDB lineage: Bacteria > Pseudomonadota > Gammaproteobacteria > Burkholderiales > SHXO01 > SHXO01. Next base: position 45,195 of record DATJVI010000146.1, read on the forward strand.
CGCCCGCATCGATGCGCTGGTATTGCACGCCCATCTCTTCGCACGCCCACAGCACCTTCTGCACGTTGATCGAGTTGTTGCGTCCCCAGATCCTCAGCATGGGCTCCTCCTACAGTTCTTGGTATCGGGTCATCGTCAACTGACGGGCGCCCCCGCTTTCATCCTCGCGATCGTGGCATCGATCAGCCTGCGTGCGATGCTGATGCGGTTGGGCAGCACCGGGAGGTGATCCAGTCCAAACCAGGCGGCGGCCTCGATCTCGCTCGGATCGGGGACGATCTCTCCGCCTGCGTAGTCACAGTTGAAGGCGATCATCAGCGAGTGCGGGAACGGCCACGGCTGGCTGGAGAAATAGCGCAGGTTGTCCACGTCGACGCCGACCTCTTCCTTGACTTCGCGGACCAGGCATTGCTCCAGGTTTTCCCCCGGCTCTACGAAACCCGCGAGCGCGCTATGCATGCCGGGTGGGAAGTGAGGCGAGCGCGCGAGCAACAGCTGGTCGCCGCGCTCGACCAGCGCCATGACCGCCGGCGCGATGCGCGGGTAATGGGTCTGCCCGCAATTGGGACATTGCCGCGCCCGCTCCCCCGTCTTGAGCACCGTCGGGGTTCCGCAGCGCCCGCAATACTGATGCGAGCGGTCCCAATCCATGACCTGCAAGGCGCGGCCGGCCAATCCGAAGATGACCTCGTCGACGAGTCCGAACAGACCGCGCAGGCCAGACCAGAGGAAGCCTTCCGGCGCGGACACGCCGGCCTCGCACTCGCAGGAGAAGCAATGCCGGCCCTGCAGCGTCCCCAGGTATTGGACCCGGAGCGGCTCCAATCCCAGTTCGTGCACGTGCACGATCTGGGGCAGGGTCGCGCGATTGTCCTCGTGGCGAATGAGGATCTGGTTGCCCTGAAACGCGAACCAGTACGCGGGGACGCTCAGCGACTCCGGCGGGGTGACCAGGGCTTGGAACAAGTCGGACATGGCTGGCGTGGCGGTCGCGTTGAAGAGGGCGAGCGCGCCGTCTCAAGCGGGCGAGGCCGGTGGCAGCCACGGATCGCCGTTCACGTGCCTGCGCGTCCTCGGCGCCTCGGTCATCGATTTCGTCTATCTCTTCGGCAGGTACAGATCCGTGATGCTGCCGGCTGCGACCTCGGCGGAGAAGAACACCGTCTCGGACAACGTCGGGTGAGGATGGATGGTGAGTCCGATATCGTCCGCATCGGCGCCCATCTCGAGACCCAGCACCGTCTCGGCGATCAGCTCCCCTGCGTTCGGGCCGACGATGGCCGCGCCCAGCAGCCGCCGCGACCCCTTTTCGAACAGGAGCTTGGTCATCCCCTCGTCGCGCGCCGTCGCGAGCGCCCGCCCGCTGGCGGACCAGGGGAACACCGCCTTCTCATACTCCACGCCTTGGGCCTTGGCGAGGGTCTCGGTGAGTCCCATCCAGGCGACCTCCGGGTCCGTGTACGCGACCGATGGGATGGTGCGGGCGTCGAAGGCCGTCTTGTGGCCCGCGATCACTTCCGCCGCCAGCTTACCCTCGTGGGTGGCTTTGTGCGCCAGCATGGGTTCCCCGACGATGTCGCCGATGGCGAAGAGGTGCGGCACGTTCGTCCGCATCTGTCGATCCACGGGGATGTATCCGCGCTCGTTGACGGTCACCCCCGCGGCCTCTGCTTGAATCGCTTTGCCATTGGGGCGCCGGCCCACCGAGAGCAGGACGCCGTCGTAGACCTGCGGGGCGGGCGCGTTTTCGCCTTCGAAGCTCGCGCGCAACCCTTCATTGCCGGCCTCGATCCGGGTCACCTTGGTCTTGAGGTGAATGCCTTCGTAGCGTTTGACGATGCGGTTGTGCAGCGGCCGAATCAAGTCGCGGTCGGCACCGGGAATGAGTCCGTCGAGCAACTCCACCACCGTGATCTTGGAGCCGAGGGCCTCGTACACCGTCGCCATTTCCAACCCGATGATGCCACCGCCGATGATCAGCAGCCGCTTCGGGATCTCACGCAGCTCGAGCGCGCTGGTGGAGTCCATCAGCCGCGGATCCTCGTAGGGAAAGCCTGGGATCTTGGCCGATTGGGAGCCCGCAGCGATGATGCAGTAATCGAAAGAGACGGTCTTCTTGCCCTCCGCCGTGTCGACCTCTACCAGGCGCGGCCCAGTGAACCGAGCCTTCCCGGTGACCACCTGCACCTTGCGTTGTTTCGCCAGGGTACCCAGCCCCCGGGTCAGGCGGGCCACTACGCTGTCTTTCCAGCCCCGCAGCGCGTCCAGGTCGATCTTGGGCCGGTCGAACTTGAGACCGAAGTGGGACATCTCCTGCGCTTCCGTCACCACGCGCGCGGCGTGCAGCAGCGCCTTGGACGGGATACAGCCGACGTTCAAGCACACGCCGCCGAGCGTCGCGTAGCGCTCGACCAGAACCACGTGCTTGCCCAGGTCCGCTGCACGGAACGCGGCCGTGTAGCCGCCCGGCCCGGAGCCCAGGACCATGACCTCGGCGTGAACATCGCCTTTCGGGCCCTGCGCGCTCGCGCGCGCAGGTGTGGCCGGCGCCGGCGCCTGAGTCGGCACGGCCGGCCCGCGCGCCTCGGCCTTCGGGGCGCTCGTCCCCGCTGCGAGCGTTGCGCTCGCGTCCGCCGCTTCGAGCAGCACGAGGACGCTGCCCTCTGACACTTTGTCTCCGAGCTTGACCTTGAGCTCCTTGATCACACCCGCCTCGGGAGCAGGCACCTCCATCGTGGCCTTGTCCGACTCCAGCGTGACCAGCGAGTCTTCTTTCTTGATCCGATCGCCCGGCTTGACCAGCACTTCGATGATGGGGATATCCTTGAAGTCGCCGATGTCGGGGACCTTGACCTCGATCACGCTGCCCATGGTTGTCCTGCGCTTAAGCGAGCTTGGTTGAACCGCAAGGAACACGACGCTGTCCGGCGCGTGCGCCGGCACTGTGCGTTACCGACGGACCTGTCCGTCGCCGAGCACAACGAATTTCTGTGACGTGAGACCCTCCAATCCGACCGGTCCGCGTGCGTGCAGCTTGTCGGTGGAGATGCCGATCTCGGCCCCCAGGCCGTACTCGAAGCCGTCCGCGAAACGCGTCGACGCGTTCACCAGCACGGAGCTGGAGTCGACCTCGCGCAGGAACCGCCGAGCGTGGGAGTAGTCTTCCGTGACGATCGCGTCCGTGTGCTGCGAGCCGTACACGGCGATATGCTCGATGGCTTGGTCCAGGCTCTCCACGATCCGGATCGCGAGGATGGGCGCGAGGTACTCCGTGTACCAGTCCTGCTCGGTGGCCTCTTTCATCTGCGGGACGATGTTCCGCGCTCTCTCATCGCCGCGCAGCTCGACACTCTTGCCCAGGAAGATCTCGCACAACGGCGGCAGCACCTGTGCTGCCACGTCCCGATGCACGAGCAGCGTTTCCATCGTGTTGCAGGTCCCGTAGCGTTGGGTCTTGGCGTTGTCGGCGATGCGGATCGCCTTGTCCAGGTCGGCGCGGGCGTCGATGTAGACATGGCACACGCCGTCGAGGTGCTTCAGGACCGGGATGCGCGACTCCGCCGACACGCGCTCGATCAGCCCCTTGCCGCCACGCGGCACGATGATGTCCACGTATTCCTTCATCGTGACGAGCTCGCCCACGGCGGCGCGGTCGGTGGTCTCGATCACCTGCACGCCGCTTTCCGGCAGGCCGGCGGCGCGCAACCCCTCGTGCACGCACGCAGCGATCGCCTGGTTCGAATGGATTGCCTCCGACCCGCCGCGCAGAATCGCTGCGTTGCCGGATTTGAGGCATAGGCCCGCGGCGTCGGCGGTGACGTTGGGGCGCGCTTCGTAGATGATGGCCACCACGCCCAGCGGTACGCGCATGCGGCCGACCTGAATGCCGGAGGGGCGGTAGTTGAGATCCGTGATCTCGCCGACGGGATCGCGCAGCTGCGCGATTTGCCGCAGGCCCTCGGCCATGCCGGCGGCGCTTTCCCGCGTCACGGTGAGGCGATCCAGGAGAGACGTCGCCAATCCCTTGGCCCGCGCGGCGTCCAGATCCTTGCGGTTGGCCTCCAGCAGCAGCTGCGTGTCGCGCTCGATGGCGGCGGCGATCGCGAGCAAGGCCCTGTCTTTGGCCACCGTCTCGGCTTTGGCCAGCGCCCGAGAGGCCTTGCGGGCTTCGCGTCCCACGCGGTGCATGTACGACTGGATGTCCATCTCGCAGCTGAGCTAACCCGGATATTTCATGAGGGACTCGGGATGATGGCGAGGCGAGTTCCGAGCCAGTTGCGGCTCGACCCGCGCAGCCAATAGCCACGACTATTGGCAAGAGGGGCATGCCGCAAATGGCCGGAAATCGACCGCCAGCACCCGAGTAGCCCGGCGGGACAAATCGTACCCGCCTCGAATTTACCGTAGGCCCCATGCGTCGAGGACCTCGCCATAGTTGGGGGCGTCTTCATGAAATATCCGGGCTAAGGTCAGGCGGGGATTCTACCGCGATTCTCCGCGCGGCTGCCCGCGCGCGCCAGGCGCAGCCCGAGCTCGCGCAGCTCGTCCCCGACGTCGCCCTTGGCGAGTCCCTTGATCATGCGGTCGACCTGTGCCGCAGCAAGCAGCACGTCTTCCAGCTCCGACGAGGTGAACCGGCGCAGCGCCCGCGGCAGCAGTTGAGCTCGCGCACCCCAGACGCGCGCCTCGCGCAGCAGTTGCGGCAGCGGACGTCCCCGTGCCTGCCCGTGCAGCACATGCAGCAGCGCGCGCGCCTCCTCCGCGATCGCCCATAGCACCAGCGGCGCTGCCACACCCTCATCCAGCAGTCCCTCGAGCACACGCACGAAGCGCGTCGCGTCCCCGGCCAGCAGCGTCTCACCGAGCTGGAATACGTCGTAGCGCGCAACGTCGAGCACAGCATGCTCCACCTGCTGCCGCTCGAGCGGGCCGGGAGGGAACAGCAGCGCCAGCTTCTGGATCTCCTGGTGCGCCGCGAGCAGGTTGCCTTCGACCCGCCCGACGAGAAACTCCAAAGTCTGCGCATCCGCTTGCTGGCCCTGTTGCGCGAGCCGGCCGGCAAGCCATTGCGGCAGGCGCGCCACGGTGACGGCGTTGGCGGCGACGACGAGCCCGGCGCCGTCGAGCGCTTCGAACCACGCGCTGGTGAGCTGCGTGCGGTCCAGCTTAGGGAGCTGCACCAGCGTGATGGTGTCCGGAGGTAGCGCGGCGGCATATTTTCGGAGCGCCTCGGCACCGTCGTTGCCGGGCTTGCCGTTGGGAATGCGCAGCTCGAGCATCCGCTTCGCCGCGAACAGAGACAGACTGTTTCCGAGCGTGGCGAGCTGCGCCCAGTCGAATCCGGGCTCCGCCGTCAGGACTTGGCGGTCGGTGTAGCCCTGCTCGTGCCCGCGCTTGCGCAGCCGGTCCGCGGCCTCCAGAGCGAGCAGGGTCTCCTCGCCGTAGATCGTGTACAGCCCGCGCAAGCCGCGGCTCAGATGTTGGGCGAGCTGCTCGCTGTCGATTCGCATCGGGGCCTCTCGCGAGTGCACTCCACTCGCCGTCGCGGACGCAGCGCGGGCGCAAGACGGCCCGCAGCGGTCACGCGTTCATCCTCTCGAGGAGCACGCGCAGCTTGTCCGGATCGTCGGTGCGCAGCATCCGGTTCGCAAGCTGCTTCACCTCGCTCAGCTCGGATTTGAGCACCTGCTGCTTGACCGTCAGCAGATGCGCGGGGTGCATGGAAAACTGACGCAGCCCGAAGCCGAGCAGAACACGCGTCAACCGGGCGTCGCCGGCCATCTCGCCGCACACGGCCACCGGCACGCCCGCCTTGGTGGCCCCGCGGATGATGTGCGCCACCAACTGCAGCACCGCGGGGTGCAGCGGATCGTACAGATGAGCCACCGCGTCGTCGGTCCGGTCGATCGCCAGCGTGTACTGGATCAGGTCGTTGGTGCCGATGGAGACGAAATGGAGCTTGCGCAGGAACGTGTTGAGCGACAGCGCGGCAGCCGGAATCTCGATCATGCCCCCGACTTTGATGTCGCGGTCATAGGGGGTGCCGTCCGCGTCCAGGCCGTTCTTGGCCTCCTGCAACAGATGCAGGGTCTGCTTCAGCTCGTGCGCCGTCGACAGCATCGGGATGAGGATCCGAATGTTGCCGTAGTGCGAAGCCCGCAAGATGGCACGCAGTTGCCGGTAGAACATCTGCGGCTCGGCCAGGCACAAGCGGATCGCACGCAGCCCTAGCGCCGGATTCGGCGCCACGCGCTCCGCGCCGTTGGGGTGCTTGTCGGCCCCCAGGTCCAGCGTCCGCACCGTCACCGGCAGCCCGCGCATCTCCATGGCGACCTTGCGGTAGCCCTCGAACTGCTCGTCCTCGGAGGGCAGCTCGTCCCGATTCAGGAACAGAAACTCGCTGCGGAACAGCCCGATGCCGGCGGCTGCATTCTCCTTCGCCTGATACACGTCATCGGGCAGCTCGATGTTGGCGTGCAGCTCGATGCGCGTGCCGTCGAGCGTGGCAGCCCGCGTGGTCTTCAGGCGTTTGAGCTTCTGCCGCTCCAGCAGCCATTGCTCCTGGCGCAGCTTGAACTCGGCCAGCACGTACTGGTCCGGGTTTACGATCACCACCCCGCTGCTGCCGTCCACGATCAGCAGCTCGTTCTCGCGGATCAGCGAGCGCGCGTGGTGCAAGGCGACGATGGAAGGGATGTTCAGGCTGCGCGCGAGGATCGCGGTATGCGAGGTCGCTCCACCGAGGTCGGTGACGAAGCTGGCGTAGTGGTGCTGCTTGAACAGGATCACGTCGGCCGGTGACAGGTCGTGCGCCACCAGAATGCTGTCTTCCTCCCGGTGCCGTGGCGCCGGGATCTGCCGCGGCTGGCCCACCAGCGCCTTCAGCACCCGGTCCACCACCTGCAGAACATCGGATTTGCGCTCGCGCAGGTACTCGTCCTCGATGCGGTCGAACTGCTCGATCAGCGCCTCGGCTTGCTGGGACACCGCCCACTCCGCGTTGCATCTCTCCGAAGCGATGAGCGTGCGCGGCGCCTCCGACAGCGTGGCGTCGTCCAAGATCATCAGGTGCAGGTTCAGAAACCCCTCGAACTCGGGCGGGGCATTGACCGGGATATGCTCGGCCAGGGCCTCCAGCTCCGCGCGGGCGCTGGCGATCGCCGCGTCGAAGCGAGCGGCCTCGCCGGCGACCTCCGACTCCTCGACGGTGTAGTGCTCGACCTCGAGCTGCGCGTGGCTCAGCAGGTGTGCGTGCCCGATGGCGATGCCGCCGGAGACGCCGATGCCGTGGATGGTGAAAGACATCTAGGGGTGGATCGGTAACGGACGCGACGGACCGACGAACGCAGGAGAGTTTGCCGCCAGCGGCCGGCCGGCCGGGCGCGCTAGGCGACGAGCGGCCACCGCGTTCGCGCCTTCACTCGGACTCTCCGAACTTCTGCTGGATCAGCTCCAGCAGCGCCTGCATCGCCTCCTCTTCGTCCGGCCCGCTGGTTTCGACCACGATCGTCGTGCCCTTCGCCGCGGCGAGCATCATCACGCCCATGATGCTCTTGGCATTGACGCGGCGGCCGTTGCGGGCGAGCCAGACCTCGCACTGATACTTGCCTGCGAGCTGAGTGAGCTTGGCCGAGGCACGCGCGTGCAGCCCCAGCTTGTTGACGATCTCAACTTCCCGTTGCTGCATGGCCGACAACCGCGGGCATCTGGACCACCCCCTCTACGCCGCCGGACATCGCCTTGCTCACGACCACCCGCAGCGGGTCGTTGCGGTAGGTGAGCGCGCGCACCAGCATCGGCAGGTTCACGCCGGCAACCCCCTCGACGCGTCCGGGCACGAGCAGCTTGCAGGCGAGGTTCGATGGGGTCGCCCCATACAGATCGGACAGCACCAGCACTCCCTGGCCCTGATCGAGTTCATTCACCATCTCGATCGCCTGCTGGAGGATCTGCTGGGGGTCGTCGCGCACCGTCACGCCGATCTGCATCAGCTGCGAGGGGCCGGCGCCAAGCACATGGCTCGCGCAGCGGATCAAGCTCTCACCCAGCGTGCCGTGGGCGATGATGAGTATTCCTACCATCGAGTTTGCGACCGAAGGCGGGATTTTACGCTGGAAGCGGCGTGAAGCGGGAGGAGCGAAAGGTCGAGGGGGAAGGGTGAAGAGCGAAGGGTGAAGAGTGAAAGCGCAGGGCCCGACAGACGACCCGGGCCCTTGCCTGCTTGCTCTCACCTCTGTGCGTTGGCGTACGTCTCCACAGCGTCGATCATCGTGCCGGCGACGTCGAAGCCGGTCTGGTCCATGATCTCGCGCATGCCCGTGGGGCTGGTCACGTTGATCTCGGTCAGGTAGTCGCCGATCACGTCGAGGCCGATGAGCAACAATCCATCGGCGACGAGCGCTGCGCCCACCGCTTCGGCGATCTCCCGGTCGCGCTGCGAAAGCGGCTGAGCCACGCCGCGCGCACCCGCCGCCAGGTTCCCGCGCGTCTCACCGGGCTTCGGGATGCGCGCGAGCGCGAACGGAATCGGCTTGCCGTCGATGACGATGACCCGCTTATCGCCGTTGACGATCTCCGGGATGTAGCGCTGGGCCATGACGGTGCGGCGCCCGTAGTGGGTGAGCGTCTCGATCACCACCCCGACGTTGGGGTCCTGGCGGTGCAGCCGGAACACCGATGCGCCTCCCATCCCGTCCAACGGCTTGAGTACGATGTCGCCCTGGGTCTGCAGGAAGGCGCGGATCTCGCGCTCCAAGCGCGTGACCAGCGTGGGGACGGTGAACTGCGTGAAGCGGGTGATCGAGAACTTCTCGTTGTACTCGCGCAGGCTGCCCGGGCGGTTGATGATGCGTGCTCCCTGCGCCTCGGCCAAGCCCAGCAGATAGGTGCTGTAGACGTACTCCATGTCGAACGGCGGGTCCTTGCGCATGAGCACTGCATCGAAGGCCTGCAGCGGCGCCGCCTTGCGTTCTCCGAGCGCGTACCACGCTTCACTCGCGCCGGTCAGCCGGATCTCGGCCGCCAGCGCCTCGACCCGCCCGTCGCGGCACAGGATATCCTCCTGGTGCATCACGTACAGCGCGTGCCCGCGCCTGGCCGCCTCCTCCATCATCGCGAAGGAGGAGTCCTTGTAGGTCTTGATGTCTTCGAGCGGGTCGAGAACGAAGGCGAGCTTCATGGTGCGCGATTCGCGCCGCGTGCTGCGGGCCGCTGACCGCGCAGGCCCGGCAACGGCGATTGGTCACCCGTCACGAGCTGCGGTCCAGCCCCGAGGGCGGCGCCTGCTCTGTCAAGCCGTCGCAGCCATGCGCCGGGCCTGCGTCGCCTGCGCGTCGGCCATGTGCTCCAGCTCGACCGCAGCGGCGAGCAACGCAAGCCGCGCCACCACGCCATAAGCATAGAACTGGTTCGCGGCGCAGTCGGGGCTGCCTTCCAGCTCCGGCAGCAGGCATGTGTCCTCGAACGCGAGCGGCACGAACTGCATGCCAGGCGCATTGAGGTTCTCGTCTCGGCCGCGGGTGGTGTGCACCCGGTAGAAGCCGCCCACCACGAAGTGGTCGATCATGTAGATCACCGGCTCGGCGAACGCGTCGTTGACGGTCTCGAACGTGTACACACCCTCCTGCACCAGCACGCGCGTCACCTGCAGGCCTTCCTTGACCACCGCCATCTTGGTGCGCTGCTTGCGGTTCAGGTCGCGCACCTCCGAGGGATCCTTGACGCTCATGACACCCATCCCGTAGGTGCCGGCGTCGGCTTTCACGATCACGAAGGGGTCCAGATCGATCTTGTGCTCTCGGTATTTCTGGCGCACGCGGGCGAGGATCCCCTCCACGTGGCCGGCCAGGCATTCTTCGCCTTGACGCTCCTGGAAGTTGATCTCGCCGCAGCTCGCGAAATAGGGGACGATGAGCCACGGGTCCATGCCGATCACCGCAGCGGCCTCGCTGGCGACTTGATCGTAGGCCGCGAAGTGATTGGACTTGAGCCGCGTCGCCCAGCCCGCGTGCAGCGGGGGGATGACCGGCTGCTCCAGGTTCTCGAGCACCGCGGGGACGCCTGCGGAAAGATCGTTGTTCAGCAGCACGACACAGGGGTCGAAACCTTCCACGCCGATGCGGTTGCCCTTGCGCACCAACGGCTCGAGCACGAGCTTGCCGCCGTCGGGCAGCGCGACGTCGGTCGGAGCGGTGATCTCCGGGATCAGCGTTCCGATCCTCACGCGCATGCCCGCCCGCCGCAGGATGTCCCGCAGCACGGCGACGTTCTGCAGATAGAACGTGTTCCGAGTGTGACTCTCCGGGATGAGCAGCGTGCCGCGTGCGTCGGGACACACCTTCTCCAGCGCGGTCATGGCCGCCTGCACGCACAGCGGCAGGAAGTCGGGGTTCAGATTGTTGAACCCGCCCGGGAACAAGTTGGTGTCCACCGGCGCCAGCTTGAAGCCGCTGTTGCGCAAGTCAACGGACGCATAGAAGGGCGCGGTGCGCTCCAGCCATTGATTGCGTAGCCAGTGCTCGATGGCAGTGTGGGCCTGGAGGATCTGCCGCTGCGGCTCGAGAAGCCTTCCGCGCGGGGCTTGCAGCAAGGGAAGAGTCATGGCGCAGGGTAATGGTTGGATCGGATTGTAGCAAACTCGATTCGACGCCTCGGGCCGATGGCGCACCGGCCCGGACGCCCGTACCCCGGTGTCGTGCCGATAGGAAGCAACGCCGCGCCGAATGCACCGGAGCCCGCCTAGTGTAGCTCTCGTCCGACTGTCCGGTTGAGCATCGTGCCCTCCACATGGGGCCCCGAGTCGAGGTCGTCTTAGTCTCCTGTCATCCTCTGGGCGCGTCCGGGTTAGCGGTTACTTACTCGCGCATGCCCGCCCAAGACCTGAACGAGGACCTGCTGGCTGGGCGAAGCGCCGCGTTCGAGTCCGAGCGGTCAGCCGGGCGCCTCCGTAGGAAGACCGCGAATGGACCGCAACGGGACCCTGCACGGGTCTCATGCGCGCCGCATAGGGAGGCTCGTCGCGATTGCTCGCCGCGGATCCCGAGCCTTGAGCTGCCGGTGTGAGACGGGCGTAGCGTGCGTATGCCCGGGACCCGGGTCGCGCGGGGAGACTTTCGGAACGATCAGACCGCGGCTAGGGAGCCGGTACCGCAGTCGCTCACCTGGATGCGCCGCGGCTTTGCGTCCGAGAGGAGGTGCTGGATGATCTTGGGGACCACCTTCTCCAGGTCCCGGATGGCATGCTCCAGCAGCACGCGCTCGGGAAAATCCACCTGCCACGTCGCACCGCCGAGGCGGATGGTGAAGGCGTGGTTGCCTCCGGCGAATTGATATCGGACGTCGGCGTCAGCGAGCTGCTGGTTGAAGTCTTCGAGTAGCAGGCTGGCTTTGAGATCGCCGTTTACGCTCATCTGGTCTTGACAATCCGTTTACAACGGAGATGCCGTCGCTAGGTGCGCAGCAGATTTCATTCCAGACGCGGTCGCGCTCGGCTCGGAGGGGGCGGCGCGGACGCGGCAACGCGCTCTACCTGGGCGAGCTCCGAGTCGAAGCGTCGACACCCACGCGCCCCCGTCGTCTGCCGCCCAGCCGACGCCCGGTCAGTACTGCCCAAGGCGCACGCCGTCCTGTAACATCTGTCGCGGTGCGATTCGTTGACCACAGCAGAGCATGAAACTGGTAATCCTCGATCGCGACGGCGTCATCAACGAAGACAGCGATCAGTTCATCAAGACCCCCGAGGAGTGGAGGCCGATCCCGGGGAGCCTGCAGGCCATCGCCAGGCTGACCCAGGCCGGCTATCGGGTGGTGGTGGCCTCCAACCAATCCGGGATCGGGCGTGGGCTGTTCGACATGGCTACGCTCAACGCGATCAACGACAAGATGTACACCGCGCTGGCGCAGGTGGGGGGGCGCATCGACGCGCTGTTCTACTGCCCGCACCCGGCGGAGGCGAACTGCTCCTGCCGCAAGCCCAAGCCCGGTATGTTCGACGATATCGCACGGCGCTTCAATACCAGCCTCGCCGGAATTCCGAGCATCGGCGATTCGCTGCGAGACATGCAAGCTTCCGCCGCGGCCGGTGCGCAGCCCGTCCTGGTGCTGACCGGCAAGGGGGCCAAGACGAAGGCAGCCGGAGGCCTGCCCGACGACACGCAAGTCTATGACGACCTCGCCGCGGCGGTGAGAGCCATGATTGCATGAGCGGGATCGTACTGGTCTTGCGCTCTGCGCTCTTCTGCCTGCTGCAGGTTTTGCTGACCGTCGTCTGGTCCTTCGTTTCGCTGCTTACCTTTCCGTTCCCGCCGATGACGCGCTATCGCGTGATCACGCTCTGGTCGCGTGCGGTGGTCTGGCTCGCGAGCGCGATCTGCGGGGTGCGCTACCAGGTGTGGGGCCTGGAGCGCTTGCCGGACCGGCCCAGCATCGCGCTCGCCAAGCACCAATCGGCATGGGAGACGCTCGCATTCCAGGTGTTTCTGCCGCCGCAGGTGTGGGTCCTGCGCAAGTCGCTGCTGCGGGTGCCCTTCTTCGGGTGGGGGCTCGCCATGATGAGCCCGATCGCCATCGATCGAAGCGCCGGCATTCAGGCGCTCAAACAGACCCTGGAGCAGGGCGGCGACCGTTTGCGCAAAGGCTTCTGGATTATCATCTTTCCCGAGGGCACACGCCTGCGGCCCGGCGAGCGCGGCAGGTACCATGTGGGAGGAGCGTGGCTTGCAGTGCAAACCGGCGTGCCCGTGGTCCCGATCGCGCACAACGCGGGATTGCTATGGGGCAAGAACGCCTTCCTGAAGCGTCCCGGGCGCGTCACGGTCAGCATCGGCGAGCCCATCGACCCCGCGGGCAGCAAGCCCGAGGAACTGAACAGGAGAGCACAGGACTGGATCGAAAGCGAAGTGGCTCGGCTGCCCGACCCGCGCAGCAGCTAGGGCTGTTCGGCGAGCCGGCGGTGATCAATGAGGCCCGCCGCGTGCGGCTGGGCGAGCGGGAGATCGACTTCCAGCTCAAGCGTAGCGCCAACCGGCGCCGCGCTGTGCTCAGCGTCGACGAGCGTGGCCTCACGGTGAGCGTCCCCTGGCGCACTTCCGAGCGCTACATCGCGCGCTTTCTGCAGGACTCCGCTTCCTGGATCATGCGCAAGCTGGATGCCTGGGAAGCGCACAGGCCCAGGCAGCGATCGTGGCAAGCGGGCGAGCTGATCGACTTCTTGGGACGGCAGCTGCAGCTGCACTTGGAGGACGCGCCCATCATGCTGGTTGCGCTTGCCGACGACAACCGGTTGGCGCTGTCCATGCCCGCTCCGCACCAGCGCGAGACGGTCCGGGCGGCGGTCGTCAAGTGGTACCGCCGCCACGCTCAGACCCACTTCGAGCGCCGGGTGGAGCACTACAGCCGCCAGCTCGGCATCGAGCCGCCGCGAGTCTTTCTCTCCGATGCGCAGACTCGCTGGGGCAGCTGCAGCGCGAGCCGGCGCGTCCGGCTCAACTGGCGACTGATGCAGGCAGCCCCCGATGTGGTCGACTACGTCGTCGCCCATGAGCTGGCGCATCTCAAAGAGATGAACCATTCGATCCGCTTCTGGCGCATCGTGGGGCGCCTGTGTCCGGAATACGCAACGGCGAGGGCAGAGCTGAATGCCATGGGCCAGCACTATATGGCGTTGTAAGCCGTCCCACGAGGCTGGATCGGTGTGGTGCCAGCCCATCGTCTCGCGTTTGTGTTCTTCGCTTTGGTTCCATCGCCGGTTGCGCGCGGAGCGCTATGCTAGACTTTTTCCCCTGCGTGCCCGCATGCGCGCCGCCGTCTTGCTGCTCGCGCTGATCGGCTTGGGAGGCTGCGGTATCAAGGGACCTCTGTATATCCCCACGCCGCAGCAGCAGCGCGAGATGGCCGAGCGGGAGAAGCGGTTGCAGGAACGGACCCAGCGCGAGAAAGAACAGGAGCAAGCGCAGCAACAGGCGCAGCAGCGGCCGCAGAGTGCGCCGCAGCCCGCGCCGACCGAGGCGCAGCCAAAGCAATAATCGCCGGCGCTGCGCGGTTCAAGCGTCGGTGGAGCAGCCGTGACCCTTTCGCAGGTTAGTCCCTTGGAGCGTTTTCCGTCGCGCGCGCTCGCGTCCCGCGATGGAGAGCTCTATCTCGAGGACGTCGGGCTCGCCCGCGTGGCGGAGCAGTTCGGCACCCCATGCTATGTGTACTCGCGCGCCGAACTCGCGTCCTGCTTCCACGCGTTCGATGGCGCCTTCGGCGCCCGGCCTCATCTGATCTGCTACGGGGTCAAGGCGAGCTCCAATCTCGCCGTCCTGAACGAGTTCTCGCGTCTGGGAAGCGGGTTCGACATCGTCTCCGGCGGGGAGCTGGCGCGGGTGATAGCCGCCGGCGGCGATCCCGGCAAGGTGGTGTTCTCCGGCGTAGGGAAGACGGCCGGTGAGATCCGCCAAGCGCTCGAGGCCGGAATCCTCTGCTTTAACGTGGAGTCGCAGAGCGAGCTTGCGCGCATCAGCCGCATCGCGATCGACGCAGGCAAGACGGCACCCGTGAGCCTGCGTGTCAACCCCGACGTGGATCCGAAGACTCACCCGTACATCTCGACCGGGCTGAAGCAGAACAAGTTCGGCATCCCGTTCGACGACGCGCTCCGCCTGTACCGCGAGGCCGCGCGGTTGCCAGGTGTGCGAGTGGCCGGCATCGACTACCACATCGGTTCGCAGATCACGGACATGGCGCCGTTCGTGGAAGCGCTCCAAAAAGTCCTGGGCCTGATCGACGAGCTGGAGCGCGCCGGAATCCATCTGGCGCACCTCGACGTCGGGGGAGGACTGGGGATACGTTACCGTGACGAGTCCCCGCCCGAGCCCGCCGTGTATGTCCGGACGCTGGTCGAGCTGCTCGGGGCGCGGCCGCAGCGTCTGATCGTCGAGAACGGGCGCGCGCTCGTGGGCAATGCCGGCGTACTGATCACCCGCGTGCAATACCTCAAGCACGGACCGGAGCGCAACTTCGCCGTCGTCGACGCTGCGATGAACGATCTGGTCCGCCCTGCGCTGTATGGTGCCTACCACCGGATCGAGCCGGTGACGCTGCGTAGTACCCCCGCGCTGTCCTACGAAGTCGTCGGGCCGGTGTGCGAGAGCGCAGACTTCCTCGGGCACGACCGGCAGCTCGCCATCGAGGAGGGCGATCTGCTCGCCGTGTTGTCGGCGGGCGCATATGGAATGAGCTACAGCTCCAACCTCAATACTCGTCCGCGCGCCGCGGAGGTGATGGTGGACGGCGGCCGCACGCACCTGATCCGGGAGCGCGAGCGGGCGGAGCAGTTGTTCGCCCTGGAACGGCTCATCCCGTAACTGGTGCTCCAGGTCCGGCGGTAGAATCCTCCAGGCGCTCGCGAGGCGAGACGTTCCGCCGCGCCGGAACCCTGGGACGAGCGCGCGCCGCCGCGTTCTATCGGTTCGATATGTCTGCGCAGAACCAGTCGGGTCACCGTAGCGGGGTCTTGCACTCAGCGGCACGAATGGCGACCGCCCGATCCGGTCGCCGCGTGGCTCTCCCTCGTTTGGTGAGTTTGTGCCTGCTCGCCGCGTCGCTGCTTGCTTGCACCCACGAGGAGGGTCCAAGCGCCAACAAGAAGAGCGCACCGCCCCCGGCACCGGTTGTGGTGGCCAAGGTGGAGCGCAAGACGGTCCCTTTGACCGTGCGCGCCATCGGCAACGTCGAGGCGATCGACACCGTGGCGGTCAAGTCCCGGATCGACGGCGAGATCGTCTCGGTGGCCGTGCGCGACGGCCAGAATGTCACCAAAGGCCAGCTCCTGTTCGAGCTGGACCCGCGCTTTCTCGAGGCCCAGCTCAAGCAGCTCGAAGCCACTCAGACCAAAGACGAAGCGCTGCTCAGCAACGCGGAATCCACCGAGCGGCGGTACGCGGATCTGTTGAGCAAGAAGTTCATCTCCGAGGAGGCCTATACGCAAGCCAAGGCCAACAAGGAAGCCGCCGCCGCCACCGTGGTCGCGGACCGTGCCGCGGTCGAGAGCGCACGGGTGCAGCTGAGCTACACCAAGATCTCCGCGCCCTTCGATGGGCGTGCGGGAAGAGTCACGCTGCAGGTCGGCAACACGGTCAAAGCCAACGATACGATCTCGATGGTGGTGATCAATCGCCTGGAGCCGATCTATGTGACGTTCTCGGTCCCTGAGCAGTACCTGCCTCAGCTGCGCAGCTACGGCCTCGGCGGCAATCTCGAGGTTCGCGCCACGCCGCAGGGGGCCACCGGGCCGGGCCCCACAGGCAAGCTCACGTTCATCGACAACGCCGTGGACATGCAGACCGGGACGATCAAGCTGCGCGCGACGTTCGCGAACCGCGACCGGCAGCTCTGGCCGGGGCAGTTCGTCTCGGTGACGCTCACGCTGCGCGAGCAGCCCGATGCGGTGGTGATCCCGCCCGATGCGGTCCAGAATGGGCCCAGCGGGCAGTATGTGTTCGTGGTCAAGCCGGACATGACCGCCGAAGTGCGCAAGATCGTCGTGGACCGCAATGAGGGCAGCTACACGGTCGTGGCCAAGGGACTGGAGCCGGGCGAGACCGTCGTGACCAGCGGGCAACTGCGTGTGGTGCCGGGCGCCAAAGTGGCGCCCGGCGCTGGCTGACCGGGCCGCGCGGGGCGCCGTCGCAATGAACCTGTCCGAGATCTTCGTCCGCCGCCCGGTCATGACGCTGCTGGTCATGATCGGGATCCTGACCTTCGGGATCATCGCCTATCGGCAACTGCCCGTGGCTCAGCTCCCGAACGTCGACTTTCCCACCTTGCAGGTCACCGTCCAGCTTCCGGGCGCCAACCCGGAAACCATGGCTGCCGCGGTCGCCACACCGCTCGAGAAGCAGTTCTCCACCATCGCGGGGCTGGACCAGATGACATCGTCCAGCACGCAGGGCAACACGCAGATCACGCTGCAGTTCGTCCTCGACCGCAGCCTGGACGCCGCCGCCCAAGACGTGCAGACGGCGATCACTCAGGCGCTGCCGCAGATGCCGCCGCTGCCGGCGCCGCCGGCGTTCAAGAAGGTGAACCCGGCCGACCAGCCCATCTTCTACCTGGCGCTCACGTCCGACACGCTGCCCCTGTCCACGGTAGACGAGTATGCCGAGACGCTCATGGCGCAGCGCATCTCGACGGTGGACGGCGTGGCCCAGGTGATCGTATACGGTGCGCAGAAGTATGCCGTGCACGTGCAGGTCGATCCTAAGGCGCTGGCGGCGCGCAGCATCGGCATCGACGAGGTGGAGCAGGCGCTCTCGCAGCACAACGTGAACCTGCCCACGGGGATCCTGTGGGGCCCGAACCGCGCCGTGTCCGTGATGGCGAGCGGGCAGCTCATGAACGCCGCGGCGTTCCAGGACGCCATCATCGCGTACCGCAACGGTGCAGCAGTGCGGGTCAAGGACGTGGGACGGGCGATCGACAGCGTGCAGACCGACAAGGTGGCGGCCTGGTACAACGACAAGCGCTCGATCTTGCTCGCGATCCAGCGCCAGCCCGGCACCAACACCGTCGAGGTGGTCGACGCGATCAAGCGGCTGCTGCCCCAGTTCCGGGCCCAGGTTCCCGCGGGCATCAATATCGACATCCTGTACGACCGCTCCGAATCCATCCGTGACTCGGTGCGCGACGTGGAATTCTCGCTGCTGCTCGCGCTGGCGCTCGTGGTGATGATCATCTTTCTGTTCCTGCGCAACCTCTCCGCCACGATCATTCCGGCCGCGGCGCTGCCGATGTCGATCATCGGCACCTTCTCGGTGATGTATCTCGCCGGATACAGCCTCGACAACCTCTCGCTGCTGGCGCTCACCCTGTGCGTGGGGTTCGTCGTCGACGACGCCATCGTCATGCTGGAGAACATCGCACGCCATCTGGAACTGGGCGCAAGCCCCATGCAGGCCACCCTGGAAGGCTCTCGGCAGGTCGCGTTCACCATCCTGTCGATGACCTTGTCGTTGGCCGCGGTGTTCATCCCCGTGCTCTTCATGGGAGGGGTGTTGGGCCGGCTGCTGCACGAGTTCGCCGTCACCATCATCTCCGCGATCCTGGTGTCGGGCTTCGTGAGCCTGAGCTTGACCCCCATGCTGTGCAGCCGCTGGCTGCGATCCGAGCGCGGCGAGCGCCACGGGCGCCTGTACCGCGCGGCGGAAGCGGCTTTCGACGCGATGCGCGACGCATACGATCGCACGCTCAAGCTCACGCTGGCGTTTCCCGGCTCGACGATGGCGGTCTTCGCGATCGTCACGGCGGCGACCGGTTACCTGTTCGTCTCCATGCCCAAGGGCTTTCTGCCGAGCGAGGACGTGGGCTCGTTGTTCGGCTTCACGGAAACCGCGCAGGACGTGTCTTTCGACTCCATGTACCGCACCGCGCAGGACGTGGCGAAGATCATCGGGGCCGACCCGTATGTGGACGCGACCATGTCTTTCATCGGTGTGGGCGGCTCCAGCCAGCAGATGAACGTCGGCCGCGTGTTCATCCGGCTCAAGCCGCGAAGCCAGCGCCCGCACGCCGACCAGGTGATCCAGGAGCTGCGGCCCAAGCTCGCCGTGCTGCCGGGCGTGAAGGTCTACCTGCAGAACCTGCCCACCATCCGGCTCGGCGGCGTGATCACGAAGAGCCAGTTCCAGTTCACCATGATGGACGCCGATCTCGACGAGTTGTACCACTGGGCGCCGATCATGGAGGAGAGAATCCGCGCGATCCCCGGCTTTCAGGACGTGAATACCGATCTGCAGATCCGCAATCCGCAGGTCAACGTGGAGATCGACCGGGAGAAGGCCTCCGCGCTGGGCGTCACCGCGCAGCAGGTGGAGGGAGCCCTGTACGACGCCTTCGGATCACGCCAGGTCTCCACGATCTATACCCCAACCAACGAGTACTGGGTGATCCTCGAGCTCGAGCCTCAGTACCAGCTCGATCCCTCCGCCCTGTCCATGCTTTATATCCGCAGCTCGAGCGGCACGCTCGTGCCGCTGGGGTCTGTGGCGAGGATCACGAGCTCCGTGGGCCCGCTGATGATCACCCACCTCGGTCAGCTCCCCGCGGTGAACATCTCTTTCAATCTGAAGCCGGGGGTCGCGCTCAGCCAGGCGGTGGCGCAGGTGAACAAGGTCATCGAGGAGCTGCGCCTGCCTGCCACCCTGAACACCAGCTTTCAGGGCACGGCGCAGGCCTTCCAATCCTCGCTGTCGAACATGGGCATGCTGTTGCTGATGGCGGTGTTCGTGATCTACCTGATCCTGGGCATCCTCTACGAGAGCTTCATCCACCCCGTCACCATCCTCTCCGGGTTGCCCACCGCAGGCTTCGGCGCGCTGGTGACGCTCAAGCTGTTCGGATACGAGCTAGATATGTATGGCTTCGTCGGCCTGATCATGCTGATCGGGATCGTCAAGAAGAATGCGATCATGATGATCGACTTCGCGATCGAGGCGCAGCGCAGCGAGCGCAAGACGCCCACGGAGGCGATCTACGAGGCGGCGCTGATCCGCTTCCGGCCCATCATGATGACCACGATGGCCGCACTAATGGGCACGCTGCCCATCGCGCTCGGCTTCGGCGCTGGCTCGGAGGCGCGGCGCCCGCTCGGCCTGGCGGTGGTGGGAGGCCTCGTGGTGTCGCAGATCCTCACGCTCTACATCACGCCCGTGATCTACATCTATCTCGAACGCTTCCAGGGCTGGTTGCGCGGTGAGCGCCGCGGCGGGCGCGCCGCGGCTTTGGCGCGCTAAGCACCGTCTTCGCCCTAGCAAGCTTTGATTGCCTATAATGACCATTCCCCGCGCAGGGCGCCGTTCGTCGCCTTGGCGGCGCGCACACAAGCAGGACCGTCGGGGGCGCAGGCCACCGCGATTACAACAATGAGGAGACATCCATGACCGACAGCATCAAATACGTCCTCGACGAGACCCAGATTCCCAAGTACTGGTACAACCTGATGGCGGATCTGCCCAAGCCGCCGCCGCCAGTGCTGCATCCGGGCACGCTGCAGCCGCTCGGCCCGGACGATCTGGCGCCGCTGTTCCCGATGTCTCTGATCATGCAGGAGGTGAGCACCGAGCGCGAGATCGAGATCCCTGGACCGGTGCGCGACGTGTACAAGCAATGGCGTCCCACACCGCTGTATCGTGCGCGGCGCTTGGAGAAGGCGCTGCAGACTCCGGCCCGCATCTACTACAAGTACGAGGGCGTGAGTCCGGCCGGAAGCCACAAACCCAACACGGCCGTGGCGCAGGCCTTCTATAACCGCGACGCGGGAATACGCAAGATCAGCACCGAGACCGGCGCCGGGCAATGGGGTTCAGCGCTCTCTTTCGCGGGCGCGCTGTTCGGTATCGAAGTCCAGGTCTTCATGGTCAAGGTGTCATACAACCAGAAGCCGTACCGCCGCGCACTGATGGAGACCTACGGCGCGCGCTGCATCGCGAGCCCGTCGATGGAGACCGAAGTGGGCCGCAAGATCCTCGCCGCCACGCCGGAGAGCAACGGCAGCCTCGGCATCGCCATCTCCGAAGCCGTCGAGGTCGCCGCCAAGAACGACGACACCAAGTACGCACTGGGCTCTGTGCTCAACCACGTGCTGCTGCACCAGACCGTGATCGGCCAGGAGGCGATCAAACAACTCGAGATGGCCAACGACTACCCCGACATCGTGGTTGGCTGCACCGGCGGTGGCTCCAACTTCTCCGGCATCGCTTTCCCCTTCATCGGCGCCCAGTTGCGCGGCGGCAAGAAGGTGCGGGTCATCGCGGTGGAACCGGCCGCCTGTCCTAGTCTCACCCGCGGCAAGTACGCGTACGACTTCGGCGACACCGGACATCTCACGCCGCTGGTGAAGATGCACACGTTGGGCTCGACGTTCATGCCGCCGGGATTCCATGCCGGCGGGCTGCGCTACCATGGCATGGCGCCGCTCGTGTCGCACGCGAAACAGCTCGGGCTGATCGAAGCGTGCGCTTATCACCAGACCGCTTGCTTCGACGCCGGAGTCTTCTTCGCGCGCGCCGAGGGGATCGTCCCTGCGCCGGAGGCGAATCACGCGATCAAAGGCGCGATGGACGAAGCGCTCCGCTGCAAAGAGGAGGGCGTCTCGCGCGCCATCCTGTTCAACCTGTGCGGCCACGGCCACTTCGACATGCAGGCGTACATGGATTACTTCGCCGGCAAGCTCGTCGACCAGCACTACGATGAGCAGGAGCTGGCGATGGCGCTCGCCGGGCTGCCCTCGGTGAAAGAAGCGGCATAGGCGCTGACCAGTCAGCGGTGACCACATCCCTCTCCCCGGCCGCAGGGGAGAGGGCGGGAACGCGGGTGCCGCCCGTTCTCGTCGGCCGACCTGGACTACAGGCAGCCGCCAGTGCATGCTAATCGCCTTGCCCGTCGGGGTCCGGGCACACGGCACCGGGAGGCGGCGCGCGTTGCGCCAAGAACAGCGCAACCCGGAGCCGTGCCGACGTAAGACCCCCCGGAAAAAGAAGTAGACAACACACGGGAGGAGACACACTCATGAGCACCGCAGGTTCTGGTGTAGTGCCCCGCTGGTGGGTGCCGGGGGACTGGAACGGCTTCTTCGGCCTGTTCACCAACGTTCTGCTCAACGTCATCGTGCTGACCACGCTGTGCCTGTACGTGGTTCAGCTTCCCGCCGACACCGTATTCGGGCGCGTGCTGCCGGCGATGGGCATCGCACTGCCGCTGGGCAATCTCTTCTACGCCTACCTGGCGTGGCAGCTTGCGAAGAAGGAAGGCCGCACGGATGTGACCGCGATGCCCTACGGGCCGAGCGTGCCGCACATGTTCATCGTGGTGCTGGTCATCATGCTGCCCACTTACCTGCAGACCAAGAACCCGATGCTGGCGTGGCAGGCGGGGTTGGCGTGGTGCTTCATCATCGGCGTCATCGTCCTGCTCGGCGCGTTCGTCGGCCCATGGATCCGCAAGGTGACGCCGCGCGCCGCCATGCTGGGCACCCTGGCCGGGATCTCGATCGCGTTCATCTCGATGCGCCCCGCGTTTCAGATGTGGGAAGTGCCCTGGATCGCGTTCGCGTGCTTCGCAATCGTGCTCATCGCGTGGACCGCGAACATCCGCCTCCCCGGTGGGATTCCCGGCGGTCTCGCAGCGGTCATCGTCGGTGCGGTGATCGGCTGGGCAGCCGCGGCGTTCGGCTGGAGCGACTACATGAAAGGCGCCGGCGTGAGCGAAGCGTTCAAGAGCTTCGGCGTGCACCTGCCGTGGTTCTCGGCGGATGTGTTCACCGGCCTGGGAAGCATCGGCCCGCTGCTCGCCACCGCCATTCCGCTGGGGATCTACAACTTCACCGAGGCGATGAACAACGTGGAGAGCGCCTCAGCCGCCGGCGACAACTACAACCTGCGCAAGATCCTGCTGGCCGACGGGGTGGGAGCCATCGTGGGCTCGCTCCTGGGCAGTCCGTTCCCACCGGCGGTGTACATCGGGCATCCAGGCTGGAAGTCGGTGGGCGGCCGCATCGGCTATTCTCTGGCAACCGGTGTGTGCATCGCGCTGGTGTGCTTTCTCGGGCTCACCGCGTTGCTGCTGAATCTGATTCCGCTGGTTGCGATCCTGCCGATCCTGCTCTACATCGGGCTGGTGATCGGTGCGCAGGCGTTCCAGGCCAGCCCCTCCAATCATGCGCCCGCGGTGGTGCTGGCCATCATCCCGAATGTCGCCGAGTGGGCCAAGATCAGCATCGACAGCACGCTGCAGGTGGCCGGCAGCAGTGCGGACAAGGTCGGCATCGCGGCTCTGGCGCAAGTCGGCGTGGTGTACCAAGGCATGACGCTTCTGGGCGGCGGGTCGGTGCTCGCGGGCATGGTGCTGGGCGCGCTCGCGGCCTTCATCATCGACCGCAAGCTCACGCAAGCGGCAGTCACGGCGTTCATCGGCGCCGTGCTGTCGTTCATTGGACTGATCCATGGCGAGCATCTCGGGTGGGTCGTATCGCCGCTTGTAGCGTTGGGCTACGCCCTTTTCGGCGTCGTCTGTCTGCTCGCGTCGCGGCAGACAGCGCCTTCGGCATCTGGTTAGACGCAGGGTGCCGGGCGGCCTGCGTTCAGCCGCCTGCCACGATGTGGGTCCCGGCCGCGCCGGTGAGGGCGCGGCCGAGGTTGGGCGGGTTGGTGATGATCGCGCGCCCGCGCGGCGCGCCCTCGAGGAACGAGACCACCGCTTCGATCTTCGGCCCCATGCTGCCCTTGGCGAAATGGCCTTCTGCGATGTAGCCGCGCAGCTCCGCCAGGGTGATGCGATCCAGCCAACGCTCGTTCGGCTGGTTGAAGTGGATCGCTACTTTCTCCACCGCAGTGGAGATCACGAACAGCTCGGCCTGCAGGTCGCGCGCCAGCAAGCTCGAAGCGAGGTCCTTGTCGATCACCGCCTCCAGGCCTTGCAGCTCGCCGCGCTCGTCCTCGAGCACCGGGATGCCGCCGCCGCCGCAGGCGATCACGATGTGGCCCTGCTCGATCAGCGACTTGATCAGATCCAGCTCGATGATCCGGCGCGGGAGCGGAGAAGCGACGACGCGGCGCCAGCCGCGTCCGGCGTCCTCCTTCACGGTCCAGCCGAAGTCGGTCGCGAGCGACTCGGCAACGCTGTGATCCATGTAGGCGCCGATGGGCTTGGTCGGGTCCTGGAAGGCCGGATCCCGAGGGTCGACCAACACCTGCGTCACCAGTGCGATCACCTTGCGCTTGAGGCCGCGGCGCCGGAACTCGTTGTACAGCGAGCGCTGGAACATGTAGCCGATCGCGCCCTGTGTGTCGGCATCGGCGTAATCGATCGGGACCTCGGGCACCACGCCCTTGGCGATCCCGGAGCGGCGCAGGATGAACCCGACTTGCGGGCCGTTGCCATGCGTGAGCACCACCGTCCAGCCCGCCTCCACCATGTCGGCGACATAGTGTGAGGTCGCGGCCGCGGCATTGAACTGGTCGGGGATCGACTGATGCTGCTCGTCGACGATCAGTGAGTTGCCGCCGACGGCGACAATGGCTGTTGCGTGCGCCATGGCTCTGCCCCTGCGGCTACTTGCCGCGGATCGTTTCCTCGAGCGCGACGACCGCCTGGGCGAAGCATTCCATCGGCGCGCGCGTGATCCCCGCGCCGATCTGGCCCACGCCCGGCTCGCGGTGCGCGATGCCGGTGTTGATGATCGGCGTGATGTTGGTGTCGAGCACCTTGCGCGCGTCGATGCCCGCAGGCGTGCCGGTGAAGTTCATGGCCGGCAGCGTGAACCCGCTGTTGCGCCCCAGCGTGATGTTGGTCATCTCGCGCGTGTTGGCGATCGCATCCTCGGGCGTGCCGCCGACGAACTGCACGATGGCCGGTGCGGTGGCCATGGCGAAGCCGCCCAGTCCCGCGGTCTCGGTGATGGAACTGTCGCCCATGTCGGGCGCGGCGTGCTCCGGACCGTAGCTCGGGAAGTACAGCCCGTGCACGCTCGGCGCCGGCGCCTGGAACCAACGCTCGGCCGTGCCCGACAACCGGACACCGAAGCGCACACCGTTGCGCGACATCGCCGTGACCAGGCTGCTGCCGGGCACGCCATGCGCCGCATCCAGCATGACCTTGCATGCCGCCATCGACAGGTTGAGGAAGAAATGGTCGTTTCCGGCGATGAAGGCGATGGTCTCGGCCATCGCTTTGTGGTCGAAGTCGGAGTACAGCGCCGCGGGCACCAGCTTCTTCAGGAACAGCGACGAGGCGGCGGCGTTGCGGTTGTGGACTTCGTCGCCCATCTGCAGTGCCTGAGCGATGAGCGGCTTCAGCTCGAGAGAGCCCAGCGTCGCCAGCGCCGCGCTGAGCGCCGGCATCGCCACTTCCGCCATCCAGCGCAGGCGCCGGATCACCTCCTTGGAGTTGGCGCCGAAGCGCAGCGCCTTCCCGAGGCCCTCGTTCAGGTTGGAGAACGCGCGGTTGCCGCTTGCCGTGTTCTCCACGATCCACACCGGCATCGACGGACTGATGATTCCGGCCATGGGTCCGACCGCCGCGTGGTCGTGAGCCGGCTCGAAGCCGATGCTCCCGCTGTCTGCCAACCGCCGTGCAGCTTCGGGGTCGTCGGCCCAACCTTCGTACAGGATGGCGCCCACCACCGCGCCGCGCATCGGGCCGCACATCTCTTCCCACGCGATCGGCGGGCCTGCGTGCAAGATGAGCCGGTCGCGCATGCCCCGGATATGTTGGCGCGCGGGTCCCACGCCGCGCAGCACGGGCTGCGCCGAGAGATAACGGGCGTATGCCTTCTCGTTGGCGGCTTCTACCAGCGGCTCATTGATGAGTTGAGCCAGGCTCCATCCCACGGCGCGGTCACCGCCTGCGGGCGGTGTCCAGTCGACCTGCACCGCCTCGCCACCGGCTTGCGCGATGGACTCGGCAAAGGACGTGAGCCCCACGTTGATGATCGCTTCGCCCTCTTCGAACAGCTTGCTCATCGGGTGTCTGCCTCGCGGATCGTAGTGTCAGCGGCCATGGCGGGGCGCCGATCGCCCGGAGACGATCGAAGCTGCGAGTCGCACTGCCTGCGCATTGCTCTCCGCCAGCATCATGCCGGCGTCGCCCAACGCGCGAGCCTGCCGCGCCAGGCCCTGCGGGTCGCGCTCCGTACCGCATACATGGCCCACGAAGACGAGATCCCTTCCCTGCCGGGCCGCGATTTCGCTTGCACGGCGCAGCGCCGGTACCAGCTCGCTCGCGGGGTCGGGATGACTGCCATAGCCCAGCACCACGTCGAGCAGGATGACGGCCGTCTCTGGATCCTCCGCCTCCTTGGCGATCCGCTCCGTGCGCAGGCGGTAGTCGATCATCGGGTGCGGCCGGCCGCGCGTGAACACGTCGTCGCCCAGGTCGATCAGCGTGTGATGATGGCTGTGCCACAAATCGGTGAGCTCGTTCTCCGGCCGTGCAGGCGTGTTCGAGTACACCTCACCCAGGCGCTCGTCGAGCAGCAGGCTCGCCTCGTAGCAGAACGTCCCGCCGCTGTATAGAGCGCGGATGTAGCGCTGCGACGGGCCGAGCGGCGGCAAGTTCGCCGGCGGGGCCGGGACCTCGCCGTAGTCTTGACGCGGTGTCTGGCCCCTCGCGATGGCCACTGCGGCGCGGGCCGCGTCCTCGAGCGTTCTCGCTCCGTGGATGCTGCCGCGCGTGAGGCTCGCGGGATCGGCACCGAGGAAGTTGACGACCACGGGCTTGCCTGCCTTGGCCGCCTCAGCCAGCACGCGCTCCGCGACCTCGGGCGCGGGCGGCTTGGAGATCAGCACGATCACCCGCGTGCCGGCATCCGCGGCGAGCTCCGCCAATCCCTTCAGCATGGAGATGCCGCCGATCTTGCGATGCAGGTCGCGCCCGCCGGTCCCTACCGCCTGGGAAATGCCGAGCCCGAGGCGATCCACGAGCACCGTCACCTGCTGCAGTCCGGTGCCGGAGGCGCCGACCGCGCCGATCGGACCGCGTTTGACCACATTGGCGAACGACAGCGGAACGCCGTTCACGATTGCGGTGCCGCAGTCGGGCCCCATGACGATCAGATCGCGGCTACGCGCAAACTCCTTCAGCCGCAGCTCGTCGTCCTCGGACACGTTGTCGCTGAAGAGCATGACGTTGAGGCCCAGCCGCAGTGCCTTCAGTGCCTCCGCCGCCGCATATTCTCCCGGCGTGGAGATGAGCGCCAGGTTGGCGCTTTTCGCGGCGGCGAGCGCCATCTGTATCGTGCGCGGCTTCGCGGGCTGTGTCGTACCGGGGCCGCGGCTCTCAGGCTGGCGCGTCAGCAGCTTCAGCGCTTCCTCGATCGCCCCGTCCAGCTGAGGCTCCTCGCCGCGCATGACGATCATCAGATCGGTGGCACCGGCGCCGGTCGTGTCCACCGAAAATCCCGCCTCGGCCAGCAACGCGAGGTTGTTCTCGGTGGCCATGACCGCAGAGGCCTGCTCGACGCCCGGCAGCCGGGCCACTTCCGCGGACAACTGCATGAGGAAGACCGAATCCCGGTATTCCTTCGGCACGATCTTGATGCGCGTAGCGCTCACTGTGCGGCCTCCGTTTGCTCCGCGTGCGCGTCTGCCGACGAGCTCAGCACCGACTCCGGGAGCAGCCCGAACAGCAGTCCCACCAAAGAGTCGGCGCCGGAGCTGTGCCCCGTGCGCAGCGCGTCCGCCGTCCGCGTGCTCAGATCCAGCTCCGGCCGTGCAAGCGCGCACACGACGTCCACCAGCCGCTCCGAGAACTGGCCTTCGACCGCGTTCACCAGGAACTGCCGGCTGATCAAGTTGGTGCGCGGCGTAAGCGCCTGCAACGCCGGGGCGAGCGCGGCCAGCGACGCTCCGACCTCTGCATTGTGCGCGGACTGACACCAGAGGGCGGCGAGATAGCCAACGATGAAATCATCCCCGGAAGGCGTCAAGCCGGGACCGAGGCCGACCAGCGGTTGCAGCGCCTGCGCCATGCCGTCTGCATCGGCGGCCGCGCTGGCGATGGCAAGACGTGGCAGGCAGGCAGCCAGGCGCTTGGCCATCGCGTCCCGGAGCGGGGCGCTCTTCGCTGCGCCGTGCAGCAGGATCGGCGCGAAGCCATCATCCGCCCGCGCCTTCAAGATCGAGCGCACTGCTGCCAGCCGACGCCGGGTTTGCGTCGAGCGCGTGTCGATGCGGTGCTGGCCGATCTCGCCCGACCAGCAGTGCGCGCCCGAGAGGTCGATGGACAGCGCGGCGTCCGGAACCTGGATCGCGCGCGCACTTGTGAGCACCGCCTGCCCGGGACGCAGCAACGCCTCGAAGCTCGAGGGCGAGCCCGAACTACAACGGATTCCGTGGGGCAGGTTTCCGGCGCCCGGAATGAGCAGGGTGACC
This sequence comes from Burkholderiales bacterium, assembly GCA_035501875.1. Taxonomy (GTDB): domain Bacteria; phylum Pseudomonadota; class Gammaproteobacteria; order Burkholderiales; family SHXO01; genus SHXO01. The sequence goes on from DATJVI010000146.1 coordinate 73,097, forward strand.
AGCGCACCGCCGGCGGTTTCGATGTTGCAGGCTTGCCGGAAGACGCTGTGTATTGTTCCTCGGCCTCCCGCTCGCTGCACGCGACAGCCGACGTGCTCCGCCCCGACCCGCAGGAGCGGCCGCGCAGTCGGCACGTCGGGACGCACACTCGCCTCGGGTGCCCAAGCCGAAGTTGCCGCCGCGTCGGCGGCCCATCTCGTTGTCATGCCAGGTCCTGCCCGCCAGCCTCGTGCTCTACAACCGGTCATCCCGGCGGCACGATCGCTCGGCCGTGCCTCGAAGGCACGTCGCAAATGCGCGCGTTCTTATGCCAGCCGCGTGGGCGCGCCGCCACGCGGCGCTAGCCTAGGCGGTCAACGCGGCCAACGCGCGCTTGGAATCGGACACCCAACCGAAGATGCCGCCTTGCGCCTTGACCATCGCCAGGGCCGCCTTCTGAAATTCGGGAAAGTATGAACCCACGCAGTCCGATAGGACGACGCACTCGAAGCCGCGGTCGTTTGCCTCGCGCACCGTCGTGTTCACGCAGACCTCGGTGGTGACGCCGCACACGATCAGCGTCTTGATGCCGTGGTTGCGCAGGATCAGCTCGAGATCGGTGGCGTAGAACGCGCCCTTGCCTGGCTTGTCGACGACGGTCTCCCCCGACTGCGGGTACAGCTCCGGCACGATGTCATGCCCCACCTCGCCCCGCACCAGGATGCGCCCCATGGGGCCGGGATCTCCGATGCGCGTCTTGCCCCGGCCGCGCACCAGCTTGGTGGGCGGGCAGTCGCTCAAGTCCGGCCGGTGCCCCTCGCGCGTGTGGATGACCATCATCCCGAGCTTGCGCGCAGTGTCCAGCACGCGCTTCGTGGGCGCCACCGTCGCCTGCAGCGGCGTCACGTCGTTGCCCAGGGCCTCGCCGAATCCGCCGGGCAGGACGAAATCGCGCTGCATGTCGATGATGAGCAGGGCGGTGGTCTTCGGGTCGAACTCTAACCCGTAGGGCTCCGCCTCCATCGTCTTCTGTGCCATGGTCGCTCCTCTGCTGCAGATGAGTCCGGTGCGTGCGCCCGCTCCGAAAGCGAGTTTGCGCCCGCGAGACCACTGAGTATACTGAATGGTATACAAGATGCAGCGGAGGGGAAAGCCGTGTCCATTACGATTTCGTCGCTGCTGGAGGACTATCGCCGCGGCAAGCGCACTCCGTCTTCGGTGGTCGAAGCGCTGCTCGCTCGCGGCGAGGATGAGGTGTATGCCACCGCATGGATCCACCGCGTCGGCGCGGACGCGCTGATCTGGCGTGCCAGGGAGCTCGAGGAGCAGCTGCGAGGCGACGCAAAGACGCTCGACCGGCTCCCGCTGTACGGCGTGCCCTATGCCGTCAAGGACAACATCGACGTCGCGGGCTTGCCGACCACAGCCGCGTGTCCGGCGTTTTCCTACGTAGCCGAGCGCTCCGCCGCCGCGGTGGAGAAGCTCGAGGTCGCGGGCGCGATCCTGGTCGGCAAGACGAATCTCGACCAGTTCGCCACCGGGCTCGTCGGCACGCGCTCCCCGTACGGATCCGTGCCCAACAGCTTCCGGCCCGAATACATCTCAGGCGGCTCCAGTTCGGGCTCGGCGGTGGCGGTGGCCCGAGGCATGGTGAGCTTCTCGCTGGGCACGGACACCGCCGGGTCGGGGCGGGTGCCAGCCGGCCTGAACAACATCGTCGGCCTGAAGCCGACCCGCGGCCTGATCAGCGCACGCGGCGTCGTACCCGCCTGCCAGTCTCTCGATTGCGTGTCGATCTTCGCTCTCACCGTGCCCGACGCCCTTGCGGTGCTGAACGTGACCGCCGGGTTCGACGCGGAGGATCCTTATTCGCGTCCGCAGACGCTGTGGCCCGCGACCTGCGGCGAGAAGTTCCGCTTCGCCGTCCCCGACTCGCTCGAGTTCTACGGCGACGCACAGGCGCGCAGCGCTTTCGAGCGAGCGCTGGGCACGCTCGAAGCGCTCGGCGGGCGCGCCTCCAAGATCGATTTCTCGCCGTTCCTCGAGGCCGCGAGCTATCTCTACGAGGGCGCGTGGGTGGGCGAACGCATGGCGGCCATCCGGCCCTTCTACGAGGAGCACGCGGAACGCATCCACCCGGTCGTGCGCCAGATCATCGGGGCCGCCGCGAAGTACTCGGCGACCGATCTGTTCCAGACCATCACGCGGATTCACGAACTGCGGCGAAAGGCGGGGCGCGTATGGGATGCTGCCGACGTGCTCGTAGTGCCCACCGCGCCCACGGCGTACACGATCGAGGCGGTTCTCGCCGAGCCGTACCAGACCAATCGCCGCCTCGGCCTGTACACGAACTACGTCAATCTGCTCGACCTCGCCGGCTGCGCCGTGCCGGCCGCTCTGCGCGAGGACGGGCTGCCTTGCGGCATCACGCTGCTCGGGCCGGCAGGCAGCGACCTGATGCTCGCCGATCTCGCCCAGCGCTTCCATCAGCGCACCGGCCTGCGGATGGGCGCCCTGGAGGACAGCTTGCCGCCGCCGTCGCCGATCCCGCCGGGCAAGGACGTGGTCAAGGTTGCGGTGGTGGGCGCACACCTGAACGGGCTGCCACTCAACCACGAGCTGGTTCAGCGCGGTGCGCGCCTGGAGCGCACGGCGCGCACCGCCGCGCGTTATCGCCTGTATGCGCTGCCGAATACCACGCCGCCCAAGCCGGGGCTGGTGCGGGACGGTTTGGGCCGTGGCGCGTCCATCGAGCTGGAGGTCTGGCAGATGCCGGTGAGCGCGTTCGGCTCCTTCGTAGCCGGCATCGCGTCCCCGCTCGGGATCGGCCGCATCGAGCTGGAGGACGGCGAGTGGGTGCAGGGCTTCCTATCGGAGAGCTGGGCAGTCGCCGACGGGAACGACATCTCCCACTTCGGCGGTTGGCGCCGCTATCTCGCCGCGCAGGCCAAACACTAACGGCAGCACCCACCCGGGGCTGAGAGACGAAGCAAGCGCCTGCTACTGCGCGGCGTGGGACTGCCCGGTCCCGGTTCGCGCGGTGACCTCTTCGGTGGTCGGAAGATCGGCGACGCTCCAGCCGCCGCCCAGCGCCTTAACCAGCCGCACGCCGGCGGCCATTCGGCGCGTCGCGATATCCACCGCTGTGCGCTCGTTGTTCAAGGCTGCGGCTTGCGCCACGACGACCTCGAGGTAATTGGCCGCACCGGCTTCGTAGCGGTTGGTCGTCAGCGTGACCGAGCGCCGGGCGGCTCTGACGGCGGCTGCCTCGACCTCCGCCTCGTCGGCAAGAATGCGCAGCGCAGCGAGATTGTCTTCGACGTCCTGAAACGCCGACAACACCGTTTGCCGGTAGTTGGCGATCGTGCCGTCATACGCTGCCCGCGCGTTGTCGGTCACCGCACCGCGCAGCCCGCCGTCGAATACGGTCTGTGAGATCTGGGGACCGACCGCCCAAAACCGGCTGGGCCAGGCCAACCATTGGCTCACGCTCGAGGCCTCGAACCCGCCCAGCGCCGTGAGCCTGAGGCTCGGGTAGTACGCCGAGATGGCGACCCCGATGCGCGCATTCGCCGCCGCCATCTGCCGTTCGGCCGAGGCGATGTCGGGCCTGCGCTCGAGCAGCTCCGATGGGACCCCGGAGGGTATCCCCGGTGGTGTTGCGTCGAGCGGCGCGACCGCAAGCGCGACCTCGGCCGGCGGCTTGCCCAGCAGCGTTGCGATCGCGTGCTCGAGCTGCGCCCGCTGCACCCCGAGATCGATGGCCTCCGCTTCGGCCGTCCTGAGCTGTGTCTCGGCCAGCACCACGTCCACTTCGGATGAGATGCCGCCGTCGAAGCGGTTGCGCGTCAACTCGAGCGCGGTGCGATATGCGACGATCGTCTGCTCCAGGAGCTGCCGCTGGGCATCCACGCCGCGCAGCTGGAAGTAGTCCGACGCCAGCTCCGCCTGGACGCTGAGGCGCGCGGTCTCCAGATCCGCCGCGGAGGCCTGGGCGGCCGCCTGGCTCGACTCGACCGAACGGCGGACCTTGCCCCACAGGTCCACCTCCCACGACACCTCCACAGGAAGCAGGAAATCGTTGTTGGGTCCGATCGTGGCGGTGGTGTGCCCCGGCACGTTCGCCGATTCCCGATAGCGCGTGACGGCCGCACCGGCAGTGACGGTCGGGAAATAGCCCGCGCGGGTCGCCTGCACCAGCGCCCGCGCCTGACGGTAGTTCGCTTCCGCGGCTGCGATGGTCTGATTGGAGAGTTCGACTTGCGGCTCCAGCGAATCGAGCCGGGCGTCCTGGAACACGGCCCACCAGTTTCCGCGCGGCGCGCGCTCCTGCGGCATGGACGGCTTCCAGCGGCTGCCGTCCGCCTGGGCCTCCTTGTATGCCGCCGGAATCGCCACCGGGGGCTTGACGTAGTCGGGGCCGACTGTACAGGCGCACAGCAGAGCCACGGCGCACGCGCACACCAAGGTCGCAAGGCGAGCGCAGCAGGGCTGGCCTGCCCGCACCGGCGCGTGGGCGAAGCGCGTGCTCATTTGCCCGCTTTGGATGCGGTCGAGCTTTTGACGACGCGCACCTGCGTGCCGGCGGTGAGCGAATCGGCCGGGTTCAGGACGATGGATTCGCCGCCGCTCAGCCCGGAGACGACTTCGATCTCGGTGCCGAAGTCGCGGCCTAGCACGACTTTGACCAGCCCCACACGCTGGTCCTGCTGTACTACGGCGACCATCACGCCCTCGGGCCGAAACAGCAGCGCGTTCACGGGAACGACCAGTGCCCGGTTGGCCAGCTTGAGCTTGAAATGCACTTGCGCATAGGCGCCGGGCAACAGCTCTCCGGTCGGGTTGTCTACATTGATCTCGGTAAGCAGGGTGCGAGAGGCGGCGTCGATGGCGCGGCTGGTCCGCACCAGCGTCCCCTTGAAGCGCCGGTCCGGGAACTCGGCCAGCGTCAGCTCGGCGGGCACCCCGGGTCTGGCGTCTTGCGAGTAGATCTGCGGCACGTTTACATACACGCGCATCCGGTCGGTGGATGCGATGTGGAACAGCTCCTTGGCCGGGGCCGCGCCCGCGTCGATCAGCGCGCCCACATCCGTATTGCGCGCCGTCACCACGCCGGCATATGGAGCGTAGATCTGCTTGAACGCCTGTAGCTTCTCCAGACGGGCGACGTTGAACTTCGCGGCTTCCAGCGCCGCCTTCTTGGCCTGCATGTCGCCCAGCTTCTCGTCGGTCTCCTGGCGCGAGACCGAGTTGCTCTTGAGCAGCCCCTGCCAGCGCTCCGCCGTGGTCTGCGCGAGATCGTAGTTCGCCTTGGCGATGGCCAGGTCGGCGCGCGCCTGCTGCAGTTGGTCGTCGATTTCCGGCGTGTCGATCTCCGCCAGCAGTTGACCTGCCTTGACATGGGTACCGATGTCCGCGTACCAACGCTTCAGATAGCCGTTGGTCCGCGCGTAGATCGGCGTGTCGATGAAGGCCTGCACGTTGCCCGGCAGCACCAGCTCCTGCGCCGCTTCGCCCTCCTTTGGTTGGATGACGGAGACGGTCGGAATGTTGAGTTCCCTGGTCTCCTTTCTGAGCGCGGCGGTCGCCTCCAGGCGCGGGAGGATGCCCCAGACGAGCGCGGCTCCGAACACCGCGACGAGGATCGCGATCGCGATCCAGCGCTTCCGGATGCCCCGGCTGCCAACGGACCCATTCAAGGAGAAGCGCCGCGGGTTCATGTGTCCTTTCTCGACCGATCCAAACTCTTCTATCCGCTGCTTCGGGCTAGACCGCAACCGGTGTCTCGGACTGGCGGCCGGCGCGCCAGCCGTGGATCGTTGCGAAGACTACCGGCACGAAGAAGAGCGTGGCGACGGTCGCGAGCAACAGGCCGCCGATCACGGCACGCCCCAATGGCGCGTTCTGTTCGCCGCCTTCGCCGAGGCCCAGCGACATCGGCACCATCCCGATGATCATCGCGAGCGCCGTCATCAGCACCGGCCGGAAGCGCGTGAACCCGGCGTCGATCGCCGAGGCGACCGCATCCCAGCCTCCCTGCAGCCGCTCGCGCGCGAAGCTCACTACCAGAATGCTGTTGGCCGTGGCGATGCCCATGGCCATGATGGCGCCCGTCAACGCGGGCACACTGACCCGGGTGTGCGCGACGAATAGCATCCAGACGATGCCGGCTAGCGCCGCCGGCAGCGCCGTGATGATGATGAACGGATCGAGCCAGGACTGGAAGTTCACCACCAGCAGCAGGTAGACGAGCACGATGGCGAAGACCAGTCCGAACAGCAGGCCTGTGAACGAGGAGTGCATCGTCTCCATCTGGCCGCGCAGGATCAGCCGCGAGCCCTTGGGCAGATCCTTCTTGCTCTCGCCGACGATGGCGGTCACGTCGTCCGCCACGCCGCCCAGATCGCGCTGTTGCACGCCGCCGTAGATGTCGATCACCGGCTGCACGTTCCAGTGGCTGATCACCGCCCGCTCCGCGCCGCGGGTGAGGCTCGCCACGTTCCCGAGGATCTCCGGCTGCGCGCGACCCGTGCCGGTGATGGGGATGTTCGCCAGCGTCTGCAGCGAGTCGATCCGATACTGTGGCGCCTGCGTGATGACCTGGTAGCTCACCCCGTTCTTCCAGTTGAGGTAGAAGCTCGGGCTGGTCTGGAAGCTGCCGCTCAGCGCCACCAGCAGGTTCGTCGCCACGTCCTTCTGCGACAGCCCGATCTGCTGCGCCTTGGTGCGGTCCACGGCAAGGTCGAGCTTGGGCTGGTCGAAGGGCTGCTGGATGCGCAGATCGGCGATTCCGGTCACCTGCTTGAGCTTTTCGAGCAGGGCCAGCGCGTACTTACGGTTGCCCTCGATGTCGCGCCCGACGACCTGGATGTCGATCGGCGCCGGCAGCCCGAAGTTCAGGATCTGGCTCACGATGTCGGCGGGCAGGAAGTAGAACACTACTCCGGGAAAGCTCTCGGGAAGCTGCCGCCTCAGCATGCGGATGTACTCGTCGGTGGGCCGGTGGCCGGACTTGAGCGACACGATGATGTCGGCGTCCGCCGGGCCCGCCGTCCCGGAGTTGTTGTAGGAGAGGTTCGTGCCGCTGGTGGGCAGCCCGATGTTGTCCAGGATCGTCTCCACCTCGCTCGGAGGGATCACGTTGCGGATGTCGGCTTCCACCAGGTCGCACAGGCGCGCGGTCTCCTCGATGCGCGTTCCCGTCTTGGCGCGCACGTGCAGTTTGAACTGGCCCGCGTCCACCGATGGAAAGAAATCGCTGCCCACGAACGGGAGCAACACGACGGAGGCTGCACAGCCCGCCAGGAACAGTCCGATGAAGACCAGCGGGGTGGCCATTGCGCGCTCCAGCAGGCCGCGGTAGCTCGTTCGCACGCGTGCGAACCCCGCCTCGAAGCCATGATGGACGCGCCCGAGCACATTCCAGCGGCTCGGCTTGCGCTTCGACTCGCCGTGGTCCTCGGCGCGCAGCAGGTACTTGGCCAGCGTCGGGACCAAGGTGCGCGAGAAGAAGTAAGACGCGAGCATCGCGAACACCACCGCCTCTGCCATCGGCACGAAGAGATAGCGCGCCACGCCGGTGAGCAGGAACATCGGCACGAACACGATGCAGATGCACAGCGTCGAGACGAACGTCGGAATCGCGATCTGCTGCGCGCCGTCGAGGATTGCCTGCTCCAGGGACTTGCCTTGCTCCAGGTGCTGGCTCATGTTCTCGATCGCCACGGTGGCATCGTCCACCAGGATCCCGACGGCCAGCGCGAGCCCGCCCAGCGTCATGATGTTGATCGTCTCGCCCAGGGCCGAGAGGATGCTCATCGAGGTGAGCATGGCGAGCGGGATGGACACGGCGATGATCAGCGTGCTGCGCCAGCTTCCCAGGAACAGCAGGATCATAAGCGCGGTGAGACAGCCCGCCAGGATCGCCTCGTACATCACACCGTGCACCGCCGCGCGCACGAACAGCGACTGATCCAGCGCCGTCTGCAGCTCGAGCGCCGGCGGCAAGGCCGCCTGCATGCGCGGGATCTCCGCCTTGACGCGGTCGACGATGTCGAGTGTGGAGGCGTTGCCGTACTTGAGGATGGTGAGCAGCACGGCGCGCTGGCCGTCGTGCCGCACGACATTCTGCTGCGGCACGAAGCCGTCTCGCACATGCGCGACGTCGCGCAGATAGATCGTGCTTCCCTGCACCGTCTTGATCGGCAGCTCGTTCATCTCTTGGATGGACTTGGGGCTGCCGTTGAGCGCAACGTCGTACTCGAGCGGGCCGATCTTGACCGTGCCGGTGGGCAGGATCAGATTCTGCAGGTTCAGCGTATTGACCACGTCTTGCGGGGAAAGCCCCTTGGCCTGCAGGGCGCGGGAGTCGATGTCCACCAGCACCTGTCGCACCTTCCCGCCGTAAGGGAACGGCAGCACCGCGCCTTGCACGGTGGCGAGCTGCGTCCGCATGAAGCTGTTGGCGAGGTCGTTCAGCTCATGCTCGGCGAGGCTTTTGCTCGATAGCGCGAGCTGGAGGATGGGGACGGTCGAGGCGGTGTACTGCAGGATCAGCGGCGGAACGGCTCCCGGTGGAAAGTTGTTCAGCACCGTTTGCGAGATCGCCACGACCTGCGCCAGGCTGGTCTGGATGTTGGCGCTCGGATGGAAGAACACCTTGATGACGCCGGTGCCGTTGTAGGTCTGCGACTCGATGTGCTCGATGTCGTTGACCGTGACGGTGAGCGCGCGCTCGAACTGAGAGACGATGCGCCCCTCCATCTCCTCCGTCGATAGGCCGGAGTAGCGCCAGATGACGCTCACCACCGTGATGTTGATGTTGGGGAAGATGTCCGTGGGCGTCCCCGGTGTGATCGGGGTACGCAGGATCATCAGGGGCCCGATGATGAAGATGAGCAGCGCGAGAACGATGAAGGTGTAGGGCCGGCGCAGGGCCAGCTGGACGATCCACATCGGAGAGCTTCGTTCTAGCGGTGATCAACCTGGCCGCGGGCGCTACCGCGGCCTTCGCTTTAGCTGTCTTCTGGCTTACACCGGGTGCTGGGGCCGGCGGCCGGCCGCGATCGCTTCCCGGGAACAAATAAAGAAGCCGCAGGACCTTTCTCGTGCCTGCGGCACCAGCGGATGATAGCAAGGGTTATGCGGGTGCGTCTGCACCACATGCGCCCCCCGGCGTCTGGGCAGGTTGGACCGCGGGCCCTGATTTTGGTGCCGCTAGCCGACTGTGCGCGCAGGGCCTTGACCGCGGATCCGCAGTAGCAAGAGCAGCGTTTGCCCGCGTAGAGTGGCTTTCCGGTGGGTTTTGACGAGTTGGGCTAAGCTGGGTCATCGCGGCCGCACAGTGCCGGCCGATGCTGGGTGGCGAGCGACGCGGGAACCAGCTCGACGAGAGGCCTTGGCTGCCCGCCCGGCAGCGGACGCAACGGCATGGCCCAGGTAGGGGTGAGCATGGACAAGGACCTGCACGTCATCTTCGGCGCTGGACAGGTAGGCAATCCGCTCGCGGCGCGCCTGCTGGAGAGCGGAAAGCGCGTCCGCGTCGTCAAGCGCTCGGCCGCCCGGGTAACGCCAGGCGCCGAGCTCCTCCTCGGCGATGCCTCGGATGCTACCTTCTGTGAGACGGCCGCCGCGGGGGCGGCGGCGGTGTATCACTGCATGAACCCGCCATACGACACGTCCGTCTGGGCCATGCTCGTACCGCGTTACATGGCGAATCTGATCGCAGCTGCGAGTCGTGCCGGCGCCCGTCTGGTGGTGCTCGACAACCTTTACATGCTCGGGCGAACTGGCGGGCGCCCCATGGACGAGGACACGCCGATGAACCCGTGCAGCAAGAAAGGCGAGATCCGCGCACGGGCGGCCGAACGGCTGTTCGATGCTCACCGGCGTGGCGAGGTGCGCGCGGTCTGCGGGCGGGCGTCGGACTTCTATGGTCCGGGCGGTTCCCTGACCTACCTTGGCGATTATTTCTGGAAGCCGGCGCTGGCGGGAAGCACGGTATGGTCGCCGGTTAGCCCCGATGCGCGGCACACCTACCACTACATTCCCGATGTCGCGGCCGGGCTCGCGCTGCTCGGCTGCTCGGCCGAGGATATGCTCGGGCGGGCGTGGATGCTCCCCTGCCAGCCCGTCGGGACGCTGCGAGATCTGGTCGGGCGCTTCGCGCAGGCGCTCGGGCGCGAGATCCGCGTGGCTACCGTTCCGCGCTGGATCATGAGCGTCATGGGCGTGTTCGTGCCTTTGATGCGGGAGATGGGCGAGATGCTGTACCAGTGGGACGAGCCTTTCGTCGTGGACGATCGCCGGTTCCGCGAGCGGTTCGGAGTCGCTCCGACGGACGTGGGGCCGGCAGCGCAGGCGACCGTGGACTGGGCGAGAGAGGCATACGGTCCGCGCCCACGCTGACGCTCGTTTCGGCTGGGATCCGTTCTGTGAATCGAATCGCGGGGTTGTGCGACATTGACGCTCGCGGCTCGCTTTGCCACTATGGCCGCGTGGCGTTCCGCATCATGACCGTCGTCCAGTCGGGGAGGCAGATGTGTTCGACTTGAAAGGAAAGGTTGCCATCGTCACCGGAGGCAACGGAGGCATCGGTCTTGGCATGGCGCGCGGGCTGGCCGGCGCCGGCGCGCGCGTCGTCGTTGCCGCGCGCAACGCTGACAAGTCGAACGTTGCGGTACGTGAGCTCCGGGCGCTCGGTTCGGACTCGCTCGCGGTCGGCGTCGACGTGAACGACGAGCGATCCGTCGACGCGCTGATCGCCGAGACGGCGCAGCGCTGTGGCCGCATCGACATCCTGGTGAACAACGCCGGCATCAACATCCGCAAGCCCGCTCACGAGCTGAAGGTCGACGAGTGGCGCCAGGTGATGGACACGAACCTGACCAGCGCCTTCCTGTGTTCGCGCAGCGCGTACCCGCACCTCAAGCGCGCCGGCGGCGGCAAGGTCATCAACATCGGCTCGATGCTGTCCATCTTCGGCGCAGCGTTCGCTCCGGCATACGGTGCGAGCAAAGGGGGCATCGTCCAGCTCACGAAGTCGCTCGCCACCGCATGGGCCAGCGACAACATCCAGGTCAACGCGGTGCTGCCCGGCTGGGTGGACACCGATCTGACGCGCGAGGCCCGCAAGCAGCTCGCAGGTCTGAATGATCGCGTGCTCGCCGGCACACCGGCGGGCCGCTGGGGCAACATCGACGACTTTGCCGGGATCGCCGTGTTCCTGGCGAGCGCCGAGTCGAATTTCCTCACCGGCACCGCGATCCCGGTGGACGGCGGTTATTCGGTCCTGCTCTGATCGTGCCGTCATGGGGAAGGCGTTATAATTCCGCGTCATCCCGACCTCGAATCCCACCGAACAGGACCGCCCATGGCCAAGCCCAATTATGCGTTCGCCAAGCGCCAAAGAGACCTCGCCAAGAAGCAGAAGAAGGAGGAAAAGCGGCAGCGCAAGGTTGAAGCCCAGCAGCAGCAGCCCAAGGAGGAGCCGCCCCAGCCCCCCACGGACGGCACGACCACCGTCTAATCCTTCTCGGGGTGGGATCCTGCCGATTGCGTCTGCAGCGAGCTGATCCTGGCAAAGCCGTAGCGGCGTGGGGGATCTTCTGATCCGAGCGACACCGGCACCCGGCGCACGCGAGGGATGAAGGACGATCCCATCAATCACGACACCGCCTTGCGCCGCACATGATGCCGCGCTGGGCCGGCGGTGCGTACTTGTGTGGCGCGGGGGACGCTCCGGGCGGCTAAGCCACCCCGTGATCGCATCCGAGTCTTCGCAGCCAGCAGGAAAGCCAGTGAGCGACTATCCCGACGACATCTACACGGAGCCCGCCGATCTCGACGTTCACACCCTGCGCAACCTCGGCCCGCTGACCCGCATGGCCGGGATCTGGCAGGGAACCCGTGGCCTGGACGTCAACCCGAAGCCCGAGGGCCCGAAGAAGCAGGCGTTCGTCGAGCGAATGGAGCTGCAACCCATCGACCCGCAGGCGAATGGGCCGCAGCTCTTCTATGGGCTGCGCTACCACACGCACATCGTGAAGCCCGGAGAGGTCGAGACCTATCACGACCAGATCGGCTACTGGCTGTGGGAGCCGGCGACCGGCAACTTGATCCAGACGCTCGCCATCCCACGCGGCCAGGTGGCGATGGCGTTCGGGCAGGCTGCCGAGGACGCGACGAGCTTCGAGCTGGTCGCCACGCGCGGGGCGGAGACGAACGGCATCTGCTCGAACCCGTTCCTCGAGTACGCTTTCAAGACGTTGGAATATCGCATCAAGGTGACGATCAACCCCGACGGGACTTGGTCCTACGACGAGGACACGATCCTGATGATCCGCGGGAAGACCGAGCCTTTTCACCACACGGACCGCAACACGCTCACCAAGATCGGCGAGCCGACCCCCAATCCGCTCGCGCGAGGCTGAAGGGCGGCCCTGCATGAGGCCGCAGTGCGAGCGACAAGACGCCACAGAGGGATCCTCCGATGCCGCGGCGTGACCATGTTCCCGTCGACGAAGGTTTGACCTCTGGCGGGTTCTCTGCACAGTCGGCCACGGAGCGGTATCGCCGAGTTCGATCCGCTCCCGCCGGTTCACGAGTCCTGGGTGCCTTGGCGTTAGGAGCCATCGCAGTCGGGGCGCTGGCGATCGGCGCACTCGCCATCGGTCGACTCTCGGTCGGCCGTGCGCGGTTTCGCCGCGTAGAGATCGACGAGCTGGTCGTCCGCAAGCTGCGCGTTACCGACCGGCTTCAGGCGCCCGCCACGTCCGAGCCCGAGCGTTGACACGCCGCGCGGGCCTGCGCATCCAGCGCCGCCGATGCAATGTCGGCCCCGCGTTCGCCTGCTTGCTCGCCATGATCGCCGCCGCTTGGGCTTGCCCGAACGAAGGCCGGGCCGACCCGGGTCGGCTCGACGTGCTCGATCCGCGCGCGCTTCCCCTGGGTGATGGCAAGGTGAGCTCGGAGCCAAAACGTGGGTATGTCTACTCGTGCACGGCGCGCTTTCGCGGGGGCGGTGCGCAGCATGCGGGCGACTGGATCCACGGCTCGACGTGGGACGCGACGAGCAAGGTCGTGGTGCAGGGAGAGGTCGCATGGCCTGATGCGACGCTGAGCCTCACCACCGCGAACGGCGAGCGGCGCATCCGCGGCAATGGTCTGCCTATAAATCATACGACCGGGAATTTCCCGGTGCGGCCGAGCGATCCCGCATACGCGATCGACCGCAACCCCAATGGGATCTCGCCGCAGCAGATCGCGCTGTCTTTGCCGATTTCCCCCGTGTCCGCGGCCGTGCCGGAGTGCGTGCCGATGGGCATGATCGGTATCCTGTCGAGCGGCGTTGCGCTCTTCAATGCGCTCGATGCCGGCGGGCGCGACGCGGCCGCCCATGAAGTGCAGGACCACTGCAACGGCCATCCGCAGCGCGCAGGTCAATACCACTATCATGGGCCGACTCCTTGCGTTTCCGGTGTTGCCGCCAACAACACGTTGATCGGGTATGCGCTCGACGGCTTCGGCATCTACAGCATGTACGACGAGAACGGGAGAGAGCTGACCAACGCTGACCTCGACGAGTGCCACGGGCGCGTGAGCCGCATCCGGTGGGACGGCAGGGAGGTCGTGATGTACCACTACGTGCTCACACGCGAATACCCGTACTCGATCGGATGCTTCCGCGCTAAGCCAGCCGCGGTGCGCATGCAAACGGAATTCGCTCCAGCCGAACAAGCCGGCCCCAGTGGACCGCCGAACGGACCACGAGGCGGCGGCCGCCAGCCGCCCCCGGAAGCCGTTGCGGCGTGCGCTGGGCTCTCCTCCGGCTCCGCATGCCGCTTCACCTCCCCTCACGGCGACTCGATTATCGGAACCTGTCGCACGCCTGCGGGCACACTCGCGTGCGTGCCGGACCGCCGCTGAGCAACACGCGGGCTGCGCCGGCAAGCTTAACGATGCTAGGCGTCGCAAGCCGGGGGTTAAGACTCACTAAGTCGGTGACCGAGTCGCTCTGCCTTTTTGCGACCGGTTGGCCGTTTATCGGTGAAGGGATAAAAAACCTGCCGGCTGGACATCGCCCGTCTTGCGCGGCTTCCTCCTGCTTGCGGTAGAAGACCGCGAAGTACCCTACTCGTCGCAGCAAGCCCTGCTGAGTCCGGGGGCGGAAATGCCCGGTATACATGGGATCTTTCTGGCATAAGCCGCGGAAGACTTTCCAGACTGCGGCATCGGGCCAAGGCCAGCTTGCCGCGCATGTCCACAAAGCCGGTCGGAGCCGCCGGGCCCGAGACAACGCAAAGCCGGCTATCGTCCTCCTATCATCGAGCAGACGGACACGCTCAACGTCTGATCGCGTGCGTCGAGTGATTGGCAAAGGCTTGGCCCGGTGCTAGTCTGGATCGAACAGAGCGCAGCCGCGGGTCGGCATCGTTGGGCTGCACCATGATGGGCCGACATCGTTCGGGGAATCACACGGACTTCGCCCGTCTACTATAAATGTTAGGCGTCAACAATGAGTTGGGGCCCGTGAGCGATAACATCATCTCGTACATTGAGATGTGTCGCCGTGAGGGTGCTAGCCTTCAGCAGGGCATGAACTTCGGGCTTGGAGGAGACCACTCGGTGATTTTAATGTCCGTTCGTCCGAACGCTCCCTGTCGCGATCGTCTCGAGGATGGCGGAACGACCCTCGTATATGAGGGTCACGACTTGCCGAAGGGTGCATCGTGTCCTAATCCCAAGGTCGTTGATCAACCGGAGCACTTTCCCTCAGGCGGCCTTACTCAGAACGGCAAGTTTCACGCTGCCGCTCGATCTGCAAAGCGCGGAGAACGCCTACCGGAGCGAGTTCGGGTGTACGAAAAGATCCGGTCTGGTATCTGGTCATATAACGGCGTCTTTCACCTTGTCGACTCCTGGCGTGAGCGGGACGAATACCGGACGGTGTTCAGGTTCAAACTGATCGCTGTTGAGGGTGAAGAGGACTTCGCTCAACCCGTACGCCTCAATGCGGAGCGTCGGCGTCTGATCCCGACCCAGGTCAAACTAGAGGTGTGGAAGCGCGATGGTGGAAAGTGCTCGATCTGCGGTGCGTCCGATGAGCTGCACTTCGATCATATTGTTCCCTTTGCAAAGGGCGGTACCTCGCTGACTGCGGCCAACGTGCAGCTTCTTTGCGCGCGACACAACCTTGAGAAGAGAGATCGCATCGAGTGACTTGACGCCGAACCACCGGTTCGAGCGGAGCGCCCAACGGCGTCGCCGTTCGGTTCCCGTCGCGCTGAACGCGCCGGCGCCCGGACAACCGGAGCGTTGGGCGTCACGGGAGAAGTACTCGCAACGCGGACGCGCTTGCTGATGAACGTCATCTACAAGATCACCTACCCGAACGGTAAGATATACGTCGGCCAGGATAGAACTGATAGCATCAACTACTTCGGCAGCGCGGACAGCAACTTGATCGGGAAGGACTTCTCCCGAGAGCAAAGACGCACGTTCGCCGTAACGAGAGAGATACTGTGGGAATCCGAGACAGCCACACCGGCGGAAGTCACCCAGAAAGAGATCGAGTTTATTCTCGCCTTGCGTGCGAATGACCCGATGGTTGGCTACAACCAGTACCCGAAGCGCAAGCGCTGAGGTAGTACCGCTCGCAGATGCCAACCGCGACGATCAGGATCTTTCTAGTCCACGGCGACCCTAAACGATTGCGTACGGCGGAACTGTCCAACTGGACGGGGAAGGCTGTCGCAGGACCACGCAGCGAGTTTGAGGGCGTGCTCGCCCGCGAGGAATCCGGAAAGTCGGGAGTGTACTTCTTGACAGGCAACGACCCCGAGTCAGGGAAGCCGGCGATCTATATCGGAGAGGCCGAAAGCATCAGGGATCGTCTGAAATCGCACCTCGAGAAGGACTTCTGGAATCAAGCGATCTACTTTGTTAGCAAGGACGAGAACCTCACCAAGGCGCACATCCGATATCTGGAGGGCAAGCTAATCGACAAGGCCGGTGGTGCCGGCCGAGCGCTGGTCACAAACGGCCAGAGTAGCGGAGCGAAGCTCCCGGAGTCAGACCGGGAAGACATGGAGGTCTTCCTCGAGAAGATCCACCAACTCCTTCCAGTGTTGGGCGTAGAGCTGCTCGTTCCCCTATCTAGCCAACCTGCGGGCGCAGCCGAGAAGGAGCTTCTGCGTTGCGAAATTAAGGGACTCAAGGCCAAGGGGCATTTAATCCCAAACGGATTCTTGGTGCTAAAGGGATCGCAGGCTGTGCTCCACGAAAGGGCGTCATCCCAGAAGTACCCGTGGGCGCGCAACATGCGCCAAAAGCTAAAGGAGGACGGGGTGCTTTCTGCACAGGAGGACCGGCTCCTGTTCACCCGCGACGCGGAGTTCTCAAGTCCGAGCGCCGCCGCGGCAGTTGTGCACGGAGGACATGCGAACGGCCTGATCGCATGGAAGAACAGCAAAGGAAAGACGCTGAAGGAGATAGAATCCTCGTGAGGCTTCGCGTCTGCACGCGTGATGCCCGACAACCAGTTCCGGCGGAGCGTCAACAGCCGTTTTCGGCGTCTGTCGCCGCCCGCTGAACTGGGGCGTTATGTCGTTTCCACTAGGCCGCGTTGACATACCATATTGGGTATAGCCATAATATGGCATGTGGCGAATCGAAGAACACCGTCGAGTCGATCGGCAGCTCGCTTCCGCCCCGAAGGAGATTCTGAAACGCTACGAGAAATGGAAAGACATCGCCAGTCTGTCTGGACCCCCTGGGCTTCGACTCATCAAAGGGTTCCACGACGAAGCACTGGCGGGTGAATGGAAAGGCTATCGGTCGTCTCGTCTCGGCGATCAATGGCGTGTCATCTACCGAGTTATCGCAGACGATCTACTGTTCCAAGTTGGCTCGATAACGCCTCATGAGTACCGGAGGCCCTAAGTGAAAGAATTCCATCCCGCGAAGAAGCGCATCGCAGTCTCCGTTGGCGAGTCCCTCCGAATTCTGCGGGAGCTTCAAGAGTTGAGTCAAAATCAGCTTGCGCAACTCACGGGCATCTCGCAGGCGACCATCTCCGCTATTGAGAACGACCGGGTGCGTCTTGGGGTTGAGCGTGCCAAGGTGCTGGCGCAAGCGCTCAAGTGTCACCCTGGCGTTCTGGTTTTCCCGGGCTGGGAACTGCCCAGTGACGCGGCGGCATAACCAGCGCGTTGACCGGACGAGCCAACAGCTGCGCTGTTGGCATCCCTCCTCGCTACGCTCGTCGTTGAAACTGTAGGATCAGTCTGCGTTTGCGGTTGCACGGCAGGTTGCTTAGGCTCCCGCCGAGACAATAGCGCTGGCAAACGGACTTCCTCTACAGCGTCGTTGCACGCATTCATGCCAAGCCCGCCGTCCAACAGCGACCAACAGGAGACAGCATGTCCGCAACCGTGAGTGATCCCGTCGTGGAGCTGGACGCGAAGATCGCGGCTTACCCGGAGCTGCTGCTACTCGGCCAGCAATGGGATCCCGACTCGGGCCTCATTCAGTTCGTCGACGGGGAGGATATCTACGTCCGCGCGAAGGCGACGCTCATCGGAAGCTGGGGACGTTCCGGGAGCTGGCGATGGGCGTGGCCGAACGAGTCGCTGCCTGCGGCCGCGCGCAGCGCATCGCTGCGGATCAAGGAGCTCGCGCAGGTCACTGGGCGCGCCGAATTCCTGAGCGAGAATGCCTTCCCCGCTACGGCGGTGGAAGCGAGGAAACTGGTTGCCGACGTCTGCCATCACCTCGGTGCCGCCAGCGCGTGCAACCTGGGCGCGGAGCAGGCCGTGTGGTGGTTCGCGCTCCACGATATCGAACACCTGCGGCCACTAGACGCGCTCACGGAGCGCGCCGGGCAGATCGCGGGCGAGGTCCTCATCCAGGGAGACAGTGTCATGATCCTGAACGCCCTGCGGGCTCGCTTCCCCGACCTGAGACTGCAGCTGATCGGGCGGGACCTCCGCGGTGACCCAGAGCCTTGGGCGCACGACCTGCACGCGCAGATCCTGTTCGATTACGACCGGCTGGATACGCACAAGCCCCGCGACTTCCGCGGCGCCAACCTCTCGTATGCGAGATTCGACGACTCCATCCTGCGCGGCATCGACTTCCACGGCGCGACCTTCGAGGGCGCCTGCCTGGTGGAAACCGACCTGTCGCGAGCCGACCTCCGCGGCGTCTCGTTCAGGCGCGCCTTCCTCAATGGCACCAACTTCAACCGCGCGCAGCTCGCGGGCGCCGATTTCACCGGCGCCGAACTCTCCCGCACGCTCCTCACCGACGTAGACTTGTCCGAGGTGGAGGGGCTCGACGCGGTACATCACATTACGCCGAGCGAGATCGCGCTGAGCACGCTCACCGCCTCGCGGTTCAAGCTCTCGCCTGCCTTCCTGCGCAGGGCGGGCGTGTCGCGCGGTCTCATCGAGGATCTCGCAAAAGGCCAGCGATTCGCCCGCCAGTACGAGACCTGCTTTCTGTCGTACAGCTCGAAGGACATGCCCTTCGCGGAGAAGCTGTATCGGTCGCTGGAGGACGCCGGTGTGCGCGTGTTCTGGGACCGGTTCGACGTGCTTCCCGGGGAATCGCTCCGCGACCAGATCATCGAGGCCATCCACGAGCACGACCGCCTCATCGTCGTGCTGTCCGATCATGGCATGGCGAGCGACTGGGTACGCCAGGAGATTGAGCTCGCTTGGTACCACAAGCGCGAGTCGCTGGTGCCGATCCGCCTCTGCGATGTCGCCAAGGTTCGGGCGTGGACGGCGAAGCACGAGAAGCTGCCCGATCTCGCGAAGTTGTTCCCCGTTCTCGACTTCTCGGCGTGGCCTGACGCAGGCGAGTACGCGCACGCCGTCTCGCTGCTCCTCAGGTCGCTTGCCGGGGGGGCGGACTTACGTCCTGGTCCGCAGTAGTCGAGACGACGAGCGCGCTGCCGCGTCTCACGTCCGCGCCGCGAGACGTCGCGCCTGGGCGAGTGCGGTGAGGTGCAGCATGAAAAAGAGCGGCACGAGATAAGCAGGCACTAGCACCAATGGCAGCGTGGCCATCGGGCCCGTGGTTACCTCTCCGGGGATGCCGCCGGCAAAGCCGGAGTTGAGCGCACCGCTGCCGAGCGCGACCACGAGGTCTAGGATCCCGAGCAGGTTCCAAACGACGAAAGCGCTGCTCGCTGCGAACGCTGGCCGGCGGGTGATGGCCAACGCCACCAACGGCGCGCTGAGCCCGATCGCGATGTCCCCTAGCCCGGCGGGCCAAGCGAACGTGCCCGGCAATATCCCATGCGCATAGAGGGCCACGAACCCGAAGCCGGCAAACCGCCAGGCTTGGATCGCGGTGAGCAGCCGGAGGTCCGCGCCTAGGACCAGCTCGCGGAACGAGCGTGACACCCGGAACAACAACAGAAACACGCCGACGGGGGTTGCCGCCCCGAGGAGGATCGGAAGGGGCGGAATCCCAGGCGATGTGACGAATGCACCACGGGCGCCGAGCGCCACAACGAGTGCAAACCACACGAGAAGCACGGCGACGGTCACCCATGCGGCGGGTGGACTGAACGGCGGCCTGGCCTCGATGGGGTGTGAGAGGACAGTATTCGACATGGCGGACTCCTTTCCTCGCTAGAGACTTGCACTTTGCAAGTGAGTGGGGAGCGTAGCATAATGACTTGCACAATGCAAGTCACTCACGGGAGCGGTGGCCAGGGATGAACGCAAGAACAGACAAATCGGAGCGATTTCAGCGTTCCATGTGTCCCATCGCGAACACGCTCGACCTGGTCGGGGACAAGTGGTCGCTGCTGTTGATCCGGGACATGCTGCACGGGAAAAGAACATATGGCGAGCTGCTCGACTCGCCGGAGCGGATCCCGACCAACATCCTCGCTGACCGGCTGAAGCGCCTCGAGGCGGCCGGGATCATCCTGCGCGCCGCATACCAGGATCGCCCGGTACGATACGCATACACGCTGACTGAGAAGGGAGCGCAGCTGGGGGCGGTGCTGCAGGCGCTGGTCAGGTGGGGCAAGAGGCATATTCCGGGCACGCGGACGCTCACGGAATCCGCCTCCCGTGCCGGGGAACGAGCGCGGCCTCGCCGCTCTAGTTCCGCGGGCGGGAAAACCGGCCGCACCGGTTAGCAGGGAGGCGTCGTCACGGACATTGCCAGGGTTGCCTCTGTGCGGAGGGGCTTTCACACTCGGACGCTCGTGTTAGCCGCGCTCCTTTGCTGCTGTCATGCGTACGGAGAGGGGCAAGACTCCTCCGCGGAAAGTGCGAACCCTGTGCGCTATGCGCAGATCCGGCGCGTGATCAACGAGAACCGACACCTGAGCGCGCACATGGTGCGCGCCGTAGACGCCAGAACGATCAAACAAGTGAGACCGCACATCTCCGACGACGATATCCTCGTGCTCGCGCAAATGATGGGCGACAAGGACTACGGGGTCGCCTCGGCCGCGTCAGCCTTGCTGGCGACGCGGGGTGCGAAAGCAGTTCCAGTTCTGCTGGAGGCAAAGCGGTCGCCGAATACGATGGTGTCGATGCACGCGGAGGATGCGCTTCGGCGCATCGACGAGTGTTCCGACGACGAGTTGCGGCGCCAGATCGATCCGGTCTTCTGCCCGGCCGATCGCCCGAACCGACGCCGCTGAGGCGGGCTCGACGACGGCCGGTTCCGCCATGCGTGATGCTAGACTTGGCGCAAACCTGGCGCCACGCGCCGGGTCGTGCCGCGGTACGCAGTTTCATCGATCTAGGTGGCGCCAGGTGGAAAATGGCCTCACCGGGAGGCCAGAAGCCGGGTCCGAACCGCGTTGCGGCTCGTCGAAAGCCGACATGCAGTGCGCATGTCGGGCTGCGTGTGACCAGCTCTGCGCTTCTGCAGCGACCGCGGAGGAGGATGATCCATGCCAGCAGGCTTACTGAACGCGAAGGTAGCCATCGTCACGGGTGCGGCCGGCGGTTTCGGGCAGGTGCTGGTGCGTGCTCTGCTCGATGAGGGCGCAGCCGTCGCGGCGCTGGACGTGAACGAGGGCGGGCTGACCGCGCTCGCGCACGCGCTGTCTTCCGAGCACTCGAAGCGGCTGCTCGTGAAGCCGATGGACATCTCTGACTATGCCGCGTGCGCGGACGCGGTCGGCAGCACCATTCGCACGCTGGGCGGGCTGCATATCCTCATCAACAACGGCGCGCTGGGGATGGGTGCGATCCGCGCGGACCACATGGTCAAGACCGTCGGCATCCGGGAGATCACACCCCAGATGTGGCAGCGCTTCGCAGCCGTGAACTTCTCCGGCGCATGGAACATGACCCGTGCCGCCATCGATCATCTGCTGGCGCAGCGCTGGGGGCGCATCGTCAACATCACGACCAGCTTCTTCACCATGCTGCGCGGAGGCTTCCACCCTTACGGTCCGTGCAAAGCGGGCTTGGAAGCAATGTCCGCGGGGCATGCCAAGGAGTTCGAGAGAACCGGGGTCACGGTCAACGTCGTGGTTCCGGGCGGCCCGTCCGACACTCCGATGGTGCCGCCAGAGTCGGGCTTCAAGCGTGAGAACCTGATCCCGCCCGCGGTCATGGCGCCGCCGATCGTATGGCTATGCTCGGAGGCGGCCGCGCAGATCAGCGGCAACCGGTACATCGCCGCCCAGTGGGACGCGGCCAAGTCGCCCGACGAAGCGGAGCGGCTTTGCCGCGCACCCATCGGGTGGCCGGATCTCGCGCACAGTCCGGTGTGGCCAGGTGGCAAGCCGTCGAGATAAGCTCGCCACCACGACGGCGGGACGGCGAACGGATCGAGCCGGCAGAGGTAGACGGGGGACATCTTGCCCAGGCCACGTCCGCCGGGAGTAGCATAAGCGTGGTGCTAAGCGGAGGAGCATGCCATGACCACAACGAAACGTACCGGTGCGCCAGGCGAACCGCCAGCCACACCGCAGCCGGATTCCACTCTCGACCATCACCCGCCCGCTCCACAGCGGCCGAGGCAAAAGCCGCTGCGCCCCGGGGCGAAGGGACAAGGCCAGCTTCGGGCACACAAGCGGGTGGTGGCGCGCCAGCGCGGACCGCGCTAACGCGTGGCCGCGGATGCGGCCGAGCCTTCGGCGACCGACGCCGAACCAAGCGCGCATACAGGGGGGAACACCCAGCGCGTCCACACACGAGATCGGGGACGGGCAGAGGAGGCATCGAAGCGTCGATGCTGACTGGGAACCATGAGTTACGAAGTACGGACGGAGGCGAAGTCAGACCATCTGTGTGTGGTAATCAGTGGAGCAATCGGGCCCGGGATGGCGGCACCACTCGCAGACGAAGTCATTCAAGCGTACCGAAGAGAGCCGTTGCCGCTATTGCTGGTCGATCTGCGCGGCCTCGCTGTACAGGTGGAGCCGGCCGAGGCGCTGCAGCTCGTCGAATCCTATCCCGAGGTCGCGAAGGGGTTGCGCGTAAAGACCGCGGTGGTCTGCGCGGACAAGAACGCGGACGCAGTCCGGTTCTACGAGATGATCACGCAGAACCGAGGTTATCCGACCGGGGTCTTCACGGACGTCGAGCTCGCCTTGAGCTGGCTGCGGGGCTGACCGCGTAGCACGGCCAGGCCTGTCCTCGGCGCCGTTGACGCGGTGAGCTCTACGCCGCCCGTGCGCCGATCGTGCGACGGTCGATCGCTGCGCGAAACACGCGCTATACAACAATGCAGGAGAGTTTTCGATGCCCAAGATGAGCGCCGCCGAAGCCGCGGTGCGGGTGATGGAGAGCGAAGGCGTGGAGCTGGTGTTCGGCATCCCCGGAGCAGCGATCCTGCCTCTGTACGATGCGCTACGCAACACGAAGATCAAGCACATCCTCGTGCGGCACGAGGAGGGCGGCGCGCATATGGCGGAAGGCTATACGCGCGCAGTGTCGGGGCGGATCGGCGTGAACATCGGCACCTCGGGACCTGCCGGGACCGACATGATCACCGGCCTGTACTCCGCGATGGCCGACTCGATCCCGATTCTGTGCATCACGGGCCAAGCGCCGAAGGCCAAGCTGCACAAGGAGGATTTCCAGGCAGTCGATATCGCTGCGATTGCGCGTCCCGTCACCAAGTGGGCGGTGACGGTGCTCGAAGCGGCGCAGGTCCCGTGGGCGTTCCGCCAGGCATTCCAGATCATGCGCTCCGGCCGGCCGGGACCGGTGCTGCTCGATCTTCCGCTCGACGTCCAGCGCGAGTTGATCGAGTACAACCCGTGGTTCGACATCGCGCTGGAGGTCTATAAGCCGCGCGCACAGCGCAAGCAGATCGAGCGTGCACTCGACATGGTGGCCGAATCCCAGCGCCCGGTGATCGTCGCAGGCGGCGGCGTGATCAACGCCGATGCCGCCGAGCTTCTGGTTGAGCTCGCGGAGCTCACCAACACGCCCGTGATCCCCACGCTGATGGGCTGGGGCGCGATCCCCGACGACCACCCGCTGATGGCGGGCATGGTTGGGCTCCAGACCCAGCACCGATACGGCAACGCGAACTTCCTGAGGAGCGATTTCGTGCTCGGGATCGGCAACCGCTGGGCGAATCGCCACACCGGTTCGATCGAGGTGTACACCAAGGGGCGCAAGTTCGTGCACGTCGACATCGAGCCGACGCAGATCGGCCGCGTGTTCGGACCGGATCTGGGCATCGTCTCCGACGCGAAGGCGGCGCTCGAGCTGTTCGTCGACATTGCACGAGAGCGCGCGTCGGCCAAGCGCCTTCCGGATCGCAGCCGCTGGGTCGCTGAGTGCCAGAAGCGCAAGCGCATCATGCTGCGCAGGAGCGATTTCAAGAACGCGCCGATCAAGCCGCAGCGTGTCTTCCACGAGATGAACCTGGCGTTCGACCGCGAGAATACGCGCTTCGTCAGCTCGATCGGATTGGGTCAGATCGCCTCGGGCCAGTTCCAGAAGGTGTACAAGCCGCGCAACTACATCATCTGCGGGCAGGCGGGCCCGCTGGGCTGGATCGTTCCCGCCGCGATCGGCGTCAAGCTCGCGGATCCATCGCGGGAAGTGGTGGGAGTCGGCGGCGATTACGATTTCCAGTTCCTCATCGAGGAGCTTGCTGTGGGCGCACAGTTCAACGTGCCGGTGGTCTACATCTTGATCAACAACTCCTACCTGGGCCTGATCCGCCAGGCACAGAAAGGCTACAAGATGGACTACGAGGTGCAGTTGTCGTTCCGGAACATCAATGCGCCGGAGATCGGCGACTATGGCGTGGATCACGTCAAGGTGGCCGAAGGGCTCGGATGCAAGGCGTTGCGCGTGTTCGATCCGGAAAAGATCCAGGAGACGATCCAGCAGGCGCGGCGCCTCGCGAACGAGCTGTCGGTGCCGGTGGTGGTGGAAGTCATCACCGAACGGGTGACCGACATCGCCATGGGTCCCGAGATCGACAAGATCACCGAGTTCGAGGAGATCCTCGACGTCGAAGAGGAGCCGGGGTTCGGGGAGGAGTTTGCGGCGTGATGCGCCGCGGCCCCGAGCCGCAATCAGCGCGGCGGTTTCAGCGCTAGGAGGACAGCATGAAAGTCGGGTTCATCGGGCTAGGGGTCATGGGCGCCCCGATGGCGGGGCATCTGATCGCCGGAGGGCACGAGGTCTTCCTCTCCGATCTCAAGCCCATCCCGGCTTCGCTCATCGAGAGAGGCGGCAAGTCGGGAGGCACGGCGAAGGAGGTCGCGCAAAAGGCGGAGGTGATCATCGTCATGGTGCCCGATACTCCGCACGTCGAGAGCGCGCTGTTCGGCGAGTTGGGCGTGGCGAAGGGGCTTAGTCGCGGCAAGATCGTGGTGGACATGAGCTCGGTCTCGCCCCTTGCGACCAAGGAGTTCGCGCAGCGGATCAACCAGCTCGGTTGCCAGTACCTCGATGCGCCGGTGTCGGGAGGCGAGGCGGGCGCTAAAGCCGCTTCGCTGACGATCATGGTCGGCGGGCCGCAGGAGGCGTTCGAGAAAGTGAAGCCGCTGTTCCAGCTGATGGGCAAGAACATCACGTTGATCGGCGGCAACGGCGACGGGCAGACCACCAAGGTCGCGAATCAGATCGTCATGGCGATCACGATCCAAGCGGTTGCCGAGGCGCTGCTCTTCGCTTCGAAAGCCGGCGCCGATCCGGAGCGCGTGCGGCAGGCTCTCCTGGCTGGAGCCGCTTCCTCGCGCGTGCTCGAGTCGCATGGCGAACGCATGATCAAGCGCGAATTCGACCCAGGTTTTCGCATCGAGCTGCATCTGAAGGATCTCGGGCTTGCTCTCACCGGTGCGCGCTCGCTGCAGTTGAGCCTACCGATGACCGCGCTCGCCCAGCAGATGATGAACGTCTGCGCGTCGCGTGGCGGCGGTGCGTGGGACCATTCCGCGCTCATCCGCGCGCTCGAGCTGATGGGCAATCACGAGCTGGGCGCGAAAAGCGGTGCGGAGGAGCT
The DNA here is from genome assembly GCA_035501875.1 of Burkholderiales bacterium. Lineage (GTDB taxonomy): Bacteria > Pseudomonadota > Gammaproteobacteria > Burkholderiales > SHXO01 > SHXO01. The sequence continues at coordinate 98,540 of DATJVI010000146.1, forward strand.
TGGCTGAGCTAGCTCGTTCGCTCCGCAGAGTGCGCACAAGCAGCAACAGGGAGGTGCAATGTCAGAGCTGGTCCCTTTTCCCGACGGCGGTTACGGCTTTCTCAAGGGCGGGTTCCCCTACTCGCAGGGCGTGCGGGCGCTCGAAGGTCATTCGATCGAGCGTGCTCGGTTTGCACGCCCGCTGCCGCTGATGCAGGGCTTTGCGGCGATCGAAGCGTACCTTGCATCGCTCGGGCGCCCTCGCACCGCGTTGTGCGCCGGCGAGCTGCGCTCACCCAAACCGTTCAGCATGAACGGATTCGGAAAGTTCAACGAAGGCTACGTCACGGCGCTGACCCGATGGGGCCTCTTCCGCGACGGAGTGAACCCGGTCGCTCGCTCCAACGTCGCGCCCGAGATCGAGCCTCCGGAGGAGCCGTCGTTCTACGCCTTCTGTTACACGGTGCGCGCGCCGAGCACATCACCGAGCTTCGTGGTCGCCGGCAGCGGGGAATGGCCCAGCGGAGGCAAGTATCCGGACGACATCGTCGCACACGGGGACCTCTCTGCTTCCGGATTGCAAGCGAAAGCGCGTTGGGTGCTGGACGCAATGGAGCGCCGCCTCGCCGAACTGGACGCGTCGTGGCGCGATGTGACCGCGGCTCAGGTCTACACGGTCCACGATCTGCATCCCGTTCTGCGCGACCAGATTGTCCCCCGCGCCGGCAACGGTGGCGGGCTGACCTGGCACTACTGCCGCCCGCCGATCGAGGGGCTGGAATTCGAGATGGACGTTCGGGCGGTCGCCGTGGAGCGCCTTCTGTCCAGCTGACCTGCGGTTCGGCCAGGCTCGCGTGCGAACTCTTACGCGCCGGACGCGTAGTGCGCGTAGAGCAGATCGAACAGCTTCCCGGCTTCGGCCAATAGGCTATCGTCATCGGCGCAGGCGCTGCGGGCGCCGCGCAGCAGCGCTTCCACGCCAGCCGCTTCCGGGACAGGGATGCCACCGACGTCGAGGTAGTGGATCAACGCGCCAATCCTCGCCAGCGCGGGATCGGCATCGAGCCCGAAACTCGCCAGCAACACTTCGAACGTCACCTTGGCGCCGACGTGGGTGAATTCGGCGCCGTCGAAATCGAAGCCCACGGCCTTCTTCGGGCACTCCTTCGGGCTCTTCAACCAGAGGAACTTCGCGCGCGGGTCGATGCAGCGCCGGATCAGCCATCCGCTCGCCAGACGATCGGCCCAGGGCCGGGCGCGCGTCGCCCAGTTCCTGCCACGGTACTTGGCGGGATCCAGGCGCTGGATCCGCCCTGCGCTGGCGTGCGGCTCGTCCGGCGACACCACCGCGTTGGCCGCCATGGCCAGGTCCTCCACAGCCTCGCGCGTCTGATCGCGAGCGGCGCCGGGGAAGAAGTCGGACAGCGCGATCGCTTCGTACTCGCGCCGCAAGCGCGCGATGCGAATCGAAACCGCCGCCGGGTCGAGCTTGCTGAGCTGCTTCTTCGCTGCGCCGATCCCCGGCAGCAGCTTCTCGTATTCGGCCGTGCGGTCGAATAGCTCGCGGAACTCGGCCTCCTGTTGCTCGTCGCGGGCATCCACCTCCAGAAGCTGCGCGCTGCCGCCGGAGGCGGTGACCTCCTCCGACTGCGCATGCAACGGCTCGACGAGCTCGGGCCGGTTCGGAAGCAGATACACGCCGTCTCGGAGCACGGCGGTGCCCAGCGCTTTCAGCGCTCGCCACACTCGCATGCGCACGGCCGGCTGCTGGCCCTGCAGCGTGAGGATGAACAGCAGCCATGCCGGCTTGCGCGGCGAGGCGCTGGAGGTCAAGCTAGGCGCTTGCGCGGTTATACTCACTACGATAATGTAGCATCTACAACGGACGAGTTGTTCCTCGGTGTGCCAGTGCGGGGAATCTTGCACAGCTGGGATGCAGGGGCAAACGTCTGTCCCGCATCGCGGATTGCCGCCAGCGGGCGTTGCCACCGATCCCGCCCTCGACACCCGACCGACCCTTGGAGCCGCGACCATCGATGAACCGGATCTGCGTAACTGTGGCCGCTTCGATCTTTGCCTCCGCTGCGCTCGCTGAAACGTTCGGGTTCGATCACGACTCCACAGGGTCTCCACCGGCCGGCTGGAGCTGCGGAGTCACCGGCCGCGGCTCGCCAAAGTGGCAGGTAGAGGCCGACAGCAGCGCTCCGAGCCAACCCAACGTGCTGAAGCAATCCGGCCGAGGCACATTCCCCTGGTGCGCCGAGCGCGGCGTGTCGCTTGCCGACGGGTTTGTCGAAGTCAAATTCAGGCCGATCGACGGCGGCGAGGACCGCGCGGGTGGTGTGGTTTGGCGCTTCAAGGATAGCGACAACTACTATGTGGCGCGAGCCAACGCTCTCGAGAACAATGTCTCGTTGTACTACACCACACGCGGCACCCGTCATAGCATCAAATACGTGGACGCGCCGGTAGCCGCCGGTCAATGGCATACATTGCGCGTCGAGTTCACCGGCAAGCGCATCAAGGTTCTACTCGACGGCAAGTTGCACATCGAGCAAGAAGACGATCACATCTCGGGGCCGGGCTCGGTCGGCGTCTGGACCAAGGCCGACAGCGTGACCGCGTTCGACGATTTCTCGTGGGGCGCCAAGTAAGGGCTGCCGCGGCGGCATGAGCGGCACGCGGGCAAGACCTAGGGACCGATACGGAGCTGCGCCGAGAGTCGGGCGATGGGTCGCCCTCCTGATGCTGTGTTGGGCTCGCGTGCCGCCGTCGTTCGGGCAGGGCGGCCCGCCCATGCTCACCGACGATCCCTATACGCCCGGCAGCGGGAACTGGGAGATCAACGTCGCATACTTGGAGGAGCGCACTCCGCCGGAGTGGTTTCGCAGCTTCCCGCACGTCGACTTCAACTACGGACTGGGCGAGAGCATTCAGCTCAAGTACGAAACGGGATGGGTTTTGGCCAGCGCACCGGGAGGCGCTGCGACGAACAGCGGTCTCGACGATTCTCTGCTCGGCGTGAAGTGGCGCTTCCTGGACCAGGCGCGCAGCGGGGTGGCCATGTCCGTATATCCGCAACTCCAGGTGGAGAACTCCACCGGTTCGGTGGCGCGAGGCATCGCGGAGCCTGCCCCCAACTTGTTTTTGCCGGTGGAGATCGCCCACGATTTCGGGAAGTGGCAGCTCGTCGGCGAGATCGGTTACCAATACTTTCGCACGCTACCGAACGAGTGGGTCGCCGGGGTATTGGGTGCGCTGCAGGCGTCGGAGAGGCTCGAGTTGCTGGCGGAGGTGCGCAGCTTCACCGAGAGGCCCTTCAATCGCGGCGACGTGTTGGTGAACTTCGGGCTGCGCCACGAGCTGAGCTCCCGATTCAAGCTCCTCGCCTCGGCGGGCACCTCGGTCACGGCCGCCAGCGGCCCGGAGGCGATCACCTTTATCGCCTATCTCGGCATTCAGATCCTGCTGGGCGACGAGACGAAGCAATGAACGAACTTTCCGCATCGCGCCGTGAGCCAGATGGCGGGCAGTGAGGAGGCGAACATGAATCGCGGCAAAGCAGTCAAAGCGAGCTTGATCGTTCTCGCCATCATCGGTGCGATGCTCGCCGGCTTGTATGCTCTCATCGTTTGGGAGGGCTCGAGCGCACGGGAACAGCCTCCCGCATTGGAGGCGAGCATCTCGCAGTGGCTTTTGGTTCACACCGTGCCCGCTACTTTCCGGGCCATGAAGAACCCGCTCAGCACCGCCCCGGGAAGTGCGGATGTCTCCGCCGGACAGGAGGTCTATCGCAGCAAGTGCGAGCTCTGTCACAACTATGACGGCGGCGGCAGGACCGAGATCGCGAGCGGTCAATATCCGCATCCCCCCGATCTGCGCAGCGCGGACGTGCAGCGCATGAGCGACGGCGAGCTGTTCTATCACATCAACAACGGCATCCGCCATACCGGGATGCCGGCGTGGGAACTACCCGAGCGCAAGATCTGGCAAGTCAGCGCGTACCTGCGCAACCTGCCCAAGGTCGCCGCTCCCTCGCCGCGGACCGCGAGCGCACAGCTCGCCGAGACGATGGCATCCGCGCACTACGTCGGTTCCAGCGCGTGCAAGGATTGCCACGCCGACATCTATGAGCGCTGGAAGAAGACGCGAATGGCCAACGTCGTGCAAGATCCGCGCGAGCATCCCGATGCCATCCTCCCGGATCTGTCCAAGCCCGATCCGCTCGTCAACTTCACCAAAGACGACGTCGCCTTCACCTACGGCAGCAGATGGAAGCAGCGGTACTTCAAGCGCGTGGGCGACGATTACTTTGTGTTTCCCGCCCAGTGGGACGTCACGCACAAGATCTGGCGGCCGTACTTCGTCAAGAACGGCACCGATTGGTGGGCGCCGCTGTATCCGCCTGACAACTTTCAACGGCCGACCGGGCCGCTGTGCGACGGATGCCACTCGGTGAACTACGACATCGAGACCAAGAAGGTCACGGAATGGAACGTGGGCTGTGAGCGCTGCCACGGGCCGGGCAGCGAGCACGTGGCGCACCAGGGCCGTCCCAACATCGTCAATCCCGCGAAGCTAGACTACGTGCAGGCGAACGACGTCTGCATTCAGTGCCATTCCCAAGGACAGCCGTTGAAGAACCCGATCCACGGTAAGTTCTACGATTGGCCCGTGGGCTTTCACGTAGGCAAGAATCTGGTCGACTTCTGGAAGCTCGAAGAGCACAGACTAGGCGACACCTCGTTCACGCACTTCGCTGACGGTACCGCGCACAAGAACCGGATGCAGGGGAACGACTTCGTGCAAAGCCTGATGTACACGCGGGGTGTGGCCTGCTTCAGCTGTCACGACGTGCACGGGACGCGCAACGATGCGGTTCTCTGGAAACCGGCCAAGAATCTTTGCTTCGACTGCCACGGCCCCAATACGCCCGCTGGTCCGCATGTGCCGACGATCGAAGCGCACACACATCACAAACCGGGCAGCACCGGCAGTGAATGCATCGCGTGCCACATGCCCAGGATCGAGCAGACGATCGCGGATGTGAACGTGCGCGCTCACACTTTCCGCTTCATCGCGCCCTCCGAGAGCGAAGCTCTGAAGATCCCGAACGCGTGCAACCTCTGCCACACCGACAAGACTACCGCGTGGGCCACCGCCGCTTTGAGGACGTGGACAGACCGCTCGCCGTGGCGCGTCGCTCAGTAACGCGGGCTGCGCATCTTCCTGCGCGTCGCGGTCCGGGCGTGCGGCCCCGAGAGGCCGACGTCCGGAACGGTTCGCGCGCGTGACTCGTCTTGTGGAGCATGAGGCGTGACCCGGCGCGCGGCGGCGCTCGTGGTGCTGGTCGTGATCGGCATTGTCGGCGCCGTCGCGTGGACCGCTCTTCGCCCGAGCGAGAACGTGGTGGTGGTCTACGTCAGCGAGGACCAGGTGTTCTCCGAACCGATCCTTACGGATTTCGAGCACGACAGCGGAATCCGGGTAAAGGCCGTATACGACACCGAAGAGACCAAGAGCGCGGGCGTCACGAACCGCTTGATCGCCGAGAAGGGGAGTCCTCAGGCGGACGTCTACTGGGCCAACGAACCGATCCGCGCGGAAGTGCTGCGACAGAAAGGCGTGTCCGCGCCCTATCGGTCTCCCAGCGCAGAAGGAATTGCCGAGCAGTTTCGGGACCCGCAGGGGCACTGGACCGGGTTCTCGGCTCGGGCTCGCATGCTGATCCTCGCCAAGGGAGCCACAACCAAGGCGACGTCCGTACACGCGTACACGGACCCGCGGCTTCGAGGCAAGGCGGTAATCGCCAATCCGCTCTTCGGCACCACGACGGCGCATATCGCCGCGTTGTTCACGGTATGGGGAGACGAGCGGGGCAAGGCGTTTCTCGATGCGATGCACCGAAACGAGGTGCATATTGCGTCGAGCAACGGGGAGAGCGCGGATCAGGTGGCCGCCGGCGCATTCCAATTCGCGCTCGTGGATAGCGACGACGTATCCAGCCGGGAGAAGCAGGGCCGTCAGATCGAGGGCGTCTACCCCGATCAAGGCGAGCAGGACGTCGGCTGCTTCATCGTCCCGAATGCGGTCCTGTTGGTCAAGGACGGCCCGCATCCGGAAGCGGGCAGGAAGCTGATCGACTACTTGCTTGCCCCACAGACCGAGAAGAAGCTCGCTTATTCGGACGCCGCGCAAATGCCGCTCCACACGGGCATAGACACACCGCCCGCGGTGCGCCGGTTGGAGACCCTGAAGGTGATGCACGTGGACTACGCGACCGTGGCTGCGAAGATGGAGGCGATCCAGCCGCTGCTGAAGGATTGGGTCGGGCATTAACCCGGATATTTCGTGAAGACGCCCCCAAGTATGACGAGATCGCCGACGCGCGGGGTGTGTGGCGGATTCGAGGCGGGTACGATTTGTCCGGCCGGGCTACTCGCGCGCTGGCGGTCGATTTCCGGCCATTTGCGGCATGCCCCTCTTGCCCATAGTGATGGCTATTGGCTGCGAGGGTCGAGCCGCAATTGGCTCGGAACTCGCCTCGCCATCATCCCGAGTCCCTCATGAAATACCCGGGCTAACTTGCAGCGGCGCCTCACCCTCCTGTTCGTCATCCTGGTGATGGGGGTCGTCGGCCTGCTCCCGCTTGCCGCGATGCTGGGCAAGAGCATCTTCGTGGACGGCAGACTGACGCTCACCGTCTACGAGAGGCTGTTCGCGAACCCGCGCCCCTATTGGACACCGATCGGACATAGCCTGACGCTTGCGCTTTGCACCGCGGGCGGCGTCACGCTGGTCGGTGTGCCATTGGGCCTCCTGCTCGGGAAGACCGATCTGCCGCTGCGACGCGCCCTGGCGGTGCTGCTTGCGATCCCTCTGCTGCTGCCGCCCTACATCTTGGCCGTCTGCTGGTTCGATCTCCTGGCGAGCGGCGGACTGCTCGCACGCGTCATCCCCGCAGGCGCGATGGAGTCTCTATCCGGCTGGCTGTTCGGGTTACCGGGCTGCTTGTGGGTGTTGATCGGCGCGTTCATGCCGGTGGGGATACTCCTGACCTTGGTCTATCTGCGCGCGGTGAATCCGCGGCTCGAGGAGGCCGGGAGGTTGTTCGCTCGCTGGCCCGCCGTCCTGCGACACGTCACACTGCCGCTGATCGGGCCTGGAATCCTGTTCGCCGCGATCCTCGTCTTCCTGCTCGCGATGGGTGAGGTCGGCGTATCGATGTATCTCCGCTATCCCGTCTTTCCGGTCGAAACGCTCACACAGTTCTCGGCCTTCTACGATTTCGGCGCCGCGTCCGCCGCGGCCTCTCCGCTTCTCGCGATCACGCTGCTGGTGCTGATCCTGGAGCGCCGCTATCTGCGCGACAAGACTTATCGGCTGCAACCGGTCACGCCGGCTCGGAAGCTTCTGCTGATCCCGCTCGGGCGCTGGCGCACTCCCGCACTGCTAGGCGTCGCACTGCTCGCGACCGCAACGGTTGTGCTGCCGCTCGTCGCGCTCGCGGTGTCCTCCGTGTCGCCCTTCGCGTATGGGGAAGCATGGAGCAGGGCTGCCGCCAGCTTGGGACGCAGCGTGGTGCTCGCTGCCGCCGGCGCGACTCTGCTCACCGTGATCGGGTTCTTCTGCGGCTATCTCATCCACCACCGTGCGCTTGGGCTTTGGAGTGCAGTGGATACGCTCACGCTGCTGCTGTTCACCATGCCGGGAACGGTGATCGGAGTAGGGTTGATCGCGCTATGGAATCGGCCGAGCACCGCATTCCTGTACACATCGGCTGCGATGGTGATCCTCGCCTACGTGGCGCAATACACCGCGCTCACCAGCCGTATCACGGTCGCAACGCTGGCCAACATCCCGCGATCGCTCGAGGAAGCGGCGCAGGTGACGGGTGCCCCGTGGCTTGCACGCGTCCGGGATGTGGTCGTGCCCGCAGCTCTGCCGGGCCTGGTCGGCGCGTGGCTGATGGGATTCCTCTTCTGCCTGCGCGATCTGGGCGCTTCCATGCTGGTGTATCCCGCGGGACAGGACACCCTGCCGGTGCGAATCTTCACGCTCATGGCCAACGGAGCGCCCAGCTTGGTCTCGGCGCTGTGCGTCATCCTGGTGGCTGCGGCCTTGATCTCGCTGGCCCTCTTGGGCTCGCTGTTCCACGTCACGGCAGCCCGTCGATGAGCGCGATCGAACTGCGGTCCGTGTCGAAGAGCTACAACGGCCGCAAGGCTGTCGACGGGTTCTCGCTCTCGATCGCGCACGGCGAGCGTGTGGTGCTCGTCGGGCCTTCCGGCTCCGGAAAGACCACGGTGTTGCGTCTGGTGGCTGGACTGGAAACGCCGGACTCGGGTGCCATCAGCATCGGCGGGACGCTGGTCGCCGAGTCCGGGCGAAACCTTGTCGAACCCGAGCGGCGCCACGTCGGGATGGTGTTCCAGGACCTTGCCCTATGGCCGAACATGACGGTGTACGAGCATCTCGCGTTCGTGCTGCGTTACGACAGGCGGAGGCAGCGCGCGGATGGATCGGCTCGCGTTGGGGAGACATTGCGAATGGTGCGCATGGCCGATCGTGCACAGGCAAGACCCGGGGAGCTTTCGGGCGGAGAGCAGCAGCGTGTCGCGTTGGCGCGCGCCCTGGTGGCGAATCCGACGACCCTGCTGATGGACGAGCCGCTGTCCAGTCTAGATCCCGAGCTGAGCACGCACCTGCGCCGGGAGATCCTGTCGCTGCACGCGGAACTCGGCTTTACGTTGCTCTACGTCACCCACAGCCGCGAGGAGGCCGCCGAGCTCGGCTCGCGCGTGATCGCCATGCGGCACGGCAAGCTAGCTGCCCAGACCCGCGAACCGAACGGCCGCCCAGTTGAGGGTCTCTGAGTCAGGGCCTTGGTCAACACGTCGCGCTCGCCGTAGCGGTCGAGGTCGGCGTCCACTTCGCGCCCGCGCCTCGCAACGCAGAAGGGCGACCGGCGGCTGAATCGGGATGTGGCGCGGCGGCGGTAGGTCCGGCGCATCTGTTGCCGCCTCCTCTCGTCGGGAGAGGCTCGCATAACATCGCTTCGGCTCCACTCTCGCACTTCCTGTCTCCCACAGGATACGCGGAGCCCGCGCATCTACTTGTCGGAGACAGCTTCGTCCCCTCGCCGGTCTGATCGTAAGCTATGCGTAAGAATACGTCACAGCCGCCCCGCCGGAGGTGCGCTTTGGACCGACGATCCGTAATTGATCTGAAAGCTTTTCCGTCGTAGGCTTGCTTTTGCGTCAGGTGCGCGCAAGAAGGATAGCTTGCGTCCAATCCTCTGCGGCCCGAACAGACGCGGCTACTTCAGCCTGAGGAGGAGATCAAGAACCTGACTATCTCGTAGCAGAGCGTGGCTCGGCGACATTCCCGCTCGCTGCGCTCCGGTTCACCGTGATTTTGCCGACGAGGTTGGGAACCCAGTTCTCAACAGCCCTGAGTCTCCGGATAGCACCCGACAAACCCACCCACAGGGCCCGGTCGGCGATCCGCGGAGGGGAATACTCATCACGCAGGCTGCTCGGAAGTTGCTGACCACAACAGGAGGAGAAGGCCATGAGTATGCGTACGGTATCCCAGACGTTGGTTCCTGCCTTGATGTTGGCAGCGTTGTTCTCTAGCCCTACTTGGGCGCAGCAAAAGCACTCGATCGCCATATCCAGCGAGGGCGTGAAGAGCCGGTACATCCAGCAGCTCGCGATCGACGTGGGCGATGTACCCGGACACCAAGTCCGGGTTCAAGAAAGTCAGCGGACCTTTCCAGCCGATGCGCAACCCGTCATTGACGGCGAGCGGATCGTCGAGTCGTGGAGTCGAAGCGTCACGGATTATACCGCCGGCATCGGGCCCGCCTGGGGGTACAACATGTTGGTCACCGACAAGGGGAACAAGATATTTCTCCAGACCATTGGCACCAGCGAATCTCAAGCGACTGAGACAGGATCAAAGCGAGGCACGTATCACGGGACCGCTCGGTTCACGGGTGGCACAGGGCGGTTCGCGAAGATCCGAGGCACGCTGGTCGACGTGGCCAAATTCGATACCGACCCGAAGTCTGGTTACAACCTGCTAGATAGTCGCGGCGAATACTGGTTCGAGCAGTGAGTTGAGCGACCGTCGGGGTAAGACGCACCAGCCCGCGATCGCGCCTATTCAGTAATCAGCGGCTGGCAATCTCTGTAGCTGGATTCACCCCGCATGCAACCGAAGTGGGGGCGCGCAAAAAAGGCTACTTACGCCGCTTGTAGTTCGCACTCGTGGCGAGCGGTGAAGTAAGCGCGAGCGGAATGCGCTGACCGAGATTCGGCGCGGTATCAGAACGCTTGTTTGGGAGGAATCATGCGAAAAGCGCTTGCGGTGGTGGTGGCTGGTCTCTCGATGGGAATGCTTTGTATCAGCGCAGAAGCACAACTACCGAGGACAGGAAAGGTCTCGCTCTATTACTCCTGGCATGCAATCGGGCAGATGATTCCCCTGGCCGAAGGGTTTGCCGTCAGCGCAGGAACAGCCTGGGGTGTGCTCATCAACCGCGACGGCGGCGGCTTTCTGCACGATATACCCACAGCCTGTTCCGCTGCCGTCAAGGGAGTAGGCGGGAGCTTCACTGAAACCGGGTTCTGTGCAAGCACAGATGCAGACGGTGATCGAGTGTACATGCGCTGGCTCTGCTCGTACGACGCCAAAGGATGGTGCGCGGGTGAGTTCGAATGGACGGATGGTACGGGGAAGTACAAAGGCATTTCTGGAAAGAACAAGATTCGCTACAAGGGGTTCGGGTTCCGTCCGGGAGAAGCGACTCAAAACGGTACCCCGTTCTCGGTAGAGGGGTATTCCATCTGGGAGGGCGAGTACCGACTGCCGTGACGGTCTGCTTTTGCTAATCGCGGTTGGGGGAAGGAGGGTCGAAGGGAAGCGGGGTCAGGCCTGCATAATTGTATAACTGCTCAGTCGCTAGCCATCCCCCTTCCCACACCTGTTCTATGGCACGCACGATTCCGGGTCCGACCCCGTGGCCTATGCCTAACGTCACCAATCGGAGGATCCATGACGCCGACCGCATCGATGATCAGAGCAGCGACTATCGCCCAAGACGAGAAGGAGCAGATACGTCGGCGATCCATCGTCTCTCTCATATTCGCCGCCGCGTTGATTGCAGGCCTGACCACCCCGCTGGGAGCGCACGCGCAGCAACGGGAAGTGAAGATCGGCATCATCTACGACTACACCGGCCCGTTCGCGGCTGGAGGCTCGCAGGCTGCCGCTATCGGCACGAAGATCGCCATCGACATGGTCAACGAGCGCGGCGGGGTAGAGGGCTACAAGATCGTGCCCATGTTCGCCGATGCGCAGTCGAAGGTCGAAGTGGCGATCAACGAGGCCACGCGCCTGCTGGACCAGGAGAAAGTCAATCTCATCCTGGGTGTGTACTCTAGCGCTCACTGCGTACCGATGGCGCAGAAGGTGGACGCTGCGAAGCAGTTCATGTGGATCAACAACTGCATTGCATCGAGCGTGTTCAAAGGCAAGAACCTGCGGTACGTGTTCCGCCCGGGACCCAACTCGGATCAGTACGGCGCCGTCTCCTGCAGCTTCTTGAACGAGAATGCCAGGGGAAAGCTCGGCAAGGATCCGAGAGAGCTGAAGGTTGCGATCATCTATGAAGACGGTCCCTACGGCACAGGCGTCGCAGCCGGCAATGAACAGACATGCGCGAAGTACGGCATGCAGATCGTGCTCAAGGAGGGTTACTCTGCGACCGCCCCCGACCTGTCGAGCCTGGTCACGAAACTTCGGCGTGCACGCCCGGACGTAATCCTGCACACCGGCTACAACCCGGATATCACGCTGTTCTGGCGTCAAGCGCGCGAGCAAGGGCTCAAATGGGCGGCGCTCATAGGCCATGGCGCTGGCTATAGCCAGCGCGACAGGCTGCGCGAGGCATTCGGCAAGGACGCGGAGTACATCTATACCGTGGATCAGGTACCGGCGCAACTGCTCGACCCCGCAACCCTCGTACCCGGCCTGGCCACGCTGACGCAGGAACTTCTCAAACGCTACAAGGCCGAGACCAGGGCTGACGACGTGCCGGCGCAGGCGTCGCAAGGGTTCAACCACACGTGGATCTTTCTCACCAACGTGCTGCCACGCGCGATCAAGAAGTACGGAGGCACGCATCCGGAAGCACTGCGCAGCGCCGCGCTCGACACCGATATCCCGGACGGCGGCACCATCCAAGGCTATGGCGTGAAGTTCCTGCCGCCGGGCAGCGAAATGGCCGGTCAGAACGAGCGCTGCTCACCTGTGGTGATGCAATACATCGGCGCGAAGACAGAGGTGGTTTGGCCTGCCC
>DATJVI010000147.1:0-63123 GCA_035501875.1 Burkholderiales bacterium
CTGCTGCACGGGCGGCGGCACGGGTTCGTAGTGGGACAGTTCCATGCTGAACGAGCCGGCGCCTCCGGTGACGGATTTGAGCCGCGACTGATACCCGTTCAACTCGGAGAGCGGTACCTGTCCGGTGACGTTGACCAGGCCGCCGCCCAAAGGCTGCGTGCCCCCGACTTGGCCGCGCTTGGAGGACAGGTCTCCGGTGATGTCGCCGATGTTGTGCTCGGGGACGCTGATCTGGACGTTCACGATCGGCTCGAGCACGATGGGGCGCGCCTTGCTCACGGCGTCCAGAAAGGCCTTTCTCCCCGCGGCCACGAATGCCACTTCCTTCGAGTCCACCGGGTGGCTCTTGCCGTCGTAGACCACCACTTTGACATCTTGCATCGGATATCCGGCGATCGCACCCTGCTCGACGACTTGCAGCACGCCTTTCTCGACCGCAGGGATGAACTGCCCGGGGATCGCCCCGCCCTTTACCCCGTCCACGAACTGAAAGCCGGTGCCACGCGGCAGCGGCTCGATGCGCAGAAAGACTTCGCCAAACTGCCCGGCCCCGCCCGTCTGCTTTTTGTGCCGGCTGTGGCCCTCCGCGGGGGCCGTAATCGTCTCGCGATAGGCGATGCGTGGCGGATGGGTCATGACCTCCAGCTTGTACTGGCCCGACAGGCGCTCCATCATGCAGCGCATCTGCAACTCGCCCAGCCCGCGCACCACCGTCTCGTTGGTCGTGCTCACTCTTTCCACCTGCAGGCACGGGTCTTCGGCGGAGAGCTTCTGCAGGATCTCCCACAGGCGCTGCTCGTCTCCGCGCTTGGTCGCCTCGATGGCAATGCCATAGATGGGCGAAGGGAACTCGAGCGGCTCAATGTGGATCTGGTCCTCGTCGTGCGAGTCGTGCAGCACGCAATCGAAGGTGATCTCCTCGATCTTGGCCACGGCGCCGATGTCCCCCGGGCCGCAGGCGTCGACCGGAAGATGCTCCTTGCCGCGCAGCAGGTAGAGCTGCCCCACCTTGAACGGTTTGCGCCCATCGCCGATGAACAGCTGCTGGTCGCGCTTGACCGTGCCTTGATGCACCTTGAATACGCCGAGCTTGCCCACAAACGGGTCGACGCTCACCTTGAATACATGGGCGATCACGTGCTTCGAGGGGTCGAGCTCGGCATGGAACTCCTGCACCTGTGCGCCTTCCCCTTTGACGAATGGCCGCGGGTTGCCTTCGCGCGGATTGGGCAACAGCTTGACGATGATGTCCAGCAGCTCGTTCACCCCCGCGCCGGTGCGGGCCGAGGTGAAGCAGATCGGCACCAGGTGTCCCTCGCGCAGCGCCTTCTCGAAGGGTGCGTGCAGCTCCGCGGGTGCCACCTCGCCCTTCTCCAGGTATACGCCCATCAGCTCCTCGTCCACCTCGACGACCTGATCGACGATGGCACGATGGGCTTCCGCCACCGAGGAGAAATCGGATTCGCCGGACGGGTTGAAGAAGCAGTCCACAACGTCGCCGCCCCCGTTGGCCGGCAGGTTGATCGGCAGGCACTCTTTGCCGAACGCCTCCTGCAGCTTGGCAACGAGCCCTGGCAGATCGGCTTCGGGCGAGTCGATCTTGTTCACCACGATCATGCGGCACAGCTTGCGGTTGTGGGCCCAGCTCATCATGCGGGCGGTGGAAAGCTCGATGCCGGTCTGCGCGTTGACGACCACGACCACGGTGTCCGCCGCCTGGAGGCTGCTGATCGCTTGGCCGAGAAAATCCGCCAGACCGGGCGTGTCGATGACGTGAACGCGGGCCCCGTCGCGATCGAAGAAGACGGGCGAGGAGTAAAGCGAGTGCTGGTGCTGCTTCTCCAACGGATCGAAGTCGGAGACGGTGCTGCCGCGTTCTATGGTGCCGGGCGTGGCGATCGCGCCCGACGCGTGCAGCAGCGCCTCCGTGAGGAGAGTTTTGCCGCTGCCGGCGTGGCCTACTAGAGCCAAGGCACGGATCGATTCAGTCGCGGTCGCGCCCATGGATCTCCTCCCAAGGTTGATCTGGATACGGGGCGGTTCGAGTATAAGAAGCATCGGCGCTCGGGACAACCCCATTCGGCCGGGGGGCGGCGAGGCACGAGTCGGCGCGATCACGGCAAAGCCTTTGCCGCGGTGCGCCATAGTGGTGCTCCCGGAGACGGAAGACGTGCTACACGAACGCGGTCAGGTCGGCAGGATCCGCGGGGCCGCTGCGGCAGCGCGTCGCGCTGCCGGACGCAGGCACGATCTAGCGTTCGGCGGTCAAGGCAGCACCTTGACCTGCTTCAGGAACTGCAGCGTGTACGCACGCTTGTAATCGACGTCGGCCTTGGTCAGCCCGGCGCTGACCATGAAGCCGAAGGTCTCTTTCCAGCGCGCATCGGTCATCGCAAGGATGCCCTGCGTCTTGGCGTCGCCGCCGGTGACCAGACCGTATTCCTTGAGCTTCGCCACTCCGTAGATCATGAGCTCGTCGGTCATCTCGGGGTTGGCCTTCTTGATCAGCGCATTGCCTGCAGCCGGATCCTTGAGATAGCTTTTCCATCCCTCCGCAGTGGCCAGAAGGAACTTGCGGATCATCTCCGGTTTCTCGTTCAACGTCTTGGTGGTGACGACGATCGTCTCCGCATAGGGCGGGTAGCCGAAGTTGGCCAGCAAGAAGACTTTGGGATTGATCCCCGCCTTCTCGATGGTGAACGGCTCCGAGGTGAGGTATCCCTGCTGCGCGACGTTGTTGTCCACCAGGAACTGCTGCACGCTGAAGGCATAGGGTCGCTTCTGCGCGTCGGTGAACCCGTACTTGGCCTTGAGCCAGGGCCAGAACGTAGTCTCGCTCGCTTGCCCGATGAGCAGCGTGCGGGTCATCAAGTCCGGCAGAGTCTTCACATCCGGGTGTGCGATGATCACCGCCGGGTCTTTCTGGAAGGTTGCACCCACGGTGATCACCGGCAGCCCTTGCTCGATCGCCTTGATGGTCTGCAGGTCGTAGCCCATGATCAGATCGGCTTGGCCGGCGAGCAGCAGCTGCATGACATTGATCTGCGGGCCGCCCATCTTGATCTCGACGTCCAGACCCTGCTTGCGGTACAGCCCTTCGGCCGCCGCTTGATAGAAGCCGCCGTGCTCGGCCTCCGCGTACCAGTTGGTGACGAACACGACTTTGGTCGCGCCCTGCGCCCAGGCGCCTGCCGCCAATACCGCGCACCCGACTGCACACAGCCACTTGGTGAACCATCGCTTCATCGGTCTCTCCCGGGAAAAACGCATTGTAACCACACGCGCGTGCGGACCACAGCGACGCTGCGAGCAGCCAGTCTGCCTGCTCGCTCGCACAGGGCCGCGGCCGTGGCGCAGATCTCAATCTTCGGGAGGCAGCTCGCTTTCGTGCCAGCGCCGCAGCGTGAGATGCGCGATGAGCGAGACGAGAAGGAACAGCGCCACACCGGCCGCCGTGATCAGCAGCAAGGCGGCGAACAAGCGCGGGATGTTCAGCTGCAGGCCGGATAGCAGAATCTGGTAGGCGAGCCCCGACGCGGTGCCGCCAGTGCCGGCCACGAACTCCGCCACCACCGCTCCGATCAGCGCCAGCCCGCTCGCAACGCGCAGCCCGGCGAAGAAATAAGGCAGGGCAGAGGGCACTCGCAGCCGCGTGAGGATCTGCCAGCGCCCAGCCCCGTACAGGCGGAACAGGTCCAGCAGGCCGGGGTCGACGCTGCGCAATCCGAGCGTGGTGTTCGAGATCACCGGAAAGATCGCAACGATCGTGGCGCAGATCACGAGCGATGCAAGCGGGTCCTTGACCCAGATGATGATCAACGGCGCGATCGCGACGATGGGCGTGACCTGGAGTAAAACCGCATAGGGAAACAGGCTCATCTCGATCAGGCGGCTCTGCACGAAGAGGAACGCCACGAGCACGCCCACGGTCACGGCGAGCAGCAGAGCGAGCGCGGTGATGTGTAGCGTGACCAGAAGCGATCCGAGCAGCAGAGGCGCATCCTGCACCAACGTGTGCACGACCAGCAGCGGAGATGGCACGATGTAGAAGGGCACGTGGAACGCACGCACCAACGCTTCCCACAACAGGAGAAATCCGACCCCGACCCCGGTGGGAGCGAGCAGCCGCGGCCAGTTTCGGATCACGTGGCCGCTCCCGCGCGAGCACCGTCTCCAGCCGACGCGGCCAGCAGCTGTGAGAGCCGCGCACACCAGTGCACGAACCGGTCGCTGGTGCGGAACTCGTCCGTGCGCGGATGCGGTTCGTCGATGGCCATTTCGCCGGCGATGCGGCCGGGGCGGGCGGACATCACGAGCACCCGCGTGGAAAGGAACACGGCCTCGTAGATGCTATGGGTCACGAACAGCACGGTAAGCGAGCGCTGCGCCCAGAGGTCGCGCACGTCGCGGTCGAGCCGGTTGCGCGTGATCTCGTCCAATGCACCGAACGGCTCGTCCAGCAACAGCAGCCGCGGCTCGGTTACCAGCGCGCGAGCGATCGACACGCGCATCTGCATGCCGCCCGAGAGCTCGCGCGGAAGCGACCGCGGAAACTCCTGCAGTGCGACCAGCGCGAGGGCGGCCGCAACGCGTTGCGCGGCATCCCGCTCCGGAATGCGCGCCAGGTCGAGCGGCAGGCGCACGTTGCGTTCTACGCTGGCCCACGGCATCAATGTCGCGCTCTGGAAGACGAACGCAAGGCGTTGCAGTGCGCGTGCGCTGGGTTTCGGCCGTTGGTCCGATGCGGTTGGGTCGGCCGGCCACAGGGTGATACCGCCTGTGCTGGCCGGGAGCAGCCCCGCCACCATTCGCAGCAACGTGCTCTTGCCGCACCCGGATGGCCCTACGAGCGTAAGGAACTCGCCTTCCTGCACTTGCAGGTCGACCGGGTCCAGTGCGCGCAGACCATTCGGATAACGCTTCGACGCGCCCCGGATTTCCACCGCGATCGGCGCGTCCGAGGAGGGGCGGAGCGCATCGGTGCGCACGTTTCCGGAGTGCGTCCGTTCCACGGCGGGATCGGTCATGAGCAGACCGGCATGCCTGCGCTGTTCCTTGCGGTCAGCCGAAACGCTCGAGGCTTGCGCTTGCCAAGAGCGTGCAGCATCCGGCAGGCATCGGTCATTCGTGGACGCACCGCAAGTCTATCCGGATTCCCGAGCGCGACCGCGCGGCCCGCGGTGGTCACGGCGTCTTGAAGAATACCCCGCCCTTGACGATGCCCAGCAGACGCCGTTCGTCCTGCAAGATGCTCACGTCGGCGAGCGGATCGCCGTCTACGAGCAGCAGGTCGGCGAGATAGCCGGTGCGAATTTGGCCCAGTTCGTGGCCGCGCCGCATCAGCTCGCCCCCGAACTTGGTCGCCGCGAGGATCGCCTCCATGGGGGTGAAGCCTAGGACCTTGACGAACACCTCCAGGTCTCGCGCATTGCTGCCGTTGGGGTTCCAGGCGAAGCCGTAATCGCCTCCCGGCAGCACTCGTACTCCGCGGCGTTTGAGCTTTCTTGCGGTTTCGACTCCCTCTGCCAGTTCCTGCTCCAGCATCGCCCGGTCATGGGCGTTCTGCGCCCTCCCGAATGCTGGCGCACGCTCCAAGGTGGCGAGCGTCGCGCCCAGCGTAGGAGCGACGAACACGCGTTCTCGGGCCGCCTCGAGCAGCTCGCAGGCCTCATCGTCGGCGAAGTTGGCGTGATAGATCACCTCGACTCCATGGCGCAGCGCGAGCTTGATCGCCGCGGCGCTGCGGGCATGAGCCGCCGTGCGCAGATCATGTGCGTGCGCCACTTCGCACACCGCGGCGACCTCCGCTTCGGTCATGACCGTCTGGCGCGAGCGCGAGTGAGGCAAGAAGGTATCGCCGGAAGGATTGATCTTGAGCGTGTCTACGCCTTCGCGACACAGGGCGCGCGCGGTGCGGCGAAACTGATCCGGCCCATCGCAGACCAGGGCGAAGGATTCCTGAGAGATATGCCGTCGGCGTGCATCGCCTAGTCCGCTGGTCACTGTCAGCTCGGGACTCGCTGCGAGCAGGCGCGGTCCGGGTATATCGCCTGCGTCGATCGCATCGCGCACGACCACATCCAGGCGGGGTTTTGCCGAGGCCGCGCTGAAGCAGCTCGTGAAGCCATGCTCGAGCAGGGTCCGGGCGCTGCGCATCGTCTGCAGCGTGTGCTCCTCGGGTGGAATGCGGCCCAGGTCCGTGCCGATGACGATGTCGGTGAAGGACAGATGGGCATGGGACTCCACCAGCCCGGGCATCAGCGTGGCGCCGCCGCAGTCCAGCGATGAGATGCCTTGCGCGGCTAGTGGCACGCCCGCTCTCGCCACCGCTTTGATGCGTTCCCCCTCGACCAGCACCTGACCGGGGTAAGGCAGCGCGCCGGTCCCGTCGAGGACGTTGACGTTGGTGAACAGAGTGGGTGGCATCGGTCACGTATGACGGAGAGCGCGGGCTTACCTCGTCGAGCGCAGGGCCGATGCCGCCTAGCCGGCGGTCAGGCAACGCTCTCCGGGCTGAGCAGGCCCCGCTGGAGCAGCGCTCCGAAGGCCTCGTAGGTGGCCTTGATGCCGGCCTCCAGCGGCACCGATCCGTAATTGCCGAGAGAGGCGCGCACCGGTTCGTCCGACAAATCCATCGGGAACGGCAGCGCCGAACCCGAGCACTCGACTCGGTTCCCGGGTGCGACCTTGTTCAGCATCTGGAGCGAGGCCTCTACGGTGGTGGCAACGCCGTTGATATCGAACACCGCAGCCGCGCCGCGTTCCTTCGATACCGCCTTGACGAATGCGCTCGCGACCTCGCCCGCGTGCAGCCACGAGATCGGCCCGCGGAACGGGATGGTATAGGGCCGCTTGGCGGCTGCGGCGAGGATCGCTACGGTGGTTTTCGACGTCATGCCCTGGTCGCGACCGACGCCATAGACCACGCCCGGGCGCAGGCCCACGCTGTGCACACCCCAGTCTTGAGAGTAAACCTTGGCGGTTTGCTCGTTGCAGTGTTTGTAGGCACCGTACAGCGTGGGCAGGGTGCCGTGACCGTCCATGGCACCGTGGGCCGCGATCGAGCTGGCATAGGCCAGGCGCTTGATCCCGAGCTTGCGCGCGGCCTCGAACACGTTGACGGTGCCCACGACGTTCACGCGTGCACCGGCGATCGGATCGGCCTTGCAGAATGGCACCTGCAGTGCGGCGAGGTGGATGATGGCCTGAGCGCCGCTGCGGCGCGCCGCCTCCATCACGGCGGCGGGGTCGGAGAGATCTCCGACCAGCCATTCCACCTTGGCGAGCTGATCTTCCGACAGGAGCAGACGAGGGCGGCGCTGGTCCGAAGTGAGATCGAAGGCTGCGACCGGAATCCCTGCGCGGGTAAGCAGTGCCAACGCCCAGCTGCCGATGCAGCCGCCCGCACCGGTGACGAGCACTCGGCCCTCGAACTCGCTCTTTTCGATCGGGAAGTAGTCGAACACCACAGACCTCCTACGCTTGTCGTGACTCGCCTGAGGAACAGAACACGGGTCCTGGCGCCAAGGCCGCCTCCCGGGCGTCTGGACCGCGAGCCGAGATGTTACCGGGAGCCTGCTGCTGCATCCAGTGGCGGGCCGAAGGTTGCACTCCGGGCATCACATTCGCGGGCTGCGGTTCTCGCTGCCGTCTGGCCCCGCGCGCCGCGATAGCGGCCTCCTGACGGCGAGGCCTCAAAGCTCGGTGGCGCGGCCCAAGTCCGCAGCTGACACACATCGCCTCGGCCAGCTTCGGTGGTCCGCCGGATGATGCGGCTCTCCTTGGCTAAGTACCTGTCCAACTGTTGGTTTCTTCCCGATCCGCGCATGCGCAGCGCGTGGCATGAATACTGCACCCGGCTCCTGAGGCGGATAAGCCGACCTCCTGCTTCAAACCCCCTGCCAGGCACATCTCTAGCCCGCAGGCTCACAGGATTCATGACTCGGTTCCGCGCAACCTCGAGGATCTGCGGATGAAGAAGCTTGCCCTCGTCATAGTGCCCCTCGCTGTCATCGCCGGCGCCGCGTGCGCTACGCCGTGGTACGTCGGGATGCAGGCGGACCGCGCATTGCGAAACGAGGCTTCCAGTCTCTCGCACAACCCGCAGTTTCCCTTCGCGGTGTCCTTGTTGCGCTTCGATCGCGGCTGGCTGTCTTCCACCGCAGTGACCCGCTTTACCCTCAAGGCAGATGCGGATTACACCTTCGACGTGCGTCATGACATCGCCCAGCTCCCCGATCCGCGCGAGGGGTGGGTGCGCGTGCACTCCGTGCCGGTGTGGAGCGGACCGCTCAAGGCACTGCTGGAATACTACTTCGGCAACCAGCCCGCGCTCAGCGTGGACACCGTGGTCGGCTTCGACAGCAGCCGTACGGCTCGCATCCTCTCGCCTGCGTTCAGTAAGGCGGTGAACGGAATCCCGTCCACGAAGTTGAACTGGGGTGGGTTGCAGGGAACCGTCAACCTGAGCCGTGACGAGCGGATGGCGTTCAGCTTGGTCGCGCCGCAGTTCGGCCTGGAAGCCGGAGAGGTCCAGTCGGGGTTGAAGAAGTTGAGCGTAGATGCGAACTGGAACATGCAAGGCACCGCGGCCGACTGGCAAGGAGAAACCAAGCTGGCCGTGGGAGAGTTCCGGTTTGCCGGACCGCAACAGCAAGTGGCCCTGCGCGATCTCTCCGGCGCCGTATACCAGCGCACGAAAGGCGACAGCGTGCTGATCGGTTACGTCCTGCGACTGGGCGCCGGCAGCTCGCATCGCCCGGGCGAAGCCGAAGACAGCTTCTCGAACGCCGTCCTCGACCTCGAGTTCGACCAGATCGACAAGCGGGCGCTCGCCAAATACCTGGACGCGATCGCCAGTGCTGAGAGCATGAGGATTACGGGGGACGCGCAAAGCGGCATGCCGGCGCAGCCCGTGCTGGAGCTCGCGATGCAGCTATTGCGCGGATCGCCCGTCATCCGTCTCCGGCAACTCGGAGTCGAGACCCCGGCCGGCGGGCTTTCGGCTCAGGCCACCGTGGCGTTCGACGGCACGGGACTAGGCAAGGTCCAGCTCACACCGGAGCTTCTGTCGCGGCTCAAGGCGAAGGGCAACCTGGAGATTTCCGGCACACTCCTGCGCACGCAGCTACAACGCAAGGCGCGCGCGCAGGCGGAAACGGCGCTGGCCCAACAGGGTGCGTCGAACACGGAAGTGAACCTCAAGGCGCTGGCCGAGAAACTCACCGAGGAGCAGCTCAAGAGCTTGACCGACAGCGGCCTGCTACACGCGAGCGGCAGCAGCTTCACGGTCGAGGCCGAGTTCGCCGGTGGCCAGGTCCTCGTCAACGGGCAGCCGGCGAGCCAGCTGTTCGGCGGCATGCTCATGCCGGCGCCTGCTATGCAGCCGCCATCCCCGAGCCCAGCTCCATCCGCTCCGCGCCAGGCCGCAGCCCCGCCACTGCCTGCGACCCCCGCCGTGTTTGCGGGCACCCCCCGCTAAGTCTCCCCGAGCCACGGGTTAGGCCGGTTCGTCGCAGCCCGCTGGGTTTCCCAGCGGGCTGTTTCGTTTTGCGCACTCCTCGGATTCGAGGACCGCTCTGCTAGACTTTGCGCATCCAATCCCCGACCCCGCTCCGGAGCGAACACCATGAAGAAAGGCGCTGCCTACTACGAATCCGCCTACAACCCGCGCATCGCGGTGCCTGAATTCGCCAATCATTTCGAGCGTTGGCGCAAGAAGTCGGCGGCGGCGCGCGGCGCGTTGGACGGCTATCGGAACGTCGCTTACGGTCCGCATCCAATGCAGAAGCTTGACCTGTTCCGCGCCAAGGGACGCAGCCGCGCGCTGCTGGCTTACCTCCACGGCGGATACTGGCGGGCGCTGGACAAAGACGATCAGACCTTCATCGCCACGCCCTTCGTCGAGCGCGACATCAGCGTGGCGATGATCAATTACGCCTTGTGTCCCGCCGTGCACGTGCAGGACATCGTGCTGCAGGTAGCGCAGGCCTGCGCCTGGCTCTATCGGAACGGGTCCAATTTCGGTGCTCCCGCTGGACGGCTGTTCGTGTCCGGGCATTCCGCCGGCGGACATCTGACCGCGATGATGCTGGCTGTGCTTTGGCCGAAGTTCTCCGCCGATCTGCCGGCCAAGGTGGTGCAGGGTGGCTTATCGATCAGCGGCGTGTTCGATGCCGAGCCCGTCATGCGCACCGAGTCGGTCAACGTCGACGTGCGCCTCACGCCCGTGGAGGCCAAGCGCGTGAGTCCGGTGTTCATGCCGCCAGCAACCGACGCGCCTCTGTATCTCGCCGTAGGCGGGAAAGAGCAAGAGGGCTTCCACGAGCAACACGACCTCATCCGCACCCGCTGGAAGTCCGTGGCGCAGAACGAGCTGTCCTGTCCGGAGGACGACCACTTCACCATCCTCGACCGGTTCGCCGATCCTGGCAGCGCGCTGTTCAAGGGAGCGATGCGCATGATGGGGGCCTGAGCCCGACTTGCGGCCCACCGGTATGCGAGTGCAGTAGTCGGTCACCGGAAGCGCCACACGCGCCTAGCCGGGGCAGCTTCGGGGCCTACACGCGGGTTCTGTGCAGGGCTGTACAAACAGCCGTGAGCTGTATATAGTCACAGCATGGGCTTGAAGACGGTCACCGGAAATCACTTGGTGTCCCCGGGGGCAGGCGGCGAAGAGAATGCCGGTCGGGCGCAGAAGGGCCGCGGCGCGACGCTCAATCCCGAAGGCCGGTTCGAGTCGCTGCGCCGTGACGCGTTCGACGACGGCTGGGGCGCTGCGCAGGAGCAGGATCCGTCGCGGCCGCAGACGACGGTCACCCCCGAGCAGGCGCGTAGCATCATCCAGCGCAACGATTCCCCGGACGTGCCGTTCACCTTCTCGATCAACCCGTATCGCGGGTGCGAGCACGGCTGCGTTTACTGCATGGCGGGAGACACTCAGATCCTCTTGGGCGACGGCAGCACCCGACAACTGGCAGATCTCAGAACCGGGGATGTCGTGTACGGGACGGCCCGATCCGGTCGGTACCGCAGATACGTGAGAGCGCGTGTGCTCGCACACTGGCGCACAGTCAAGCCCGCGTACCGCATCACGCTGGAGGACGGAACTTGCCTCGTGGCGGGAGCCGACCACCGCTTCCTCACCGAGCGGGGGTGGAAGTTTGTCAGCCGGACGCATCCGTGCGATGGCAGCCAGAGGCCGTATCTGACCACGCGCAGCAAGCTCATGGGTACAGGAGCTTTCGCGAGCCCGCCCACGGGAGGGCGAGAGTACAAGCTGGGGTACCTGTGTGGGGCGATACGGGGCGATGGCCTGCTGGCGTCCTATCACGACCAGCGAGCCGGCCGCCGGAACGCAGATCAGCGTCAGTTCCGACTGGCGCTCTGCGATCAAGAGGCGCTGGACCGAACCGCTGAGTTCCTGCACGACTGGCAGATCGGAACCGAAGCGTACTTGTTCCAGGTTGCGGCGGGCGCACGGCGGGAGATGCGAGCCATTCGGACACACGCACGCCCGGGCGTGGACCGGATCCGAGAGCTGGTCGCCTGGCCGAACGAACCTTCACTCGAATGGGGTGCTGGTTTCCTCGCTGGGATCTTCGATGCCGAAGGCAGCTTTAGCGAAGGGATCTTGCGGATCAGCAATACGAACAACGAAATCGTCGGCTGGACCTGCCGCTGTCTCAAGGCGCTCGGTTTCCACTACTCCGTGGAACATCACGCGCGCAATCGAGTAAGGCCGATCGATGTTGTGCGGGTGACCGGAGGATTGCAGGCGCATCTACGCTTCTTCCACTCGGTGGATCCTGTCATTGCGCGGAAGCGGGATATCGCCGGTCAGACGCTCAAGAGCGGTACCCGCCTTCGGGTCGCAGCCGTCGAGCCGTTGGGCAAGGCGATGGTCCTGTATGACATCACCACGGACACCGGCGACTTCATCGCGAACGGAGTAGTCAGTCATAACTGCTACGCGCGTCCCAGCCACGCCTACCTCGAGTTGTCCCCTGGGCTCGACTTCGAAACACGGCTGTTTGCGAAAGTGAATGCGGCCGAGCTCTTGCGCACCGAGCTGAGCAAACCCGGCTACCGCTGCGAATCGATTACGGTGGGCGCCAACACCGATCCGTATCAGCCGATCGAGAGGCAGTGGCGCATCACGCGTCAGATTCTGGAGGTGCTGGCCGAATGCGAGCACCCCATGGCGCTGATCACCAAAAACGCGCTGGTGGAGCGCGACCTCGATCTGCTGGCGCAGATGGGGCAGAGGAACCTCGCACAGGTGTTCCTGTCGGTCACGACGCTGGATCACGAAATCGCGCGTCGCATGGAGCCGCGGGCTTCCGCCCCGAGGCGCAGGATTGAGGCGATCCGCTCTCTCTCTCAGGCTGGCGTGCCAACTGGTGTCATGGTCGCTCCGATCGTCCCATTCCTCACCGACGACGGCATCGAGTCGGTGCTAGAGGCCGCGGCGAATGCCGGTGCTTCCAGTGCCGGGTACACCATCATGCGGCTGCCCTGGGAGCTCAAGGAGCTGTTTAAGGACTGGCTCGAGCAGCACTACCCGCTCAAGGCTGCGCACGTGATGAGCCGGGTGCGGCAGTTGCGCGGCGGCAAGGAGAACGATCCCAACTTCGGCACGCGCCACAGCGGAACGGGGATCCTCGCCGAGCTGCTGCACAAGCGCTTCGAAAATGCGTGTCGACGCCTCGGCCTGAATCAGGAGCGACGCAGCCCGAAGATCGATACGACGCGCTTCCGCCCGCCCAAAGCAGGCGGGCAGCTCGAGTTGTTCTAACTCGGACGTAGGCGGCGTATCCGCTCCGACACGGGTTCTTTCTCGCGGGAGCGGCGCGGCACGCGAGCGCGATCGCGGGGCCAATCGCATACGACAAGCTAGAACACGGTCGGAGCGCGACTCGGCCGAAAGTCTGAATCGGGCAGGACCGGCCGCTTGACCGCGTTGCCCAATCCGCCGAGGAGCGGACAAAGCAGCGTGCCTCTAGCGGGAGTTCTACAATGACGATCAGTCGAGGCGGCAGGCATAGAAGCCATTGGGCCCTGATCCGCTGCAACTGTCCAATCGAGTGCGCAATGACCAAGGATTCGTACCAACTGCAAGGCTTCCTTCGATTCGTCGTGGTTCTTCTAGTCGTCGGTTCTCCAGTCGCGTGGGCGCAGACGAAACAAGAGCATGTTCACCAACTAGGGCATAGCGTGATGCCCTTCGACCTCGCCAAGACCGTGCACATCTTCCGAATGACCGAATCGGGGGGTGTGGAGCGAGTTGTCGTGAGGAATGCAACGGCGCAGGATCAGGTGGCGCTAATTCAACAGCACCTGGAACATGAAGCGAAAGCGTTTCAGCGCGGCAACTATTCAGATCCAGCGTCACTGCATGGTGCAGAGATGCCGGGATTGAGGGATCTAGAAGCCGGAGGCGCGCGAATAAAGGTTTCGTATACCACGCTACCCAATGGCGCAGAAATCACTTTCGAGACGGCAGACCTTCATTTGCTGACCGCAATTCACCGGTGGTTCGGTGCGCAGCTGTCAGAGCATGGCTCCGACGCAAGGTCCGAATGACGGTCGGTTCCTCCATTTGACTCCGGCCGCACTGGACTTGCCGCCTACTGCGAGACTGACCGTCCGCTTCCGACCTTCCGAGCGTCGGCTCTCGGGTTATGCGTAGGTCCGGAGCGGGGTCGACCGCAGCCATTCAGCGTCCTCCAACCTCCTGTCTCGAGTGCTCTGGCTCACCCGCCCCGCCGATGCCCCGGCGGCCGGCGTCGGCATGGAGTACGCTTATGGGCCTGTAGCCAGCGACGCGGATCCAGAGCATTTCGATGAAGAAGCTGTGTAGCGCATCCAACCTGCCGAACGCGCATCTGTTGCGCAATCTGTTGGAGCAATCCGGCATCGAGGCGCGCGTGTTCAACGAGAACGCACAAAGCGGCGCGGGCGAGCTCCCGATCCCGGAGTCCTACCCTCAGCTTTGGGTGCTCGACGAGCGCCATGTCGAGCGCGCCCGCCAGATCGTGGAAGCGTTCGAACGGATGCCGGCCATCTCCACGACCGTGCGTTGTCCCGGATGCAGCGAAGAGAACCCGGCCAACTTCCAGGTGTGCTGGAACTGTGGCGCGGCCTTGGCGTAGCGCGGAAGCGACCCCCGTCGGACGCCGCCGGTTCGTGCGCCGAATGCTGGGAAGCGCGATGGGGGTCGCTGTGGCAGGAGCCCGAGCGCGGCAAGTGATGTCCGAACCCCTCCGGGAGGCGAGCGTGGGCGAGCCGGTGTGTGTGTACTACGGTGAGGCGCTGCGGCGCTACGGTTTCCCGAACGGCCATCCCCTGGGGGAGGATCGTCAGGCCGCGTTCTGGAACGAGGCCGTAGCGCGAGGGCTGAACCGGTCCGTGCTCGTCGGCGCGCCACGCCGGGCCACCGACGACGAGATCGAACGCTTTCACACCAAGCGCCACGTGGATCGCGTCGAGCACGCGGAGACGCGCGGGATCGAGTTCCTCGATAACGGAGACACCCCGGTGTTCCCCGGCGTCTATGAAGCCGCGGCCACCGTGGTCGGCTCGGCGTTGGACGGGTTGAAGCGGGTGATGGGCGGCGAGTGCAGGCGAACCTTCCAGCCGATCGGGGGCTTGCATCATGCGCGCCGGGACGGCTCTGCGGGGTTTTGCGTGTTCAATGACCTCGGGGTCGTCATCGAAACGCTGCGTGCCGAGTACGGCGTTCAGCGCGTGGGCTACATCGACATCGACGTGCATCACGGCGACGGAGTGTTCTACGCCTACGAGCACGATCCGGATCTGATCTTCGCCGACATCCACGAGGACGGGCGCTTCTTGTATCCTGGCACCGGTTACGCGCACGAGACCGGCAAAGGCAAGGCCAAAGGCACGAAGCTCAACATTCCACTGGCGCCCGGCGCCGGCGACAAGGAGTTTCTGGAGGTCTGGCCCAAAGTCGTCGCACACCTGCGCGAACGGCGGCCGCAGTTCATCGTGTTTCAGTGCGGCGCCGACGGCCTGGAAGGCGACCCGCTCGCGCATCTGCGCTACTCGCCGCAGGTGCACGCTCACGCCGCGCGCAGTCTGTGCCATCTGGCAACGGAGTTCTCGGCGGGCCGTGTAATGGCGTTCGGCGGCGGCGGGTACAACCGTAACAACCTCGCAAAGGCTTGGTGCGCCGTCGTGCGGGAATTCCTCGAGGCGTGAGGAGCTTCGCTGCCGCACACACAGTGTGCGCCTCAAGCTCACATCGGCCCCGGAGTGCCCCACTCGGGCAACGGGAACTCGGAGCGAGATGAGCCGGCCGAAGCTGCTGCTCTCGTGGTCGAGCGGGAAGGACAGCGCTTGGGCGCTGCATGTGCTGCGCAGCCACTCCGACTTCGACGTTGTGGGCCTTTTCACCACGTACAACACCGCGTTCGATCGTGTGGCGATGCACGGCGTGCGCCGCGAGCTGACGCAAGCGCAGGCCCGGCACGCGGGTCTTGCCCTGCATTGGATTGCGCTGCCTCATCCCTGCACGAACGCGGAATATGAGCGGATCATGGGCGGCTTTGTCGCGGCCGCCCGCGCCGAGGGGGTGAGCCACATGGCGTTCGGCGACCTGTTCCTCGCCGACATCCGTGCTTACCGGGAGCGCTCGCTCGCCGGTACTGGCATCACGCCCGTGTTCCCCCTCTGGGGCGCGGACACCTGGGCGTTGGCGCGTGAGATGACGTCGTGCGGGCTGCGCGCAGTGCTCGCGACGGTGGACCCGAAGCATCTGCCGCACGAATTCGCGGGCCAGGTGTTCGACGAGTCGTTGCTGCAGCGGTTGCCGGCCGGCGTCGACCCCTGCGGGGAGAACGGCGAGTTCCATACCTTCTGTCATGCCGGCCCGATGTTCGATCGACCCATCCCGGTGCGGGCAGGCGCAGTCGTGGAGCGAGACGGGTTCGTGTTCGCCGATCTCCTGCCCGACGCCGAGGGAGGAAAGCCGTGGCCCCGACCGCCAATCGAATAGTATCGCTGTTGCCTTCGGCGACCGAGATCGTCGCCGCGCTCGGTCTCGCAGGTCGCCTGGTGGGGATCTCGCACGAGTGCGACTATCCGGAGGAGATCTGCGATCGGCCCCGCGTCACGCGCTGCGAGATCCATGGCAGCGACCTTCCGAGCGGGGCGATCGACGCCTGGGTGCGCGACACGCTCGCTGCGCGCGGCACGCTTTACACGCTGGACGAGGACCTGATCCGCGAGCTGCAACCGGATGTCATTGTCACGCAGCGTCTATGCGATGTCTGCGCGGTCAACTACGGTTCGGTTGCGGCCTATGCTGCGACACTGCCAGCGCCCCCGCTGGTGATCAACCTGGAACCGATGCGACTGGCCGACATCTTTGCGGAGATCCAGCTGGTTGGCCGGTCTTGCGGTGTCCCCGAGCGGGCCGAGGCGCTGGTCGGTGAGCTGCGGCAGCGTGTGGAAGCGGTTACCGCCCGGGTGGCAGCCGTGCCGCGCCGGCCGAAGTGCTTCTTGATGGAGTGGGTCGACCCGCCGTTCTGCGCCGGGCACTGGAACCCGGAGCTCGTGGAACTGGCGGGCGGTGTCGACCCCATCGGCCGTAACGGTCAAGCGTCGCGCCACGTAGCGTGGGACGAGATCTCGCGCGCGGATCCGGACGTGGTGGTGCTCGCGTGCTGCGGGTGGGCGCCGGACAGGACGAGGCGCGAAATGTCGCTCCTCGCAGAACGCGACGAATGGCAACGCTTGCGTGCGGTCGAACACGGTCGCGTGTTCGTGCTCGACGGAAATGCCTACTTCAGCCGGCCTGGACCACGCATTGTCGACAGTCTGGAGATGCTGGCAGAGATCCTGCATCCCGATGCGACGTCGCGATCGCGGCTCGCGGGCGCAGGGCGGGACAGGGCCGCATGGCCCCAGCGCACGGCTTCCTGATCACCGGATCCCTACAGTCTGGAACGAATGGCGAGCCGGTGGAAGGTTGCGTCGAGTCGCATCGCAGGGTATGGCGCTCAAGTGCGGCCGCGCTGGGTCGATCGCGCTTGTGCGCATGTCTTGCGGAGGCGGCAGCGTCTCATGCACCGGCTTCCGTGCGCACTTGCCGCGGGTTCCCTGCACCCCATGCGCGCGGGACGCTGACGTAGAACTCGGTGCCCACGCCGGGCTCGGACCGATATCCGATCTGCCCCGCCATGCGCTCGACCAGGACCTTGGAGATCGACAGGCCCAAACCGCTGCCGGCGCGCTGACGCCCGTCCAGGGTCTCTGCCTGAGCGAAGCGTTGGAAGATGCGCTGGCCAAACTCGGGCGGCACGCCCGGACCACGGTCGCGTACGAGAATGCGGATGTGCGTGTCGCTCGCTTCTGCCGCCACGATTACGGTCTCGTCCGTCGGCGAGAACTTGACGGCGTTCGAGATCAGGTTGCTCAAGACCTGCACGAGACGATCCTTGTCCACCCACATGAATGCATCGAGCGGCGTCTCTCCCAGAGCTAGCTTCACCGAGTGCTTCAGGGCGTAGCCGCTATTGAGCTCGATCGCGCGTTCGAGGAACTCGCGTGCCGAGACGGCGGCATACCGGAAATCGTGCAATCCCTTCTCGACCCGCTCCAGGTCCAAGATGCTGTCCACCAGACCGGAGAGATGGGTCGCGTTACGGTAGGCGATGCTCAGGAACCGGCGCGCCTCGGCTGGGATCTGTGCCTCGTGCTCGTCGCGTATCACGTCGAGCGCGCCCAAGATCGAGGTGAGCGGTGTGCGCAGCTCGTGACTCACCGTGGTGACGAACTCGGCTTGCCGGCGTTCCACGTCCTTGCGCTCCGTGATATCGGCACTCGTTCCGGTCACGCGCAGCGCCGCGCCGTCTTCCTGGCGTTCCACCACACGCGCGTGAGTCTCGATCCACCTCCATCCCCCCGGCGGCATCCGAATGCGGTACTCGATGCGCAGAAACGGGCGGTTCCCCGACAGCGTCTGCTCCAGCGCCGCGTCCCATGCTCCGCGGTCCTCTGTATGGACCTGAGCGCGCAGCGTGGAGAGATCGGTGACGGTCTGGGTCGCGGCGCCGCCCAGGATCTGACCCCAGCGCTCGCTGAGATAGACCCGCCCGCTGGGAACATCCCAATCGAGGAGTGCGGCGCCGGAGCCTTCCAACGCCAGCTCGAGCCGTTCGCGGCTGCGCCGAAGGGCTGCATCTGCCAGGCGCTGCGCGGTGACGTCTTCGACCACCTGCACGTAACCCAGAAGCTGGGTCCCGTCCAGGATCGGGGCCGCGTGCAGCCGGCTCCAGATGACCGTACCGTCGGCATGCTGATAGCGATGCTCGGCGTCGAACGGTCGGTGCGCCTCCGCGGCCGATCGCCATTCGCCCAAGACGCGCGAGCGATCATCCGGATGCAGGGCGGTTGCCCATCCAGTGCCGGTGAGCTGGTTTGGGGTGAGGCCGGTCAGCCGCTGGAAATTCGTATTGCTGAAGATGCAGTTTCCCTTCGCATCGAGCACGTACAGACCCAGAGGCGAGGCTTCGCTGATCGCGCGCAGCCGAGCCTCGCTCTCGCGCAGCGCGCGAACGCCTTTGCGGCGGTCGGTGATATCGCTCAGAGTGCCCCTGACTCCGTCGATGCGACCGCCCGCGTCGAGCGTGGGATAGGCGAAGATCTCCACCCAACAAGGCCGGCCGTCTTTGCGCAGCACGCGTGCCGCATGGCGGGAAGAGTAGATTTCCCCGCGGACCAGCGACTGCAGCGCTTCGTTGTGCCGCTTGCGGTCGTCGGGGTGAAGGAACTCGGACATGGGGCGCGCCAGACACTGGCTGACTGGCTGCCCGGTCAACTCGCTCCAGGAGGGGTCCAGGTGCGTCCAGTTGCCGAAGGGGTCCGCGCAGTATGCGATTTCTTGTTCTTTCCGGCGTGCGCCGGGGTCGGTGCGCGTGAACAGATCGGGATTGCTCAGTCCCATGCGTTACGTGTGGGAGCTCCGCTGCGAATATGTCTCGGACATGATCCCGGCTCGGGGCCGGCGCGACGAAGGAGGCGGCGCGATGGACCGCGACCGCCGCGCAAGTATAAGCAACCGCAGCCCGTGCTGCCAGCCGGAGTCTGCGGCCGAGGTGCAGGCAGTCGAGAGCGTCGGCGCCGGTGGGACCGCAGGTTGGACTAGAACCGCATGCGCAACCCAAGGCGCAGCTCGGGCTTCAACCCCTGGAGTCCGCGGTCCTCGAGCAAAGCGTTGTAATTGATCGCCCAAGAGGGGCTGAACCAGTGCTCGCCAAGCAGGCCCAGGTTCGTGGCGTCCACGGGTGTCAGAGTCGTGAGGGGGAACCCGTTGTCGAATGAGCGCCCGGCCGTGTAGGCAATGCCCACGGAGCTGCGCGCGTCGTAGAAATAGTTGAACTCGACGTGGTGGCTGGTGGCCGTGGACCCGGTGTCGGCGCGACTCGAGGAAACCGTGTAGGCCCCCCGGTAGCGGTCCCAGTAGCGCTCGAACGTGAGAACGCCGAGGCCCGCCCCTTGTCCAGCGGTGGTGGTTACTGCAGGCAGGGCCGTGAGGCCCAACCCGGAGCGCGGCGCCAGTCCTTCTGTAGACGCCGTCTCGAACTCGCTGCGGCGCAAGCCCACCTGCATACCCCAACCCGCTCCCAGCTGCGCGCCCAACTGACCGAACACGGAACGCTCGGCCCCGCCGCCGAGGGTCGCGGGCGAGACGCTGGCTTCGACCAGCGAGGACAAGCTCTTCGACAACGGGACCCAATAGCCGCCTGTGCTTTCGTAAGCAGTGAGCCCTCGCGAATCCCCAGGCATCAACTGAACATAGGCGGCACCTTCATCGGGCGGGTGCCCGTTCGAGTAGGAGGGAGCACGACGCCAGTCCGGCAAGCCGGTGTCCGGCCGCAGCGTCTGAAAGCTCGCATCGCCCTGGGACACGGATCGGCCCGCATCGCTTTGACCCTGAGCCGCACCCACAGCAAGGCACAACAGCGTGACACCGGCCGAGGCGAAACCAGTCCAAT
Organism: Burkholderiales bacterium; assembly: GCA_035501875.1. Classification (GTDB taxonomy): domain Bacteria; phylum Pseudomonadota; class Gammaproteobacteria; order Burkholderiales; family SHXO01; genus SHXO01. The sequence goes on from DATJVI010000147.1 coordinate 20,025, forward strand.
GCTTCATGGGCACTCCCGTCCTGGGCGCACTGCCGTCGTCATCTCGCCCGGACTCCTGATCTAAGCGGCTCCGCATCCCTAGCGATGACAAAGCCGGCACTATCTTAGCGCGATTCCGGAGCGGAGAGTGATCCTGGCGCGTTCCACTTCGGTGAGCTGCGGACGGATGCACCAGCCTGGGGCCAAAGCCTCGGGATATGCACCAAGGCGCCTCGCTGAACCCCGCGTCCGGTTCATAGTGTTCGTCGAACAGCTTGATTTCGCGCGAAAAACCCAATGGCACGGCGGTTGCTGAGCGAGACTTCCGACGGAGCAACCCGAATGCGCTCCCGGTCGTCTCAAAGCCAGGGGACCTACGCTGCGATGCCCGGAATGACTGCGTTGAACTTCAGTCAGGCGATCAAACAGATCGCACGTGATGCAGAAAGCACCGGCCTCGCCGAAGAGGACGCTCACGCGTTGTTCGCGGCCATGCTGGATGGCGGTGTGCCGGACCTGGAACTCGGGGCCCTGCTCGCCATGCTGCGGGCGAAATCGGAAACGGCGGCCGAGCTCCTGGGTTTCTATCGTGCGACTCGGGAAAGACTCTACCCGCTGCGTGCGCCGGAGGCCCGCGTCAAGCCCCTCGTCCTTCCTGCATACGGCGGGGCACGCACCGGACCCGACTTGCTGCCGCTGCTTGCGCTGCTGCTGCGCCGCCTGGGCATCCCGGTTCTTCTGCATGGGACCCTGGAGGGCAGCGGCCGGGTCGCCTGCGTGTACATCCTGCGTGAGCTGGGCGTGATGCCCAGTGCGACGCTGGCCCAAACGCAGCAAGCGCTGGACGAGGGTCTTTTCGCCTATGTCCCGATCGCCGTGCTGTGTCCAGGTCTGGCGAGTCTGCTCGCTCTGCGCAACCGATTGGGCGTTCGGAACGCAGCTCACACAGTGGTCAAGCTGATTGAGCCGTTCGGCGGCCAGGGTGTGCGGCTCGTGAGCGCGAGCTTGCCGCCGACGCTGGAGAGGCTGGCCGCCGTGCTGGTTAGCACGCGCTCTTCGGCTCTGCTCTTGCGTAGCACCGATGGACAGCCGTTCGCCGATCCGCGGAGGCGGCCGCGCATCGACTGGTTCGACGAGGGCGAACGCAGCGTATTGTTCGAGGAAGAGGCCGGCCCTGTGAAGCCCGTAGCGGGGCTGCCCGCCGCGCTCGACGCACACGCGATGGCTGCTTGGGTGCGTCACGCGCTGGCCGGTGAAGCACCGATCCCGCATCCGCTGGTCAACCAGCTCGCCTGCTGCCTGTATGTCTGTGGCTATACCGGCGACATGAACCAGGCCAAGGCCATCGCCGCAGTGGAGACCGGAAGCCTCAGTCCGGCGGGCAGGCGCGATGGGGGTCAAGGTCGGAGCCCAAGGGTCGCCCCCCGCTGACGGGCATGTGCACCGCTGGGGAAAGGATGGAGCAGTCGGTGATCGCGGTGCGGCGAGTTGGGGCGAGCTGCTGTGCTCCTGGCGTGTACTCCAGGAGCGGACGGCGTGGATCGAACTCAGGCACCGAAAACGGGCGCGTATGGCGCGTTTGCGCACCGCGTAAGTGCAAGCGCTCGTGTTGATCCTTGCGCTTCGAGCATGACGGGGTCACGGTCCGGGCTGCGTAGACGCCCGGATCGGGCCTCCGACGCCAGGCTCCGCCCCTGAAATCTACCTGCTTTGATAGATTTTCGGGGTGTGGACTCGTGATCCTGGACTCGGCTTTCCGCGCGCTCCTCGCGATTGCTTCTCATGGCACGCCGGTTGCGTTGACGCGCTCTGAGCACTCGTCACTCTGCTCCGGCAAACCTCGACGCCGGCCTGCTTATCCTTCAACCACTCCGACCTCGAGCATGCATGCAGTGGAAAGTTCCGATCCCGCCCGTCTGGTCGTCCCGCTGCCCGGTGCGGTTCGGCTGCAGGGATCCGTCGGCTACGCCAGCGCAGCTGCGCCGGGCAAGGCGAACGAGGACTTCTGCGCCGTGTCGATCCCATCCGATGCAGGCGGCATGGAACGCGGGGCTGTGTTGGGGGTGGCCGACGGGGTGAGCGGCGCCGGGAACGCACGTGTGGCGGCGGAGGCCACGGTCCGCTCGCTCGTGCGAGACTACTATGCGACTCCTCCAGAATGGAGCGTCGGCCATGCGCTCGACCGGCTGCTCTGCGCGATGAACGATTGGCTATGGGCGGAGAACGCGCGCTACCCCGATGAGGACGGCGTGGTCTGCGCGGTGAGCTTGCTGGTCCTGCGGGGCCAACGCTATTACCTCGCACACGTGGGCGACACGCGCGTGTATCGGCTGCGCGGCACCGCGTGCAACCAGCTCACTACCGACCACACGTGGCAGCGCCGTGACATGCGGCACGTGCTGCGGCGCGCGGTGGGTCTCGACCGACACCTGGTTGCCGACTTCTCCGACGGAGACCTTCAGCGCGGCGACTTGTTTCTCATGGCCACAGACGGGGTGTGGGAGGTGCTGGGCGATCGGACCATGACCGAGATCTTGCGCCACGGGTTCGATCCAGACGTGGTGGCAAGGACGCTAGTGAGCGCGTCGCGCGAGCATCAGGTTGCGTACATGGGGCGCAACGACGCCACGGCTGTCGTGTTCCGTGTCGACGAGCCCGCGTGAGCGGTCCTACCGGGACCGCCGAGGGCTTCGAGCACTGCACAGGAGCGTGACTACACCTCCCCCGGCCGCCGTTCTCCGTGCCACAGGCCCTTTCGTCCGCTCCGCCCGGCGGGCGAAATGTTGACATCCTATGTCAACAACTTGCCATTCCGAGCGAGTCTAGTATTGTGCGTGCGGGGGAGCTGTCCCCCCACACCCAACCACGGAGGAGACATGAAGAACCCACTCGATTCACTCTGGGGCACCGTCATATCGGGCCTGGTGCTCACGCTCATCCTGTACTGGATCGTCAAACTCGCGCTGGGGAGCTGACCATGGACTGGGGCGATTTCATCCAACACGGGCTGATGCGCTGGCTGCACATCTTGGCGGGAGTCATGTGGATCGGCATTCTGTACTACTTCAACTTCGTGCAAGTCGCGGCGCTCAAGGCAGCGCAGGCGGACAACACGGCGGCGGGCATCAGCAAGCACGTAGCGCCGCGCGCGCTGTTGTACTTCCGCTGGGCCGCAGTCGTCACCTGGCTGGCTGGCGCGGGACTGCTCGGCGGCCATTTCTTCGATGCGTTCCTGTTCTTGAATCCAGGGTTCGTTGGCATCGGAGTGGGCGCCTGGCTCGGTACGATCATGTTGTTCAACGTGTGGGTGCTGATCTGGCCCAACCAGAAGAAGATCCTCGGGATGGTCCAGGCCTCCGACGAGGAAAAGGCCAAGGCGCGTCGCGTCGCATTCCTCGCATCGCGCACCAACACGATGCTGTCGATCCCGATGCTCTTCTTCATGAGCGCGAGCAGCACGTTGCATTTCGCGTTCTTCCACGGTTGAGCCCGACTCGCGTAGCGACGACACAGCCTTGAACCGCATCGGACGCTAGGAGTCCTCGCAGAGCCGGCAGCGGGTCGGTGGTTCCCGCTGACCGGTTCTGTGCGTCCTGTGCGCGTGTGCGTCGGCGCAGGGCGCTAGGGCGCCCGGGCCGGCTTAGTCCTCCGACGCAGGCAGACGGTCCAGGCCGACGATCCGGTCGCCGGGCTTGATGCCGCGCTTGCGGAACCATCCCTGGTTCATCTCCAGCGCATACGCCGCCTCGCCCTTGGCCGCGTGCGCATCCTCCGTCTGAGGTTGCATGTCTTCGATGTTGATGATGCGACCCTGCTTGTCGATGAACGCCACCGATAGGGGCACCAGAGTGTTCTTCATCCACATCGCATGCGGTCCCTGCGACGGGTACACGAAGATCATCCCGGCGTTCTCGTCGAGGCGCTCCCGGAACATCAGGCCCTGGCGCCGCGAGGCATCGTCATTGGCGACTTCTGCGCGGATTCTGTGACCGTTGATCTTAAGCGGATAGGTGAGCAGCGGATCACCCGGCGCCGGGCCAGGCGAAACCAGCGCTACAAGGGTGGCAAGGGTCGCGATCGCCAGTCTCAAAGCAGTCTCTCCGCGCAAGCCGCGCCGCGTCAGTGACGGCGTCTCAAGTATCCCAGGCGCGGGCCGATAAATCCACCGCTTCGCAACGCCGTCCGGAATCCCATCCACCTGAACGCGGAATCGAACCGGCTTCGCTGCATTCGTGCCCTCGCTCAAGCTTGCCTCAATCGGTAGGGCCGTCCGGCGCGACTGGATCCCGCTGGCGGTACTCGGACTAGCGCTAGGCGTTACCGCTTGGTATTGGCACCGCGTCGAGCAGCAAGCCCACGTCGCGGACAGACAGCGCCTGGAGCGCAGGAGCGCTGAGGTCCGTCTCAAGCTCAGAGAGCGGGTCATCGCGTACGAACAGGTGCTGTGGGCTCTTGCCGGGTCGCTCCGATCCTCAGGCAAGCTCGCCCGAGAGGAGTGGCAGGCCTACGCCCAGCAGCTCGCGCTGGAGCAACGCGATCCGGGCAGTTTCGCGATCGGATATGCCCAGCGCGTTCTCCCCGAGCAGCTCGCGGCTCACGAGCGGACGGTGCGTGCCGAGGGCTTCACCGGATATCGGGTTACTCCGCCGGGCGAGCGCAGCGAGTACAGCCCGATCGTGTACGTCGAGCCGTTCACGGGCGCCCACCTGCGCGCCTTCGGCTACGACATGTTCTCCGAGCCTGCGCGTCGTGAGGCCCTGGAGCGGGCACGCGACACGGGACGTGTTGCGACCACCGCCCGCGTAGCGTTGGCGCAGGACGACGGCCCGCATCCCCGCCCAGGCATGCTGTTCTACGTGCCCGTCTATCGGAGCGGCGCGATTACCACCACCGTCGACCAGCGCCGCAAAGCGATACAGGGATGGGTCTACATCGCCTGCTTGGCGGAGACGCTGCTCTCGGACATCGCAAAGGCCGATCAGGACGGCGAGCGGACGGATGTCTTCGACATTGCACTCCAGGGCGCCTCCAATTTGCTGTCCGGCGCCGTTCGCGATCCGGACGTCGAGCGCTCCCTGCCACCGGGCGCATCGCGCGTGGGCGCCGCGCTGAGCGTAGGCGGCAGGACCTGGGAGATCGTATCCCAGCACGCCGGCGGGGTTCGGTCCGGAGCCGGCAGCGCGAGGCTGGTGCTGCTGCTCGGCGGAGCGTGGAGCCTGTTGCTGTTCGGGCTTCTGGTGTCGCTCCGCCGGACGCGTGAGCGCGCGGACGCGATGGCGAAACGAATGACGCCCGAGTTCCGTGCGGGGCAGGCGGCCCAAGAGCACTCGCCGGTCGGTATCTACCTGTTGAGTCCCGATGGACGGCGCGTGGTCTACGCCAACGCCAAAGCATGCGAGATCGCGGGCGTCGATGCCGATCGGGTAAGCGATTTCCGGTGGGCGGAGCGACTTCATCCGCAAGACCGGGACGGCGCGCTCGCGGCTTGGAAGGCGGCGTTCGCGCGCCGGCTCGTGTTCGAACACGAGCACCGCCTGCTCGGCGCCAACGGGAACGCAGTGTGGGTGCGTGTGAAGGTAAGCCCGGTGGCAGGCGAGAGCGGGTGCGGCGGCTACAGCGGGACGATCGAGGAGTTCTCCGCAAAGAAGCAGGCCGAGCTGGCGCTGGAGTCCAACCGCCGCTTCTTAGACGCGGTGATCAACGCGCTGCCGCAGCCGGTGTTCGTGAAGGACGCAGCCCACCGCTTGGCGCTGGTGAACGACGCATTCGCCGCTTTGTTCGGACGGCGGCGCGAGCGCATGGTCGGGCTCACCGATCACGATCTGATGCCTGCGGCTGTGGCCGACGCGCGTTGGGCCGAAGATGATCAAGTGCTGCTGGACCCCAGAGCGCTGGTCGTAGAGCAGCCGCTGGTGTTGCCCAGCGGCCAGGTGGGTTGGTTCCTCAAGAGCAAGCGGGCCATCCGCCTGCCAGGCGACGAGGCTTATGTCGTGGGCATCAGCACCGAGATCACCGGCCGCAAGGAGATGGAGGATACGCTCACCGCGAGCCAGGCGCGCCTGCGTCTTCTGAATGCCATCGGCGCGCAGGTGGCCTCGGGCGTGGCGGCCGAGATGATCGTGCACGGCGCGGTGCTGGGCGTTGCTGGGCTGGTTCCCGGCGTGCGAGCCTGCTATGGCCTGCTCGGCGCCGACGACCGGTTGCGCGTGCTCGCCTCCGAAGGGGCGCCCGACATGCCCAGCCTTGCGGAGCTGGAGTGGGACCTGAGCGGGGCGCAGGCCGTGCTGCGGCAAGCGCGCGGGTTGCAGCCGGTGGTGATCCCCGACACGGACGCCGACCCGGCGTGGCGTCAGCTCGCGCCGGTAATCGGACCTCGGCGTTCGCGTGCCCTGCTGTGCGTGCCGATCCACTACGGCGAGGAGGCAGTCGGGCTGTTGTGGGTCGGCTGCGACCTGCCGCGCTACTGGACCCGCCTGGAAGTCGAAGCGCTCCGAGAAGTGTCCGAGGCGCTTGCAGTGGCGCTGCGCGCCGCGCGCGTGGACGCGGACCGGCGCCATGCCGAGCGCGCTTTGCGCGAGAGTCAGGAGCGTCTGCAACTCGCCCTGTGGGCCTCCGATGTCGGACTGTGGTCGTGGGACTTTGCACAGGCGCGGGCTAGCGTCACGGCCGAGTGGAAGCGGCACCTCGGCTATGAGCCCGGGGAGGTGGGAGACGATTTGCGTTCTTGGATCGCTCTGGTGCATCCGGACGAGCAGCCGCTGATCGTGCGCGATCTGGGTGGGCTGCTGGAGGCGCCGGCGCATTCGTATGAACGTCAATTCCGCCTGCGGAACCGCGACGGAAGCTACCGGTGGATGCTCGCGCGTGCGCGAGTCGAGCTCGACCAAGAAGGCGTGCCCGTGCGGATGACGGGCGCATACGTGGACATCACCGCCCAGAAGACGGCGGAACTTGCGGCCGCCGCGGCGAGGCGTTTTCTGGACGGCGTGATCAACGCCGTCCCCACCCCTGTCTTCGTGAAAGACCAGGCGCACCGCTGGGTGCTGGTCAACGACGCGTTTTGCGCGATGCTCGGCCGTGGTCGCGAGGAGCTGCTCGAGCGGTCGGAGTGCGACTTCCTGCCGCCGGAGCAGGTCGATGCATCCTGGCGCGACGACGATGAGGTGTTCAGCAGCGGAGCCGAGCTGGTCCGAGAGGAGGGGTTCACGGATGCTGCGGGCGACGTGCGCACCCTGGTGACCCGCAAGGCGTTGCTGGATGTGGAGGGACGGAAGCTCCTGGTGTGCGTGAGCTCCGACGTGACGGACACGAAGCGCGCGGGACTCGACGCGGAGCGCTCGCGCGAATTCCTCGACGCGTTGATGAACGCATTGCCGCAGCCGATGTTCGTGAAGGACGTGCACCACCGTTGGGTGCTGATGAACGACGCCTTCGCCGCACTGCTGGGCAGGTCGAAGAGCGATCTGCTGCTGAAGTCGGACTATGACGCCCTGCCGGCCGTGTCCGCAGCGCACGCATGGGCGCACGACGACGACGCCCTGCACAGCTCCGCTCCGGTGGTACTCGAAGAGGTCGTGGACTTCGGAGGCGGCCGGCGGCGCTGGCTCAACAAGACCAAGGTCACGGTGGATCTACCCCAAGGGGAGCGCTACATCGTAGGCGTCGCTGTGGACGTGACCGCGCATAAGGAAGCGGAGCTCGCCGCCGAACGCAGCCACGTGTTCCTCGCGGCGCTGATCAACGCCGTGCCCAACCCGATCTACGTCAAGGACACCGCCCACCGCTGGGTGCTGATGAACGACGCCTTCTGCCGCATGATGGGCAGCACGCGCGAGGAGTTGACCGGCCGCACCGATCTCGACTACTTGCCTGCGCAAGTGGCACGCGAGCGGTTCGAAGAGGACGACGAGGTGATCCGCACCGGCAAGCCGCTACTCGTCGAACAGTACCTCAGGCCGCCGGGTCGCGACAATTTCTGGGTGCTGAAGAGCAAGTGCGCGATCCGGCTGCCGGACGGGTCCGTCTATGCCGTGTGCCTGATCACGGACATCACAGAGCGCAAGCGCGCGGAGCAGGCGTTGCGGGAAAGCGAGGCGCGCTTCCGCAGCCTCGCCGAGATGTCTTCCGACTGGTACTGGGAGCAGGACCGGGAGTTTCGCTTCGTGCACTTCTCCGCCGGTTACGCGCGCTCGAGCGGGTTCGATCCGGCGTCGGGGCTCGGCCGCAGGCGCTGGGAGAATGCTGCCTCCGCGCCGGCGAACGATCCGGAATGGGCGCTGCACCGGGCTCAGCTGGAGCAGCAACTCCCGTTCCGCGATCTGGTCTATACCGCGGTCAATGCCAGAGGAGAGCGCCGCGTCATCTCGGCCACCGGAGAGCCGATCTTCGATTCGGCCGGCACGCTGCAGGGGTACCGAGGAGTATCGCAGGACATCACTTCGCGCGTACTTGCGGACGAGGAACTGCGCCGTCACCGCGACAACCTGCAGCAGTTGGTGGAGGAGCGCACCCGGGAGCTGATGCTTGCCAAGGAGGCAGCCGAAGCGGCCAACCGGGCGAAGTCCGAGTTTCTGGCCAACATGTCGCACGAGCTGCGCACGCCGATGCACGCGATCCTGTCCTACGCGCGCCTGGGTGTGGAGAAGATCGCGGAACGCGACGTTCCGATGCAGAAGATCCGCCAGTACCTGGGGCGCATCGATCAGGGCGGAGAGCGTCTGCTCGGTTTGCTGAACGACCTGCTCGACCTGTCGAAACTGGAAGCCGGGAAGATGGCTTACCACATGGCGCCGGTCCACCTCGGAAAGCTCGCGCGAGCCGTGGTCACCCAGTTCGAGGGCATGGCACGCGCCAAGGGGCTTGCGCTGCGGGTCGAGGGCGCGGAGGCCGATCCTCTGGCCTGGTGCGATGAAGCACGCATCGGACAGGTCTTGTCCAACCTGCTCGCCAATGCCATCCAGTACTCGCAGCCGCGCGGCGTGATCAGCGTGCGGCTAGGCCCGGGCTGGCTGGAAGAAGGGGAGGGCAAAATCGCCGCTGTGCAGGTGAGCGTCAGCGATCAGGGCATCGGGATTCCCGACGCCGAGCTGGAGCAGATCTTCGACAAGTTCGTCCAGAGCAGCAAGACCAAGTCCGGGTCCGGAGGCACAGGCCTCGGGCTTTCGATCTGCAGGGAAATCGTTCGCGATCACCGCGGGCGGATCTGGGCCGAGAATCGGCCCGAGGGCGGCGCCCGGGTCAGCATCTTGTTGCCGTGTGCACCGCGCCATGCGATGCCGCAGGCCGACCAGGGCATGTCCGCGGCGGCGTGATATGGACCGAGCCCGTCTGCTGGTCGTCGACGACGAAGAGATCAACCGGGAGATCATCGTCGAGTACCTGGACGGCTCCGGATACGATCTCACGCTGGCGGACAGCGGCCGTCGGGCCCTCGAGCTGCTGCTCGGAGGGAACGAGTTCGACGCCGTGATCCTGGATCGGATGATGCCTGACATCGACGGGATCGAGGTGCTGCGACGCATGCAGGCCGACCCGACCCTGGCATCTGCCCCCGTGATCATGCAAACGGCCGCGGCGGGTCATGAACAGGTGGCCGAGGGCCTGCGGCTGGGGGCCTACTACTACCTCACCAAACCGTATCACCGCGACGCCCTGCTCGCGGTGGTGCGCTCCGCGCTGGAGAGCGTGCAGCGCCGCCGCGAGCTTGCGCAGCAAATCCAGGAATATCGCGGAATCATCGGCTTGGTGGAGGAGGCACGGCTTGCGTTCCGCACTCTGAGGCAGGCGCACAGCATGGCGGCGGCGGTGGCAACGATGGCATCCGATCCGTCCTCCGTCGGCTTGGGGCTGGTGGAGCTTCTGATCAACGCCGTAGAGCACGGCAACTTGGGCATTACCTTCCACGACAAAGCGCGGCTGCTGGCCGCGGAACGATGGGAGGCGGAGATCGAAGCGCGCCTCGCGCTGCCCGAGAACACCGACAAGCGAGTGGAAGTTCACCTCCAGCGCGTGCCGGGCGCCGTACGCTTGCGCATCCGTGACCAAGGTCAGGGCTTCGACTGGCGGGAGTATCTCAGTCTAGACAACGCTCGGGCGATCCACCCGAACGGACGCGGCATCGCCGTGGCACGGCAAGTCGCGTTCGCGGACTTGCAATACAACGACAAGGGCAACGAGGTCACGGCGACCTTCCCCGCAGTCGGCTGACCTGGCGTGGTCCTCACCGGCTGGCCGCTCGCGCAAAGACGCCCGCAGCAAGCCGGCGTCTGCACGCTACCTGACCGCGGCTAGACATGAGCGTTCCTGCCGGGTGAATTACGCGTCGGCCCCGGTCTGCGTCAGCCGATCTCCACGCCGTCCTGGCGGCGGAACACAGTGTTCGAGCCTGGGTTGTGCGTCGCAGTATCCCGGCGCAATTCAGATAATTACGCACTGCGAAAGGTGTTGACAAGCCCAGGGTCTTTAATTATTTTGACCGAGCCGTGCCCCAGGCTGCGCGTTCTGTTGAACAGTTGGTTGCACGGTTTCAAACAAGCAACAAATCCAACTTCGCAACGCATCCGGATGCGGAATGCAATGCGCATACTTTCGGGAGGTAATCGAATGTTGAAGCAACTGTCGCTCAGGAAGGCGGCGTTGTCGCTCGCCGTGGTGGCGGCGGCGTTGGGCGGTTCAGGAGTCGCGTTGGCACAGGGAATCGATACGCTGGAGTCCAAGCTGTATCCGAACTATGTGACCGACGACATGCTCCTCAACGCCGACAAGGACGCACAGAACTGGCTACTTTACGGGCGTGATTACCAGACCACGCGCTACAGCCCGCTGAAGGCAGTCAACAAGGACAACGTCAAGAGGCTCAGACCGGTCTGGAACCTATCCTTCGGCGTGCTGGAAGGTCAGGACAGCCAGGCAGTGGCGGTCAACGGCACGGTCTACGTAACGACCTCGTTCAACCGCGTGATCTCGGTGGACGCGGCGACGGGCATCATCAACTGGAAGTACGAACGCGAGCTGCCGGGCGACGTGTTCCCGAAGCTGTGCTGCGACGTGGTGAACCGCGGCGTGGCCGTCTACAAGAACAAGGTCTACCTGGCTACTCTGGATGCCCACATCGTCGCGCTGGACAACGCGAGCGGCAAGGTGGTGTGGGACAAGAAGATGGGCGACTACACCTACGCCGAGACCTTCACCATCATGCCGATGGCGTTGCGCGGGAAGATTATCTTCGGTACGGCCGGCGCCGAGTATGGCGTGCGGGGCTGGATCGCGGCGATCAACGCGGACACCGGGGACCCGGTGTGGAAGACCTACACCATCCCCGGCCCCGGCGAGCCTGGCAACGACACCTGGCCTGGCGACTCGTGGAAGTACGGCGGGGGCTCTGCCTGGGTCACCGGTTCGTACGAGAAGGAGACCAATCGCCTGTTCTGGCCGGTGGGCAACCCGGGACCGGACTTCGACCGTCATGTGCGCGTGGGCGACAACCTGTTCACCAACAGCAACCTGGTTCTCGATCCGGACACCGGCAAGATCCTCTCGTATTTCAACTACACGCCGAACGATCCGTACGACTACGACGGCGTGAACGAGATGATCTTGGCCGACGTCGGCGGGAAGCACCTGTGGTTGCACGGCTCGCGCAACGGCCACGTCTACGGCATCGATCGCGATGCCACGGGCGCGGGCAAAGCGGGTAAAGAGCACAAGTGCGTATGGGTCACGGCGCTGCAGCGCGTGAACTGGACCAAGCCGATGAGTCCGGCCAACAACTGCAAGCCCATCTACAACTGGCCCGAGAAGGACGTCGTATACGATAAGGTGACTACCGACATCGCCCCATCGCTGGACGGCGGTAAAGAGTGGCACCCGATGTCCTACAGCCATCGCACCAAGATGGTGTATGTGCCGGTGTACGACTTCGCGATGGACTTGCAGGCCAAGAAGATGGAGTGGAAGCGTGGCGAGTGGTACCTCGGCGCCAAAGTGCTCACCTTCAACGCCGGCGCTGGCCATATCAAGGCCTTCGACGCTGCCACCGGCAAGCTGGTGTGGAGCAAGTCGCAGAGCTACCCTGCCACCAGTGGCATCCTCTCCACCGGCGGCGGTCTGGTGTTCTACGGCGATCCGGAGGGCTACTTCCATGCCCTGGACGACGAGACCGGCGAGGATCTGTGGGCCTACCAGACCGGTTCCGGGATCCATGGCAATCCCACGACATTCACCAAGGATGGCAAGCAGTATGTGGCGATCGTGTATGGCGCGGGCGGCGGCGGCATCTGGCCCCTGTACTATGCCGATTGGCTGAAGAAGCACGACAAGGGCGGCGGCCTGATGGTGTTCGCCCTCGACTGATCCAGCCTACTCGGATCAGGTAGACGCGTCGTAGTACAATCGCAGGGGGGGCGCAACACGCCCTCCCTGTTTTTTTTGGAACCACCTCAGGGCGTGCTCAGCCCGTCCTGCACGAAACCCGAGGCGGATAAGACACGGGGCAGCGCGCGCCCAGAACACTATTGGAGCAACAGGTCACATGAAACGCCGTTACGTCTTCGTTGTTGCAGTTGCCCTCGCGCTGGCGCTTCCGGTGCTGCGCGCCCAGGATACGACACCGGACCCGGTCGACACGCTCGAGCGCGCGAAGGTTAAGGGCAAGTTGGTGGCGTGTGCGGACCCATACTCGTACCCGTACTCCGAGCAGGACGCCGTAAAGCCTGGCTTCGATGTCGAGATCTTCCAGCAGATCGCGGAGCGCGGCGGGATGCGAGCCGAGATGTATTGGGTCAACACGGCGAGCCGCGGTGGACTCGGGCGCGCCTTTCGGCAATCCATCTTGCTCAAACGATGCGACGTGTTCTTGGGGTTGTCCGACAACGGCGACGACGACGTGCTGGACGGCAAGCTGGAATTCACCGATGCCTACCTGGGGCTGGGCTATGTCCTGGTGGTGCAGGGCAAGGCCGACAGCATGAAGACCCTGGACGAGGTCGTGCGCGCGAACATCAAGGTCGGAGTGTCCATGTCCACGCCGATGGACGATTACCTGTTCACCCACAAGATCCCGCGCGAGCTCTACTTCGGTAGCCGCCGCGTGATGCAGGGGATGGCGAACGGCGAGGTGGATGCGGCCATGGTCTGGGCCACTGCGGTCGCGGAAGGCAAGCGCGAGTTCCCGAATGCGAAGTTCCACATGGTCGAGCATTACGTGCCGTTGGACGGGCAGCGGTTCAACATGAAGTTCGCAGTACGCAAAGAGGACAAGGCGCTGCTCGAGTTCGTCAACCAGGGGATCCGGGATCTGCTCGGCAGCGGCAAGGTCAAGCAGATCGTAGACAGCTATGGCGTCCCGTATTACCAACCCTTCACTTCGTGAGAGCTGACCAAATGAGCAGCAGCGTGATGTCGTGGTATGGCTGGTTAGGGCCGGTGCGTCGAGCGTTGACCCCCGTAGTCGTCGGCTTGCTCCTGGGCGCGGGTCTGACCCTGCTCCCGGTGCGGCAGGCTGCGGCGCAGCACAAGGCGAGCGAGAACGACATGGAGGTACCCACCAACAACCCGCAGATCGTCGCGCAGGGCCGTGCCAAGTTCGCCGAGCGCTGCTCCTTCTGCCACGGTGGCGACGGCCATGGCGGTAAAGGCCCATGCCTGACCTGCGGAAAGTTCCACTACACAGGAAACACCAACGCCGAGATCTACGCGACCATCGCGGCCGGCGTGAGCAATCGGGCCCTGGGTGGCACGATGGGAGCGTTCGGCACCACGATGAGCATGGAGGAGATCCTGAGCGTCATCGCCTTCCTGCGCTGGGAGGAAAAGCGGCGCATCGCAGCGGGAGAAATACCGGACCCATACGCGGAGCAATCCGACGTGCCGGTGTTCCCCAAATCCAACTGAGGCGCTTCGAAGCGCCTGCCCGGTGCCGGCGCGAATGGCGCGCGCGTCGGCGTGCGTATGGCTTCGCGGGCGCTTTCCTGAATCATCCAGGTTAGGTTCGGGCGCGCCTTGACAATCCTGCGCTTTTTCGCTTAGCGTACATGCGCGTATCCGGCGGGCACCACTAGCACCGAGGGTGCACGTGGGCGGTGCGATCCCCGTGGTGTAGATAAGAGTTGTGGTTGCCGCTGGTGCTGGATGCGGCGCCGACGCGGTACTCCAGTCTTGCCATCAGCTCCAAACGCCGCGCGGCCCGTCTGGCCGTGTGTCGCGCGCTCCTGTGTGGTCGCTGTCGGCTGCGCCGCGGCTTACCCATCCAAATCGCATCGCGCCGACGCGGGAAAGCCGATGCAGGTTGTCCACCCAGGTAGAACATGCGGCGACGGACAAGCATGAGGAAGCAGCCGCTCGAACACCCCACCACCGCGTGCGACGCGTGCCGGCGCCGCGCATCTCAGCGTCGCAGCGTTCTCCGAACCATGCTCGGCCTAGGTGTGAGCTGGTCTTTGCTGGACGTCGCGGCGGCGGCGCCGAAGGATCCCGCGGCGGCACGTCCCACGCCGGGCGATCAGCTCGTGTTCGTGCTGGGAGACAGGAAGGGGCAAGTGGTCAAGGTCGAAGACCTAGCCCTGGGAGGTCCCCAGGAGCTCGCTTATCCGATGGACCCCGCGACCAAGGTCGTGCGCGACGCGACCAGGCTGAATCAGGTGTTGCTGATTCGCCTCGATCCAGCCGAGCTCAAACCGGATGCGAGGGCCAATGCGGCGGAAGGGGTGGTCGCGTATTCTGCGATCTGCACGCACCAGGGTTGCGACGTATCGCAGTGGAAGCCGGACTCGAAGATGCTGTTGTGTGTTTGCCACGGCTCGGAATACGATCCGCGAGATCGCGCCAAGGTCACCTTCGGGCCTGCGCCGCGACGGCTTGCCATGCTTCCCGTCAAGACCGAAGGCGGTGTCCTGGTCGTCGCGGGCCCGTTCAAGGGCAAGGTCGGCTTCATGGACTTGTGAGCCTGCTGTTGCTTGCAGCAGCTCACCTGTTGGGCGGTAGCAGTTCAACTATAGAAGGAGGAGGTTCATGATGAAGGCAACCAAAGCTTTGCCGATCTGCTCAGCTCTCCTCGCGGGCTGCTTATCGGCTGCGGCCACGTACGGTGCCGGGTATACGCCGGTGACCGATGCGAGGCTCGCCAACCCGGAGCCGGGCAACTGGCTGATGACGCGCGGCAACTATCAAGGCTGGAGCTACAGTTCGCTCGACCAGATCAATACGGGCAACGTGAAGCGGCTGGTGCCAGTTTGGGCGGTCGCCACGGGCGTCAACTCGGGGCTCCAGGCGCCGCCGCTCGTTAATAACGGAATGATGTTCGTCGGCACGCCCAGTGCACAGGTCCTCGCGCTCGATGCGAGGAATGGCAACGTGATCTGGCGCTATAAGCGCGAACTACCCGATGATTTCAGTGCGCTCCACAACACCAATCGGGGCGTCGCGCTCTACGGCGACAAGGTCTATGTCATGGGCCTAGAGCCGGTGTTGATCGCGCTCGACGCCAAGACCGGCAACGTGGTCTGGGAGCAGAAGCTCGAGGACTACCATACCGGCTACTACAGCACCATGGCGCCCCTCATCGTGAAGGGCAAGGTGCTGGCTGGGGTGTCGGGTGGCGAGTTCGGCGTGCGGGGCTTTGTCGCGGCGTTCGATGCCGAAACCGGAACCCCTGCCTGGAAGACCTACACAATTCCAGGGCCAGGCGATCCCGGCGGCAACACCTGGCCGTCGGATACCTGGAAGCGCGGTGGCGGCGCGACGTGGATGACCGGCACCTACGACCCCGACACGAACCTGGTGTTCTGGGGCGTGGGGAATGCGTCGCCTTGGTTCGGCGATCAGCGCCCGGGCGATAACCTGTACACGGCCTCCACCATCGCGCTTGATCCGAGCACCGGCGCGATCAGGGGACACTTCCAGTACCACTGGAACGACTCCTGGGACTGGGACGAGATGAACGCCCCGATGGTGGTCGACTACAAGATGGGCGGCAAGACCGTCAAGGGTCTGCTCAAACCGGCGCGCAACGGCTACCTCTACTGGTTGTCACGCAGCGCCCCGGCCGGCGGTGGATCCGTGATCGGATTCGTCCATGCTACGAACTACGTGAAGCAGGACGTGTTCAAGAGCATCGATCCGAATACCGGACGGCCGACCTACAATGACGACAAGAAACCCGGCACGGGTAAGAAAGCGAGCTTCTGCCCGTCGCTGTGGGGCGGCAAGGACTGGCCGTTCGAATCGTACAATCCGAAGACGGGTATGGTGTATATCCCGGCCAACGAGAACCACTGCGGCTTCCTCGACGGCAAGGTCCAGGAGTACGTCCCCGGGAAGTGGTGGACGGGCGTGGACATCCCCGACATCGGCTTCACCGTGAACAAGGACGCGACCTTCTTCGGCGACGTTCAGGCCTGGGACGTATCGGGCGGCAAAAAAGTGTGGGACTGGAAAGTCCCGAAATCGATGATGTGGGGCTCGATCCTGAGTACTGCCGGCGGCCTAGTGTTTGTCGGCGGAACGAACGACCGCAAGTTCCGCGCGCTCGACGGGAAGACGGGTCAAGTGCTGTGGGAGTTCATCACCAACTCCGGAATCATCGCTCCGCCAGTCTCTTACACTCTGGACGGCAAGCAGTACATCGCGGTGGCGTCCGGATGGGGCGTCGACGCCCAGTTCCAGCAAGGGCTGCTTAGCAATCTGCTCCCGGGCTGGGACAAGTCCATTCCGGAAGGCGGTGTGATCTGGGCATTCGCAGTGCAGTGACATGACCTCCGCGGGCGGGTCGGCCGACCTGCCCGCGCCGAACTCGGGCCGGCTGCTCTGCGAGCGGCGGGCCCGCATTTTTTATTGGGTGAGAAGCGATGCGACGCATTCCTTGGAGCCGTTCGATTGGCGCGATCCTCGGCCTGAGCGTAGCGGTCTTCGCAACCTTGGCGGGTGCAGCCATCGCTGCAGAGACAGAAGATGCGGTAAGCGTGCGCATCGAGGATGCGTCGGCGAGAGTGGGCGAGCAGGCGATCGTCGTCGCAACGATCACCCCTCGGCAGGGGTATCGCATCGCGGACAACTATCGCAACCGCGTCATCAAGCTCTCCGCTGCAGATGCTGGGGTAGAGTTCGACCACAAGGCCGTCGACGGCACCATGCAAGACGGCAGCTTAGTGTTCAAGATTCACGTGACCCCCACGAAGCCCGGAGCTCACCCGATAAACGGAGTCCTGCGCTTCGGTTTCGTCAACCATCTGGACGGCGACTACCATCTGGACATCAAGTGGCTGCCGCTCATGGCGACGGTCACGGCGGCGCCGTAGCGCTGCCCGCACCCCTTCACTGCATTCCCGTGCTGCCGAAGCCACCCGGGCCGCGCTCGCTTTCTGCGAACGCCTCCACCGGGTTGAGCCGCACCTGAAGCACCGGCACAAACACGAGCTGCGCGATGCGCTGCATCGGCTCGACCGTGAACGTCTCGTCGCTTCGGTTCCACACCGACACGAAGATCTGCCCTTGGTAGTCCGAGTCGATCAATCCGACGAGGTTCCCGAGCACGATGCCGTGTTTGTGCCCGAGGCCCGAGCGCGGAAGCACGATCGCCGCCAAGCTCGGATCGGCCAGGTGGATCGCCAGACCGGTGGGCACCAACTCGGTTTGCCCGGGTCTCAGCTCGATGGCGCCATCGATGCAAGCGCGCAGATCGAGGCCGGCTGCGCCCGGCGTCGCGTACGTCGGGATCTGGCCTGCCAGGCGCGCATCGAGAACTCTCACATCGACGGTGCGCATCGACGGCCGCTTCCCAGGCACGCGGGGGATCGTTCGCGGCCGTCAGCGCCGCACGGCCTTGAGCTTCACCGACTGGCTGCTGCGGTACAGGCGTGCGATGCGTTCGATGAGGAGTCGTGCCTGCGCGAGCTTGGGTGCCCTGGGCAGCTGATGACGCCCCTCGTCGTCCAAGAGGATGAGCTCGCTTTCGTCCGCACCAATCGCCTCCTGGGCGAGATTCGCAGCGAGCAGCGGCAAGTTCTTGCGCCGGCGCTTCTCCTCGCCTAGGCGCTCCAAGTCCTGCGTCTCGGCCGCGAAGCCCACGCAGAACGGCGCATTCGGGCGGGCCGCTACATTGGCCAAGATATCCACGGTGGGTACCAGCTCGAGCTCCAGCGTGTCCACGCTCTTCTTGATCTTCTGCTTGCTGGCCGCGGCAGGGCGATAATCCGCCACAGCGGCCACGGAGATGAAGATGTCGGTTGTGCCGAGCTCGGCTTCCACCGCGTGCAGCATTTCCTCCGCAGACACCACATCGACCCGACGCACCCCGGTAGGGACAGCGAGCGCTGTGGGACCGGATACGAGCGTCACTTCGGCCCCCGCTTCGCGCGCTGCCTGCGCCACCGAGTAGCCCATGCGCCCGGAGCTGCGGTTGGTGATGCCGCGCACTGCGTCGATCGCCTCGAAAGTCGGTCCCGCCGTGACCAGCACGCGCAGACCGGCCAGAGCAGCAGGCCGCAGGACAGCCAGGATCTCGCGGTAGATCTCGTCGGCTTCGAGCATGCGGCCGGGACCCACTTCGCCGCATGCCTGGTCCCCGCTCGCCGGTCCGGCGATCCGCACGCCGTCGCCGGCGAGCATGCGCATGTTGCGCTGGGTGGCGGCGTTCTCCCACATCTGGCGGTTCATCGCGGGCGCCACGAGCAGCGGGCACTCCCGCGCCAGGCACAAAGTGGAGAGCATGTCGTCGGCGATGCCGGCGGCGAGCTTGGCCAGGAAATCCGCAGTTGCCGGCGCGACCACGATCAGCTCGCGACCGCGGGATAACTCGATGTGGCCCATGCCAGTTTCGATGCGCTCGTCCCACAGATCCGTCACCACCGGCTTTCCCGAGAGCGCCTGCATCGTGACCGGAGTGACGAAGCGGCAGGCTGCTTCGGTCATGACCACCTGCACGTCGACGGCGTCCTTGACCAGCAGCCGGCACAGCTCCGCCGCCTTGTAGGCCGCGATGCCGCCGGTCATGCCGAGCAGCAGACGATGCGATGGGGTAGTGCTCATGCGTTCAGCAGTTCGGCTCCGGGAGGCACAGTGTAATATACCCTACAGTTGCTGTTCCCGACGGGGCCGTGGTGCCCCTGTATACCTCTGACCCGATCACGATGGCGATCCCTCACTGGCCCGAAGGCGAGCGTCCGAGGGAGAAACTTCTCACCAAGGGCGCCAAGGCCCTGAGCGAAGCGGAGCTTCTGGCCATCATCTTGCAGACGGGAGTGCGCGGCAAGAGCGCCGTCGATCTCGGGCGCGAGCTGCTGCAGCATTGCGGTACGCTGTCGGAGTTGTTCGCCTCCGACTTGGAAGCTCTGCTTCAGATCCATGGACTCGGCTACGCCAAAGCCGTGAAGTTGCAGGCAGTGATCGAACTGGCCCGCCGCGCACTGGAGGAGCAGCTCGAGTCCCGCGTCAATCTCAACTCGCCCAAGGCCGTGCGCGACTTTCTCAGGCTGGCGCTGATGCGCCAGGACAAGGAGGTGTTCTTCGGCATATTCTTGGACGCCCAGAACGGCGTCATTGCGAGCGAGGAGCTGGCCGACGGCACGTTGACGCAAACCACCGTGTTTCCGCGCGAAGTGGTCAAGCGCGCTCTGCACCACAACGCGGCAGCGGTCATCTTCGCGCACAATCATCCTTCCGGGCTGGCCGAGCCCAGCCGCGCCGACGAGTTATTGACGCAAGCACTCAAACAGGCGCTCGCCCTGGTCGATGTCAAAGTCCTCGACCATTTCATCATTGGTCGAGGCCAGGCCATGTCGTTCGCCGAGCGGGGCCTGCTATGACTCGGGAGTAATGATGCGTTCGGGCTCGCGCTATTGGTTCCGCTCACCAGACCGCGCGGTCCACGAACAACCCGAGCCCCACCACCAGCACCACCGAGGACAGCGCCAGGACCGCGCGTGCTTCCCACTGAGTTCGCCGGAGCCACAGCAGCAGCGGCATTAGGATCACCATGGCGACGGCCTGGCCGGTCTCCACGCCGAGGTTGAAGTTGAGCAGGGACCACGCGAGGCCTTCGCGCGGCAGGCCCAGCTCGCGCAGCGCGTTCGAGAAGCCGAACCCATGCATCAGACCGAAGATAAAGCTCACCGCCCAGCGGTGGGAGACGGCGTGACGCAGGAACAGGTTCTCGGCGGCCACATAGGCGATCGACAAGGCGATGACCGCCTCCACGAGGCGCTCGGGGAGGGTGACGATGTTGAGTGCAGCCAGTGCCAGCGTGATGCTGTGCGCGATCGTGAAGGCCGTGATGATCTTGAGCAGTGACCAGAGGTTTCCTCCGCGCAGGATCAGTGCCAGTAGGAACAGCAGATGGTCGTAGCCAGTGAGGATGTGCTCGATGCCGAGCAAGAAGAAGCTGCCGGCACCGCGACTCGCCCTTTCCGCTCTGCTGACCTGGACTGTTGCGTCGCGGGCGTCCGCCTGAAACGCGAACTGGGCGCTGCCACCTGGCCATTCGACGCGCGCCAGCGTGTGGTAATCAGAGCCCAAGGCATCCGGCAGATCGTCCCGGATGGTGAGCTTGGACACGGGCTCGGCACAGACAAAGTCCACGACGAGCGTGATGCTCGCCACGTCCGGTGGCGGCGGGACCAAGAATCCCGGTCCCGCCTCGCAGGCTTTGCCGTTGTTGGAGAGCTTGATCTGTTTGCCGATGGCGGTGAGCATGGGCGTCAGATCGGGCAGCAGCCCGGGCTGCCCGAGCTTCATCTGGTCGGCGAGCGCCGGGGGGAGCGAGACCGCCGAGAGCTGCAGGCTGTAGCGGACCTGCTGGCGGTCGATCGAGATCGACGCGTAGCCCGTATGACCGCCTAAGTGGGCCGAGGCGTCCGGGCACAGCGCGAGGCCGGCGCCTACGGCCGCGGCTAGGACGAGCGCACGGCGCCAAGTGCGGCGATCAGCAACCATCAGCGGGCTGAGACCCGGCTCGCGACCTGTTCCCACCGCTCGCCCACGAAACGCGACATCAGGAATACCTCGTCCCGCCCGTCTACGCGCATATACTGCTGCAGCCCCCCCGGATTGTGTGCCCCGAAATGCGCCGTGATGACCCGCGTCGGGCCCGCGTACAGAGTCACCGAGACGCGCGGATGGTCGAGCCCGAAGCCCGCGATGTCTGCACCGTTCAGCTCCTCGCCAGTGAGCTCGCGCGTCGGCCCGGAGGTATTCATGAATTGCACCGCCATGCTGGTGTCTGCGGCCAGCCTTGCGTCGAGCGCGGTGCCTGTTCCGCGGCTCCAGGCTCTTTCCCCGGTGCGGATCAGCGTGTATCGACTGCCACTCAGCTCGATCTCGGCTCGAGTAATGCGCTCGGGCGCGAGCTGCATGACGCCCTTGGCTTCGAACTTGATGAGCTGTCTCGACTCCGGCTGCGAGCCGGTGACCACCATCGCGACCATGAACACAACGGCTGCAACGCCGACCGCCGTGGGCCACCAGCGCCTGACTCGCGCACTCAGCGGCGTTTCCACCAGATCGTCGCTCCCAGCACGATCACGGCGCCCGGCAGCAGCACCTCTAGGACCAGCAGAATCCACTGCATCTGAGAACGCGTGAGGAGGATCATGGCCGGAACCGGAATGCGGGACGCGACTTTCGGCGAGCCCTCCTCGTGCACCAGCCAGCGGACCATCGCGAGCGCAAGGTCGCTGTTTGACATGTAGGGCAGGAACGAGTTGCTGGCGAAGTCGGCATCGCCGGTGACGATGGCGCGAAACGGCGGGCTGCCAGGTGCGGCGCCGGGCAGGCGTCCTTGAGATGCGGTTGCGAGCACGCGCGGCCCCGGAGCTGGCGGCTCTTGGTGGACGGCAGCGGTCTGTGTGCTCGGATGTACCTGGCGCGTTTCCACCGGACGTACATCTTTGGTGTAGCTGTCCCGGCTGCTCGCGAACAGTGCGGCCGTCCGCACGTCCGGTGCCGGAGTGAGCAGCTCCAGGGGCCTGACACCCGGAAAGAACGTCATGGAGATCGTGCGCGTGATGGGATTCTGCTCGTAGCCGGTCACAGCGACCATCTCCGGGTCGCTCGAGTAATGGCTCAGAGGATCGATCACAACCTTCTGCTCGGGCCGTACGCCGAGCTGGTCGAGCAAGCCGGCCAGCTTCGGCTCGAGCACGAACCCCAAGTCGAGCAGGAATAGCACCGAGCCGCCGTGCTGCAGGTAATTCTCCAGCGCCACGCCCTCGCTCGGCAAGAAAGTGGTGCGCGGGTTCACGTCGAGCACTACGGCGCAGTCTTCCGGAACGGACTGCATCGTCGCCAGGACGATCTTGCGCGCATCGTAGCCCAGCGCTTCGAGCGAACGCCGAAGACGCCCGGCCCCATGCCCCGGCATCTTGACCACTGCCGAGTCGGATCCTCCGTGGGAGTGACCCTGCATGCCTTCGAGGTGCGTGTGGAACTCGAAGTTGTCCATCGGCAGCTCGCTGTGGCCTTCCAGGAAACACGCCGTGATCACGCGCTCACGCAGCACACGCAGGATGCCCAAGGCGATGTCGTTCTCGTCCGTGCTTTGAACCAGCACCCGCCGCCCCTCGGCCTGCAGAACGGCTGCGTTGTACAGCTTGACGCCGAAGTTCTCGGCCAACGTCGGCTCCTTGTCCGGATCGATGGCACGCACATGCAAGTGAGGGCTGCGGCGCGCCATGACTTCGAGGATATCTTTCATCCGCCGTCCGTTCGGATCCTGTGCGAGGTAGAAGTAGGCGATGTACACGTCCTGCGTGAGGCCGTCGGCGACTGTCATCGCCTGCTCAGAGGGCGTGAAGACTTTCTCCCGCGTGAGATCGAGATAGGCGTCATGCAGGACCAGCCCCGCGTTGGCGGCCGCCACCAGAATGATCGCCCCGATGGCGACTCCCCAGTTGTAAAGGACGGAGCCGGCGCGCCGCAGCCTCGTCTGCAAGGGCAGGCGCAGGCCGGCAAAGAAAAGGAGGCACAGCGCCACCAGCCAGCCGGCGAACCACAGTATGCTGGGGACATTCAGCGCATGCTCTTTCATGGGTCAGCGCCGGGCGAGCGCGCGCACGGTGAGAAACAGGCCGAGCAGGGTCACGCTGAGGAAGAAGCCGAAGTCGGAGGTATACATCGCGCCGGTGGCGAGCGGCGTGAAATGGGCCAGCAGCGAGAGGCCGATGAGAAACGTCGCGACAGGATCCGGCAGCAGCGTCGCCGCCGTGTCAACCATCCACAGCAGCGAGAACAGCCCCAGCGAGACCACCGCTGCCACGATCTGGTTCGCGGTCAATGCCGAGATCAGAAGTCCCAGCGCTGTCAACGCAGACCCTAGCAAGATCAGCCCCAGATAGCCGCTGTAGATCGGCCCCCAGTCGGGATGGCTGAAAAGGGCCAGCACGATGGCATAGCTCATGGTCAATGCGACCATCACCAGCACCACGCTCATGCTGGCAGCGAACTTTGCCAGTACGACGGCCGCTTCCTTGACCGGGGCGGTGAGCAGCAGCTCGAGTGTCCCAGTCTTTCGCTCCTCGGAGAACTGCCGCATGGTGATGATCGGAATCATCAGCAGCAACAGCACGGCCGCCTGGAAGAAGATGTGGATCAAGGTCGCCATCTTGGTCATGAACAGGCTGGCCGCGAACGTATATCCGACCAGCAGCAGATACACGGCGACGACGATATAGGCGATCGGCGAGGAGAACAGGGCCCTGGTCTCCTTGCCCAGCAGTGTGGCAAACGACTTCACTTCGAGGCTTCCTGGCCGGTGAGTCGAAGGAATAGGCTCTCCAGATCCGAAGCGACGGGCGTGATCTCCTGGACACCCAGTCGCGCCTCGACCAGGCTGGCGGCGAGTCGCTCGGCGACCTGCGTGTCGGCAACGCGCACGCGCCAGACGGAGATGCCGTCGCTCGCCGTCTCCGGTTGGATCTCGCTCACGCCCTGTACCGATTCCAGGCGAAGGGCTACCGACTGCGAGTCGGGGGCGCGCAGGCGCAGGCGCACTTGATAGCCTTGCGTGTCTCCGACGAGGGTGTGTACGGTGAGGAGCCGCCCGCCGAGCAGGATCGCGGCTCGGTGTGCGATGCGCTCGACTTCGGCCAGAACGTGGGAGGTCACCAATACCGCGCAGCTCCGCGAGAGCGCTCGGATCAGCTCGCGCAGCTCGATGATCTGGCGCGGATCCAGGCCGTTGGTAGGCTCATCGAGCACGAGCAATTGCGGATCGCCCATGAGGGCCTGAGCGATGGCCACACGCTGCCGGTAGCCGCGCGAGAGCTGGCTGATGAGAAGGTTTTGTACGCTTGCCAGGGACACGCGCTCATACACAGCGCTCACCGCCGCAGCCAGACCGTGTCCCCAGAGGCCGCGCAGCTTGCCCATGAACATCAGGAACTCGCTCACACGCATGTTCGTGTACAGCGGTACATCCTCGGGCACATAGCCCACCCGCCGGCGCACCTCCAGGCCTTGCGTGACGACGTCGAAACCTGCGATGCGCGCCGTGCCGGCAGAGGGGCGGAGATACCCGGTCAGCACACGGAGAATGGTGCTTTTGCCCGAGCCGTTGGGGCCGAGCAAACCCATCACCTCGCCTTGACGGACCTCGAACGAGACGTCCTCAACGGCGAGACGCCGTCCGTACCACTTGGTCAGGCGGTCAGCGGCGAGGATCAGTGTCATGGATTGCGAGCAACCGGAGGTATCGCAACAGTCGACTCAAAAAAATTGCCGGGGCGAACCGCGCCCCGGCAATCATAGCTTTTGACGCAGCGTGAAGCTTCGGTGCCGCGCTTATTCGTAGTACTCGCCGTCGACGCCTTTCCTCATGGCCTTGAACGCATCGGGATCATGGGCCGTAAAGAAGTCGGCGTGTTCGGTGGCCATCATGTAGCGGATCCACTCGTAAGCCCTCATGATGCCCGAAGGGTTATAGGCGAGCACCAGGTTGGGTGGGATGTCCTTCTCCACGTTCTCGCGGAAGTAGACATTGTCGCTGGTGAGGATGATAGTTCCGGTCTTCGGCAGGCGCACGACCATCATCTGCGTGCCTTTCGTGTGCCCCTGCGCGCGCTTCACGATCACGCTGCCATCGCTGAAGATGTCCATGTCGCCGTTCAGCTGGATCATCTTGAACGCGTTGGGATGGCCCGCGCCCGTCGGCGCACGCAAGACCCACGCGTCGCCCGGGATGAACGGGCCGGTGTAGGGATCATCGGGCCACATCGCGTACTCGATCTCATCCTTCTGGAGAATGATGGTCGAGTGCGGGAACTTGGCGATATTGCCGGCGTGGTCCAGATGCATATGGCTCACGACGACGTACTTGATGTCATCCGGCCGAACGCCGATCCTGCTCAGCTGCGCGTCGATCGCCACGTCCGGGGTGTTGACCGGCTGGAGCGCCTTGAACAGCGGTCCCCAATAGCCCGGGTCGGTGATGATCTTGTCGTTGTTCCCCGTGTCGTAGAGCACGTAGCCCTTCGGGTGCTTGACCAGGTAGAACCCGACCGGAACCTTGATCGGCGGCTCCATCGGGCCGAAGTTCTGCAGCACGCCTTTGCCGATCGTGAGCGCCCCGGAGCTGAATGCGTACAGGCGCATGCCCGCCGGCGGCGGGGGGTGGTACGCCGTTTCCGGCTCTTGAGCGAACGTGGGCGCGGCCGACGTCATCAACAGCGCCGCTGCGCCTGCAACCAGTTGCCAGCTTCTTTTCATTTGCTCCTCCGCAACGATGTGGTTCAAATGACCGGTCTCACAACCGGCTTCCGCTTTTTTGCTTCGGCGTGCGCACGGTTACAAACTTGTAACCGACGCGCGCCAGGCCGTGCGAACTCGAATTAAGCCGGGTGGGGCCAGAAGTGTCAAGTGCGAACAGGAATTTGGCGAGATGCAGTCGGACAGCTATGCCGCGCCTTCCCGCTACTCAAACAGGCGCGTTGCCGAGTATGTGTTGTAGGGAGCGTAGGTTCTGAAACGCTATGTGCGCAGCGCGCGTAGCGGTCCAAGCCAGACCGCGCGCACCCAAGCTGCGTGTAAGCCAACGGCCAGCCGCTTGGATGGAAGATGGGGCCCCGCTTGCAACCGGAGCACGAGCTCAGCGAGAGCTGATCGCGAAGGCATGTGCGGCCCGCTTCGCGGGCTCGCATATCCAGTCTAGCCCGGAGCCGGTGACCGGGCCCAACTTTCGCTGGGTCGTCGATGCTCCAGCTCCCGAGCGTCTCGTGGTGCAGCGCTGGGTATCCTCGGGATCCGGCGCAACCAACCCCCCAATGCGTATCGGTTCGAAATGACCTCGGGCGTTTCAAACGCCAGCATTGGCTCGCCGGAACGCCGCGGGTGAGTCTCAAAGACGTGCACCGGCGATCGGTAGCTCTCTAACCCCGAAGGCCTTGTTCATCACTCTAGACGACGGTCCCCGGTTGAGCGGACCGGGTGTCTGTGGTATAAAGCGCGCTCTTTATCTTGGATCCAGGGTGCGCGCCATGGCCCGCGTCTGCGATGTAACCGGCAAGAAGCCGCTCAAAGGAAATCACGTTTCCCACGCCAACAACAAGACCCGGAGGCGGTTCTTCCCGAACCTGCAGTCTCGCCGGTTCTGGGTCGAGGGCGAGAACCGGTGGGTACGGCTGCGCGTCAGCCAAGCCGGGTTGCGCATCATCGATAAGAAGGGCATCGAGGTCGTGCTCGCCGAGCTTCGGGCCGGCGGGATGCACATCTAGCCTCTTTAGCGACCCGGAAAGACGACCATGCGTGAGAAGATCAAGCTCGAGTCCACCGCCGGCACCGGCCATTTCTATACCACGACCAAGAACAAGCGCACCATGCCGGACAAGATGGAGATCAAGAAGTACGATCCCGTTGCGCGCAAGCACGTGCTCTACAAGGAAACGAAGCTGAAGTAGCGCTGGAGCGGGCGCGAGGCTCCCGAACGGGGCCTGGCGCGAATCGATCTGCAAGAATGAAAAAGCCCGCGGACTGCCGCGGGCTTTTTTTTCAGTGGCGCGCCGCGGCCTCTCGGTGCGCGGACGGTTGCCGGGTCACGCCATGGCGTAGCCGCGCAGCGTGCGCGAGAAGGCCTCGAGCTGTGCGATCCCGCTCTTCTCGGCCCTGCGGCACCAGTCCTCGAGCTGGTGGACGAGCTGCTCCTTGGAGGCGGTGGAGCGCGCCCATACCGAGCCCAGCTCCTGCCGCATCGAGTAGATCGTTGCCAGCACCTTGCTGGTGTTGAGCGCCTCTTCCAGCCGGGCGCGATCCTGCGCCTGCAGGT
The DNA here is from genome assembly GCA_035501875.1 of Burkholderiales bacterium. Lineage (GTDB taxonomy): Bacteria > Pseudomonadota > Gammaproteobacteria > Burkholderiales > SHXO01 > SHXO01. The sequence continues at coordinate 47,245 of DATJVI010000147.1, forward strand.
TGCGCCCATCCCCCTGAATCCAGCGCTTGAGCGCGCGCATGTCTACGGCTTGGCCGCGTGCCTTGAGGCGCTCCAGCTCGTCTGCTAGGGTGATCCTGACGGTGCGTGCGAAGCGCTGGACGACGTCGTAGCGGTGCGTGATCACCGCCTGCAGAGTCTGCAGATCGCAGCGCGCCTTGCCCATCTCGAAGCGAATCTTGGGCGCCAGCTTCTTCACCTGAGCAAGCCCAACCAGCTCCATCAGCCGGATATAGAGCCAGCCGATGTCGAACTCATACCATTTGCTGGAGAGGCGGGCGGACGAGGCGTACGCGTGATGGTTGTTGTGCAGCTCTTCGCCGCCGATCAGCACACCCCATGGCACGATGTTGGTGCTGGCATCGTCGGTCTGGAAGTTGCGATACCCGCTGTGATGCCCCAGCCCGTTGATGACGCCGGCGGCGAAGACGGGAATCCATAGCATTTGGATGCCCCAGATGCTCAGGCCGAGCGCGCCGAAAAGGACGATGTTGAGCGCCATCATGGTCGCTACCCCGAGCATGCTGTAGCGCGTGTAGAGGTTACGCTCGATCCAATCGTTCGGCGTCCCATGCCCGTACCGGGCCAGGGTCTCTGGGTCGCCGGCGCCGAGCCGATACAGCTCTGTGCCTTCCAGCAGGACCTTGCGCAGGCCGTAGATCTGCGGGCTGTGAGGGTCGTCGGCCGTCTCGCACTTCGCGTGATGCTTGCGATGCACCGCAGCCCATTCCTTGGTCACCATGCCTGTCGTGAGCCACAGCCAAAACCGGAAGAAATGGCTGACAACCGGGTGCAAGTCCAGCGCCCGGTGTGCTTGGTGGCGGTGCAGGTAAATGGTCACCGCAGCGATGGTGACGTGGGTGAGCCCCAACGCGACCAGAACGTAGCCCCACCAGGGGAGCTCAACCAAGCCTACGGTCAACCGATAGAGAAAATCCATAGTTGTCTTAAGTAGTTGGGAAAAGAAAACCGCGTATTGTACCGGAATCGAGCAGCGCGGTCCGAAACGAATGCTGCACCCGCACCCGGATGCCGTGAGACCGTCGCGCGCGGTCATAACCGAGCACCGAGAACATCCGCCGGGACCGCGTGCCGCCAGCTGAGTTGAAGCTTACCGGCACGCAAGACCGGTGCCCGATCATGCCGTCCCCTTGGGCTGTGGGGCAGTCTTCGCCGGCCTCAGGATGCGCACTTCGCGTCGAGGGAATGGGACCTCTACGCCGGCGTCATTGAAACGCTTCCAGATGTCGCGGTACAGATCGGAGGTGAGATTGCCTTTCCCGGCTTCCGGATCTGCGATCCAGACGTACATCGCCAGCTCGATCCCGCTCTCCCCGAAGCTCTTGAGCACCGCGACCGGGGCGGGGTCCGCGATCACGCGCCGATGCGTCCGTGCCGCCTGCTCCATGAGCTGCAGCGCGAGGTCGATATCCGAGCCGTAGCTCACCTGGATCGAGAGATCCACTCGTACGCGCCGGTCCGAGTAGGAGTGGTTGACCACTACGGTGGTGATCACCGTTTCGTTGGGGATGATCGCCTCGGTCCCATCAATTCCCTTGACCACCAGGTAACGTGCGGTAAGCCGGGTCACCTGCCCGTAGTGACCGTCGATGGTGACGAGAGCGCCGGGGCTGATCGAGCGGTCGAGCAGGATCGCAAAGCCGGAGAGGTAGTTGGCCACGACCTTCTGCAACCCGAAGCCGATGCCAACGCCCACCGCGCCGCCGAAGACGGAGAGTACGGTCACATCGATGCCCACCAGCGGCAGCGCGATGAGTACGGCGAGCACGATGAGCAGGGTCCGCGAGAGCTTCGAGAGCACCACGCGCATGTTCGGGTCGATGCCCTGCGCCTGCGCCAGCCGAGCTTCTACAAATCGTCCCGCCCACAGCGCAACCAACACGGTCACCGCCACCGCCACCAATCCCTGCACGATGGTGAGCGCGGAGATCCGCTGGTTGCCCGCGTGGAACGCGAAGCTGTCCAGCAGACGCAACACTTCGGGCAGCAGTCCCGTGATGTGCAGCGCCACGCCGATCCAAATTGCCCAGGCGATGCCCCGTTCCCATTGGCGCAGCAATCCACTGGGCCCGAACACGCGGCGCAGTGCGTACACGACAACGCGTACGAGCATCAGCGAGAACAACAGTGGCACCGCGACGTCGAGCAGATGCGTGTCGGGCAGAAACAGATCCAGGACGAACCGGCCGACCACTACGCAGGTCAGGGCCGAGAGAGGGAAGACGATGCGGTTGAGCCCGCCGACGCTGATTTTCAGCGTCGCATCCGGCGCGGCGCCGGCGGCGGCGCGTGCGATGAAGTACGTGCGAAGCCTGCGATCGATCCACCATGCAACCCCCAGACCGATCGCGAGTGCTCCGAGCTGCCACAAGACGTGAATGTCGTGGAAGTCGGCGAAAACGCCGACGAGGAGGTTATGGATTTCGGTTCCCGCGCGCTTTGTGGCCGCATCCATGGGCGGATTCTAGCAGCGCTTCCGGCAAAACAGTACGAGCGGACGACCCGACTCGGGCCGCTACCCCGAGAGCCAACACAGTGGCCGATCCTCCTGGCATCGGCATCGCCGGTGCGAGCCGGCACGGCGCCCATGCTCTAGGCATGGCGCTCCAGGACTGCGGCGAAGAAACCGTCCATTCGGTGGGTGTGCGGGAAGACGCGCAGTCGCTCCCCGGTATCGAGCGCAATGCCGTGAGCGCGCAGCACCTCGCTGGCCGAAATCGGATGGAACTCAGGGTGCGCTTGCATAAAAGCATCCACGATCGAATCGTTCTCCTCCGCCAGCAGGCTGCAGGTGGCATACACCAAGCGACCGCCCGGCTTAACCAAACGACCCGCCGCCGCCAGGATGGCGCGCTGTTGTGCGCTCATCCGCGTCACGGACTCGAGGGTCTGGCGCCACTTGAGGTCGGGGTTGCGCCGCAGCGTGCCCAGTCCGCTGCATGGCGCGTCCACCAGGACCCGATCGATCTTGGCCGCGAGCCGCTGGACGCGCGCGTCGGCCTCGCCGGAGATGAGCTGCGGGTGCACGTTGGATAGCCCGGAGCGCTTGAGCCGCGGCCGAAGATTCGTCAAGCGTTTATCCGCGGTGTCGAAAGCGTACAGGCGGCCTTGCGAATGCATCAGGGCACCGAGCGCCAGCGTCTTGCCTCCGGCGCCGGCGCAGAAATCCACCACCATCTCGCGGCGCCGCGGAGCCACCAGGTATGCGAGGAGCTGGCTGCCCTCGTCCTGAACCTCGACCTTCCCCTCGAGGAACAAGGGATGGCGCTGCAGCGCCGGCTTGGCCTCGAGTCGGACCCCCACCGGCGAGTAAGGTGTGGCAGTGGCGCGGATCCCCTCCTGACTGAATTGCTCCAAAACCGAGTCGCGCGAGCAAAGCAGGGTGTTGACGCGCAGGTCGAGCGGCGCCGGCTGGAGCAGAGCGCCGGTGAGCGACTCGAGCTCATTCGGGGCGAAGCGTTGCGCCAGACGCTCGTAGATCCAATCCGGGAGGCTTACGCGTACCGCCGCAGGAAGGCAGGACAGGTCTGTTGCGCCAGCGCTTGCAAGCCAGCTTTGTTCGTCGCCGGCCAGCATGGGCGCAAGCTCGCGCGCAGTGAAGCCGAGCTGGGTACCGAGCGCAAGCAGCGCCAAGCGGCGCGGCGCCATGCCTCCGGCAAGCTGTTCGAGCAGGCGCAGGTGGCGCAGAACCGTAAAGACCACCTCGGCGACAAATGCGCGGTCATGCTGCCCGAGCTGGCGATGGTCGCGAAAGAAGCTCCTCACGGCCACGTCCGCCGGACCGACCAATGTCAGCACGACCTTGAGCGCGGAGACCGCCGACTCGAGGCGCAGACGCGTGAGCTCGATCACGCTTACTGCTGCGCTGGCTCGATACTCTCGACCAGGGAGTCGAGTTCGGTGCCGTTTTCCGTATAGCGTGTGCGCACCGGCAGGAAGTGACGGTCCACCGCCAGCCAAACCTCGAACGCGCGCGAGTCGCCTGGGTCCTGGACTTTCTTCACGTGCAGCGTTTCCATCGCCCCGAGCGGGGTGTCTAGCTTCTCGCGGCCCAGGATCGCATAGCGATATTCGGTGATCCGCCGTCCGTCGGTGAGATGCAGCAAGAGATCCTTTCCCTTGGGCTGCACGAACAAGAAGTTCCACGGGAAGCTGGTGGTGTCCCAAGTGTTGGGAGGTAGCGGCAGCGTCTGCTTCTTGTCGCCGTCCGTGAGCTGGACCTCGTTTGCGCTCCAGTCGAAGTTTGCGCCGCGCTTGAAGCGGCCATTGCGCATCTCGACGAAGCTCACGGGCCGCAGCCCCTCGGCGTTGACGCTGCCTTTGGCCTCATGGTGAATATCGAGCGGATAGAGCATCGCTGCCAGACCTGCTGTCTTCGATTCGCTCACGATCGAGTAGGTCTTGCCATCGTGCTCAAACAACGCCACGCCTTCGCCGATCTTCATCGCGCCGAGCGAGACGCTGTACCTGATCTGGACGTGTCCGGGAATCGAGGCGGGAGACGCCCACGAAGAGGCGAGCGCTGCCGTCAGCGCAAGAAGCAGGGCAGGGAGTCGGTTCATGCTGTAAGCGGGGAAGTGATCGAGGCTGGGTAGCGGGAGTCGCCGGTGAGCAAGACGCGCTCGCCCTGAATGCGCAACCGGTCTTCGAGAAACCAGCGCACCGCCTGGGGCAGAATGCGATGCTCCTGCTCGAGCACCCGCGCGGCCAGGGAATCCGGCGTGTCGTCGGGCAGCACCGGCACGGCGGCTTGGATGATGATCGGGCCGGAATCCAGGGCCGGCGTGACGAAATGTACGGTGCAGCCGTGGATCCTGACACCGGACGCGATCGCACGGCGGTGCGTGTCGGTGCCCGGAAATGCCGGCAGCAGCGACGGATGGATGTTGATGATCCGTCCCGCGAAGGGAATCAGGAACGCATCGGTGAGCACGCGCATGAACCCTGCGAGCACGACGAGCTGCGGATCATAGCTCGCCACCGCGTCGGCCAATACCCGGTCGAAGGCCGCCCGGTCGGGGAACTGGCGATGATCGATGACCGCCGTCGTAACAGCGTGTGCGCGCGCGATCTCGAGGCCGGCTGCCGCCGGCTCGTTGCTGATCACCGCCGCGATTTCAGCCGGCGGGTCTGCATCCAGCAGCGCGCGCATGTTGCTGCCGCGCCCGGAGATCAGAATGACGATACGGCGCACCGCTGGGCTCAAACGATCAGCGTCTGCGCCTCGCCCGCGCGACGCCGGCGGATCTTGCCGATGTGGTAGACCGTCTCGCCGCGGGCCTCCAATGCCTGCATCGAGCGCAGCGCATCGGACTCACTCACGATCACCACCATGCCGATCCCGCAGTTGAACACCCGCAGCATTTCTTGGTCGGCCACTTCACCCTGCCGCTGCAACCACTGGAACAGCGGCGAGCGCGGCCACGCGTCGCGCTGCAGCTCGGCGGTGAGATCATCGGCCAGGATTCGCGGTACGTTCTCGAGCAACCCCCCGCCGGTGATGTGGGCGAGACCCTTGACCTCGACGTCCTGGAACAGCGCCAGCAGCGGCTTCACGTAGATCCGGGTCGGCGCCAGCAGCGCGTCGCTCAACGGCCGTCCCTCGAGATCGGCTGCCAGGCCGGCCGGCGAGCGCTCCAGGATGCGCCGGATCAGCGAGTAACCGTTGGAGTGAGCCCCGCTGGAAGCCAGGCCGAGCACCGCGTCTCCCACACCGACGTGCGCGCCGTCGATGATTCGGTCCTTCTCCACCACACCCACCGCGAAGCCCGCAAGGTCGTATTCACCCGGCGCATACATGCCAGGCATCTCCGCGGTTTCGCCGCCGATCAGCGTACATCCCGCCTGTTCGCAACCAACCGCGATCCCCGCGATCACCCGCTGCGCGACGGCAACGTCGAGCCGGCCGCAGGCGTAGTAGTCGAGGAAAAAGAGCGGCTCGGCACCCTGCACGAGGATGTCGTTTACGCTCATCGCGACCAGGTCGATCCCGATCGTGTCATGGCGTCCGAGCTGAAACGCGAGCTTGAGCTTCGTGCCCACGCCGTCGGTCCCCGATACGAGCACCGGGTTGCGATACCGCTTCGGCACCTCGAACAGGCCGCCGAAGCCGCCGATGCCCGCCAACACGCCCTCGCGCAGGGTGCGCCGCGCGAGCGGCTTGATCTTCTCCACCAGCTCGTCGCCGGCATCGATGTCCACGCCGGAGTCTCGGTAGGACAGCCCAGCTTGAGGCTCGGGTGCACGCGGCGGCTGCAGGTCTCGAGTCATAAGGTGTGAGCGAGGGCGGAGGGGCGCCCGGATCGGGCGGCCTCGGGGTCCAGACGGAGAGAGGCCGGCGATTCTGCGCTAAGATTCGGCATTCGAGGGCATCGGCGCAACGCGTCTCCGCTTCCGTCGCGCTACCGCTCGAGGATTCTACCGGAAAAGCCCTCGCTGCCATGGCCGGCGAGTCGCGGTGCGAGCCTGTCGATCGGGGACGTCGTCTTCCGGAAACCGCCCTGGCGCGGGTTGGAGAGCGATTCCGGCGCGTGACCGCTCCCCTCTGCTTTGCGGCCTGGGTCCCGTCAGTGCGGCCATGTGCGCGCTGGCCGGCAGAACGGCGCGGCTTGCCGCTGAATGCAACAGCTCACACTCGACCTCTCGCGTCCGGCCGCACCGTCGCTGGACAACTTCGCCCCCGGGAACAACACCGAGGCGGTGGCCGTGCTTCACGCCTGGCTGTCGGATCGTGTGCAGGAACGGTGCATCTATCTCTGGGGGCCACCGGGGTGCGGTAAGACCCACTTATTGCGGGCGGCGGTAGAGTTCGGGCGCAGTCAACAGCGCACCGCGCTGTACTTGGATCCGCGCTCGTTCGCCGAACTCGAAGATGTCGCCGAGCTGCCCGCGCTGATCGCGATAGACGATGTGCACGACCTAGACCCGCCCTTGCAGGCGCGCTTGTTCCAGTTCCTGCGCCGCGCACGGGAAGAATCGGTCCGGCTGCTGGCCGCAGGCAACGCCCCAGCAGCCGCGCTCGCGCTCCGTGAGGACGTCCGCACGCGGCTGGCTGCAGGGTTGGTGTTTCAGCTGCATCTACTGAGCGATGCGGAGAAAGCCGAGGCGCTGAGCAGCCACGCATTGACCCGCGGATTCAAGCTGGCGCCGGAGTTGGCCGAGTATCTGCTGCGTCATGGCCGGAGGGACCTCGCATCGCTGATGGCCATCTTGGACGCGGCAGACCGCTATTCGCTGCAGACCAAGCGGCCGATCACGTTACCGCTGCTTCGCGAGATGCTTCAGCTTGCGGCCGAGACGACTCAGCCGCGCCCGAGGTAACGCCGATCGTCGAACGTCGACACCCAGGTGGGGCGGTAGACGACCATCAGCGTGAGTGCGGCGCCGGTGCTGAAGGCTTCCGCCCAAGCCATCAGCACGAACCAAGGCAGGTATTCGGTCCACAGGTACTCGAGGCGATAGACCTGCGCCATGGACAGCAGCCCTGCCGCCAGCGCGCCGGTGGCGACCATCGTGAACGCTGCACCGAAGAAAGCGGCCGCGAAGATATAGATGAACAGGTGTGGGGGCAGCCGCCGCTCGGTGAGCCGCAGGATGGCGTAGCTGATCCACACAGGGTAGACGCCCATGACCAGCGCGTTGAGGCCGAGCGCTTGCAGCGTGATGGCGCCGGTGGCGACCTGGCTGCCGACCACGAGCACCATCGCCGCAATCGCGAGCCGCGGACCGAACACGAGCTGGGCGGCGGTCGCGCCGAGCAGATGGAACCCGAGTCCGGGTAGGATCCCGGTGCGAATGGTCCACAACACCGAGAGCACTACGACGGTGCCCAGCCAGACGTTCAGGTGGGACGATTGCGAGAGCCGGCGCCAAGGGGCGTTCCGCGCGACATCCCACAGCAACACGGCCAGGACGAGGTCGGAGACCCAATACCAAGCCGGAGGCAGGAGCCCTGCGGGGATGTTCATGTTTGCGTGCTAAGACCTAAAGGCATCTGCGTCGCCCGGTGCGCTCGTCTCCCGGCTGCCCGCGCATCGGCTCCGCGAGGGCCGTTAGGCTATACTCGTGTCATCGAGGCTGCTGGGGCGCGCCTGTTTGCCGTCCGATTCTTGCGCATGTTCCCAGATCCGTCGACGCGCCCGGCACGACGTGGCCGTGGCGTCGTTCGTGAGGGTGTCGTCTGCAGGAAGAGACACACGGCAGGTTGATTTGTTTCGCCGGGACGCAATATCCGACTCGCGCTGGTCCCGCGGCTTGGCTTGAAGCTCTTCGCCGCAGCCGCCCCAGACCGCTGTACATTCTCGATGCGCCTAGCCCTGTTCGATCTGGACAATACCCTCCTCGCGGGCGACAGCGACTTCGAATGGGCGCAGTTCCTGATCGACAAGGGGGTGCTCGATCGCGAAGTGTACGAAGCGCGCAACCAGCACTTTTTCGAACAATACAAGGCCGGCACGCTCGATATTCACGAGTTCCTCGACTTTCAGCTCAAACCGCTTTCCCGCCATCCGCGCAGGGTCCTGGAGGAATGGCATCGCGAGTTCATGCGCACGCGGATCCTGCCCATCGTCACGCAGAAAGCACGGGACCTGGTCAACAGCCACCGCGGCGATGCCCGCGCCATCGTGACCGCCACCAACAGCTTTGTAACGGCGCCGATCGCACGCGAGTTCGGTGTCGAACACCTGGTCGCGACCGAGGCCGAGCAGATCGGCGGCGAGTTTACCGGCCGCGTGCAGGGAGAGCCTTCGTTCCGCGAAGGCAAGGTGGTCCGGGTCGAGGCGTGGCTGGCAGAGCATGGCCTCAATTGGAGCTCTTTCACCGAAACCTGGTGTTATGCCGACTCCCTGAACGACTTGGCGTTGCTGGCCAAGGTCACCCATCCCGTCGCCGTGGATCCGGACGAGACCCTCAAGGAAACGGCGCTAGAAAAAGATTGGTTGATCATCAGCTTGCGGTGAAGTTCGGGACAGCAAACTCGCCAGGCGCCCAGGGGTATCGTGCTTCTGGTGAAGCGGCCACCCCGCACCATGGGACCGACGGTGGCGCCGAGGATCCGGCACAATTGCAAGGCATGCCTGTTGGAGCCATCGAGCACCCGGCGTTCCGGCATCCCCTATCAGTCGGGCATCGCGTGTGCCGCAGCCCCAGCTGGATTGCCGCGTACGCGCCCAACACCGCCCCTGGCCCCGACGCTCCGCAATGACATGGTCTAGACTGAGCAGATGACGAAACCCTGCCACCGCGGGCCCCCGGCGCGCTGAATGATCCGGAAGCTGATCCAGCGCGTCTTCTCGCGCCCGTCGCGCAAGCGGCACCGCCCGCTTGTGATTCCCTTCGAAAAGCACGGCATCGAGCGTGAGCGCATCAGTTCTTGTGCTCGCAGGACCACGGCCGGGCTGCAGGAAGCTGGGTTCCAGGCTTTTGTCGTAGGCGGTGCCGTGCGTGATCTTCTCCTCGAGCTCGAACCCAAGGACTTCGACGTGGCCACCGACGCCACTCCGGAGCAGGTCCGTGCCGTCTTTCGCCGGTCGCGGATCATCGGGCGGCGCTTCCGACTGGTGCATGTCCTGTGCGGGCCCGAGACCGTGGAGGTATCGACTTTCCGGGCCATGGCTTCGGAAGGCGAGGCGGAGCACCTCCGCGACGAGCATGGACGGATTCTGCGCGACAACGTCTTTGGAACGCAGGAGGAGGACGCCCTGCGCCGCGACTTCACGGTCAACGCGCTGTTCTACAACCCAGCAACCCAGGAGGTCCTCGACTTTACGGACGGGGTCGCCGATCTGCGCAAACGCGTGATCCGCATCATCGGAGATCCCGAGCAGCGCTATCGCGAAGACCCGGTGCGGATGCTGCGGGCGGTGCGCCTAGCGGTCAAGGTCGGCGGCGAGATCGAGCCCAAGACGCGGGCTCCAATCCGGCGCCTGGCCACTCTGGTGCAGAACGTGCCGCCTGCGCGCGTGTTCGAGGAGATGCTGAAGCTGCTGCTGTCCGGTCATGCGGCGGAATCCGTCCTCAAGCTGCGCGCGGAGGGCCTGCATCACGGCCTGCTGCCGATGCTCGACGTGATCCTCGAGCAGCCGTTGGGCGAGCGGTTCGTCATGTTGGCATTGGAGAAGACCGATACGCGCGTGCAGGAGGAAAAGCCGGTTTCGCCCGGCTTCCTGTTCGCGGCGTTGCTGTGGCACGAAGTGTTGGCCGCCTGGAAGTCCAATGAGGCGCAGGGCCTGAGGCCAACCCCCGCTCTGCAGAAAGCGATGGACGATGTGGTCGCCGCTCAGGTGGAGAAGCTCGCGATTCCGCGCCGCTTCACCACCGACATGAAGGATCTCTGGGCACTCCAGCCGCGACTGCTCAACCGCTCGGGCCGCCGCCCCTATCGTCTGCTGGAGCACCCACGCTTTCGCGCCGCGCTGGATTTTCTGGACCTGCGCTGCCAGAGCGGAGAGGTGGACCAGGACGTCGCCAAGTGGTGGCACACCTTCAAAGAGGCGAGTGAGGAGACTCGCCAGCGAATGCTGCTGCCGGAACGCGCGGGGGGGCGACGCAAACGGCGGCGCCGCAAGCCGAGCGCGGCCAGCGGCGAGCCGATGACCGCGGGGTCTTGACCGGCGAATGCCGCAGCAAGTTCACCCGCGCAAGTGCTATATCGGTCTCGGCAGCAACCTGCAGGACCCCGCCGCCCAGATCACTCAGGCGTTCGATGAACTCGCGCGGCTCCCACGTACGCGGCTCCTGCGCCGCTCATCGCTGTATCTCAGCGCTCCGATGGGCGAGCCGGATCAGCCCGAGTTCGTGAACGCCGTCGCGCTGCTGGAGACGGAGCTTTCACCGCCGCATCTGCTCGAAGCGCTGCTTGCGATCGAGGCGCGGCACCGGCGCGTGCGCGGCGAACCGAACGGCCCGCGCACCCTCGACCTCGACTTGCTGCTCGTCGGCGACGACGTCATCCATCTGCCGCAGCTCGACGTACCGCACCCGCGTATGCACGAGCGCGCGTTCGTGCTGTGCCCGCTAGCCGAGCTGGACCCGGAGGCGCTGATCCCGGGACAGCCTCCGCTGCGCGAGCTGCTGGCAACGGTTTCGGACCAGCGCGTGACCCGCATCGGTGCACACCCCTAAGCGCCGCTACATCGTCGTCGAGGGCCCGGTAGGCGCCGGAAAGACCAGCCTGGCGCAGCTGCTGGCCGAACGCACCGGGACCGATCTGCTCCTCGAGCAGCCGCAGGCCAACCCCTTCCTCGCCAGCTTCTACCAGGACCCGGAGCGCTGGGCCTTGGCCACGCAGTTGTTCTTCCTGTTTCAGCGGGTGAACCAGCTCGCCGGGCTGAGGCAGCTCGACCTGTTCGAGCGCCCTACGGTGGCGGACTTCTTGTTCGAAAAGGACCCTCTGTTCGCGCGGCTCAACCTCGGTGACGACGAGCTGAAGCTGTACCAGCGCGTCTACGAGCATCTCGCGCCGCGAGTGCCGGCGCCAGACCTCGTCATCTACTTGCAGGCCCCCGTGGCGACCCTCATGGCCCGAGTCCGCAGGCGCGCGGCGGGCTACGAACGCGGTGTCACCGAGGCCTACCTGGCTCGGGTGAGCGAGGCCTACGGGCGGTTCTTCCACTCCTACGCGGCAGCTCCGGTGCTCATCGTGAACAGCCAGCATCTGAATTTTGTTGATCGGCCCGCCGATTTTGATTTACTGTTGCGACGCATCGACGAGATGCGCGGGGCACGCGAATTCTTCAATCTCGGGTCCTGACCAAACAGCAGACGGAGGCCGCAGCGAACGCGAAGCATCGAGCATCCGCGGAGCCAGCGGCGCAAGCCTAGGGTCCCGGGTTGCGCCGGCGCGTGGCCGAGTCGAGGTTGGCTCGGCGCGTGTCGTCGCGGTCGACAGTCCCGGATGGAAGTCATCAAAACGATCAACGAGCTGCGCCAGCGGCTCGCGCCCGAGCAGCGCCTCGCGTGCGTGCCGACGATGGGCAACATCCACGACGGGCACCTGAGCTTGGTGCGCATCGCCCATGAGCACGCGCCGTGTGTGGTCACGACCATCTTCGTGAACCGACTGCAGTTCGGGCAGAACGAGGACTTCGACCGCTACCCGCGCACTTTCGCGGAGGACTGCGAGAAGCTCGCGCACGACGGTGTGCATGTCGTCTTCCATCCGAACGAGGTGGAGATGTACCCGCAGCCGCAGGTGTTCATGGTCGACCCGCCGCCGGTGGCGAACAAGCTAGAAGGCCGATTTCGGCCCGGGCACTTCCGCGGCGTGGTCACCGTGGTGCTGAAGCTGTTCAATATCGTGCAGCCGCAGGTGGCCCTGTTCGGGAAAAAGGATTACCAGCAGGTGCACATCGTGCAGCACATGGTCGAGCAGCTTGCCCTTCCCGTGGAGATCGTGGCGGCGGAGACCCGGCGCGCTCCGGACGGTCTTGCGCTGTCCTCGCGCAACCGCTTCCTGTCGCCTGACGAGCGCGCGGAAGCGCCCAGGCTGTTCCAAGTCCTCAACCACGTGAGGCTTGCGGTCGAGGCAGGCGATCGGAATTTCGAGGCGATGGAGTTTGCCGCCGACGCCGAGCTGGCCCGCCATGGCTGGCATGTCGATTATGTCGTGGTGCGCCGGCGTGCCACGCTCACGGCGCCGGAGGCGGGCGACACGGATCTGGTGGTGCTGGGCGCCGCAAGGCTGGGCACCACGCGCTTGATCGACAACGTCGAAGCGCTGGCGCGCTGAGCGGCATCGATGCGGATCGAGCACGTCGCTCTGTGGACGCACGACCTCGAGCGGCTGCGCGCCTTCTACGAACGGTATTTCGGCGCCGTGGCCGGCCCGTGCTATAGCAACCCGCGGAAGCAGTTCAGTTCCTACTTTCTGCGCTTCGACACCGGCGCGCGGGTGGAGTTGATGCAGCGTCCCGGGCTTGCGTCGGCGGCCGAAGCGCCCGCCGCCGGTTACGCGCATCTCGCCGTCTCGGTGGGTTCCGAGGGCGGAGTCGATGAGCTCACCGCGCGCTTGGCGCGCGATGGCTACGCTGTCTTGGACGGCCCGCGCCGAACCGGGGATGGGTACTACGAAAGCGTGGTGGCCGACCCGGACGGGAACCGTATCGAAATCACCGTCTGAGGCCCGGGATCTGCATCCCGGTGCGTTCTCGTTGCCCCTCGCACAGGGCGGGATTCGTATCTAGCAAGCGCCAGATCCCGGCTCCGGTCCGCGACGTGCTGTGCGGCAGCCTCGCAGCCATCGGCGACGGCACTGCCGGTTCGGCAAGAATGTCCAAGTTCTCGGCAAGCGCATTCAATATCTGCCCGCGCGCTCCGCGTAATCTGGGCACATATGGAGTGAACGCTCCATACAGATGCAACCTAGACCCTTAACCCGTTTACGCAAGGAGCATAGCATGAACCTGTCCAAGACCAAGCTGATTCTGGCCGCCGCGGCTGCGGCGATTGCGATCCCGTCGCTGGCCTCCGCCGACGGCACGATCTACGGAAACGCCGGCGGTACGGTGGGCGCCGAGCGCATCGCCGAGCTCTCGCAGAAGCAAACCACTCCTGTCGAGACCGACTTTTCGAACTGGTACGGGAACGCCGGTGGCCCGGTGGGCGTCGAGCGTGCCGCGGGAGCAAGCGCTCCGAAGGCGTACGCCGCGGGCCAGACCAAGCAGCCCATCGTGTACGGGCGCGCCGGGGTGCCGCTGCCCTTCAGCAACAACTAATCCAGGCGTCCAGCGAGAGCAGGCGAGGCGAGCCTCGCCTGCTCCTTCATCTTCCCGAAGGTGCGAGCATGTTCCGATGCCGGCAGTGTGGCGAGGCGAGCCACGATGGCGAAACTTGCGCGGAGCGGCTTTACGCGCAGCTCGCTGCCGGCGCGGACCGCTCGCCGCAGGACCTGATCCTGCTCGCGGCGCGGTACGCGCTCGCACATCCGCGTACGCACTCGCCGCGCTGCCTCGCTCTGGCGCGCGCGGTCGTCGAGTTCGCGGCGGCGCGGCCACCGAGAAGCGGCTGCAGCTGAAACCAACGAGTGCTCGATAGTCGGGTTCGGCTGTGCCTCACCCGCCGGGGAGCTTGTGGTCCCGGAAGTCTTCGCGCAACTTTGTCTTGAGCAGTTTACCGGTCGCGGTGTGCGGGAGCTGATCGAGGAACACCACGTCGTCCGGAATCCACCACTTCGCGACCTTGCCTTCGAAGAACGACAGCATCTCCTCGCGCGTGAGCTGAGCTCCCGGTTTGCGCACGACCAGCAGAAGAGGCCGCTCGTCCCATTTGGGATGATGTACCCCGACCACTGCGGCTTCGGCCACCGATGGATGCCCGATGGCCGTGTTCTCCAGATCGATGGAGCTGATCCACTCGCCGCCCGACTTGATCACATCCTTGCTGCGGTCGGTGATTTGCATAAAGCCATCTGGGTCGATGGTGGCCACATCGCCGGTAGGGAACCAGCCGCGGCCCGCTTCATCGAAGCGCAGGATGTCGCCACCCTCGCCCTTGAAGTAGCGCGTGGTGACCCAGGGGCCGCGCACCAGCAGATCCCCGAAGGCCTTGCCGTCGCGCGGCAGCTCCTTGCCGGCGTCGTCCACGATCTTCATGTCCACGCCATACAGCGGCCGCCCTTGCTTGTTCTGGATCGAGTAGCGCTGCTCCCTGGGTAGCGGGAGGTGCTTTCCCTTGACCGTGCACACCGTGCCGAGCGGGCTCATCTCGGTCATGCCCCACGCGTGCAGCACGCGGACTCCGAACTCCTCTTCGAACGCCTTGATCATGGGGGGCGGGCAGGCCGAGCCGCCGATGATGGTGCGGTTGAAGGTGCTGAACTTGAGGCGATTCGTCCTCACGTAGTTTAGCAGTCCCAGCCACACGGTGGGCACGCCGGCGGACATCGTGACTTCTTCTTGCTCGAACAGCTCGTAGAGCGCGGCGCCATCGAGCGCCGCACCGGGGAACACCAGTTTGCAGCCGGCCAGCGCGCAGGAGTACGGCAGGCCCCAGGCATTGACGTGGAACATCGGGACCACGGGCAGCACCACGTCTCGGGCCGACAGATTGATGGCATCGGGTAAACAGGCTGCATAGGCGTGCAGGACGGTCGAGCGATGCGAGTACAGCACGCCCTTGGGGTTGCCCGTGGTGCCCGACGTGTAGCAGAGCGACGAAGCCGTCCACTCGTCGAAGTCGGGCCACTGGTACTGGTCCGAGTGGCCGTTCACCAGGTCCTCGTAGCAGAGCAGGTCGGGAAGCTTGCTCTGCGGCATATGGGCGCGATCGGTCATCGCCACCCAACCCTTCACGTGCTTGCAGTGCTCCGCGATCTTCTCCACGAGCGGAGCGAAGGTGAGGTCGAAGAACACGTACTGGTCTTCGGCATGGTTGATGATGTAGATGATCTGCTCCGGGAACAGGCGAGGATTGATCGTGTGGCACACGGCACCCATCCCGGAAACGGCGTAGTAGATCTCGAAATGACGGAAGCCGTTCCACGCCAGCGTTCCGACACGCTCGGCTGTGCGCAGCCCGAGCGCCAGCAACGCGTTCGCGAGCTGCCTCGAGCGCCGATGCGCCTGCGCGTACGTATACCGATGGAAGCCGCCTTCGACCAGGCGGGAGACGATCTCCGTGTCGCCGTGATAACGGTCGGCGTGCCGGATCAGCGAGGAGATCTGAAGCGGCGTGTCCATCATCAGACCCTTCATGTTCTTCCTCCATCCTTTTTGGTTTTCGATCAGGAATTCTAGCAGTCCGGGTGCGAGGGCAAGCCGTCCCCACGGCCCCGCGGCACCGCTCACCAGCGTTTCCAAGGCGGCGGGGTTGGGCTAGAATTCGCCCCACCTGCGCGTGGCC
>DATJVI010000148.1:0-25955 GCA_035501875.1 Burkholderiales bacterium
TTGGTAGGCCACCGGGGACTCGAACCCCGAACCAACGGATTAAGAGTCCGCTGCTCTACCAATTGAGCTAGTGACCCGTCTGGAGAGAGCGCGGATTATACCCGAGGCCACTGCGCTTGGAAGCGCTCCGCGTCATCTCGCGAGGTCGAGCATCCGTCCATAGGCGCGGCTGTAGACGTGGACGGTGCTGTCCGATGCCAACTCCTCTACGCTCACCCAGCGGTACGCACGGTGCTGCTCGAGTGGCAACTCCGGAGGGCGCGACGCGAGCCTGATCTCGTGAGCGAGCACGACGTAGTGCGTGCCGAACCCGGGCTGGCCGGCGAAGTTGTCGGGATACAGGTGCTCGTAGATTCCGATCAGGCGTGCATCAGCGCGCTCCAGCGGCGCACCCAGCTCGGCATCGCTGATCCTGCGGAAGGCCTGATCGAGCAACTCGTCCTTGCGGATGACCCCGCCGGGCACGAACCAGCTGCCCTGCGCGGGGCGATTCTCGCGCAGCCCGAGCAGGACCAACCCAGAAGGATCGCGCGCGATCAGGTCCAGCGACACCAGCGGTGCGTCGCGTACCACGCGCAGGTAATCTTCTCTGGACAGCATAGATCGGCACGCCCCGATGACAGGGGAGATGATAGATCAACGTCGCGAGGTGATCCCACACCGACGCCGAAGAGGACAGGAACCGAGCCCCGCCGGCCGGATCAGCGGCGCCGTATGGCCCCGGGGTTGGTGATGGTGTAGGCGTAGACGATCTGTGGCTTGCCGTCGCGCAGCTCGATCAGGTTCTGCGCTTCGGTGGTCATCGTCACGGTCTGAGCGCCCTCGCGCCAGCTCTCGATGAGCGTGCTGCGCACTTCGGCCTGGGTGCCGCTCGGGGTGATGTCGATCAGCATGTCCTCGCGCCGCAGCGTGTACCCGGAATAGTCGTCCCGATGCCGCTTCGCGATCGCCGCCAGCTCGCGCTTGTGCAGCGTGCGCCGGCCGGTGCGCTTCCCTCGGCGGGTCACGATCTCGATCTGAGCGTCATCGGCGAAGAAGCCCATCATCGCATCCACGTCCAGACGCCGCGCCGCCTGATCCGAGGCAGCCATCATCGCCTGGATCTGCTTCGCGGTGAGTTTGGCTGGAGCGTTGTTTTGCGTCGCGCCGTCGCGAGGTGTCTGGCCCAGGCAGAACGTGTCCGTGTAGCCAACGTTGCCGTGCACGTCGACGCACTTGTGCAGGCTCGCATGTACCGAGCCCAGCGAGCTGGCGAGTGCCAGCATGCCTCCGATGACGACAAGCGGGCGGGCGACCCTGCGCGCGCCGTCTCGGCCTGGCAACCGCATCCGCACACTGTGAAAACCGCTCGCCTGCATTCTGCGCGACTCTGATCGGCCGTCCCGATGAGAGCAGTTGCAGCAACGAGCGTACCAAATCCCTGCGGCGTCCTCGGGCTTTTCCGCGGTGTCAGCCCGGCTCTGCCTGGGGCCTAGCTGACGCCGCCGGTTGACGATCGCTAACGATTCGACGCTCGACTACGCACCATGCCCGCCGAGGTAGGCGGCGCGCACTTCCTCGTTGTCGAGCAGCTCGGTAGTGGTGCCCTGGACCGTCAGGCTACCGGTCTCGAGCACGTAGCCCCGGGCGGCGACGGACAGCGCCATGTGGGCATTTTGTTCCACCAACAGGATGGTGGTGCCCAGGGCGTGGATCTCGCGAATGGTGGCGAACAGCTGCTGCACGATCACAGGGGCGAGGCCGAGCGAGGGCTCGTCGAGCAGCAGCAGCTTGGGTCTTGCCATGAGCCCGCGCGCGACGGCGAGCATTTGCTGCTGACCGCCCGACAGCGTCCACCCGAGCGCATTCTCGAAGCGTTTGATGTCCGGAAAGATGCTGAACATCTGCTCCACGTCTTCCGCCATCATCTGTTTGGACAGGTGTCCGCGGCTGGTGGAGCCGAGCATGATGTTCTCTCTCACCGTGAGCCCCGGGAAGATGCGCCGCCCCTCCGGCACGTGGGAGATGCCGGAGCGCACGATTTGCTCCGGAGCCAGCGCGTCGATGCGCCTGCCTTCGAACCAGATCTCGCCGCTAGTCGGCCGGATCAAGCCCGAGATCGTCCGCAGCGTGGTGCTCTTGCCGGCCCCGTTCGCGCCCAGCAGCGTCACGACCTCGCCCTTCTCCACGTGCAGGCTCACGCCGCGCAGCGCCTGGACGCTGCCGTAGGCGCTGGAGACGTTCTTAAGCTCGAGCAGTGGCACCGGTGGGCCCCTCCCCGAGGTAGGCGGCGATCACATCGGGATGGCGCAGCACGTCCTGCGGCGAACCCTCCGCGATCTTCTTGCCAAAGTTGAGCACGGTGATCGTGTCCGACACCTTCTCCACCAGGCCCATGTCATGGTCGATCAGGAAGATCGTGAGGCCGTGACCGCGCAGGCGCTTGAGCAGGGCCACCAGCGCCTGCTTTTCGGTCTGATTCAACCCGGCGCCCGGCTCGTCGAGCAGGAGCAGCTTTGGATGCGCCGCCAGGGCGCGAGCGATCTCCACCAGGCGCTGATGTCCATAGGGAAGGTTGCGCACGATCATCTGCGCGCGGTTGAGAACACCGACGAAATCCAGGGCAGCAAGAGCGCGCGTGACCAGCGCATCGCCGCCGGCCTCCATCGGGTTGTTGTCGCGCTGCCCGCCGACCATGACATTCTCCAGCGCAGTCATGGTTTGGAACAGACGGATGTTCTGGAACGTTCGTCCCATGCCGAGCCCGGCGCGCTCGTGGGGGGTCAACTGCGTGATGTCGGTGCCGTCGAAGTCGATGCGGCCCGCGGTCGGCTTGTAGATGCCGTTGACCACGTTAAGCGAGGTCGTTTTGCCCGAGCCGTTGGGTCCGATCAGTGCGTGCACCGTCCCCGCCTCGACGCGCAGATCGATGCCGTCCACCGCCCGCAGCCCGCCGAAGTGCTTCTGCAGGTTGACGAGGTTGAGGATCGGCCTCCCGCGCTCGGCCTGGATGTCGAAGTTGAGCGCAGGCACGACTTCGACCGTCGGGACCTTCGGCTTGCGGACGCGCTGGAATGCGTTGCGCAGCAGGCCCCAGATGCCCTCGGGCAGGAACACGATGATCAGGATCACGCCCAGCCCGTAGACGGCGAGATACAGGCTCTTAAGGAAGCGCAGCCACTCCGGCAGCAGCACGATCAGGACGGTGCCCAGTGCGGCACCGAAGGGCGACTGCGCCCCGCCCAGCAGCACCGCGGTGAGGAACTCGATGGAGCGCAGGAAACTGAAATTGTCCGGGCTGATGTAGCTGAAGCCGGCGGCGTAGAGCGAGCCGCCGATGCCGCCCAGCACGGCGCTGATCGTGAAGGCGATGACCTTCGTTCGCAGCGTGTGCACGCCGATCGTCTCCGCCGCCAGCTCGTTGTCGCGCACTGCGCGCATGGCGCGCCCGAGCCGCGTGCCGGGTAGCCACCACACGAACCAGATCAGCAGAAACAGCACCACAGCGCAGAACAGCAGATACGCACGCTTGTCCGCGAGCGCCAGGCCGAACAGCGATGGCGGGTTGATGCCTGCGATGCCGTCCGGACCATGGGTCACCGGGATCCAGTTCACCATCACGAGGTCGAAGATCTGCTGGAAGCTGATGGTGATCATGGCGAGGTAGTGCCCGCCCAGGCGCAGCGTGGTCAGCCCGAGCACCAGCCCCGCGATCGCGGCCGCCCCCATGCCGAGCAGCATCGAGATCCAGAATGACACGCCGTGATCGACCGTACCCAGCGCGACGGCGTACGCGCCTACACCGAAGAAGGCGGCTTGCGCCAGGTTGATCTGCCCGGCGTACCCCAGCACCACGACCATGCCCAGGACGGCCATGGCGTAGGTCACCGAGTTCAGGAAGATGTTGAGGACGTAATCGCTGATCGGGAACGCGTACGGCAGCAAGGGCAGCCCGATGGCGAGGATCGCCAGAACCACCAGGCCCCCGGCGTTGTTCTGCAGGCGCAGCGTCGGGCCCGCGTGGGCGGCCGCCGGTGTCATGCCTTTTCCGAGACCTTCTCGCCGAAGATCCCCTGGGGCCGGAGCAACAGCACCAGGAACAGCGCGAGGAACGCGTAGGCGTCCTTGTACGGCACCGAGATGTAGTAGGCCGCGAAGCTCTCGATCACGCCGATGATGAGGCCGCCGACGATGGCGCCGGCCACGTCGCCGAACCCGCCGATGATGGTGGCGGCGAACGCCTTGAGCGCGATGGTCGAGCCCATGCCGATGGAGACGAACAGGATCGGGCCCACCAGGACACCGGCCAAGCCGCCCAGCACCGCGCTGTAGATGAAGGTGATGATGATCATCAGCGACACCGGAATGCCCAGCAGCCGCGCCATGTCCTTGTCCTGAGAGGTGGCTTGCAGCTTCTTGCCGATCAGCGTGTGCTCGAAGAAGAAGTACTGGAATGCGACGGCGAGGATGGTGAACCCGAGGATGACCAGGTATTGGCTGTCCAGGAACACACCGCCGACCGTGATGCCCTCGGAGTGAATCAGCTTGTCCAGCGGGCGCGGCTGCGGATTGAATACCGCCAGCACCGTGTTCTGCAGGAAGATCGATGCGCCCAGCGTGCTGATCAGCACCGGCAGGAACTGGCGGTTGCGCAGCGGGTAGTACACCCCGAAGTTGAACGCGATCCCGATCACGGCCATGACCCCGGCGGCGAGGACGATGGCCAGCCAATAGGGCACGTGGATGCCGATGCCGGGGATGTGCAGGTCGGGGTTGCCCGGGATGCCGACGGTGAACAGCACCATGGCATAGCCGCCGAGCATCGCGAAATCGCCTTGGGCGAAGTTGACGACATTGGTGGCGCGGATGATGAGCACGAAGCCCAGTGCCACCAGCGCATAGATGCTGCCCAGCGCGAGTCCCTGGAACAGCACCTGCAGATTGTTCGACAGCACTTCCACGGCGCTCTATCTCACTAGCGGCGAGCGGCTCGCCCGCGAACTGCGGTGTGGCGAAGGATTACTGCTTCGGGAAGTCGATGTGCTTGATGAATGCGATGTTGCCGTCCTGGTTGCGCACCACGTTGTAGCCGCGCAGCCCGTCGCCGTTGTCGTCGAAGCAATAGGTGCCCTCCACGCCCTTGTACCCGCAGGTGGCGAGGATCTCCTTGCGGATCGCTTCGGGTTGAGTGCTCTTCGCCTTATTGATGGCGTTGGCCAGCACGTGCATGGCGTCGTAGGCCCAGCTCGAATACACGTCGGCGTCGCGCCCGTTCCTGGCTTTGTACTTCTCCGCGTACGCCTTGGCCTGCGGGTTTGCTCCGGGCGTGAAGTCGGCGATGGCGTACACCCCATGCAGCGCCGGGCCCGCGAGCTCGAGCGCCGTGGCTGTGATCACCGAGGGAGACCCCACCCAGGCTGCGGTCACGCCGAGCTGCCGCAACTGCTTGGCGAAGATCCCCACGTCGGGCGAGTTGGTCATGTAGGAGCCGATGATGTCGGCGCCGGATTTCTTGATCGCCAGCACGACGGGAGTGAAGTCCTGCGAGTTGTTGGTGTAGCCCTGCACCAGCACGGGCGTGACCCCCAGCTTGGCAAGCGCGGCCACGAGCGCATCCTTGCCGCCCGTGCCGAAGGCATCCGTGGAATGGATGATCGCCCACTTCTTGAGGTTTAGCGTCTTGACTCCGAAATCCGCGATGACCAGGGAGGAGAAACTGTCGTTGGGACGGCAGCGGAACACCCACTTGTTGTTCACGTGCGTGAGCGAGGGATCGGTGCCGCCGATCATGACCGGCACGCCGGCCTTGGCGATGGTCGGAGAGGCCGCCTGGACCTGCGTGCTGCGGATCGGACCGATGATGGCGTGCATGTCGCCTGCGCTGATGAGCTTGGAGAAGGCGAGCACGGTGCCCGGGTTGGTGCTCTGATTGTCTTCCAGCTTGAGCTCGACCTGCATGCCGAGGATGCCGCCGGCCTGGTTGATTTCCTCGAGGGCGAGGCGTGCGCCATTGACCGTGTAGCTGCCGGCCTCGGCGTTGGGACCGGTGGTCTCGTTGACCAGCCCGATCTTGAAGGTGTCCGCCGCCTGTGCGGCAAACCCGAACGCGGAAGCGGCAATCGCGGCGACGATCAGGCCGCGGAGAGCTCTGCGCATGTACTCCTCCCCGATGACGTTGTTCTAGACACTGCCGCAACGCGACGCGATGCCCGCTCGCGGGGACACCGCCGCAACAGCCACATCCAGCGCTTGCTTGCGACAAAAGCGCCGCTGAGCAGCACTCGCCGTACCCATGGCGGAGCGTGCCTTGCTCGCGGCGCGATTGCCGATCATCCTATGCTGCCCGCCAGGCGCCGTCAACGCCATGTGACACGCGGGCGCAGTCGCCGCGCAGCGGCCGCCCAAAAAATAAGGCCCGGTGTGCGGCCGGGCCCCGATCTGATGCGCAGGCAGTTCGCTACTTCAGGTCGTCTTTGACCGCGTCGAGGCCCGCTTGCGCACACGCGCCGTCCTGCTCGGCGCTGGCGCCGCTCACGCCCACGCTGCCGATTGCCTCACCGCTGGCGGTCTTGATCGGCAGTCCGCCCTCGAAGGTCACGAGGCCCGGGACGAACGCGATGCCGGGGATCTTCTGCGCGATGTCTCCGATCTGCTTGGTCGAGAACGGGAACATGGACGAGGTGTTCGCCTTGAGCTGCGCGACCTCAATGCTCCCGCGGAAAGCGCCGTCCATGCGCTGGAAGTACTTCAAGTTGCCGCCGTCGTCCAGGATGGCGATGTTCATCTTCCAGCCTTCCGCCTTCGCCTTCGCCTCGCACCCAGCGGCGATCTTCTTGGCTGTATCGAGATTCAGCGTGGTCTTCTTGTCCTGGGCGAGCAGAGGCTGGGACGCCAGGGCGAGGCCAGCGGCGAGCAGAACAACACGGATCTTCATGGTCAGTCTCCTCTTGTCGTGGGAACGCCGCTGCAGTGCAGCGGGATGCGCAGGCTAGCATGTTTTCGTTTGGGACTTCATGCCGGAGCGGCGGCGCGCCGCTCCCAGCGAGCGCGAGCCCGCGCTCGGCGGCCCCCGCGTCCGGCTACGGCCGCCGGCGGTGGCGCTTTACTGCAGCCGGCCGCGCGAGTGCGACAATCCGACCGGGTCGAGATAATCGGAGAAGTCGGCTTTCGAGGACAGGCTCGTCTTCATCCGATAGCGGATCAGCAGGTCGAACACCTCCAGCGCCGTGGGACCGGGGAAGTAATAGGCGTCTTCCCGGTAGTACAACACCTCGCCGCCCTGCGCCTTGGCTGCTCTCAGGCGCGTGTCGAGCTGCGGCAGGGTAGTGGGCTCGCCGTTGAGCAGCACGGCCCCCGAGGTGAGGATGGAGATCTTGAGCACGGGGCCGGCTTGCGCGACCCCGGCGAGGAGGAACCAGAGAACGACAACCGCTGCGATTCGAGAACCCATGATGCACCTCATCCGCAATTCACCGCGCATCCCGGCCGCGCAGACCTGCGAAGCCGGCGTTTCCCTCCTCGCCATGGGAGACTCTCGCAATTCACATGCCCGCGCGAACAACCGCTTCGCATACCGGCGGTTCCCCGCCGGAATCCGAGGCCCGGCCCGGACAACTCAGGGCAGCTGGAGTTGAACGGCGTGTGCGATGACCGGCAGCTCGCTGCCATCGTCGAATTCCGCGCCGGCCGCAACGCCGGCCCGCGCGATCTGCTCCACGTCGTCGCTGTATTGGAAGGCCGTGAACAGCGCGCCCAGGGCGTACGAGGCGCCCGAGCCGATGGCCCAGAAGCGCGGGAAGACCTCGATATCCCGGGACGGCGTCACCCCGAAGATGCCGCGGGGACTCGCGATCAGCGCGCTCATTCGCGTGGTCTCGTATGGGTCGTCCGCCTCGGCGCGCGGGTTCATGTGATATTCCTCGCGCAGAATCTTGTGCATCTGGCGCCAGGTTTCGAAGATGTGCTCCGGAGTGTCCAGCTGCACGGTGTCCGGGTAGCGCGAGAAGTAGCTCTGCAGCACGGTGTTGTGCACGGCGTACCCGACGGTTCCGATCCAGCTGTCCTGGAATTGGAAGATCTTGTCCGGGTCGGCGGCGTAATGCGCCTTCTGCTTGATCGAGCCGATCGTAGCCAGCGTGTCGCAAGCGATGCACGCGCGGCCCGCCTTGCGCACCACGACGATGGTCGACATGGGGTTGCTCCCTGGCCTTGTAAACAAGCCGGATAATACGTGTATGCTGGACGGTGCGCGCAGAGCGCGCAGTCGCTGTTGCACGCATCACCTCGCGTGCGCGGCGGATACGAATAGAGCCTGTCCGGCGCGCGGCCTCTGGATGGTCGCGCGACCGGCGGCGTCGCCGAGGAGACCACATTGGCACCCGTCACATCGCGCCGGGCGGAGCGAGCCCTGGCGTGCGCAGTCTGATATGGAACCCGCGCCGGTGATCGATCGCTTGGTCTCGCAGCTGAGCGCGCTGGTGGGTGATCGGGTCACGACATCGGTCCCTATCCGGCAGCGACACGGCCAGGACGAGTCCTATCACGCGCCGCACCCGCCGGATGCAGTGGTGTTCCCGCACGCCACCGACGAAGTGGTGCAGATCGTGCGCTTGTGCGCCGCCGCCCGCATGCCGATCGTTCCGTTCGGCGTAGGCACCTCCCTGGAGGGCAACATCGCGGCGGTGCGCGGCGGCGTCTGCCTGGATATGGGCCAGATGAATCGGATCCTCGAGGTGAATCGCGAAGATCTGGACTGCCGGGTGCAGCCGGGCGTCACGCGCAAGCAGCTCAACCGCGAATTGAACGGCACGGGGCTGTTCTTCCCCATCGATCCGGGCGCCGACGCAACGCTCGGCGGCATGGCGTCCACCCGCGGTTCGGGAACGATGGCGGTGCGTTACGGAACGATGCGCGAGAACGTCCTCGGATTGGAGGTGGTGCTGGCCGACGGGCGTGTCATCCGCACTGCGCGGCGTGCTCGCAAATCCGCCGCCGGCTACGATCTGACGCGCCTGTTCGTCGGCGCGGAAGGCACGCTGGGCGTCATCACCGAGGTGACCGTGAGGCTGCATCCGGTGCCGGAGGCGATCTCCGCCGCGGTGTGCCCCTTCCCCGGGCTCGAGGCGGCGATCGAAACCGTCATCTCGACCGTTCAGATGGGCATTCCGGTCGCGCGCATCGAGATCCTCGACGAGGTGATGATGGACGCCGTGAACCGGCACTCCAAGCTCGACTACCCGCGCCAGCCTACGTTGTTCTTCGAGTTCCATGGCAGCGAGTCCGCGGTGGCGGAACAGGCGCAGCGCGTGGGCGAGATCGCCCGCGAGCATGGAGGTGCCGACTTCCGCTGGGCGGCCCGGCCGGAGGATCGCAGCCGCTTGTGGCACGCGCGGGACAACACGCTGTATGCCGCGCTCGGGCTGCGGCCCGGTGCGCGCGCCATGATCACCGACGTGTGCGTGCCGATCTCGCGGCTTGCCGAATGCATGCTCGCCACACGCGCGGACATCGACCGGTCGGGCCTGACCGTGTGCATCGTGGGCCACGTCGGCGACGGCAACTTCCACCTGCTGATCCTCGTCGACCCTAACGATCCGGAGGAGATCGCGCGCGCCACGAATCTGCACGACGACATGGTGATGCGAGCGCTGGCGCTCCAGGGTACCTGCACTGGAGAGCACGGGGTGGGCACGGGAAAGAAGGGGTTCCTGCAGGCGGAGCTGGGGGAGGCGGTCTCCGTGATGCGCCAGGTCAAACGCTCACTGGATCCGGACGGCATCATGAACCCCGGGAAGATCTTCACCGACTGATCCGCTTCGACCGACATGCGCGAAGAGAACCCGAGCGCCCCGCTGGTGGAGATGCGCGGCATCTCCAAGGCATTTCCCGGCGTGCGCGCGCTGGAGGACGTGTCCCTCCTCATCCGCGCCGGCCAGGTGCACATGCTGGTGGGCCAGAACGGCGCGGGCAAGTCCACACTGGTCAAAGTCCTCTGTGGCGCCACCGCACCGGACCGCGGCCAGATCCTGTTTCGCGGCAAGCCGGCAACCCTGTCCTCGCCGGCCGATGCGCGAGCGCTGGGCATCGCGGTCATCTTCCAGGAATTCTCGCTCGTGCCTTATTTGGACGTGGCGCAAAACGTCTTCCTAGGGCGCGAGTTCCCCGGCAAGCTCCCGGGGAGCATCAACCGCCGGCGCATGCATGCCGAGGCGGGCCGCCTGCTGCAGATGTTGGGCACCGAGCTCGACACACATACTGCGGTGCACCGCCTCGGGGTCGCACAGCAGCAGATGGTCGAGATCGCCAAGGCGTTGTCGCAGGACGCAAGGATCTTGGTGATGGACGAGCCCACCGCGGCGCTGTCCGGGCGGGAGATCGAGCGCTTGTTCGAGGTCGTGCGCCGGCTGCGGCGTGAGGGTGTGGCGATCGTATACATCTCGCATCGGCTGCACGAGGTGTTCGAGCTCGGCGACTGGATCACCGTTCTGCGCGACGGGCGCAAGGTGGCGTCCATGTCCCCTGCGGATACGCGGATGGCAGAACTCGTCTCGTTGATGGTCGGTCGCGAGGTCGACACCACCTATCGCCATCGGTTCTGCGAGCGGCCCGGCGAGGCTGTGCTCGAAGTGCGCGAGCTGCACGCGGAGAATGGATTGCACGGTGCGAGCCTGCGCGTGCACAGCGGCGAGATCGTCGGGCTCGCCGGCCTGGTGGGGGCGGGCCGCACCGAGCTGGCGCGTGCGATCTTCGGTGCCGACCGGATCACCGGCGGCGAGATCCGGATGCAAGGGCATGCGCTGCACGCCTCGGGCGCCGACCGCGGTCCCGTGGGCTCGGTGCGTGCGGGCATCGGCCTGGTGCCCGAGGCGCGCAAGACGCAGGGGCTGGCGCTGATCCGATCGGTGCAGGACAACCTGCTGCTGGCGGCCTTGCGCTCGCTGTTCCCGCAGGGGTGGTACCGGCCGCGGCACGCATCGCGCGTGTCGACCGAGTTGATCGGTCGGCTGCGCGTTGCGACGCCCTCGCCTCGCCGGCTGACGAAGTTCTTGAGCGGCGGCAATCAGCAGAAAGTGGTCTTGGGAAAGTGGTTGACCGCCGGCTCACGCTTCTTCATCTTCGACGAGCCCACGCGCGGCATCGATGTCGGAGCCAAGGCGGAAGTCTTCGGCCTCATCGAGTCTCTGGTGGCGGGCGGCGCGGCGGTCCTGATGATCAGCTCCGAGCTGCCGGAGATCGTTGCGGTGTGCGATCGCGCATACGTGATGCGCGACAAGACGATCGTCGGCGAGTTATTGCGTACGGAACTGACCGAGGAGAACATCCTCCGCCTCGCGTGGCACCATGGCTGAGTCCGCCATCCTTCGCGAACGCAGCCACTGGGCGGCGCATTTCGCCGCGATCCCGGGAGTCGGCTACATCCTGGCGGCGATGCTCGCCGGCTTCTCGCTCGTCTCCCCCGGCTTCGGCACCTGGGCGAACTTCAGCAACATCGGGGTGCAGTCCTCCATTCTGTTGCTGCTCGCGCTGCCGATGACGTTCATCATCATGAGCGAGGGCCTGGACCTGTCCATCGGCGCCGTCCTCGGTCTATGCGGTGTGGTGCTGGCGATGGTGCTCGTCGACGGCCGTGGCGTAGGACTGGGATTGGCCGCCGCCCTCGCGGTCGGCCTCGCGTTCGGCATGGTGAACGGCGCGCTCGTTGTCGGAGCGCACATCCCTCCGTTCGTGGCTACCCTGGGCACGCTCGGGGTCGCCCAAGGCCTGGCGCTGGTCATCACCGACGGCCGCAGCGTCGTGGGGATCGGCGATGCGCTCCCGGCGCTGTACGCCAGCACCTGGTTGGGCGTTCCCTTCTCGATCGTTGTCGCGGCGGCCGCCTATTTCGTGTTCCACTTCCTCCTCTACCACACGCGCTTCGGGGCCTATGTCTTCGCCCTCGGCGGCAACCGCGATGCGCTGGTGCTCGCCGGCGTGCGGGTGAATGCGGTGCATGTCGCCGTCTATGCACTCGGCGGCCTGATGGCCGGCGTCGGCGCGCTGCTGCTCACCGGGCGGATGAACGCCGGCCATCCGATCGCGGCCATCGGGATGGAGTTCGATGCCATCGCCGCCGTGATCGTGGGCGGCACGTCCTTCGAGCGCGGCAATGGCTGGCTCCCAGGGACCTTGCTCGGGGCGCTCACCGTGGGTGTCCTGCGCAACGGGCTGAACGTGCTCGCCGTGCCCTCGTCGCTGCAGGTGGCAAGCATCGGGGTACTCGTGATCGTCGCGTTGCTGGTCGATTCGATGCGAGGCCGCTCGTGAACCTCTCGCTCGCGGATTCCGGACGCCGGCCCGCGCTCTCTGCGGATGTCGCCACGCTTGCGTACCGCGTGCTGGCCGTGCTTCTGCTGTGCGCCGTTCTGGCGCTTGCGAGCGAGGCGTTTTTCACCGCGGCGAACCTGCTCAATGTCCTGCGGCAGGCGAGCCTGGTGTTCCTGATCGCATCCGGCTTGACGTTGGTGATTCTGACCGCGGGGGTGGATCTGTCGGTTGGCGCGAACGTAGCGTTGAGCGCGTGCCTGGCGGCCACCGCGATCAAGGCGACCGGATCGGTGTTGCTGGGCGTTGCGATCGGCTTCGGCTGCGGCGCCGGCATCGGTCTGTGCAATGGCCTGATGGTGACTTGGCTGCGTATCCCGCCGTTCATCGCCACGTACGGAATGCTGTGGGTGCTCAACGGCATCACGTACTGGTACATGGCCGGTGACACCATTCACGGCTTCCCCCCCGGCTTGCGGGCGCTGGGCAGCGGCCACCTGTTCGGCGTTCCGGTACCGATCTACCTCATGCTCGCCTTCCTCGCGGCGGGAACGCTGTTCACGCGCTACACGACCTACGGCCAAGAGATCTATGCCATCGGCGCAAACATGGAGGCGGCGCGCCTGTCCGGTACTCCGGTGCGCGCGCGGCTGAACCTGGTCTACGTGTTGAGCGGCGCCATGGCGGGGCTGGCTGCGATCGTGTACCTGGCGCGCCTGAACTCCGCGGAGGCGGACATCGGCGAGTCGCTCACGCTGCCGCCGATCGCCGCCGCGTTGATCGGCGGGACCTCGCTGTTCGGGGGCGTGGGCACCTTGACGGGCACGCTGGTGGGCTCGATCATCTTGACCTTGGTGCTCAACGGCATGAACCTGCTCGCAGTGAACGCCAACTGGCAGCCGCTGGTCACCGGGGTGATCGTGTTGATCGCGGTGTGGGTTGACATCGTGACGCGGCAACGTGCCGAAGCGAGGGCCTGAGCGCAAGACGGCGTTCGAATCGCGCGCGGGTTTCCATTCGAACAACGATGGGGAGGAGAAGACGATGAAGTGCGGCGGCTTGGATGTGATCGCGCTAGCGGCGGTGGCGTTGGGCATGGGGACCGCGCCCGCATGGGGTGACGGGGAGAAGATCGCCCTGTTCACCAAGAACCAGACCAATCCATATTTCCAGAGCGTGCGGGTGGCGGCGGAGAACGCGGCCAAACAGATGAACGCGACGGTGGTCAACTACATCCCGACCAAGCCCGACAGCATCCCCGAGCAGATGAGCCAGATCGAAGACGCCATCACCAAGCATCCGGACGCCATCGTCTTCATCCCGGTCGACTTCAAGGCCATGGTGCCGGGCGTGCAGAAGATGAATGCCGCTGGGATCCCCGTGATCAACATCACCGACCGCGTCGGGGGCGGCGAAGTGGTGAGCTATGTGGGCTCCGATGACTACAATCTCGGGCTGAGCACCGCGCGCTACCTGCTCAAGAGGATGAACGGCGAGGGCAACGTGATCATCCTCGAAGGTGTGCGCGGCGCCATCACCAACGTCGAGCGCATGAAAGGCTTCAACAAGGCGCTGACCGAGTTTCCCAAAGTGAAGCTGCTCGCTTCCCAGCCGGCCAACTACCAGCGGCTGCAGGCGTTGCAGGTGACCGAGAACCTGTTGCAGTCGTACCCCAAGATCGACGGCATCCTGGCGGCCAACGATGCCATGGGCATGGGCGCGATCGAGGCGCTGGAAGGCGCCAACCGCAAGGCGCTGGTGGTGAGCATCAACGCGACCAAAGAAGGGGTCGAGGCGGTCAAGGCCGGCAAGCTGCTCGCGACCGGCGACTACAACGGCTACCTGCAGGGGTGCATCGGCACGATGGCCGCGATCCGGTACCTGCGCAAACTGCCGGTCCCGAAAGAGGTGGTGTTCCCGGCCACCGTGATCGACTCGACGAACTATCAGGGCCACGACATGGCGGACGCGCAGCGTACGTGCCCGAAGTGGGAGGACGTGGTCAAGCGTTGACGGCGCTGGGAGACTACCGATGGCGAAACGGAAAGCACGGGAGCCGAAGCTCGTCCGGCCGGACGACATCGATCCGCATCACAACTGGAACCGCCCGATCCAGGCGCCGGGCCACACGCAGGTCGACTTCGAGGAGCGGGTCAACTTCCGGCGTCTGCACGACTACCGCCTGGCGCGGGTGCGCGCGGCGCTCGCCAATTCCGGACTCGGCGCGCTGCTTTGCTTCGACCAGCACAATATCCGGTACACCACCAGCACGGTGATCGGCGAATGGGCGCGCGACAAGCTCACGCGCTACTCGCTGCTTACCGGCAACGGCGACCCTTACATCTGGGACTTCGGTTCCGCCGCCCGGCATCACCGCCTGCATGCGCCCTGGCTGCATCAGGACC
This sequence comes from Burkholderiales bacterium, assembly GCA_035501875.1. GTDB lineage: Bacteria > Pseudomonadota > Gammaproteobacteria > Burkholderiales > SHXO01 > SHXO01. The sequence continues at coordinate 14,685 of DATJVI010000148.1, forward strand.
ATTGCCGCGCCGGGTTACTCGGCATGCGCGGCGCGGTCGGCTCTGACGTCGCGCTGTTTCGCGAGGCCGCCGAGGAGATCCAGTCGATCCTGTCTGCGGAAGGCGTCGCCGACATGCCGCTCGGGTTGGACGTGGTGGAGCCGCCCATGCTGTTCGAGCTGCAGCGCCTCGGCATCGAGGTGCGCGACGGACAGCAGACGATGTTGCAGGCGCGGGAGGTCAAGAGCATCGACGAGATCACGCTCCTCAACATGGCCGCGGCGATGGTCGACGGCGTGTATCAGGACATCGCGGAGGCGCTCAAACCCGGCGTGCGGGAGAGCGAGATCGTCGCGCTCGCTACCGGACGCCTGTATCAGATGGGTTCCGACTGCGTCGAGGCGATCAACTCCATCTCCGGCGAGCGCTGCTCGCCGCACCCGCACAACTTCACCGACCGGCTGATCCGTCCCGGCGACCAGGCGTTCTTCGACATCATCCAGTCCTTCACCGGCTATCGCACGTGCTACTACCGCACGTTCAGCGTCGGCCGCGCCACGGCCCCGCAGCGCAGCGCTTACCGGAAGGCCCGCGAATGGATGGATCGCGCCATCGACCTGATGAAGCCCGGCGTGTCGAGCGACCGCATCGCCCGCGCCTTTCCAAAGGCCCAGGAGATCGGGTTCGCGAGTGAGATGGACGCCTTCGGTCTGAACTTCTGTCACGGGCTGGGCCTGGGGCTGCACGAACGCCCCGTGGTGAGCCGCCTGAACTCCTTCACGGAGCCGATCGAGCTCAAGGTGGGGATGGTGTTCGCCGTGGAGACCTACTGCCCCGCCACCGACGGGATGTCGGCCGCTCGCATCGAGGAGGAAGTCGTGCTCACTCCCAAGGGCCCGCAGATCATCTCGCTGTATCCGGCGCAAGAGCTGCCCATCGCGAACCCGTACTGACGGCCGGCGCTGTTCGCTAGCGGGCGCCTCCCGGCCATTGCAGGCGGACGCTGCATCGATCGGGCGCCTCGGCGAGACTACTTCGATGCCGTCTCCGAGGCCGATGAACCCGGCATCGTCGCGCTCCGCGCCGCCTCGGCGCGAGTTCGGCGCGGCCCCCAACGTCGGATTGTCAGTGCCAGCATCGCCATCATCGCAGCGGGCACCAAGACCCAGATCGACTCGCTCTTGAGCACGTCCAGGCCGCGCTCCGAGAAGAAGGCAAAGCCGATGGGCGAGACCTCGATCGGCCGGAACGGGAAGAAGTAGCGCTCGGCGGTGAGCGGAGCGAGGAACGCGATCCCGAGACCACCGTTCGTGAAGGCGTCCAGCACGCCGTGGGAGGCGGCAGCGAGGCAGAGGAACAGCGCGATGCGCAGCTTCGCGCTGTCCCACTTCGCTTGGCGAAAAGCCAGCGCGGTGACTCCCAGCCCCAGCGCGACAGAGAACAGAAGCGAGTGCGACAGCCCCCGATGCCCGAGCATGTCGGAATAGCGTATGCCAAACGCAAACCCGATCACGTCCAGGTCCGGCAAGATCGCGCAAGCGATGCCGAGCGACCACGCGCGCAATCCCGCCGCTTTCGGCAACACCACGGCCCCGATCGCCGCTGCCGCCGCCGCATGCCCGATCGGTGTAGGCATGGAATCTAGGAGCGCAGCGCCCTATGCTGCAAGCCCGGCAGGGGGCTCGCTGACATTGGCGACGAAGCGCACGTAGAAGTCCGGCAGTCGTTCGAGCACCAGATGCTTGCACAGCAGCTCGGAGCCGCGCAGAGCGTCGGCGATGATCTCGACGCTGAGCTGCTGCTGAGCGGCCGTCGAGACCGGAGCATAGCTGAGATGCCAAGGCTCCGGGGCGACGCCGCCGCGGTCGCGGTCGTAGGGACGGTAGAAGCCGAAGCGCTGCAGGTTCTCGTCGAGCCAGCCGGAGAGCCGGCCGAATACGCCGCTGGGCGCGTACTCGGAGGGAAGCAGGTGCACACGCGAGCCTTCCGGCAGCGCGGCCTTGTCGTAGACATCGACCTCCGTGCCCCAGTGATGGCGGCTCGCGCCGGGCACGGCAGACCAGAGCAGGATCGCCTCGACCAACTCCCGGCTATCGAGCGCGGCGTGCGGACGCAGGCTGCCGTCACGGTCATAGAGCGGCCGCTCGCCGCGGAACTTCTGGTTCCAGATCTCTACCTGAGTGGAGAAGTCGCGGAAGGCACTGAAGGGTGCGATCTCCATTCCCTCCCGGGCTGCCGCGGCGCGCAGCGCGAGGAAAGGCTCGACCACATCGCGGTGCAAAGCCACGCGCGGGTTTTCGAGCTGCTCGATATGCGTACGGGCGCGGCCGGTCAGCTCCAGCTCGTTCATGGACTGCGCCGGAAGCGCGAGAAGAACCGCCACATTTCGACATTGGCGTCGATTACATCGGTACCCGGGCCCAGAAGACGCGGCAGATAGTCGAGCTTGCCTCCAGGCCAAACGTGGCCTGCGCCCGTGAGCTTCCAAAGCACGATCTCGGTGCCGTCCTTGCAGGGCGCGTACGCGATGCGAGTCGCCGTATGCCGGGAGGTTTTTCCCGAACCACGCCGGGGCGGATCGATCTGCGGCAGCCGCGGGCAGCCGTCGTAGTCGACCCAGCGTGAGATCACCTCCTCCGCCGCCGGATGCTGGATGCGGACGTCGGTGAAAGGAAACGGTGGGCCCAGGCCGCCGGCATACAGCGCCCGCGGATCGTCCACGCTATGGATGTGCAAGATGGACATCGGTCGGACCGGGCGGAACGGTGCGACCTCGGAGCCGGCGACGGGCGCGATTGCGGCGATCAGGTCGGACGCTTCGAGCGCCAGGCGATAGGCCAGCATCGCCCCGTTCGAAAGCCCCGTCGCGTAGATGCGGCTGCGGTTCACGGGCGTGCGCTTGCTGAGATCGTCGATCACCGCGCGCGTGAATCCTACGTCGTCCACGTTGTGATCGCTCGCGTACCCGCAGCAGGTGCCGGCATTCCACGTCAGCAACCGAGTCGGCAAGCGGCCGGTTCCATTTGGATACACGGCGAGAAACCCCTCACGATCGGCGGTGAGGTCCATGCGCGAGTAGCTCTGTTGGTTCGCGGCATACCCGCCGCCCCCGTGGAAGTTGAGCACCACCGCGCGCGCCGTGCTCGACCCCGCCTGCGGCACGTGGACGATGTAGCTGCGATGCCGCCCTTGATGGTCCAGCGGAAAGGTATGGTCGCCCGGTCCGAGATCGGCGCGCCCTGGCGTGGGGCTGGCGCCAAGTGCGCTGCACATCAGCGCAAGCAGGACGCGGAAATAGGCAACGGGTCGGATCACGGATGCGGCGGGCCAGCCTCGTTCCGCCTCCTCTGCCGGTGCAACGCGAGCACGAGCGGAATGACAGTGAGGATCACCAGCCAGCGCGAATACTCAACCGCGTCACGCGCGATCGCGAGCGGGGCATCCTGCTCGAAGAACCGGCGCGCGATCTCATCGTTTGCGTGCTGTGCGATCGCCAAGCCGCCGATGGCGAACTGCTGGGCGATTGCTAGCCCGCCCAGCGCGGCTTTCCAGGCGACCGCCGCGCCCCCGACCGCGCAATAGCCCAGCGCGAAGCCGCCCAGCGCGAACACGCCAACGGCCGCTCCCGAGAGCGCGAATGCTCCGGCGGCCACGCCCCCGATCGCGATCCCGCCGACCGCGGCGCCCCCGATCGCGAGCAGCACGCCGAAGGAGACATCGCCGATTGCGATCCAGCCCCGGGCGAGGCCGCGCTGAAACCGCCCGCCGTCGATCCGTGCCGTGGAAACGTGCAGGAGCGGAAGCCCCAGGAGACGCAGCGGTGACCGATACTCCATCGTGACGTGGCGTGGATCAGACGGGACGTGCGAGCACGACGCCGACGAGAACGGCGAAGCCGAGGATGAGCGCCGCGGTCAACAGGTACTGGGCGGCGATCGTGCCTGCGCCCAACGCCACGCAGCAGGCGACCAGGCGCTGCTCCTCGTGGAGCACGAAGGCAAGGATACCCAGCACCAGCGCGCCGAACCCGCAGATCAGCGATGCGAGCGCGATGTGCGGATCGCGCCAGGGGTTGCGAATCTCGGGCGTCGGGGCTGGCGCGGGCTCCATCTTGATGGCCGCCGCCGCTTTGTCCTTGAGCTCGCTCAACCAGTCGGCGGCGCGCTGCTGCACGGGCTTGGCGGGAGGATCGTACAGGGGTGCAAGCCAGGACGGGATCAGTGCCAACGTCATGGCGAGCAGTCCGATCGCGAGTCCGACCCAGCCGACCCAGTCACGGCCCAAGCGCGCGGCTGCTCGCGCTCCAGCTGAATGTTCCGGCCGCACCTCGAGGACGGGTCTGGAGGTCTGCTTCGCTTCAGAGCGACCGGCCATACGGCTCCGAGACACTGGGCTCTGTGCCCGTCACCCGGTACGCAATTCTCGTCACTGCCTGAGCACGCACTTCTGGTACAGGTCCTTGAACACGCCGCCGGGGTCGTATTTGCGTTTCAGCGCCTGGTACACCTCGCCATCGTAGGTGGCCCAGAACTCCGCAGGCGGGTAGAAGCTGTCCGAGTAGAGGGATTTGATCCCCTGCAGTTCCTGCACTTTCTGTTCCACCAGCCGATTGTAGTACCCCGGGGGACGCGCCCGCTCCGCGCGTACCACATCCCAGAAGCCGAAGTTGACGTACAGCTTGGACCGGTCCAACGGGTACAGGGTCCAGCGCCGCGCCGGGTGCGGAGCGCCGATCGGGCAGATCCATACCGGCGAGATGCCGATCTCACGCTGGAAGAAATCCAGGAACTGCGCCGCATGCTCGATCGGCACGTCCACGTCCTGGATCACGGACTCGCGGTGCAACCCGGAGATGCAATCCAGCGCATGGGTCAAGCGCCAGCGGCTGTTCCAGCGCATCACTTTGGTGTAGAAGCGCGAATTGAGCCGCTTCCTGCCGAGCAGCCGCCGCACGAGCGGATGCTGCGCGCCGAGGTTCTTGGAGCACCAGAACCAGTCCGTGTCCCAGCGCCACAGATATGCCTCGGTCGTGAGATAGTCCGACTCCCGTTGCGCGATCGAACGGTAGTAGATGTTTTCGTAGGTATAGTCGCTGGTGTACGGGGCTTCGTCGACGAAGCGGCCGAGCGTGACATACAGCTGCTCGGCGCCGAACACCGACCCGTCGACGAAATCCACGTCGCCCGCCAGACACCATTCGCCTAGTCGGCGGAAGTACTCGTTTGCGTCGCGATACCGCAGGTGGGTGAGCTTGACGTAGGGTTTCACCAGGATGGTCTTGGTCTTCACCCGCAGTGCATAGCCGAGCGTTCCGTAGGAGTTGGGGAAGGCGAAGAACAGGTCGCTCAGCTCGTTGTCCGGTCTGGCGACCACGATGCTGCCGTCGCCCAGCAGGATTTCCAGCTCGATCAGCGTGTCGTGCACCAGCCCATAGCGGAAGGAGCTCGCTTCGATGCCCACACCTGCCACCGCGCCGCCGATGGTGATCGACTTGAGCTGAGGCACGACACAGGGCATCGCCCCGCTGCGCAGCGTCGCGGCCGCGAGCGCGTCGTACGGCGTCATGCCCTCGACATCGACCCAGCCCTCCCTGGAGTCGACTTCCAGGACGTGATGGAATGCGCTCGCATCCAGCCGCCGCTTGGGCGCCCGCTTGCGGTCGCGGAAAAGGTTGGACGTGCTCTTGTTGAGGCCGACCGCGCCGGTGTGGCCGTCTGATGGCCCGTTTGCGATCTGACGCGCCAACGCCGCCTTGCGGTCCGCGAACGATATCGTCACCGGCACACCTCCATACCGGGGCCGGAGCGCACACCACAACCCAGTATTGATCGGCCGGGTGCCGGCCGGCCTACACCGCTCGAGAAACGCATGCGCGGGACGATGCGTCAGATGGCGGCAGCGCGCTCCGACTCGGCGGCGACGCGCTGCTCGAAATCGCCGGAGTAGAGGAACGCCCGGCTCATCGGGTAGTTGTCCTTGTTGATGTTGCCCTTGCTGTACAGGATCTGGAACAGGTGTGTGCTGGAGTTGGGCGAGCGGAACATCTCGGCGCAGGCCACGAGGTAAGTGCTCCAGATGCGGCGGAAGCGTTCGTCGAACTTCGTCGGGTTGAGCGCGTGGATGCGGTCCCAGTTGCGGTCGAACCGCGCCGCCCACTCGTCCAGCGTGAGCGCGTAGTGGCGCCGCAGGTTCTCGATGTCCACGATCTCCAGCCCGCAGTCCTCCATGGCCGTGATCGTCTCGGCCAGGCTGGGGATCCAGCCGCCCGGGAAGACGTGCCTGCGGATATAGAACTCGGTGTCCCGCATGCCGACATGGCCGATGAAGTGCAGCATGCCGAGCCCTCCGGGCTTGAGGAAATCCGCGTGCGCCTGGACCACCTGCCGCAACTGATCTCTACCGGCGTGCTCCAGCACGCCGATGGAGACGACCTTGTCGAACTGGGCGTGCACCTCGCGGAAGTCCGCCTCGCGCACCTCGAGCTTGTCGGAGAGCCCACGGCGCTCGATTTGGCCGCGCACCCAGTCGACCTGCTCGGTGGTGGTGTTCACGCCGCACACCCGTGCGCCGAACTGCTCCCAGGCGCGGAACATGAAGCCCCCGAAGCCGCAGCCGATGTCGACCACGCTCTCCCCCGGCTTGAGGCGGATCTTGTGGCAGACATGGTCGATCTTGTTCTGCTGCGCCTGTTCCACCGTGCGCGTGCCCGGCTTCCAGTAGGCGCAGGTGTACATCATCAGCGGATCGTCCAGCCAGTAGGCGTAGAAGTCGGCGCCGAGCCCGTAGTGATAGCGGGCATTCGCGCGGGCTTGCTGGATCGTGCGGTTGCCGAAGCGCAGCTCGTGCCACTGGTTGCGCAGCCAAACCAGCGGGCCGGGTGAACGCTCGAAGCCGCTCTCGAAGCCGATGGCGAATAGCTGACCGAAGTCGCCCTCGACGTCGAGGGACTGATCGAAGAAGGATTCGAGCATCCCGATATGGCGGAACAGCACGACGTTCCACGCGGCCGCGGTCGTCTTGAAATGGGCATGCACCACGGGCGTGCCGGTCCGGTTCTGAAAGCTGGAGCCGTCGGGATACGTGACGCGGAAGCACACCTGCGTCGCGGCGCCGAGCTCAGCCACGATCTTCTTCAGGAGCGAGATCATTGCGCGAAAGGATGCACGATCGTAGCGTCGATTTGCAAGCGTGGCGGGGGCAGCGCCCCGCTCACACGACCCGGAAGTTCTTGAACTGCCAGGGGTCCTCCCAGTCTACGTCTTCCGGGTACAGCTTGCCGCGGCCCTCGAGCGGCGTCCAGTCGCTGTACGCCCCGGAGACCGGGCCGAGGTAGGGCATCGAGATCTCCAGCACCGTGCGGAAATCGATATCGTCCGGCTCCACGATCCCGGCATTGGGATTGCGCATGGCCCAGATCACCGCACCCAGCGCGGGCGCGTTGACCTGCAGGCTGGTGGCATTGTTGTGCGGACACAGCTCGCGTGCCTGGTGGATGCTGAGATGGGAGCCGTACCAATACGCGCCCCGCTTGTGCCCCATGAGCAGCACGCCCAGTTCGTCGCACCCGTCCGTGAGGTCCTCGCGCAGCAATCGGGTCTTCTCCTGCATGGTGTAGTTGTGTCCGACCATCTCGTGCAGGGACAGCACCGCGTCGTCGCAGGGGTGGTAGGCGTAATAGCAAGTCGGACGATACACGGGCCTGCCGTTCTCACGGACCGTAAGGTAGTCCGGGATCGAGTGGGACTCGCCGTGCGAAATGAGCCAGCCGTGATACGGGCCTTCCATCGGCACCCAGCAGCGCACGCGCGTGCTGCAGCCGGGCCGATTCAAATAGATGGAGGAGCCGCAGCCGAAGCCGAACTCCATCCCCTCGTGGGGCCAGTGCTTCTCGTGCGTGCCCCAGCCCAGCTCGGCCGGCTGCAAGGACTCCCCGACGAAGGCGCCGCTTGACCAGGTGTTGGCGAACTCGCCCCACTGCTTGCGCTTGGCCGCGGTCTGCCGATCGCGCTCGGCGATCTGGATCACCTTGATGCCGAGCTGCATGGCGAGGCGTCCCCATTCCTCCTTCGATCTCGGCTCGGGCAGGCCGGCGGCGGTGTCCCGATTGATGTTGAGCAACGCCTGTTTGACGAAGTGCGATACCAGGCCCGGATTGGCGCCGTGCATGAGCACCACCGCGGGGCCGTTGCGGAATCTCTTGCGCATCTCCAGCGCCGCCTCTCGGAATGCATAGTTCGAACGGCGCGCCGCCGGGATCGACGTGTCCCGATGCCCGCCGGCCCAGGGCTCGATGCAGGCATCGAGGTACAGGATGCCGCGCTCGCTGCAATACTCGATCAGCGCCAGGCTGGAGACGTCGAAGGACGCGTTGAACAAATAGTCGCCGGCCTTCAGCTCTCGGTTGAGGATTTGGAGATAGTTGTCCCGCGTGAGGGGTTCGACCACGAACTCGATCCCATATTCCCGCGCGAGATCGTGGCCCCAGTCTTCGGCCGTGATGATCTTGATCCTGTCCCTGGGCATCTCGATGTGCCGCAGGATGAGCGGCAGCGTGCCCTGGCCCACGGCGCCGAACCCGACGATCAGGATCTTGCCTTGGAAGGTGACGTGCTTCTTGTACTCAGCCATTTCCCATCAAGCCCGTAACGAAAGGGTCGTTAAAAAAAACAGCGCCGCCCCGGATCGCTCCGGCAAGCGGCTGCGCGTGCGCATTGTAACGGTTTTCCCGGGTGCTTCCAGCGTCCGCTGGAAGCAGGTGCTGGTGGACAATACCGACGGGATTCTGCGCTACACTGCGCTCGCTTCGATCTGACAATCGGTGCGCATGGCTGAATATGTGATCTGGGCCGTTGTCGGCCTGGCGCTGGTGATCTCGGAGCTGATGACGGGGACCTTCTATCTCCTGGTCCTCGGGATCGCGGCGCTGGCCGGCGCGGCACTGGCCTTCGCCGGCTTAGGATTCTGGGTGCAGGCGCTCGCCGCATCGGTTGTCGCCGTCGCGGGTGTCGCCTGGATCCAGCGGCGCCGCAGGCTCATCACGCCCGCTGCGATGGCCTCACCGGACATCGGCCAGCCGGTCACCTGGGAAGCCTGGGTCAACGAGTCGGACCGCTTCGCACGCGTGCGTTACCGCGGCGCGTCCTGGGACGCGCACGTGCCCAGCGAATGCAGCGCCCAGCCGGGCGAAGTCCTCTACATCACCGCTGTTCATGGCAACACCCTCGAAGTCGCCAAAACCCGTCCCGCGTAAGCCTGCGGCGGCGTCCACGTCCGAACCGGCGGATGTGCCGGCGACCGAGGCTCACAAGGAGGTGTCGATGTTTCCCAAGCTCGCGGCCGTCGTCATCCTGACCATTATCATCGCCGCTTTCGAACCGACGCGGGTCTATGCGATTCCGTTCTTCGTCCTCGCTTCGGCGGTCGTGTTCGTGATCGAGGGCGTGCGGGTGGTGCCGCAACAGAACGCGTGGGTGGTGGAGCGCCTCGGGCGCTTCCACTCCGTGCTGGAGCCGGGCCTGAACATCATCGTGCCCTTCTTCGACCGCGTTGCCTACCGGCACTCGCTGAAGGAGGTGCCGCTGGACGTCCCGGAGCAGGTGTGCATCACCAAGGACAACACCCAGCTCTCGGTAGACGGGATCCTGTATTACCAAGTCACCGACCCGCGCCTCGCTTCGTACGGGACCTCCAACTACATCACGGCGATCACGCAGCTCGCCCAGACCACGCTGCGCTCCGAGGTCGGCAAGATGGAGCTGGACAAGACCTTCGAGAGTCGCGACGAGATCAACAAGCAGATCGTCTCGGTGCTGGACGAAGCGGGGCGCTCCTGGGGTGTGAAGGTGCTGCGCTATGAGCTCAAGAACCTGACCCCGCCGGATTCGATTCTGCGCGCGATGCAGGCGCAGATCACCGCCGAGCGCGAGAAGCGCGCCGTAATCGCCACTTCCGAAGGCGAGAAGCAGAAGGAGATCAACCTGGCGGAAGGCGCCAAGCAGTCGGACATCCTGCAGTCCGAGGGCGAGAAGCAGGCGGCCATCAACAAGGCCCAGGGCGATGCCACCGCCATCCGATTGATCGCGGAAGCCACCGCGGCCGGGATCAGCACCGTGGCCGAAGCGATCGGCAAGGAAGGCGGCCAGTCGGCCGCCAATCTCAAGATCGCGGAGCTGTACATCAATGCCTTCGCCAACCTGGCGAAGGCGAGCAACACGCTGATCGTGCCCAGCAACGTATCCGACGTTGCGGGGTTGGTCGCTTCCGCGATGACCGTGTTGGACAAGACGAAGCAGGTGGGCGCTTCGCGTTAGCGCCTGCGCGCTGCTGATCGCACCCGGCGCACGGCATGCGAGCACCGCACGGCGAGCTCGCACGCCGTCGTCTGCCGGTACACTTCGCCGGTGCTGTTAGGCGACGAACGTGACGGCAACCACTACGATCATCTTTTTGGCGGTGTACTCCGGGATGATCCTGGGCGGGCTGCCGTTCTTGCAGCTCGACCGCACGGGGGTTGCGCTGCTCGGCGCGATCGCTCTGATCACCGTCGATGCCGTTGGCCTACGGGAGGCGGCGGAGTCCATCCACCTGCCGACCTTGATCCTGCTGTTCTCGTTCATGGTGATCGCGGCGCAGATGCGCCTCGGCGGGTTCTACGATTGGGTCGCGCGCAAGCTCGCGTCGCTGCCGCTGGCGCCGCCGCTGCTGCTCGGCGCGACGACCTTCGTCATCGCTTCGCTCGCGGCCGTGTTCAGCAACGACGTGGTCTGCCTTGCGGTAGCGCCGGTGATGATCGACACCTGCCGCAAGCGCGGTCTCGATCCGATCCCGTTCCTGCTCGCGCTTGCCTGCGCTGCGAACATCGGCTCCGCGGCGACGTTGATCGGCAATCCCCAGAATATGCTGATCGGCCAGACGTTGCGACTGTCCTTCGCGGGATACTTCCTCGTGGCCGCTCCGCCCGTCATCGCGGGGCTGCTGCTGACATGGGCACTGATTGCGTGGCAGAGCGCGGGGCACTGGGTCCTGGTCGACGCGGAGCGTGCGACGGGCGGTGCAGACGAGCCGGTCCGACAGGAAGTGCCGCTGAACCTCTGGCAGACGATCAAGGGACTGGTGGTGGCGGCGACGCTGCTCGTTGCCTTCCTGATCGGGCCATGGCCCAGGGAGCATGTCGCGCTGACCGGCGCGGGTGTGCTGCTGATGAGCCGGAGGCTGCATTCGAGCCAGATGCTCGGGCAGGTGGACTGGGAGCTGCTGGTGCTGTTCATGGGTCTGTTCGTGGTGAATCATGCT
>DATJVI010000149.1:0-6099 GCA_035501875.1 Burkholderiales bacterium
GACATCGTCTCGCCGACCATCGCCTCCGGCTGGAGGACATCGTAGCAGTCGCGCTCGATCAACCAGCGGTATTCGTGCAGTCCGCAGTTGTTCTCGCCGCCGGCGATCAGGATCTCCACCGCCGCAGCGAGGCGCGTCAAGTTCTCGAAGTCATAGCGGTCGAGCGGCTCCTCGAGCCAATACACCCCGAGCCGCTCCAGCTCGCGGGCGGTGGCCAATGCGCGCTCGTAGCTCCAGACGGGGCCGGGCTCGGGCTGCAGCGTGCCCGGCAACTGCGCCTGATTCGCATCGACCAGCAGCGTGAAGTCCGGACCTGCCGCGCGGCGCACCGCCTCGATCTGCGCCATGTCCGCCTGGATGGACCAATCGTGGATGCGGAATTTCGCCGCACGCCAGCCCTCCGCGCGCAGGCGCAGGACGTCTTCGGCACGCCGCTGCGGCGTGCTCACCTCGATGCAGGATGCATACGCCGGGACGCGATCGCGGAAGCCGCCCCAGAGCTTGTAGACCGGCTGGCCGCATGCCTTGCCGATGATGTCCCACAGAGCGATCTCCACGCCCCACCCCGTCCCCGCGTTCCGGAAGATCCGCGCGTGACGCTCCAGCGCAAACGGGTCCTGGCCGATCAGCATGGGCTTGATCCAGGATTCGATCGCGGGGGAGATCGCGTAGCCGGGCGAGCCCAGGCCGACAATCCCCTCGTCGGTCATGACCTTCACCAGCGTGCCGCCCCAGCGCCGCCATTCGCTGCCGGGCGCCCAGGCCGGCTTCATCGCCCTGGGGAGCTCCGGTCCGGAGAGCTGCAGCACCTGGACATCGGTGATTTTCATAACCGGTCTTCCTCCATCATGCGTTAGGTGCGCATCGTACCGGCGCGACTGAACGGCCCTGCTGTAGCCGCTTACGCGTCCAGCGCCGGCAGGGGTGGGCGCCGATGTGCCCACGGGCGCGCCTTCTCGAACGCGGCCGCGGCGCGCAGCAGCAGGGCGTCTTCGCCGATCCGCGCGATCAGTTGCAGCCCAGCCGGCAGGCCATCGCTCGCCCAACCGCATGGAAGGCTGACGGCCGGGTTGCCGGTCATGTTGAACGGCAGCGTATATGGGTACCATGCGCGACGCATGGTGTCGATCGGGTTGCCGTCGATCTCGATCGGAGCGAAGAAGTCCTGGTCGAGCGGCAGAGCGGTCCGGGACAGCGTGGGTGTGACGACGAGGTCGGCCTGCTCGAACCAGCTCTGGACCTGCCGGTACATGCGCGTGCGCAGAAAGATTGCCCGATACAGCTCCTCGGCCGAGTAGCCAGACGCGCGTTCGAGCTGAGCCACGAGTGTGGGGTCCATTCGATCGCGGTGATCCTTGAGATGATGCCCGTACTGAGCCAACCGATAGGAGCCGTTTACGACCAACCACAGCGGCTCGGCGGGCTCGAAGTCGTCCGGCATCTCGAACACATGCGCGCCCAGTTCGGAGAAGCCCGCAACCGCTCCGGCGCACAGATCGAGAACTTCGGCCGACACCTCCTTGTTGCCCAGGAACGGGCGCCATGCCATCTTCAATGCGCCCAAGTCGGCGCTGCCGCCGGCTGCTCCCACAAAGTCCTGCTTCACGCGATTGAGCGAGTGGGGGTCGCTCGGGTGCGGACCGGCCATCGCCTCCAGCATCAGCGCGGTGTCCATCACCGTCCGGCTCATGGGCGTGGTGTAGGAGATGTTGCCGAATGCATCCTGCGCCGAATCGACCGGCACCACGCCGAGACTCTGCTTGAAACCGACCACGCCGTTGCATGCCGCCGGGATGCGTGTGGAGCCGCCGCCATCGCTGGCGACGCCGATCGGGCCGAGGCCGGCCGCGGCGGCCACCGCGGCGCCGCCGCTGGAACCGCCGGAGGTTCGATCCGGCCGCCAGGCATTCCGCGTACGCCCGAACAGCGGCGCCTCGGTGAGGCCCTTCTGCCCGAATTCCGGGGTCGTGGTTTTCCCGATGAGGATCGCACCCGCGGCCTTGAGCCGCGCGACGGCAACCGCATCGGTCGCCGGAACATGATGCTCGAAGATCACCGATCCATAGGTGGTGCGCACGCCTCGCGTGTCGATGAGATCCTTCACCGAGAAGGGTACGCCGTGCAGCGGCCCCAGCGGCCGGCCGCGCATGACGGCGCTTTCCGCATCGCGAGCGGTGTGCAGCGCCTCCTCGGCGCAGATGGTGATGAACGCATTCAGAATCGGCTGCGAGCGTTCCACGCGCGCCAGCGTCGCGTGCACGAGCTCGAGCGGGGAGATCTCCCGCCGGGCGATCCGCTGCGCCAACTCGGCCGCGGAGAGATATGCGAGATCGGACATGCGATGCTCCTATCGGTGGGCGCGCGCACAGCGGCGGAAGCTATGCCATGATGTCCTCGCGTCGCGCAGCAGCGCTGCGCAGGCGGTGAACCGAGGGAGGAGCATATGGGCAGACTGGATGGATGCATCACGCTGATCACCGGCAGCGGACGCGGGATCGGACGAGCGATGGCGCTCAGATACGCGCGCGAGGGCGCAACCGTGGCCGTCGCGGATATCGAAGAGGCGAGCGCTCGTGGCGTGGCCGAGGAGATCGCGGCGCTTCGCGGGCGCGCCGACGCGTTCCGAGTCGACGTGCGCGACCCGGAGCAGAGCGCGGCAATGGTCGGTCGGGTCGTCGACCGGTACGGCCGGCTCGACGTGCTCATCAACAACGCCGGTGTCATGCGGGTAAAGCCACTGTTGGAGCTGACGCCCGAGGACTGGGACTTCGTGAACGACGTCAACGCCCGCGGACTGTTCTTTGCCTTGCAGGCGGGCGCACGGCAGATGGTGAAGCAAGCGCCGGCGGGCGAAGGCCGTCCGCGCGGCAAGATCATCAACGTCGCATCGATCGCAGGACGCATCGGCCGCCCGATGTTCGCTTCCTACGGCGCCAGCAAGGCCGCGGCGATCAGCATCACGCAATCGGCGGCGGGCGCCTTGGCACCGGACGTCACGGTGAACGCGATCTGTCCCGGCGTCGTCGAGACGGAGATGTGGCGCTTGATCGACCGCGAGTGGACGCAGCTCGACCAGCGCCCGCCCGGCTCGGCATGGCAGGACCGGATCCGAGGCATCCCGATGGGGCGCCCCGAGACCGCGGAGGATCTGACCGGGATGGCGGTGTTCCTGGCGAGCGCCGACTCGGACTACATTACAGGCCAGTCCTACCATGTGGATGGCGGGTTGTTGATGCATTGAGTTCCCGCGACGTCCCCACCGGCGCGAGGCGCGCGGCTTGCCGTCCCATCTGACGCAATGCGTCGGCCGTCGCGGCGTCGGCGGGGAAGAACGACTCGATCGCGAGCTCGGCCAGCGTCACGTCCACCGGCGTACCGAACACGGTGGTCGTGCTGATGAAGCTCAGCACGCCCGCTTCCGTGATGAACTGGACCGGCACAACGACGCCGCCATAGTCCTGCGCGGCTGCACGCTCGACGGGCTGGGCTCTGCCGCGGATCGGATAGTCGCGTAGCTCGCTCAACAGCTCCACCAGCACCGGGTCGGCGCTGACGTCGATCTGGTGGCGCAGGCGGGCAAGCAGATGTGCACGCCATTCGGGGAGATTGGCGATGCGCGGCGCGAGTCCGTCCGGGTGCAGGCTGAGACGAAGCACGTTGACGGGCGGCTGCAGCAACGCGGGCGCCGCTCCCGCCAGCAATGCCGGGACCGCGCTGTTGGATGCGGCGAGCGTCCAATGGCGGTCGATCGCGACCGCGGGATAGGGCTCGTGCCCCGCGAGCACCAGTTCGATCGCTTCGCGCGCGGCGTGCAGCGACGGATCTGTAAGCGCCCGTTCCGGAAACACGGGCGCGTATCCGGCCGCGACCAGCAGGATGTTCCGCTCGCGCAGCGGGATCTCGAGCTGCTCGGCCAGATGCAGGACCATCTCGCGGCTCGGACTTGCACGTCCCGTCTCCAGAAAACTCAGATGCTTGGCCGAGATCTCCGCCTCGCAGGCGAGATCGAGCTGGCTCAAGCGCCGCCGCTGGCGCCACTCGCGCAGCATTCCGCCCACTGGTCGCACGCCCTGGTTCATGAGGCCGATCATAGCGCGAGCGAGGCGGCGGCTCCATTACCTCCCAAGTAATCGACTCCGCGCAACGTGGCACGCAATCATGCGCACCGGCACGGCGAGCGGCCACCCGGCCGAAACCGCGCGATGCCCAACTTTGCGGAGGCTGAAATGAGCGATCTCACCAGGATGTCATCTCGTACTTCACCGTTTCTGCGGCGGGTGCTGCTCGCCGATGCGGCGACCAGCGGCGCGACCGGATTGCTGATGATGCTCGGTGCCGGTGCAGCGGGCGAGCTGCTGGCGGTCCCAGATGCTCTGTTGCGCTATGCGGGGCTCACGCTCCTTCCCTTCGCCGCACTCGTTGCTCTTCTCGCGACAAGGGAGAACCTATGGCGAGCAGGCGTCTGGGCGGTCGTGGTCTGTAACGCACTCTGGGCGGCAGACAGCGTGTTGCTCCTGCTCACCGGCTGGATCGAGCCGAACGAACTGGGCATCGCGTTCATCGTCGCTCAGGCGCTCGTCGTGGCGGTATTCGCCGAGCTGGAGTACCTCGGGTTGCGTCGGTCCGACGGCGCTCGCCGGATGATGTTTCCCTCGAACGACTCGAGTGTCGTCTAGGCACGCTGGACGCGGCGGATCGGCGATCCGCCTCGTCAGCTTGGCAGTTCGCGCGCTGCGGGTCGGCAGCTACGCCTCGGCCGCGACGCGGTCGCGCAGCACGACGGCCTTGATCGCGTCGACGATATCCTCGGTCGAAGGGATCACCAGGCGCTCGAGCTTGTCGTTGTACGGCATGGGCGTGTCACGCGCGCCCACACGCAGGATCGGCGCATCCAGCCAGTCGATCGCCTTCTCGGCGACCATCGCCGCGACTTCGGCGCCGAAGCCCCAGCGCTTCCATCCCTCGTGCGCGATCACCAGGCGCGTCGTCTTCTTCACGGACTTGACGATCGTGTCCTCGTCCAGCGGCCGCAGGGTGCGCGGGTCGATCACCTCGACGTCGATGCCTTCCGTCTCCAGCCGCGTGGCCGCCTGCAGCGCGGAGTCGACCATCGCCATGGTCGCCACCAGCGTGACGTCGCGCCCATAACGCTTCACTGCCGCCTTGCCGATGGGGATCGCGTACGGCTCTTCGGGCACCAGTGCTTTCTTCCCCACGTACAGCATCTTGTGCTCGAGGAAGATCACCGGGTTGTCCTCGCGGATCGCACTGATCAGCAACCCCTTGGCTTCGTAGGGCGAGGACGGCGCGACCACCACCAGCCCGGGCACGTGCGTGAACCATGCCTCGAGACTCTGCGAGTGCTGCGCGGCGAGGCGGATGCCGCCGCCCTGCGGTCCGCGGATCACCAGCGGCACGGTCGGCTTGCCGCCCAGCATGAAGCGGAACTTGGCCGACTGGTTCACGATCATGTCCATCATGTGCGTGATGAAGTCGAATATCTGCACCTCGGCGACCGGTCGCATTCCCATCACCGCCGAACCGACGGCGCAAGCCGCGATCGCAGCCTCCGAGATCGGCGTGTCCCGCACGCGTTCGGCGCCGAACTTCTCGATCAGCCCGCGGGTCGCGGCGAAGATGCCGCCGATCTTGCCCACATCCTCGCCGAGCACGAACACGCTCGGATCGCGCTCCATCTCCTGAGCCAGCGCTTCTTTGATCGACTCGGCGAACGAGAGCTCGCGCGACGGGGCCGGTTTGGGCTCCGGCGGCTGGTGGTGTGGCGCGTACACCGCATTCTCCATGTCCTGCAGCGTGGGCTCGGGGCTCGCCACGGCAAACTCCTTGGCCGCTGCAAGCTCGGCCTCGACTTCCGCGCGGATCCGGCTCAGCGCCTCTTGCGTGAAGCCGTACTGGGTTTCGAGCCTGTGCTCGAACCGCGCAACTGCATCGCGCTTGCGCCAGTCCGCGACCTCTTCGTCGGTCCGGTAGCGCGGCAGATTCGCGCGCATCGAGTGGTCGCCCCACCGGTAGGTGAGCGCCTCGATCAGAGTCGGACCCTCGCCGCGGCGGGCTCGCGCTACCGCTTCTTTCGTCGCC
>DATJVI010000150.1:0-12038 GCA_035501875.1 Burkholderiales bacterium
CTAGCGACGAGCGGCATCGCCGCTCGGTATCCATCGCGCCAACGCGCGTCGGCGCCTGGCTCGCGGCATCACGTGAGCTCGCCCTATCCCTGGCAGACACGAGGTTTCCCGAGGCGGTCACAGAGCTCGTGCGCTATGCGAGAATACGCCGCCCCTTAACGATGGAAGTCGAAATGATGGAACTGCGTATTCACTGCTTCACCCTCCTCGCGATCTGCACCTTGCTGGGAGTGCCCGTTTCGGGCGCGGCGCAGTCGGTGCCGCCCGCCTCTATCACGACGCCCGACCGGGTCGAGTCGACGATCGGCACGCTCGAGTTCACGGACGGCGTGCCGAGCAAGGCGACCGCACAAAAGGCCTACGACAACCTCGATCTCACCTATGCGTTTCGCGCGTTCATGGACAACCTGCGAGGCGTCAGCATCCATGCCATCCGCAAAGGCATGCAGGACATCGGCGTCAAGGCCAACGAGGTGCTGATGTTCTCGGAGTTGATGGACGCCAGGTCGCTGTTCCTCACGGCGAACGCCGACACGATCTACGTGATGGGCTACCTGGACCTCAGCAAGGGACCGGTCGTGATCGAAACCCCACCCGAGTTTCTCGGCGCCGTCCAGGACGCCTGGTTCGGCTGGGTCACCGATCTGGGTGTGCCCGGTCCCGACCGTGGCAGGGGCGGGAGATACCTGATCGTGCCGCCGGGCTACAACGGCACGCTGCCGCAGGGCGAATTCAATGTTTCGTACGCTCGAACCAACACCATCGTGTGGTTCGGCCGGTCGTTCCTGGCAAATCACAACGATCCCAAACCGGTCGCCGCGACGATCCGCAAGTTCACCAAGGTCTACCCCTACGAGCCGGGCGGCCTCGGCACACCGATTGCCGCGTTCCTCGCGGGCAAGGCCAGGCTCGGGCGCGTCACCGCGCCGCCCCCAACCGTCTTCCACGAGGGCAGCGGCAAGGTGATGAACACCATTCCGCCGAACGACTGGACGTTCTACGAGATGCTCGACGAGGTTGTGCAAGAGGAGCCCGCCACGTCGCTCGATGCGGAACTGATGGGGCCGATTGCCGCCGTCGGTATCGTCAAAGGTAAGGCGTTCCAGCCCGATGCGCGCATGAAGAAGATCATGAACGACGCGCTCGCCCTGGCCAACGCCAGTTCGCGCACATTGTTCATGAGCCCGCGCGATCCGAGCTGGTACTACTACCCTGATTCAGCGTGGTTCAACTATCTGTTCAGCACCGGCTACGAGTTCGAGACGCCGATCCCCGAGATCACAAGGGAGGGCGTCAAGCCGTTCCCGCCCACCGGCTATCGAACGATGGATGCGCGCACCAACTTCTTCTACGGCGTGACCGGCATTACGCCGGCGATGGCGATGCGGCTCCCTGGCATCGGGTCGCAGTACCTGCTCGCGGTGCTGGACGCGGGCAAGAACCACTTCGACGGCGCCAAGACCTACAAAGTCACGCTGCCCAAGGGTATCCCCGAAGCCAACTTCTGGTCTCTCACCGTCTACGACAACATGACGCGCTCGATGCTCGACACGCCCCAGCGCTTTCCGCGCGCGGGGAGCCAAAACTATCCGTCGCCCGCGGCCGAACCGAATGCGGACGGATCGACAACTGTATATTTCGGTCCCAAACAGCCGGACGGCGTCAAGCGCGGCAACTGGATACAGACGATTGCCGGCAAGGGCTGGTTCGTGATTCTGCGCCTCTACAGCCCGCTCGAACCGTTCTTCGACAAGAGCTGGCGGCCGAGCGAGATCGAGCTGGTTCCATGAGCCGCGCCGGCTAACTGCGCAGGCACCTGAGCGGCTACAGCGGGCGAAGCCCGCAGTGATGTGGGCCGTGGAGAGCCATGAGTCCGCTTCTGCTCAGCGGGCCCGACTCACGTTGACGGAGCCGCGACAACTGCGCCGCGATTGCTGTTGCGCTCTCCTCGACGCGAGTGTTGGGTGTCGTACCGCTTTCCGAGCACATGTCACGCTCCATTCACTCCAATCGCAGCCGGCGTGGGTACGCGCAACTCGGCCTGTTCGTCCATCATCCCGCACCAACCGCGCCGCAAAGAAATCCATGTCAGTCGCGAGAACCTCTCGGCGCACAAGACCAAAGGGGTGGAAGGCTTCTTGGCCGAGCATCCCCATGTCCATCTGCATTACACACCCACTTACTCATCCTGGCTCAACCAGGTCGAGCAGTGGTTGTCCAAGAGCGAGCGCGACGTGATCGCCCGCGACATCTTCACTTCGGTGGCCGATTTGAAGAGGAAGCTCATACGCTACATCCGCAACTCCAACGACTCGCCGAAACCCATGAAATGGGTCCAGCGTACCCCGACCCATGGCGTCGCTACGGATTCAAATGACAACGACCCGATCGACTCTGCGTTCCCCTCGATCGTAGGATGCTTCCGTTTGTGGCGGACGGCGCACACGACATCCGGAAACATCCGGGTGATCGCCGACGACGCTCTCCGCGCAGCATACGGCCGCAGTGCATTGAGCCGCATCGCGTCCGTCACCTACGCTGCAGCCTCCCACGTCCCGGGAACGGGCAATCCTCTCCACCCGAGGCTTTGCGGCCCCGGTGGTCGAGGAATTCAGTGAGGAACAGTGATGCACCCTCGGGAAACCGGCCGCCGATATGATGCCATCGCACCGCTCTGGGACGAGGCCCGCCGCGAGAACCCGCAGGGCCTCGGCTTCCTCGAGCGGGCCATCGCTTCGTGCAAGTCGCGGCGGATGGCGCTCGATGTCGGGTGTGGCACCGGCGGCCGAATGATGGAAAAGATGCTCGCGTCGGGGTTCCACGTCACGGGGATCGACGTCTCTTCGAGCATGCTGCAGATCGCGAGAGCAAGGCACTCGACCGTTGAGTTCGTGCATGACGACATCAGCGAGTGGGTAACCGAGCGCCGGTTCGATTTGATCGTCGCTTGGGATAGCACGTTCCACTTACCGTACGAGTTGCAGGGGCCGGTGATCGGAAAGCTATGCGCCTCCCTCGCAGATCACGGTGTGTTGCTCTTCACCGCAGGCGGCATCGATGGCGAGATCGTCGGCACGATGTACGGTCACGAATTCGCCTACTCCTCGTTATCCGACACCGCGTTGATGCGGCTTCTGTACCAAGCCGGCTGCGTGCCGATCCTGGTGGAGCGAGATCAATACCCGCTGCATCATCTGGTCGTGGTGGCTGCAAAAGAGAGTCGAAGCGCAGCGTAGTCGAGGGGCCTCCGGCCTGCCTCTCCTCGACCAGCGCGGCACCCGGGTCCGGACCGGACGGGTCACGACCGCGGGGCATGCGCGCGACCCAGGTCGAGCCGCGGCCACGCCCCGGCGCGTCAGCCGAGGTGCCGGCGAAATCCCTTCGCCGGTCCGAACACCGCCACCAGGGTCAAGTCTTCCTCGATGTTGAAGAACGTGTGCTCGGAGGTGGCGCGGACGTAGAGGATGTCGCCGGCGCTGACTGCCCGCTCCTGCCCCGCGACGCGTACCTTCGCCCGGCCGCTTACGACGAAGTACAGCTCGTCTTCCAGGTGCGGCGCCTGCATGTCTTGAGCGCCCACGGGCAAACGGTAGATGGCGCAACTCAAGGAGGGCGTGCGCAGAAACTCGATAAAGCGGGGCTCGCTTCCCTCGATGCCCTGGGTCAGCTGGTCGAGCGTGAAGATGCTCCAGGCGTCTTCGGTCATTCAGTGCCTTCCGGAAATTCTGGTATCGGAGATCGGCCGCGTACGGGCCGGACGAATGTCTCGGCGCCGCAAGCTTCAGCTCCCGCCGCGCGAGATATGCTTTCGTCGCTCCGATTCCGCTATGAACTCCTCCAGGTCCGGATCGAGGGCGTTGCGAGCGGAGACGATTCCGATGAGCTTTCCGTTCTCGATCACCGGTAAGTGGCGGAAGCGGTTCTCGTGCATGACGAGGAGCGCGTAGCCGAAGGGCTTGTCAGGGGACACCGTTTTGGGCCCGCTCGTCATCACATCGGAGAGCCGGGTCGTGCTGGAATCCAGGCCTCGGGCGATGACCCGGAATACGGCGTCGCGCTCGGTGAAGATCCCGACGAGCTGCTGGTCGTCCACGACCAGCACGGCGCCCACATTTCTTTGCGCCATGAGCTCGGCGGCCTTGCTGACGGTGGTTCCCGGCGCTGCGGTGAGAAGTTTCTCCCGCTGCATCACGTCTCTGATCGGCTGACTGAACATCGCATGCATCCCCTGACTGTTGCATGCTAGCTCCGGCATCCGATCAAACCTTGATCCGGGTCAACCTTTCGCTGAGGCCGGCCGGCTGTGGCCCCACGGCGAGAACCTGTCCGTGCATGGCCGCGCGCAGGACGGAGCGGTCGCCTGCGCCTGGAACGCACTCGAGCATCGAACCGGCGTACACAGACGCGCCTCGAGCGCGCCGGGACGCGGTGCTCGTATCCGGCTGGTGTGCTATCTTGGCCGCGCCGCATTGACGCGACGAGAAGCCCGCCCGCGCTGATCGAGTTGAGCGGTCACGACGCCGGCACGCGGTGAGCTTTGCCCGTAAGGAGGCACAGACTTGAGCGCACTGATGATCCTGGTTGCCGGTCCGTACCGCTCGGGCACCAACGATGATCCAGCCCTGATCGCGAGGAACGTGAAGGCGATGACCGAAGCCTCCTTGCGCCTGTTTCGTGCCGGCCATCTCCCGGTCATGGGCGAGTGGTTTGCGTTGCCTTTGATCGAACACGCCGGGTCCAACCGGATCGGTGATGCGATCTTCGATGAGATCTTCCATCCGATCGCCCGCCGTCTGGTCGCGAAGTGCGACGCGTGCCTGCGCATCGGCGGCGCCTCTGTGGGTGCCGATGAGATGGTGGCGCTCGCCAAGCGGCATGGCAAGCGGGTGTACTTCTCCATCGACGAGGTTCCCAGTGCCGTATAGCAAGACCGTGTTCGCGGCGATCGGCAGGCGATGGCGTCCGCCGGATGCCGGTCGTTGAGCGTGGAAGGACGGAGGCGCCGATGACCGTACGTGTTGTCAGACTCGGCACAGAGCGCGTCCCCGGCGAAGGGCTGCGGATCGGAACGGTGCGCCGCCCGCCGCGGGGGGTACCGAAAGGACAGTTCGCCTCGCAGAACTGGTACGACGTCTGGTTTCCGAACCTCGCGCCCAGTGTGGAGACGATCAAGATCGCGCAGAACGCGAAAACGGACAAGGACTGGCTCGCGTTCGCCAAGCGCTACCGGGCGGAGATGGCAACGCCCGAGAACGCCCGCTCGTTGGACCTGCTGAGCGCCCTGTCCCATCGGACGAACTTCTCCGTGGGCTGCTACTGCGAGGACGAAGCGCGCTGCCACCGCTCGGTGCTGAGAGCGCTGCTCGAAGAGAGGGGTGCCGACGTTCGGTGAGCGGTGCCGCCAGCCGGCGGAGGTTGAGCTCCACACGGATCGTCCGGCCAGCGTCGAGCTTTCGAGGAGAAGACCGTGTGCAGGAACATCAGGACCCTGTTCAACTTCGAACCGCCCGTGACGGAGGAAGAGATCCGGGCGGCCTCGCTGCAATTCATCCGCAAGGTGAGCGGCTTCCACCAGCCGTCGAAAGCCAACGAGGCTGCGTTTCGAGACGCCGTCGACGAGGTAGCGGCAGCCTCCAGGCGCCTGCTCAGCTCGCTCGAGACGAGCGCGCTGCCGACAGTCGATCACGATCGTCGAATCGAGAGGTTACAATGGCGCGGTTCGAAGAGGAGCGGCCTGTATGTCTGCTACCCCCTCCCCGCTTGGGCGCAGAGCGGTTGTGCTGGGCGTTCCGCTCGTCCTCGGGCTGCTCGAGGTCGGACACACGGCGTTGGTGCCGGGCGACAACATCTTCGCGACGCTGGCGCCCATCACAGCATGGTGGACCGCCCTTCACGTGGCACAGATTCCTTTGTTCGCGCTCCTGGGTCTCGCGGCTTTCCTACTCGTCCGCGATCTCGACAGCCGCGCGGCGCGGCTCAGCCGCAGGCTCATCCCCATCTTCGCCGTGGTGTACCCGGCCTTCGACGCGGCCGTCGGCGTTTCGAGCGGGATCATCGTGCACACTCTCGCCCCGCTGCCGGCAGAGCAACAGGCCGCGGTCGAACCTGGGCTGCAGGCGCTCTTTTGGGGACCGGTCACGGGGATGATGGCGCTTGTCGGTTCCGTGACCTGGGCGGTCGCGCTGCTCGCGGCCGCGCTGGCGTGGCGTCGAGCGGGCGCGCCGCTGTTTGTCGTCGCAGCACTGGCGCTTTCGGGACTGGTGCTCGGGGTCGCCCATATCCGCCCCTTCGGGCCGCTCGCCTGTTTATTCTTCCTGATCGGCGCCACATGGATCGAGCTTCGCGGACCCAAGGCGACGCCGACGAGACCCGAATCGGCCTAAGACTGGCCGAACTGCACGAAATCGAAGGAAGAGCACACCATGGTCTTGCAAGGCAGAGTCGTAGCGATCACGGGAGGCTTCGGGCAATTGGGCTTGGCGGTCGTCAAGGCGGCGCTCGACGCGGGCGCGCAGGTGGCGGCGCTGGATCGCGCTCGCGTGCCTGCGGATGCGAAGCCGCTCGCGGGTACCTTTGCGCTGGGCGATCTCGATCTCGCCGAGCCGGACGCGGCGGCGCAGGCCTTCGAGCGGGTGGCTGCCCGGCTGGGTGGCCTGGACGCGCTCGTGAACGTCGCCGGCACCTTCCGCTGGGAAACGCTCGAAAAGGGCAGTGTGGACACCTGGGACCTGCTGTACCGGGTGAACCTGCGTAGCGCGGTGAGCGCCTCGCGCGCAGCACTTCCGCATCTGATGAAGCGCGGAGGCGGCCGCATCGTCAACATCGGCGCGGGTGCGGCGGCGGCAAAGGCGGGAGCGGGCATGGGCGCCTACACCGCCTCCAAGGCCGGAGTGGCCAAGCTCACGGAGTCGCTCGCCGAAGAGCTGAAGGACGCTGGCATTACCGTCAACGCGGTGTTGCCCAGCATCATCGACACACCCGCGAATCGCGCGGACATGCCCAACGCAGACTTCAGCCGCTGGGTGGCGCCGCGGGCGATTGCCGACGTCATCGTGTTTCTGCTCTCCGACCAGGCGCGCGCCATGACCGGCGCGTTGATCCCCGTGTCGGGCCGGGTGTAGCGGCGCGCGCTGGCGACGCAGTCCTATCCGCCGCCCGCGCCTGATGCGGCGCGCGTGGCGCGTAGCTCGAGATCCCGTTCGAAGCGCAGGCTCTCCTGATCGCGGAAGATGGTCGCCAGCGCCACGGCGCTGCCGCCGCTCACGAAGCGCACCGCCGCGTTGCGCTCCTCGAAGCTGCCCTCGATCTCGACCCGGTCCCAGGCGACGGCATGTCCGACGTAGTTGATGCCGACGTCGTAATGCGCGCTCCAGAAGAACGGCACCGCGTCGAACTTCTCCTGCTTGCCGAGCATGTTCCGCGCCGCCGTCTGCCCCTGCCGCTCGGCCACCACCCAATGCTCCACGCGAATCCGCTCGCCCGAATGGGGGTCGGGCCAGCGGGCGATATCGCCGGCGGCGAACACGCCGGGCGCGCTGGTCTGCAGGTATTCGTCGACGAGCACGCCGCGGTCCACCTGGAGACCGGCCTTCTCGGCCAACGACAGCTCGGGCCGCACGCCGACGCCGATCACCACCAGCTCGGCCGGGATGCGTTCCCCAGTTTCGAGGGTCACCGCGTCTCGCTCGATCGCCCGCGGGCGCGTTCCCAAGTGGAACACGACGCCATGCTCCTCGTGCACCTTGCGGATGAACGCTCCCAGCTCGGGGCCCATGACGCGGCCGAGCGGAACGCTCTCGGGCGCGACGACATGCACCTCGAGTCCGCGCGCACGCAGTGAAGCGGCGACCTCGAGACCGATGAAGCTGGAGCCGATCACCACCGTGCGCCGCGCCGTTTTCGTGGCGGCGATGATGGCGCGGCTGTGGTCGAGGCTGCGCAGATAGTGCAGATGCGGCAAGTCCGCGCCGGGGATGTCGAGCCTCACCGGATCCGCGCCAGTGGCCAGCAGCAGTCTGTCATAGCGGTAAGCGCGGCCCGTTTCGAGGAGCACCTGCTTGCGCGCGGCGTCCACAGAAATCGCGCGCTCGCCCAGCGCCAGCTCGATCTCCTGCTCGGCGAAGAACTCTCGCGGACGCAGCGGCAGCCACTCCTCGGGTGCGGTGCCCGCCAGGTAGTCCTTGGACAGGTTGGGGCGATCGACGGGCAAAGCCGGGTCGGCCCCGATCATGACGAGCTGGCCTGCGTACCCCTCGCGGCGCAAGGTCTCCGCAGCCGCATGGCCTGCGGCGCCCGCGCCCAGAATGACGATCCGGGCTGGCGCACCGGCGAGGTTGGCCGGCGGCTCAGGCTCCGGCAGGCGCGCCCCCACCCGAACGCGCCCGCCCTGGCGCATGACTTCGTAGCGCGGGATCGGACTGAGTGCCGGTGCGCGCACCGCAGCGCCGGTGCGCAGATCGAAGCACGCGTGGTGCCACGGGCAGCGCACCGTCGACCCGGCGAGCAGGCCCTCGCCGAGCGGCCCCGAGTAATGGGTGCACGTGGCTCCGACGGCGAAGATCTCGTCTCTCCGGCGCGCCAACAGCACCGGCTCTCCGCCGGCGTGGCCGAGGACCATTTCGCCATCGGCCAGCTCCGCAGCCGCGATGCCCTGAGTGAGGTCCGGTCCGCTCAGCTTCTGCTCTCCGCTCATGAGCCGCCTCCAATCCGCCACACGAACACGATTCCGCATTGTCCTGCAAACCGCAGCGCCCCGCCGGGCGGAGCCGCCCGCGCGCCGCTGCAGCTGCGGTTCCGATCATCGACGGCGACAGGAATCGAGTCCACGCACCATCATCGGCGAACGCGAAATGTTTGGACCGTCTAGTCGCCTCTTGTGCCGCCGGCTTCGCGGTGCTATTTTTTGTCGGTCCCCCGCCCGGCTTGGGTAGGGGATCGGCACCCTCGACTAACCAGGAGCGGGGAGTAAGGGGCCCTGCGCGCAGTACGCTTTCCCGCCGTCCGTCCACGTCGTGGACATTCGTGGCCCGCGTGGGTGGTCGCCTGCTTCTCGCTACGGCCGGTGGGCCAGCGTTCGAGGCCGGAAGAGGTTCCCGGCCGGGCGCCCGTGTCCCGAGCTCCATTCCTCGCAGCATCGCTCCTCCAACAGCCGTCCGTGGCGATCCCCGGCAGGGGATGTTGACGTGACACTCTAAGAAACGCCCCCGGCGGCTCCGCCGAAGCAGCGCGGCGCCGTCCGCGGTCCCTTTCGTCCGAGGAGGAGAGCGAGTATGTCTGGGAAACAATCTGGAATACAGGTGACCCGGCGCACCTTTATCAAGGCTGCCGGAGCAGGCGTGAGCGTGTACATCCTATGGTCCGGCCCGGGGATGTCGTCCTGGTTCGGACCGCGCATGGCGCTGGCCGCGAACCTCACTGCGCTCGACGCCGCGCAAGCCAAGGAGATGCTGGCGATGACGCGCCAGCTCTTCCCGCACGACAAGCTCGGCGACGAGTACTACTGGGTGGTCGTCGAGTCGATCGACAAGGAGATGGCCGGCTCGACGCAACTGGCAGTGGAGGTGCGCGAGGGCCTGGTACAGCTGAACCAAGCCGCCGGCGGAGATTTCACCTCCGTCGAGGCGACCCAGCAGATCGAGGCGATGAAGAAGCTGGAACACACGGCGTTCTTCTCCGACATGCTCAACAAGACCCAGTTCTATTTCTACAACAACAAGGCCGTGTGGCCGAAGTTCGGCTACGAAGGCTCCTCGTGGGAGAAAGGCGGTTACATCCACCGCGGGTTCAACGACGTCAAGTGGACCGACGGCTGAACGCCGCACCGATGCTTTCGCTCGTGGCCGGATTCCGAGCCGCCAGGCGCACGCGCCGGGGCTGAGGAGTCCCCGTGAAAACTCTCTCCGAGGGAGGTTGAAGACATGGCTGTCAAATACGAACTGGACGATGCGAGCGTCATCGTCGTGATCGGCTCCGGAGCCGGCGGCGGAACCCTGTCGAACGAGCTCTGCCAGAAGGGCCACAAGGTGGTGTGCCTGGAAGCCGGCAACCACCTGACGCAGGCGGACTTCGTCAATGACGAATTCACCATGTGGGGAAAGCTGACGTGGCAGGATCCGCGCACCGGTCAGCCGATTTGGATCGTGAAGGCCGTCGGCGGCTCCACGGTCCATTGGGCCGGCTACTCCATCCGCTTCCAGGAACACGAGTTCAAGCCGCGCACCACCTACGGCGCCATGGCCGGAGCGAATCTGCTGGACTGGCCGATCAGCTTGAACGACCTCGCGCCGTATTACGACAAGGCGGAAAGCAAGATGGGCGTCACCGGCACCAACGGGCTGCCGCGCCAGCCGGAGACCAACGCCTTCAAGGTCGTCAACTACTGCGCGAAAAGAGCCGGGTACTCCTTCGAGATGGGCCCCTCGGCGATCAACTCGGTGGTCCGCGACGGACGCCCGTCCTGCCAGATGATCGGGTTCTGCACCTCGGGATGCAAGATCGGCGCGAAGTGGTCCACGCTGTACACCGAGATCCCCAAGGCGATGGACACCGGAAACTTCGAGCTGCGCCCCAACAGCATGGCGCTGCAGATCCAGCACGATGCTCAGGGCAAGGTCACCGGCGTGCTGTATGCCGACAAGGACGGCAGTCACCAGTTCCAGAAAGCACGCATCGTCTGCATCGCCGGAAACTCCATCGAGAGCCCGCGCCTGCTGCTGAACTCGGCTTCCAGCATGTTCCCGGATGGGATGGCCAACTCCTCGGGTCAGGTCGGCAGAAACTACACCCGCCATGCGACCCAGCACATGTACGCGACCTTCGATAAGCCGGTCAACGCGCACAGGGGCATCCACGCGCCGGGGATCATGCGCAGCGAGGCCCGCTTCGATCCTTCGCGCGGCTTCGCCGCCGGCTACTACCTGCAGATCTTCGACGTCGGGCTGCCGTTCACCGCGTTGAGCGTAGTGCCCGGCGGATGGGGCCGCAAGGTCTCCGGCCTGGTCGAGCAGTACAACCACATGGTCGCGGTCTGGACTTGCGGCGAGGATATGCCGCAGGCCGACGCGCGGGTGACGCTGGACCGCTCGACGAAAGACCAGTACGGCTTGCCGATCCCGAACATCGCGCCGGTCAAGGATCACCCGAACGACGTCGCGCTGCTCAAGCACGCCCGCAAGACTCTGGACACGATATTCCAAGCGGGTAACGCGAAAGACATCGTATGGCGCGAACCGTTCCCCAACAGCCACAACATGGGGACATGCAGGATGAGCGCCAAGCCCGCGGACGGAGTCTGCAACGGCTGGGGACAGACGCACGACATCAAGAACCTGTTCATCAGCGACGGCAGCCAGTTCACGAGCTCAGCGTGCTGCAATCCGACGCTGACGATCGTGGCGCTGGAGATCCGCCAAGCGGACTATATCCATCAGCAGATGGGCGCCGGGGCGATCTGAGCTCAAGCGTGCATCAGGGAGCTGGGACGACGCTGCAGCACGTCTGCGTTTGCGTTCGATGGCGCAGCGTGCCGCGGTCCGTCCCGGCAACCTTACAACCACAAAGCAGGCCCCTATGCAGAGGACACTCGAACCCGAGCTCATGGAGGACGAGCAACAAGCGCTCGCCTATGCAAAAGCGGACTTCTCCACCTCCAATCAGTGGTACGTCGACCATCTGGTCGCGGATTATCCGGACAACCTGAGAAGAGTCGTCGACATCGGCTGCGGGCCCGGCGATGTCATGCTCAGGCTCGCTCGCGCAAAGCCCAACGTGCGCATCACCGCAGTCGACGGCTCCGCGGCGATGATCGGGTTCGCGCGCGAGGCGGTGCGCGCGGCCGACCTGCAGGCGCGGCTCAGTGCAATACAAGGCACCATTCCCGGGTTGGCGTTGGAGGAGCACAGCTTCGACGCCGTGCTCTCGAAGGATCTGCTGCACCACCTGCCCGAACCCATGGTGCTCTGGAACGAAGCCAAGCGGTTAGGACGGCCGGGCGCTGCCGTCTACGTGATGGACCTGATCCGACCGGACACGCCCCAAGA
>DATJVI010000151.1:0-4445 GCA_035501875.1 Burkholderiales bacterium
TGCAGTAACCCGCTCGGCGGACCCGTGATGCACGGTACGGCGCTGAGGTACTCGTATATCGCGCGCAGGTCGTGGTCGGTCATGCTCTGAAGTTCTGGCCACGGCATGACCTGCAGCAGATCACCGTCGTAGGGCTGCGTCGCTGGATAGCAGTTGCTGGTCACGGTTGCGGAACAATTCGGGTGAACGTGATCGAGATCGGCACCCGCACGCATGACCTCGCGAAACGCTGCATAGGAGAGACCGCCGGCGGGTCTGCCGGTTTTGTCGGGTGTCAGATTTCGCGAGACGATGGTCGGGTTACCCGTTCCGGGCGGCGTGAAGGCTCTGCCGCCGCCAAGGTAGGTCGCCTGGTTCACGACCTTCGGTTGATTCCCCTTGAAGTAGGGATTACCGCCGGTGGCAAATTCGGTCGGAGGGCCGGCGGAATGGCACATATTGCAGCTCGCAATCGCATTCACCAGATAGCTGCCGAGCCCGACGAGCTCCCGGTCCTTGCCCCTGAGGTTGAGGGGTACGGGGGCTACCTCGAATCCCCGCTGGATCCTGGAGCCATCGTCCTCATCACCCGCGTATGCACGCGATAGCCGGCCGCTGCCTGTGATCAGAGCCAGGACGGCAACGGCGGCCACTGCCCTGAGGTATTTGTTTAACGGTCTGCTGTTCATTGTGGTTCTCCAACCCTTTGTTCCGCCGGTGCGCAACTGCCCGGCAAGCGCAAACTCCGGCCGCGGCGGCATTGGCGCAAGCGGCAAAGCGTTGCAAAGCAGGCGATTCAGGCACTTGCCGTGCAATACCGTGGATTGCCGCACCTGTGGCCGGGTGCAACAATCGCGGCTGCTCATGCGGCGATTGGCTGGAGCGCCTCTTGGACGAATCTCAAGGAAACACAAACGGCGCTTCGACCCAGAGCCGTCAGAAAGACCGGCTCGATTCGTGGAAGAAGATCGCGGTATATCTGAAGCGCGACGTGAGTACGGTGCAGCGCTGGGAGCGTCGCGAAGGGATGCCGGTCCACCGGCATTTGCACGATAAGCTCGGATCGGTCTTTGCATTTCGCTCCGAGCTCGACCGCTGGTGGCAGAGCCGACACACGCGGCTCGCCGCGGACGATGCAGGCGAGGGTGAGCCACGCACGCTGGCGGCACCGATCGCCACCGCGCGGCAGACAGCGCCGCTGCGCCTGCCACCCTGGCTCGTGCGCCTGGCTCTTGTGACGGCCGTTGTGCTGCTCGCAGTCGTTGTGGTCCGGTTTGCCGCGCAAACCGACTACTTCTGGCGCAGTCCAATTGCTACGGCGAGGTTTACCCGCCTGGCGGACTTCGGCGGTGCCGAGCAGGCCGCGGCCATCTCGCGGGACGGGAGGTTCGTCGCCTTTCTGGCGGACCGCGACGGCCGCATGGATGCCTGGGTGAGCGAGGTCGGCAGCGGCGCCTACCGCAACCTGACGGCGGGCGCCGTGCACGAGCTGGTCAATCCATGGATTCGTACGCTCGGTTTCTCTGCGGACTCATCGCTGGTCTCAGTGTGGACGCGGCTGCCCGACGGTTCGCAGCCCGGCGATGTGAACATCCTGGCCGTGCCAACCGGAGGCGGCGCGCTGCGTCCCTATCTGCGGGACGCCGCCGAGTACGATTGGTCGCACGATGGCAAGCGGCTCGTATACCACACCACCTCGCCGGGTGATCCGCTGTTCGTGCGTGAGGCCGCCACGGGAGCGGAGCGCCGGATTTACGCCGCGCCCGCCGGCGTCCATTGCCACTTTCCGATCTGGTCCCCGGACGACGCCTTTATCTATTTTGTCCGCGGTGTACCTCCGGATAAATGGGACGTGTGGCGCATCCGTCCTTCCGGCGCAGGACTCGAACGCATAACAAAGGACAACACCCGGGTGGCTTACCCGGTGATGCTCGATCGGCGCACTTTGCTCTATCTGGCGACCGATGCTGAAGGCTCGGGCCCGTGGCTGTACGGCGTCGACGTCGAGCGGCGCATTCGCCACCGCCTCAGCTCAGGCCTCGAGAGCTACACCTCGCTCGGCGCGAGTGCCGACGGTGCGCGACTGGTCGCGACGCTCGCCAATTCCAGGACGAGTCTGTGGCGCGTGTCGCTCAGCGAGGCTGATGCGACGCCGACGACGAGTGCTCCGGCGCTTGTTCTGCCCGATGGCCGCACCCCACGCTTCGGTCCGGGCTTCATGCTGTTTCTCTCCTCGCGCGGCGAGCGACAGGGGATCTGGACGCTTGCCAACGCAAGGTCGCGAGAAGTGTGGAGCAGCACGCATGCGCGCCTCGTCGGTGCGCCGGCCATCAGCCCCGATGGACGACACATCGCCTTCACCATCGATGACGCGGGCAGCACACGACTGTGCGTGATCGACAGCGACGGCGCGAATCTCAGGACGCTGGCCGATTCGCTGCTGCTGCGCGGTAGTCCGGCATGGGCTCCCGATGGACAATCAGTGGTCTCGGCCGCGCTGCGCGACGGAGAGCCTCACCTGACGAGGATCTTCCTCAAGGGCGATGCGCCTGCGGTGCTGGTGTCGGAGTACTCGCTCGATCCGGTGTGGTCGCCCGACGGGGAGTTCCTCGTCTATTCGGGTGCAGACGTCGGCACCACCTTTCCGCTGCGAGCGGCCGCGGCGGACGGCCGGCCGCATCCCCTCCACAGCCTGATGCTTACGCGCGGCGCGCGCCGAGTGGCGTTCTTCAGGGGCCAGCAGGCGCTCGTGTTTCTTCGCGGTGAGATCGGCCACAAGGACCTCTGGCTCATCGACCTGCAGAGCGGCAGTGAGCGGCTGCTCGCGCAGCTGCCACGGGACTTTGTCACGCGAGATTTCGACGTTTCACCTGATGGCACCGAGATCGTACTCGACCGCGTGCAGGAGAATTCGGCCTTGGCGCTGATAGAGCTCAGGCAGTAAGAGGCGGCGGCTCCTCAGGCCGCAGCGGCATGCGCGAATGCGACGCTCAAAGCCCGCTGGCGACTTTCGCCAGTGTCCTCACTCGCACGATGAAGTGCTGTACGTCGTGCGGCGTTAGCACGACCTTACGGCCATCCCGATAACGCAGCAGCACCACGCGCCCGGGATCGGTGGCATAGGCGCGGAAGCGCCCGATGCGGCGATTCCAGAACCATCCGGTAATCCCGAACAGCCCGCCATTCCCGAACAGGCGCACCGAGCCTCGCAGTCCCTCCGGCTCCCCGCTCACCGCGATGAGTCCCGCAAGCGGCAGCGTGGTGCGCCATCCCAACCGCCGCACTTCGATCTGCTGATCCGTCAGGATGTAGCCGCGCACGGTGAACGGCAGCGCGCCGAGCAGCACCACGAGCGGCACACCGACCATCCCCGCCCGCCACAGCAGCAGCTGCCGCGGCCCCATGGTGAGGCCCACCAGCATGACGACCAGCAATATCGAGACGGACAGCGTCGTCAGGAAATACAGCGAGCGGCTCCAAGGCGCCGGGAACTCCGCGATGACCGACGTCATGCGCCGGGCTCGTAGAGCGCGAATGCGCCGTAACCGTCGACGCTCGTGCACTCTGCGGACGTATCGCCCGAATTGCGCAGATCGGGCAGTCGGACGTCGAGCCGCCGCCGCCGTGCGGGCTCATCGATCACGACGGTGCCGGGCGGGGTCGCAAAAGCGTCCGCATGCGCTACGGCGAGACCGGCGATCGGCACGAAGTGGCTCGGGCCGATGATCCCCACGCGCTCGATCCCGTGTGCGCCATCTCCCAGCGCACGGTAGGCGGACGCCGCGAGGGGCCCCGAGTAGATACAGCCAGCGTGGGGGGAAATCAGGACCTTGGGTCGGCAGGAGGGGCCGCGCTGTGGCTCCCGCGGAGCGCCGCGGAGTGATTGTGTCCGAGCGGCATCGGCCAGACAGCCAC
This sequence comes from Burkholderiales bacterium, assembly GCA_035501875.1. GTDB lineage: Bacteria > Pseudomonadota > Gammaproteobacteria > Burkholderiales > SHXO01 > SHXO01. Next base: position 3,895 of record DATJVI010000151.1, read on the forward strand.
CGAGCACCGTCCGCAGCTCCTGCGGATCGCACGGATAGAACGATCCGGCGACAGCCGGAGGACTACTGCCGCTAGCCTGCGTTGCGCCACGCACGGATAAGGAGTATCGATCCGATCGCAAGAGAGCACAATTGACCGGGATCCTCAGGAAGACGACACCATGCGGCTCGTCTCGGCGGGCGGCTGAGCCCCGCATGCTCGCTGGCGCCCGCAGCTTCGCTTCGCGACCCGCAAGTTCTCGGCTAAGGCACTAGAGCGTCGCCCCGGCGCGCTCCACGTGGACGGTCAACAGATTGCGGCCGCTGGCGGTACGCAGGTAGTCGACTGAGTGCGCAGCCCGGCGAACCAGCATCACGCCGAATCCGCCGATCCTTGCCTGCTCCAGCGACTTTGGCGGTTCGGGATCGGGAATGCCGCGGGGATCGAACGGCACACCGTTGTCGTCAAACGTCAGAATGATCGAATCGGGGCGGACTTCCAGCGTAACGCGCACCTCGAGCTCGCTTCCGTCCACCGCACCGTGGCTCACGATGTTGTCGACGATCTCCTCG
>DATJVI010000152.1:0-3760 GCA_035501875.1 Burkholderiales bacterium
GGCCGATCTCGCAGCTCCGCTCGAAGATCTTGTGAATGGGGAAGTGGCGTTTGAAGATGAAGTTCCGGCAGTTATGTGGCGGCTCTAAATATGTGGCGGCGGCGGTGGCACGCTACGATTGGCGCGACGGTGCCCGGGAAATCGGGCACATTTGCGCGACGAGTGTGCTTACAGCGAGGCCAGCCATGCCAGGAGCGCCTCATCGTCGCGCCAGACCGGCTTCGGGCTGGGCACATCCTTTTCGGCGGGTGGTGGCTCACAGAGACGAAGCGCTGCCTCCTTCGTGCGTACCGTGATCTCCGCATATCGGTTGGTGGTGTCGAGTCTGACGTGACCCAACCAGCCCCGAATCACATTGACATCGACACCGGCTTCGAGCAGGCTTACGGCACACGAATGTCGAAACACGTGCGGGCTGATGTGGTGGCGCTCCGGGCCGGCCTGAGATGCGCGCAGATTGCCCGTATGACGGCGGACGATCTTATAGATACCAAAACGGGTGAGGGCCCGGCCGCTCTGGGATGCAAACACCGGCCGTGCGGGTGAAGCGCTGGGAGGAGCGTCACGGACGAGTTGCTTCAGGAGTTTGGCCGTCTGCTCCCAGAGTGGACAGATGCGCCATTTATCGCCTTTTCCGTGCAAGCGTACCCGCGGCTGCGCCCCGAGTTCCAAGTGTTCGACCTGGAGATCCGCCAGTTCCTGCACCCGGCCGCCGGAGTTGTACAGCATCAACAAGAGTGCGCGGTCACGAAGGGCGCGGCGGCCCTCGGCCGGCAGTTGGCGAAAGAGCGTCGAGATTTCGTCTCGATCGAGAAAGCGGGTTTCGGGCGGGGGGACGCGTTTGCTCGGGATCGCTGCGACCTGCTGCGCGACTGCGAGACACTCGGGCACGCGCCGCCCGAGAAACTCAAAGAACGTATGCAAGATCGTCAGCCGGTGGTTGCGTGTCCGCCGGTGATTGTGGCGGATGTCTTCGAGATGCTGGAGGAACCGCAGGACGCGATCGAGCGTCAGCGCGTCGAGGGTGATTTGCGAAAGCCGACACGGCACATCGTCCGCGAGGAAGGTGAGAAAGAGACGCAAGGCATCTCGATGGGCCTTGATGGAGGTCGGCCGAAGGCCCTTTTGGAGGGGGAGTTCGTCGGCGAGGAACGCATGCAGCAAGGCGCCAAGCGAGGGCGTATTCATAGCGTCACCTCGTGGATAAGTGGCTCCACCGAGCGCTCGAATCGCTGACTGGCCTCTGTGAGAAGGTCCGTCGTGATGGTCAGATAAACGGCAGTCGATCGGGGATTGACGTGACCCATGAACGTCGAGAGCTGCAGCAACCGCGATCCCGGATCGGCGCCATTTCGGTACCAGCGTAGCAAGGTACCCACGGCAAACGAGTGACGCAGGCTGTGGACACAGGGAGGTCTGGTGCCGTCGGGGACGGGCAACGAGAGCAGGGATACGAGTTCGTGAAAGATCGTGCTGACGGTGCCTGGCGACACCGGCTGGCGTTTGCGAAACGAGAAAATCGGCAGGTCCGCGGGCAAGGGAGCGATCCGTGCCGTCAGCGTTCGGTGCTTCAAATAGTCGGCCACGAGTTCGCCGATCCGTGGCCCGAAGGGGACTAGCCGGCTCTTCGCGAATTTCGTCTCGCGCACGACGAGCAACTGGCGCGGGAGATCGATGTCCCTCATGCGGAGCCGCGCGACTTCGCCGACGCGGAGTCCCAATCCATAAAGGAGCGCGAAGATTGTCCTGTAGGTCAGCCCACGACGCGGTGTGTTGCGCGTGTCTGGTAAGGCCCCAGCTGCATCGAGCAGTCGGCGCGCCGTTGGTGGATCAAACAGGAACGGGAGGCAGGACGCGGTGGTGCGCCGCGGCTTGGCCCTCACCGGCGATCGCGGCACGAGCTCTCGTGCGATCAGCCAGTCGAACAGGCGTGTCACGATTCCCAGCAGTTGGTTGAAGCTGCGCGGCTCGGTGCGAGGGCGAGAGGCAAGAAACGCTTCAATCACGGCCGGAGTGAGGGCCTCGATCGTCTCCACGTGCTGCTCGACGAGAAACCGATCCAGCAGGCGGAGGACCGATTCTGTAGTGCGCAGGTGACACCCAAGCGCCTGTTTGTGGGCGAGAAACACCTCGATCCCGGCCGCGAGCGGGCTGCGGAAGCCGGTCCATCGCGAAGTCATAAAACCTCCTCTCCAGGGCCGAGGGCGACTTCGCGCAGGGTCTCAACCGCCACCTTGCTGTATATCTCCGTCGAGGCAGGGCTGGCGTGGCCGACATAATCCCCAATGGCCTTCAGGGACCATCCGGCCTCTACGAGCCGCTGCACGCAGGAGTGGCGCAGCGTATGCGACCCCAGCCGTGGTCCGACAACACCGACCTGATGCAGATAGTGCGCGGCCCGAGACGAGACGGCTGCCTGCGTGATGGGAGCGCATGGGGCCGTCACATGAAAGAACACCTGACGTAGCGAGGTTGGCGGTCGGCCGGCCTTGAGGTATTCCAGGATCGCAGCTCCCACGCGAGGTGAGAGTGGATAGGCCGTCGAATGACCCGCTTTGCGTGCTGGGATTCGCAGGCGGTCATGGCGCCACTCGATGTTGTCGAGGGTCAGCGCCGCTACTTCCCGAGCCCGGAGCCCATAAGTGAACAGCAAGAGCAGCATCGCGTAATCTCGTCGGCCCAAGATGGTCCGACGATCAATGCTATCCAACAGTCTCTGCACGTCCTCGACCGTGATCGATCGGGGCAGATGCGCGAGCCGATAGCACGGGGCCGCCTCCACGATCAGGCTAAGATCGCGAGCAATCAGCCGCTCGCGGTGCAGATAGCGCAGAAACACGCGGAGCACGGCACACCGAGCCCGCACCGTGGAGCGGCTAAGGCCTTGGCTCCGCTCGGTCAGAAACCCACTCACCGCGGCTGGCGAGAGCTCCTGCAGATCCTTACGCCCCAAATCAGTCAGGTAAGCAGCAAATGCGCGGAGATGCTCGTCGTACAAGCCCAGAGTCGTATCCCGCAATCCCCGCTCCTGCCGGAGGTACATCGAAAACCCCGGAGCCCGATCGGCGAACGGCTCGCGGATCGCCTGGCGACGGGACCGGCCGATGAATCCGGGCACCACAACGCGCAGCATCTGCTCGATCGCAACGCGTGCGTAACGAGCAACCGGTGACGGCCGATCGGGTGCCCGTCGTGTATGGCGTCGGCGGCTCCAGCACTGCAGGAACGGCTCCAGATGGGCCGGGAGTTCCTCGTACCCTTGCGCTCCCTGCTTCTGAGCAAACGTACCGAACTGCCGTAAGATCGACACTCGCGTCGCTAACGTCCTCACGCGGTATCCGCGCTCGCACAACCACGCGGCATATCGCTCAATGGGCGGGCCCAGCCACGACGAACGGATCCGGTCGAGCGTGTCCGGGCGGACAAAACAGCGTTCTAGCATGGACAACCTCCTTGCGCCCTTGGCGCCCGGCGATTGTCCCACGAAGCTGTCTGCTCGTTATGTGGCCACTACCTGCTTTGACGTCCAAGGGATCTCCTCGGAAAGGGGTCTCGGCCTCACTGGCGGCCACATATTTAGAGCCGCCACATAACTGCCGATCTGTTCCCCGGAACAAATCGGCAGTATTCGATCTGGGCGATGGCGTAGAATCGCGACAGGTTCATCTGGCCGCGTTCCTTTTTGGAAAACTTCGGCCCCAGAATGAGAGTCCAGTAGTCGAGTTGCTTGCGGATGATGGCGGGGCTCAGGCGGTCGGCG
>DATJVI010000153.1:0-14606 GCA_035501875.1 Burkholderiales bacterium
CGACGATGGGGTCGTGGTCGTGCCCGCCGGCATCGCGCGCCAGACGGCCGAGGCAGCGCAAGCGCGCGAAAACAACGAAGGCGACAAGCGCCGCAAGCTTGCCGAGGGCGTGCTCGGCCTCGACATGTACAACATGCGCGAGCCGCTCGCGCGCGCCGGCCTCAAGTACATCGACTGAGGCCGATCGCCATGTCACTCGACAAACCCTATCTGGACGTGCCCGGCACGACCATCTTCGACGCGGACCAGTCGCGCAAGGGCTATCACCTGAACCAGTTCTGCATGTCGCTGATGCAGGCCGCGAACCGGGCCCGCTTCCTGCGCGACGAACGCGCGTACCTCGACGAATGGCCGATGACCGAGGAGCAGAAGCAGGCGGTGCTGGCGCGCGATCTGAATCGCTGCATCGCGCTCGGCGGGAACATCTACTTCCTGGCCAAGATCGGAGCAACCGACGGCAGGAGCTTCCAGCAGATGGCCGGCAGCATGACCGGGATGACCGAAGACGAATACCGCAGGTTGATGGCCGATGGCGGCCGCCCCATCGAGGGCAACCGATACACGGGGGAGAAGAAATAGTGGCACGTATCTCAGCCAGCGTTTACACCTCCCACGTGCCGGCGATCGGCGCGGCGCTCGATCTCGGCAAGACCGGGGAGCCCTATTGGCAGGCGGTCTTCAAGGGCTACGACTTCTCGAAGGAGTGGATGAAGGAGCACACGCCCGATGTGATCTTTTTGGTCTACAACGATCACGCGACGGCGTTCAGCCTGGAACTGATCCCGACCTTTGCGATCGGCACGGCCGCCGAGTTCGCGGTAGCCGACGAAGGGTGGGGCCCGCGCCCGGTTCCCAAGGTGATCGGGCATCCGGAGCTCGCGTCGCACATCGCGCAGTCGGTGATCCAGGACGACTTCGACCTCACGATCGTCAACAAGATGGACGTCGATCACGGTCTCACGGTGCCATTGAGCCTGATGTGCGGTCAGCCACAGAAGTGGCCCTGTCCGGTGATCCCCTTCGCGGTGAACGTCGTGCAATACCCGGTCCCCTCGGGGCGGCGCTGCTTCAAGCTGGGCCAGGCCATTCGCAAGGCCGTCGAGTCGTTCGACGAGCCGTTGAACGTGCAGATCTGGGGCACCGGCGGCATGAGCCACCAGCTGCAGGGACCGCGCGCGGGGCTGATCAACAAGGAATGGGACAACCGCTTCCTGGACCGGCTGATCGACGATCCCGCCGGCCTCGCGAGCGTTCCGCATATCGAATACGTCCGTGAAGCCGGTTCGGAGGGGATCGAACTGGTGATGTGGCTGATCGCGCGCGGCGCGATGGCGGACGTCGACAGCGGCAAGCGGCCGAAGGTCGTGCACCGCTTCTATCACGTGCCGGCGTCGAACACCGCCGTCGGCCATCTGATCATGGAGAACGGATAAATGGCGCAGAAAATCAGGGTCGCGCTGGTCGGCGCCGGCGCGTTCGGTATCAAGCACCTGGACGGAATCAGGAACATCGAGGATGTCGAAGTCGTCTCCGTGATCGGCCGCGAGCTCGACAAGACCCGGGAGCTGGCGAAGCAATACGGCATCGGGCACGTCGGCACCGACCTCGAGGAAAGCCTGGCGCGCAAGGAGGTCGACGCCGTGATCCTGTGCACGCCGACCCAGATGCACGCCGAACAGACGATCGCGTGCCTGAAGGCGGGCAAGCACGTGGAGGTGGAGATTCCTCTCGCCGACAGGCTCGCGGCTGCGGACGAAGTAGTCACCCTGCAGAAGAAGACCGGGCTGGTCGCGATGTGCGGCCACACGCGGCGATTCAATCCGAGCCACCAGTGGGTGCACAGGAAGATCCGATCGGGCGAGTTCAACATCCAGCAGATGGACGTGCAGACGTACTTCTTCCGCCGCACCAACACCAACGCGCTCGGGCAGCCGCGCAGCTGGACCGATCACCTGCTATGGCATCACGCCGCGCACACGGTCGATCTGTTCGGCTACCAGACCGGGGCGGAGATCGTGCAGGCCAACGCGATCCAGGGTCCGATTCATCCGAACCTCGGCATCGCCATGGACATGTCGATCCAGTTGAAGAGCCGCACCGGCGCGATCTGCACCCTGAGCCTGTCGTTCAACAACGACGGACCGCTTGGAACGTTCTTCCGCTACATCGGCGACACCGGCACCTACATTGCGCGTTACGACGATCTCTACACCGGCAAGGAGGAGAAGATCGACGTCTCGAAGGTCGACGTATCGATGAACGGCATCGAACTGCAGGACCGTGAGTTCTTCGCCGCCATCCGCGAGGGGCGCGAGCCGAATTCGAGCGTGGCGCAGGTGTTGTCTTGTTATCGGGTCCTGGATCGGCTGGAGAAGCAGTTGAAGGCTGCTGCGTAGCCGGATCTGTCATCGCGAAGAGCTACACAACTCCCTCCCCCGCGGGCGGGGGAGGGGATGCGCGCCGCGACGCCGCCAGGCGCTACTTCGCGCTGCTGCGTGCGCGCAGTGCCTTGATGCCCTGCTCGATGCGCTCGGCCACTTCGCGCTCGCGCTGCAGGGCGAGCAGCGTATTGCGCGCCTCCTGCACCGTGAACTCCAGGCGCGCCACTTTCTCGCCGACGTCGTCGATCACCGCGCGCTGCTCGCTCAGCATCTCCAGGTTCACGTGGATGTCGTCGAGCATGTGGGTGATGCCTTCGGCGCTCGACTGCACTTCCTCGACCACCTTGCGCCGCGCTTCGACCTGCACGATCTTGCTGTCGGTGTCGTCGAGCCGGCCGATCAGGTCCTCGACCTTGGTGCGCAGCTCGGCCACCTCGGCGCGGTGCTCGGTCACGTATTGCAGGTCGGCCCTGCTGCGGCCGCTGATCTGGCGGATGTTGTCGACCTCGGCCTTCACCGCCTGCACCGTCGCGTCCTGATCGGCGAGCGACTGGATCTTGCGCTCGACCGCTTCGGCGCTGCGGTCGAGTTCGCCGAGCCGGCCCGCGAGCGCGGCGATGTTCTCGCCGCTGTGCATCAGCTGCGCGACCCGCTGCTCGAGCCGCTTGGCCAGCGTCTCGGCGCGCTCGATCTGCTCCTCGGCCGCGTCGGTCTGCGAGACGGCATCGAGCTGGGCGCTCTGCACGCGCGCGAGCTCCGCGAGCACTTCCTCCTTCAGTGACGTGGCGCGGGCCAGGTCGCCGCTCACGTTGCGCACCTGGCTGAGCCGCTCGGCCGTCTCCGCCGACAGGGCCCGGCTCTGCTCGACCAGGCCGGCCAGCCGCGCGTGCTGTTCGTGCACCACCTCTTCGTCGATGCCGATCGCCTCCACCAGCTGTTGCGAGCGCTCGAGCGTCTGCTGCAGCGAATTCACCTGCGCCGCGAGCGGCAGCACGCGCCCTTGCAGCGCGGCGACACCGTCGAGCTTCTGCTGCGCGTCGGCGACCTGCGTGAACAGCGTGTCGCACAGGTTCTCGAGGCTTTCCATGTCGGCGCGGCGCGCCAGTTGCGCGGCGAGTTTCTGCTCGACCTCGGCGCTGACCGTATGCAGGCCGTTGACACGCGCTTCGAGCTTCTCGACGAACTGCAGGCGCGCGCCGACGCGGCTCACTTGCGAATCGAGCTCGCCGCACAGTTCGCCCAGCCGCGCTGCCGCCGCGCTGCCCTTGTCGACCAACGCCATCTTGCCCAGGACTTCGTCGAGCCGCGCCTGCAGCTCGGGCGTGCGGCCCAGCATCTCCGTCGTGCGCTCGCCGAACGCGTCGAGCGCGGCGCGGTCGAGCGCCAGCTTGTCGCGCAGCTGCGCGGCTTCGGCATGCGCCCGGTGGAACTCGGCCAGCTCGCCGCGCGCCGCCTCGAGGTCCTTCTGCGCCTGCAGCAGGTTCTCGTACTGGACCGCCGTGCGCTTGCCGAGCGCGTCGACCTGCGCCAGCTGGCCGGCGAGCGAATCGAGCAGGCTCTGCTTGCGCCCCAGCTCGTCGGCGTTCGCGGTCAGCACCGTGAACGTCTTGCCGAGGGAGTCGGCCTCACGTTGCATGGCCGCGAGCTCGTTGTCCTTCGCGAGCACGCCCTGCACGCGCGTTTCGGTCTCGCCCACCGCCTTGGCGAGCGCCTTGAGGCGCTGGTCGAAGGCGTCGACTTCCTTCTTGTCGAACGACAGCCGCTCCAGGGTCGCCTTCATGGCCCCCGACAGCGACCGGCTTTCGGTTTCGAGCCGCTGTGCCTCGCGCGCGAATTCGTCGCGGGCCGCGGTCGCGGCGGCAAGCTGCTCGGCCGTGGCCTTGGCGAGCTCCTCCATCCGCGCGACGGTCTCCTCGGTGCGCTGGAGCTGATCGCCGCCCGCGGAAAGCTTGGCGATCTGCGCGTCCATGTTCCACACCATCTCGTTCAGCTGCGCCGCCTCGACGACGGCGCGCTCGACCGCGAGCTTCTGCGCTTCCAGCGCCTTGCCCTTGTGGGCGACGTGTTCGGCCAGCGCGTTCAGCGACGCGAGGCGTTGCTCCGTGGTCTTGCTGAGCTCCTGCAGCTGGCCGAGCGACTCGAGCTTGGCTTCCACCTCCGCCACTGCGCCGCGCGCGCCCTCGGAGTCCGCGCGCGCGTCGCCGGCGCTCTTGCGAATGCCCTGCAACTCGAGCCTGAGCTCGGCTTCCGTGCGGCGCAGGTCCTCGAGCTCACCCTTCAGCGCGACCACGGCGCCGACCGACTGGCCCATGTCCCCGGTCGCCTGGCGCAGCCGCTCGCGCAGGGCCTCCAGCTTGTCGCTCTCGCGCTGCAGTACTTCCAGCGTCTCGTGCGCCTCGCGCGAGCGCGAGGTCATTTCCTCGGCCGCCTGGTGCATCTGCTGCAGGCCGCCGTCGGGTGCGGTCATCGCGTCGGACGCGCGCCGGGCTTCGGCCACCTTGGCCAGCAGGCCGTTCATCCGGCCCTCGAGCTGCTCGAAATTGTTGGTGCACTCCTCGTACGTGCCCACCATCTTGGTCAGCTTGTCGCAACGGCGCGTGACCTCGTCGGTCTTGATGCGCAGGTCGTCGAGCGTGCGGGCGGTGCGCGCCAGCGTCGGCGACGCGCCGTTGAGCTGCTCCAGCATCAGGGCGAGCTGGGCGCGTTCGTCGCGAGCCGTCTCGACCAATGTCCGCAGGTCGTCCTGCGCCTGCTTGCGCTCGCTGCCGTTCTTGAAAATCGTGTCAAGCATCTGGGTCTCGCTCCGGTGGCCACTCGGGGGTCCGCGCGGGCGCCGCATGCCCTAACGCGGTGTGTCGATCGCCGCCGCGTCCGGCGCGATTCGCGTGGGTGATCGTGGTACAGAGGCCGACGAGGCATAGGCGGGATAAGGGGCGAATTCCTGGCTGCTTCCGCGCGAACGAAAGCGGGTGTTGTCATCGACTGCGCAGCAGTGGCGTCGCTGGGCTGGCTGATGACCGGTTTCAGGCTGGAAGAGTCAGCCGGGCGGGAAATCGTCGCGACGCGAAACGGCCCGGATGACATTCGCGCCGGCGCGATCCACCAGACCTCGATTGCGCGTTCGTTTTGCACGATCGGGCCTCCGCGTTCGAGGTCGTGGGCGGCCTCGATGCGGCAGGCGCGACGGCAAACCGAGGCGCTGTCTTGTCCCGCCGTTGGCCGCGGCACGGGGGCGCGCGACGGCCGCCACGAACATGGGAGCTTCCGGCACTCGGTACGGTCACTGCTCCCGCCGCCGTGCTCGTTCCGCCTGACGGATATGTGGCGTGGGTGGGAGACGAAACTCAGATCGGGCTGGCCGACTCGCTGACCGCTTGCCTCGGATCGCCTGCCCCGGCGTAGTAGCCGGTCCAAGGCTCTCAGCCAATTTACGCGTGTGCGCAGTCTGAGTCGCGGGAACGCTGATCCTGAACGGAGGCGGGTATGGCTGGTTTTGGTTGACGCTCTGGCGGCCTGCGAAACGGGCTTTGAAGGCCCGAGCGATGTTTGGGCACATCAGCCGTCCCGGCGGCGATCGCGTCTCTTGAATCGATCTCGTCGAGCCGGAGCGAGCCATCGTCGGGCGCGCAGCATTCGATCGGCAAGACGAGGTTGCGGTTGCGCCGATCCTTCGGCGTCGCTGCCAACGCGCGCATTTCACTCAGGCGTGATTCTCGTCACCATCACCTTGGCGTCGAGCGCCTCGACCTCGCGTCGCGCCGACCCTGTAAGTGCTGGGCTCTCCTAGACGTCCGTGGATCTCTATCGACACGAAGCCTTTCACTTCGACGACTCGATTGCGGGTCGCACCTCCCTCGGCGCCGCGCCCCGCGCGCAGTTAGTCGGCTTCTTCCGCGACGTCAATTTGCGGTTGCGAGCGGGGTGGTCGGACAGCCTGTCAGTTGGGACGGCTGCCGGCGGTCATCGAACAGCCTACGTTGTAAGGTAGATGAAGGTAACCTGAACGGCACACCTGGAGACACACAAAGTTGCGCGACCTGTGCGTGTGAGATCGGACTCCCCTTTGACCAAGGTCAATCCGCATTGGCATGCCTCGTATAGCTTGCACTCAAGCTCGCGACACAGGAGAAGCTAAAGTGAAAGCGGCGCGGTTGCGATTTGTTCTGGAGCCCATTTTCCTCGGCGCCGCGCTTCTTGCGCTCATGGCGCCCAACGCTTGGGCTGTGCCAAGTTATGCGCGGCAAACCGGAATGGCCTGCTCGACCTGCCACACGGTCTTTCCTGAACTCACGCCGTTCGGCCGGGAGTTCAAGCTGAACGGCTACGTGCTGGACAACATGAAGCAGATCAAGGGCGTCACGGTCGAGCGTACCGAGACGATGGCCCTGAACACGATCCCGCCGGTGTCGTTCATGTTGCAGATCTCGTACAACCACACGTCCAAGCCTTTGCCCGACAGCGGAATCGCGGCGGTCCCCCCGACCCAACCGCCGGGCACGGTCGGATTGGCCGGTGACACGAATTTTCCGCAGCAGGCGAGTGTCTTCTACGCCGGCAAGATCGCGGAGGGACTCGGTGCCTTCGTGCAGTTGACCTATGACGGCGTGGCGGACCATTTCGGCCTCGACAACACGGACATCCGGTACGCGCAACATCTTTCGTTCGACTCGATGCCCGACAGGGATCTGATCATCGGCCTCACGGCGAACAACAATCCCACCGTGCAGGATCCATGGAACACCACGGCCGCCTGGGGCTATCCGTTCGCGGCGAGTGCCGTCGCGCCGACTCCTTCCGCGGCGACTCAGATCGACGGCACTCTCGGTGGCAACGTAGCAGGACTGAGTACGTACTTGTGGTACGACCACTCGCTCTATGCGGAGGTGGGCGTCTATACGGGTTCCAAAACCGGAGGGGTGCATCCTTTCGATAGCAGCCAGACGCCGCTGGTCCACGGATTGGCCCCGTACTGGAGGCTCGGGTACGAGTACCGTTGGGATCGAAACTCGCTCTCGGTCGGGACGTACGGCATGAAGGCCGGGATCGTCCCGGGCGGCATGCCCGCGAGCGGTCCGACCGACACGTTCACCGACTACGCGGTCGACTCGCAGTACCAGTTCATCGACGACGATCACCAGGCGAGCGTTCTGGCGACCTACATTCACGAGAAGTCCAGCCTGGATGCGAGCGTTGCAACCGGGACGAACGCGAGCAATACGCTGAGCACGACCAAGCTGGCGGCCAACTACTACTACCGGCGCAAGATCGGCGGCTCGCTCGGTTTCTTCAACACGACCGGCAGTACGGACGCTGTGCTCTATGCGGCCGGTCCCGTCACTGGAAGCGCCACCGGGAGCCCGGACAGTCGCGGCTACGTCTTCGAGGTGAATTACCTGCCGTTCCTGAACGTGAAGCTGTCGCTGCAATACGTTGCCTATTCCAAGTTCAACGGTGGCTCGAGCAACTACGACGGTTCCGGTCGTTCAGCTTCCGACAACAACACGCTGTACGTGCTGGGCTGGTTCAACTTCTAGGCGCGCAAGGCGACGAATTGAACGCCCGGCACTGCAACTCGCATCAATAGCCCTGTGAGGACGCCGTGAAAAACGCCGCTTTGAAGGCCCTGACCCTGAGCGTGCTGGCCTGCTGGATCGGGTCGGCCTTTGCCGACATCCCGGAATCCGACAAGAAGGCCGCTGCCAAGATGGCGACCGAAGTCTGCGCCAGCTGCCATGGACCCGGTGGCCGCAGCACGGCTCCCACCTTTCCCCGACTGGCGGGACAACAAGCCGCGTACGTCGACACGCAACTGAAGGCGTTCCGCGACCAGACGCGGGGTGATCCGGACGCGGTCGCCTACATGTGGGGCATGGCCTCGCAGCTCAACGACAGCATGATCGCCGCCCTCGCCGACTACTACTCGCAGCAGCATGCGGCCGCCGGAGGCCAAGGCGATGCCGCCACGATTGCGAAGGGCCGGGAGATCTACGAGAAGGGCGTTCCGTCCCAGCAGATTCCGGCGTGCGAACTCTGTCACGGCAAGACCGCGGCCGGCAACGGCGCCTTCCCGCGCCTGGCGGGCCAGCACTCCGCGTACCTGTTCAAACAGATGCTCGTGATCCAGAACGTGCTTCGCTCGGCGCCGGTGATGCACGGCATCGTGAAGGACCTGACGAAGGAGCAGATGCGGGCCGTTGCGGCATACCTCGAGTCGCTTTGACAAAAGTCTGGCTGGCGGTGTTGGCTTACGTGCCTCGGAAGGGCTGGAGCGCGCCGCGTAGCAAGCAGAAGATCTCGATAGCCCGCTTTTGCGCGGCCGCGCCTCGGTGTGAGCCGCCGCGGCCGCGCCTTGGGCTTCGAGTCAACGTGCATGGCCTTTGCCGCGTGGTTGCCATTTCCGTCAGAACCGCGACTTCCTCGGGAGCGAACCCGAGGTCAACAAACACATTTCCCGACGACTTGGTGATCTTGGACTTCATTTCCTTGCGATCGCCATATAACGCCTCGCCGCCACCTCGATATCGGTCACCAAACCAATCCAGTCACGACTGCCCCTTCGGATGCCGCCAACGCTCCTAAGAGGCGCCGACTCGACCTCCAGTGAACGGGCGCCGTTTCCTAGGCGCTTCGTGGACGTGCATCTGCACCTTCAGGCCGACGGAGATTGCCATTTTGACCAGTGCGTCGAGGCTGAAGACATCGATGTTTCCACGCATCAAGTCCGCCACGAGTTGCTGCATCACGCCGAGACGCTCGGCGGCCTCAGCTTGCGTCCAATCCTTACCGTTGATGTGTTCCCTGATCGCGATCATCAGCGCCGAGCGCAACTTCATGTTCTCGGCTTCCGCAGGTGTGGCTTCGATCGCGTCCCACACACTCGCATAGCGTTTCTTGCTCATCGGTCCTGCTCCTGCAACAACCCGCGATATCGCCTGGTTGCCAAGGCGCTATCAGCCTTGCTGAGGCTAGCTCACGCCCGCCGATCCAGTGCTCTCCCATGGGTTGCGTAAAGCGACGCCGCAGCCTTCGAAATCGGACACGTTGCGTGTCGCGAGAACCGCGCGCCGGCTCAGTGCAATCGCCGCGATCTGGGCGTCGAATTGCGAGATCGGGCGACCTGCGGTGCGACGCAGCGCGACTACGCCGGCATACGCGAAAGCTGCGGCCGAATCGAACGGCAACACGCGACCAGCGAAATCCTCCGCGAACATTATGTCGAGCGCGTCCTGTAGCTGCTGACGTCGCTTGCTCGCTGGTAGCAAGCGGGCGCCGAGCAACATCTCCGCCTGCGTCACTGCGCTGACGAACAGGGTTTCAGCAGGCTGTGCTGCGAGCCAGGCCAGCACGGTCTCGTCGGGCTGCGCGCGCAGCACTTCCGACAGAACATTCGTGTCGAGAAGCGTGCTCACGAGCGCCGCTTGGTACGCGGGGCACGCTTTGAGGCTTGTCGATGCACCACTGGCGAACGCTCATCAAAGGTTGGCGGCGCGCGCAGCGGCTCGCGCTCGGCGATCGCTAGCTCGACGTCTCCAAGGCCTGCAAATCGAGCGCGGATGCGGGAAACGAGATCTCCAATCGGGTTCGGTGCCTCGAGGAGCGCAGCGCGCAGGATCTGGCGCGCCTCCTCCTCCATCGAACGGTTACGGCTCGCGGCGCGGATGCGCAGCGATCGCTTGAGCGTTTCGTCGAGATCGCGAATGGTCAGGGTGGCCATGGATTGCCTTTCGGTACTTTGCTTTACTTCCTAGCCTACATTGCAGTCAATGATAGCATTGCTAGCATAGGCGTCGGACAACTGAGCATCCCCAAGGACGTCGGCAGACCTCCGTGGACGCGACTTTTTTCAGTTTGATGATGAGCTGCGCGCTCATTTATTTTCAACTACTTAGCTGGGCGTCCGTTGCGATTTTTGCCCCAGCGCGCAGCCATTTTCAGAGCTGATTCCCGCAAAAGTCCCGCAACGATATCGACCGCTAGGACCTCAGCGCGCGAGCAGCTGGTACAGGGCTCTTACGCTGCCTCCCGCACGCGCATCTGCACCTTCAGGCCGACTGATGTCGCCATGTTGACCAGCGTGTCGAGGCCGAAGAGATCGATCTTCCCGCGCATCAAATCCGACACGCGCGGCTGTGTCACGCCCAGCCGTTCCGCTGCTTCAGCTTGGGTCCAACCTTTTCCTTTGATGTATTCCTTGATCACGATCATCAGCGCCGAGCGCAACTTCATGTTCTCGGCTTCCGCGGGCGTGTCTTCGATCGCATCCCAGACACTTGCATAGCGTTTCTTGCTCATCGGTTCATCTCCTGCAACAGCTCGCGATAGCGCTTGGTTGCCAAGGCGACATCTGCTTTGCTTGTCTGCTCCGTCTTCTTCTGAAAGCAATGCAACACGAACACCGCTTCGGCAAACTTCGCTACGTAGATCACTCGAAACGCGCCACTCGCGTCACGGATTCGAATTTCCTTTACGCCGTGGCCGACCGTGGTCATTGGCTTCCAGTCGTCCGCATCGAGGCCGCGCTGCACTTGGTCCAACTGATGGCCCGCCTCGCGGCGCGCTGTCGATGGAAACGCCCGCAAGTCATCCAGCGAAGAGCCCCGGAAGACGACGGGTTTCATGGTCGGCATGGGATGACACTATACAATAATTTGTATGGATTTGGCTCGCCGCGTAGCATCGGCTCGTCGACGCGACATCATCCGCCGGCAGACGCAACTCGATGGACCAGCTCTCGGCCCCTGTCGACCGAACCTCGTCGTCACAGGCGAAGATCGACCTGTTTCGTTCGTTGTTCCGAGGCCGCGAGGACGTCTATCCCCGTCGATTCGAGAGCCGCAAGACGGGCCGCTACGGATATGCCCCGGCCTGCGCGAACGAATGGGTTCGCGGCGTCTGCGAGAAGCCTCGCATCAAGTGCGCTGAGTGTCCGCATCGCAGATTTCTGCCGGTGACGGACGAGGTCGTCCGCTGGCATCTGTCTGGCCACGATCCGGACGGTCAGCCGTTTGTCGCTGGCGTATATCCACTGCTTCTGGACGAGACGTGCTTCATCCTGGCGCTTGACTTCGACAAGTCCGGCTGGGCGCAAGACGCCCTCGCGTTTCTGGACGCTTGTCGGCGGCTACACGTGCCGGCGTCGCTGGAACGCTCCCGCTCCGGCCATGGGGGGCACGTCTGGCTCTTCTTCGAGGAGGCAGTACCCGCTGCGCTGGCTCGGCGCCTTGGCTCGTACATCCTGACCGAGACGATGGAAGGGCGACCGGATATCGGATTGGATTCGTACGACCGGTTGTTTCCGAATCAGGACACGCTACCTCAAGGAGGGTTCGGAAACCTGATCGCCTTGCCCTTGCAGAAGGAGTCGCGCGAGGCTGGTAACAGTGTGTTCGTCGATGACTATCTCGAGCCATGGGCAGATCAGTGGGCATTCCTCGCGCACGTTCGACGAATCGGCCGAACGCAGGTCGAGCGCCTTGCGCAAGAGGCTGAGCGACGTGGCCGCGTCCTCGGTGTGCGACTGCCGCCGCAGGACGACGGCGAAGATGAACCCTGGACCGCTCCGCCATCGCGCCAGCGCAAAGAACCGCCCATTGCTGGTGACCTGCCGCCGACGCTGGAACTGGTGCTGGCCAACCAAATCTACATCGCCAAGGAGGGGCTGCATCCAGGCCTTCGAAACCGGCTGCTGCGCCTGGCAGCGTTTCAGAATCCCGAGTTCTACAAGGCGCAAGCGATGCGGTTGTCCACGTACGACAAGCCGCGCGTCGTCGCTTGCGCGGAGGATCATCCGGAGCACATCGGGTTGCCCAGAGGATGCCTGGACGACGTTCGCCGACTGCTTGCTGACGTCGGCGTGCGCCCTTCGATTCGTGATGAACGCTTCGCAGGTCGCCCTTTGGAATTGAGCTTTCGGGGCGAGCTGCGTCCCGAACAGCAATCTGCCGCTGACGCGATGCTCGCGCACGAAACAGGTGTGCTGGCGGCAACGACAGCGTTTGGCAAGACCGTGGTGGCTGCCTGGTTGATCGCGCAGCGCAGGGTCAACACGCTGGTGCTGGTCCATAGGCGACAGCTCCTCGATCAATGGGTCGAGCGGCTCTCGGCTTTTCTTGATCTGCCAGGCAAAGCGATCGGGGCCATCGGCGGTGGACGCGATCGGCCGATTGGTCTGATCGACGTCGCCGTCATTCAAAGTCTCGTGAGGAAGGGCGTCGTCGACGATCGCGTGGCGAACTATGGGCAGTTGATCGTCGACGAGTGCCATCACCTGTCGGCGCAGAGCTTCGAGCAGGTGGCGCGGCAGGCCAAGGCGCGCTTTGTTCTCGGACTCTCGGCGACCGTGTCACGCAAGGACGGCCATCATCCGATCATCTTCATGCAGTGTGGTCCGGTCCGCCATCGGGTGAGCGCCAAGGAGCAAGCAGCAACGCGGCCGTTCGAGCATTTTGTGCTCGTGCAGCCGACCGCGTTTGCCTCCGCGGGGGCTCCTGAGTCGGACAAGCGCCTCGAGTTCCTCGCGCTGTATCGTGAACTGGTAGAAGACGAGCTGCGCAACGGCCGAATTTGTGACGACGTGCTCGAATGCGTTCACAACGGTCGCTCGCCGCTCGTGCTCACCGAGCGGAACGAACACCTCGACGTGCTCGAGCAGCGCCTTGTACTGCGCGTTCCCCATCTCGTTGTCTTGCGTGGAGGGATGGGTAAGAAGCAACGGCGGCTCGTGGCGGAGCGACTGGCCACTATTCCTTCCGATGAGGCCCGCGTTGTTCTAGCGACCGGCAAATACGTCGGCGAGGGATTCGACGATCCGCGGCTCGACACGTTGTTTCTTACGATGCCGGTGTCATGGCGGGGCACGGTCGCTCAGTACGCAGGCCGCTTGCACCGTCTTTACGACGGCAAGCGCGAAGTGCGTGTCTACGACTATGCGGATCTCAACGTGCCGATGCTGGCGCGGATGTTCGACCGGCGTTGCCGAGGATATGAAGCGATCGGCTACACGATCGTGCTACCAGCCAGCGCAATGCCGGGTTGGCCGAGCGATGTGCCACTGCCATCAGAAGCCGGCTGGAAGCGTGACTATGCCGCCAGCGTGCGCAGGCTCGTTCGAGATGGGGTCGATACGCCGCTCGCGTCCCTGTTCGTCAACGTCGCTCGGTCGCTCTCGTCGGATGCCGAAGGTGCAGATCGAGCGCGGAGCGCAACGGAAGCGTTCGTCTATCGCCGTCTTGAGACATTGGCCGCTACAAGAGGCCGCTTTCGTTTGAACGTTGCATTGCCGATCGCCTTTGACGGTCAGGGACAACTGGAGGTTGACTTGCTGTGCGCCGAAGCACGCGTCGCGGTGGAACTGGACGGCGCTCAGCATCTCGCTGATCCCGTCGCGTACCGACGCGATCGACGCAAGGATTTACTACTGCAAGAAAATGGCTATTTGGTGCTGCGCTTTCTCGCAGAAGATGTTGGGAAGGAGTTGGATCGCGTGCTCGATACGATCGTGAGAGCCGTCAGTCGTTCGCCAGCGGCGCAGCTCGTGGTGCCGATCGAATTTAGCCGCAGTGCACCTGGCAACGAGCGCACTTCTCGATGAAACGTGGTCGGCGACGAGACTGAAAGACACAATGGTCCGATTGCCCCTCTGGCTGCGGAATGAGGCGAGCTGGAAGGTGGTTCGGCGGTTCGAGGTCTCTCAGTTCGAGGAGCCGAAATGCATTTGTCCTTTTCTCCCGCCACAAAAAATGGACGGCGGGGCATCGCGGCGGACGTCGATGGACCTCCGTGGACACAACCGTTTTCAGATCGATGATCAACTGCGCGGTGATTGGTTTTTCAACCACTTACGAGGGCGCCCGTTGCGGGGTTTGGCCTCACCGCGCAGTGAATTTCAGAGCTGAACTACGCAAAAGTCCCGCAACGCGCTCGCTGCTACGACGATTTGGCTGTCTGCTCTTCTGGAGTATGGAAGCGAGGCCGAAGCGGCGCCGTTGAGTCGGCCGGAGTTCGATTGGCGTCGTGTATCAGGGGAGCGTGCGCCCGGTACGTTGGTACGTTGTGGGCCAAGCGAAGCAGATCGCTTACCGAAGCGTCGTGAGCCATTCCGCCACCACTGTCACATCCGACTCTGACTCTGGCGTAAGGACGATGGGCTTGAACTCAGGGTTCAGCGGTTTCAGCGTGATGCGAGCGTGCCGCCACGATCCGTCCGAGTCACTCAACTTTTCGGAC
>DATJVI010000154.1:0-3690 GCA_035501875.1 Burkholderiales bacterium
GCGCGTCGCAACGCCGCTCGCGGCCTGCTCGTTGACGTAGTTGCTGGCGGACCATGTTTTGCCGCTGCCTCGCCCGGCGAGCTCGAGGAACACCGAGTAGTCCACCGGCGGGATCTGCGCAGGACGCGCACGGCTACGCCAATCCGAGCGCACCGCCGAGGCAAAGCGGCCGAAGATTGACGGACTGCCCGACTCAGGCGGCTGCACGGTCATGCTCCAATGCAAGGGCCGCCGGTATTGGCACAGCCACTCGCTCGCGCTCGAGCTGCTCAAACTCGCGCACGATCTCATCCCGCGCATCGGGGTAGCGCGCGAGGATCGCAATCAAACGCGCCTGAAACTGCGCGAACTGCGGCGAGTCCATCAGCGCCGTGATGTTGGTTTGTGAGTTGTTGATCTGAACCAGCGGGCTCGAGGCGAGCTCGCCGGTGATGCGCGCGACGATGCGCAGGTTCTCGTGCAGCCGGCCGGCGAGCAGCGAACCGCTCGTGCGATCGTTGGCATCTAGGGCGGCCGTGTACTGCTGATACAAACCAGCTCTGATCGTTTTCAGATGATCAATGACCGAGCTGTTCTCCTCGGCGACACGCGCGCGCAGCGCCTGGACCTGCACTGGTCCCATGATCAGCGTGAGCCTGCGCTCTTCGGACACATGCGCGTGCCAATGCCGATGCACTGAGTCTTTCGAGAGCCCGAACTTCCTCCCGACGGCTTTCTGCCCGGCACCGCCCGCAAGCAATAACTCGATGCGCCCACGCTCGAGGTGAGCACAGACGAGGCAACCGCCAGGAAGCCCTTTGCGCGCCGCCATCCAATCCTCCGATACAGCGCCGCGAAAAGTGTCGCGGCAGGCGCGCTCATGGTGCACGGCCACGGCCACGGGATGAATTGTCACGAGTGGCAACCTATTTCGGAGCCGAGCTCGGCGCGCTGCGCCTCGAGGCGAATGGCGTAGATGTGCCAGCGGATCGTGCGCTCGGACGGGCGAGGCGAGCGGGTGAGCCGGGCACGGATTGCCCGCGGGGTGAGCGGCGCCAGCAGCGGCGGGTGGTTTTCGAGGATCGAGCGAATCTCAGCCCGTAGTGCCTGGCCACGCCGGTACGCACGGAGGTTGCGCGGCCCGCTCACCTCGAGCGCTCCTGGTCGAGTGCAAGCTGCGGAGCCTCGAGCGCTGGCTGCTCAGGAAGCTCTGCGCGCGGCGCGGAAGAGGCCCGCGGCGTTGGGACGCAGGAATCGAGATCGCGGCACAGCGACGCCTTCGCACGCTGCGAGCGCGTCCCCGTCGGGGTATTTCTCGGGGTATCGATGCTGAGGAAGCTCTGCCTGACGCCAAAATTCCGCGGCAAAGTGCCCGGCTTTCGAGTCCGGCTCACGGCGTCCCTCTCGTCGGCTGCGAGGCGTGTCCAGGCGCTAGGAGCGGACCGGCCGCGGCAGCCGGCGACAGAGCGCCACGACGGAGCATGCGGCGCGGACGGGCGGGCGGTGGGCTGTCCCTTCCGACCATCCCACCGGCCATTCCACTCTCTGTCTCCGTCACTCAACAGCAGATAGGAAGTAGCCTCTGTAGCCACTGTAGACAGAGAGTCATCAGTAGCCTCTGTAGTCAGGATAGCCGCGCTTTCTAAACTGATTTGCATTTCTTGAGCTGCAATGAACCCACGTCTACATGGGCTACACGTGGCTACGGCGAGGTCACCTGGGCGGGCGCTACCGCCTTGCGGGCCCGTAAGTCCTCGATGCGCGCTTGCCGGTACTGCTCGAGGTTCGCGTAGATGCAGCAGCCGGCCTCGACGACCTGCCCATCAGGACAGAGGATTGCCCACTCGCCGTAAGGCTCCTCGACGCACACCGGCCCTGCGGAGGGGCGCCCGGGCTCGGCGCGCCACGCGATGATCGGTATGCGATATGCCTCGTGGGGCTCCTCGAGGTAGACGCCGACCACGAAGTACCCAGGTTGTGCAGGGATCGGCGTCGCGAGCTGCGCTGGGTCCAACATGGAGTCCGTGGCGATCGCGCTGCGGTATTCCCCGTCCGCGTCTCGATAGATAAGGACCGTCTCTACCCGCGCCGCGTAAGGCAGCTTTGTGTCCCTACTCTTGATGCGCTCGATGATGCGCAGGACGCGGTCTGTGTTGAGGGCTCCCTTATCCGTATC
The DNA here is from genome assembly GCA_035501875.1 of Burkholderiales bacterium. Taxonomy (GTDB): domain Bacteria; phylum Pseudomonadota; class Gammaproteobacteria; order Burkholderiales; family SHXO01; genus SHXO01. The sequence continues at coordinate 2,156 of DATJVI010000154.1, forward strand.
GATGAACGTCGTCATGATGCATCGCCCTCCCATCGGGCCATGATTGATTCGGCGTGACATCTGCCTGCGGTGATATCGAGGTGTGCGCGGTCGGCTTCGGCTTTGAGGAGCGCCGGGGTCGCCACGCTCCATTTCAGCGGCTCCCGAAAGATCCATACTCGATCGGGATAGCGGTCGATGCGGACCTTCTTGGCGTGTGTCTGCGCGCCGATCTCCCGCAGCGCCGCCGTGATGGCGTTCGTGCGAGCCTTCCGTTCGGGCGGTCTCTCGTGCTCGAGCGGCGGGGCGAGTGTCGTCATCAGATCATTGGAGGCGACGACCTGGTACGGGCAAGCCTTGGCGAAATCGACGGCGAGCTGCTGCTCATCGGTGCGACCGCTCGCAATCATCTGTTGCTTCATCTCGTTGAGCGGCGCCCGTTGACCGGGGTTGAAGCCCGCGAGGTCGCGCGAGCGCAGGAGCTGCCACACGGCCGCCAGTAGCTCGGGACTCTCCTTCTGGCGATACAGGTGGCTGTAGTAGTCGGCGCTACGGGGCGCATCGACGCACCGGACTACGTACACGCGGCGATCGGTCTCTGAGAGAGGGAGAGCATCGTCGCGGTTGGTGAACATCAGGAACCGCGCGCAAAAGCGCTCGGCCCATCTCGGCTCGTGCTTTTCGTTGATGGTGATCTGAGTGTCGGTGAGCAGGCTCTTGAGGCGATCCCGGTGGCTATAGCGCTCCTCTGCCGGCGCCTTCACCTCGTGCACCGCCATCAGAATTTTCCCCGACAGCATGCTGTTGAAGGGATCGTCCAGCAGATGGTGCAGATCGATCTCACCGGCATGCCTTTCTCCCCACACTCGGCGCAGGATCTCGGCGAGCCAGGAGCGGCCGGTACCCTCCTGGGCGGCCACCAGTAGGAAATGGAAATGGGGCCGCACGGCGGGGCGCTGGGCAGCATGGGCCAGCCAATCGAGGAGATCTTCACGCTCGCGGGCTCCGGGGATCAGGTACTCGAGATGCTCCGTGAACGGCTCGGCAGCCGCCGTGTCAACCGCCGGCCACTGCGGTGGCGACCAGAGGTTGAGATGGCGCAGGCCCCGCTCGATGAAGAACTGCTCGGCGCCGGGGTGGAACGCCAGACAGTCAACCGCCATGCGCTCAGCCGACTGTGCCCAGAGGGCCGTCACCGGCACGGCCTTCTGGCCAATCGTGACCTTGTTGTGGGCATACGCTGCGGCAAATTCCGCGGGCCGCAGTCGTCGGTAGGTGTTGCCCATGTCGACGATGAGAGGGCCGCGCGCCACATGCACGAAACGCGCGCGCATCTCATCGAGGCTCAGGGATTCCGGCGCCGAGACGTCCGCCGTCTGCTCACTGACGAGAAATCTAGCGACCTCGTCGAGCGTCTCGCTCAGTACCTCTCCCGGGGCCGGCCCTTGGAAATAATCCAGCGCAACCTCGATCTCCGCCCGTCCCTCGAGTATCAGGCCGCGCGCGGCCGGCTCGTCCCCGTAGTCGAAGGGTGGCGCTCCGTCCTCGAACGGATC
>DATJVI010000155.1:0-3497 GCA_035501875.1 Burkholderiales bacterium
CCAGGTAGAGAACCACACCCTGACCATCAAGGGCGAGCGCAAGTTCGAGAAGGAAGAGAAGGAAGAGAACTTCCATCGCATCGAGCGGCGCTACGGCTCGTTCGTGCGCAGCTTCACGCTGCCCACCACCGTGGACACCGACAACGTGAAGGCCGACTACGAGAATGGCGTGCTGAAGATCCAGTTGGCCAAGCGTGCTGAGGCCAAGCCCAAGCAGATCAAGGTCAACATCGGCCAGAAGACGATCGAAAGCAAGAGCAAGGCGGCGTAAACACGCCCCATCGATTAGTATTTGGCGGGAGCAGCGGGAATAACGCCCGCCTCCCGCTTTTTTGATGTTGCGAGGTTTCAAAGTCTCAAAGTTTCAAGGTTTCCGGTTGGCCGGGAACGCGACCTTGAAACTTTGAGACATTGAAACTCTGAAACCGAGGATTTATGGCAATTCGCTGGGACAAATTCACCATCAAGGCGCAGGAGGCCATCCAGGCCGCCAACGACCTGGCCTCGCAGCACGGCAATCCGGAAATGCTGCCGGCGCACCTGCTGGCGGCGCTGCTCGAGGACCGTGAGGGAATCGTAGTGCCGGTGCTGGAGCGCATTGGCGCCGACGGCCAAGCCATTCTCGCCGAGGCGCGCGCGCAGGTCGAGCGGCTGCCCAAGGTTTCTGGTGGGGGCGCAACCCAGGCGTCGCTCTCGGCGGCGGCTGGCCGTGTGCTCGATCAGGCATTCAAAGAAGCCGACAACTTCAAGGATGAGTACGTTTCCACCGAGCACCTGCTGCTGGCCATCGCACAGGCGAAAGGAGATCCCGCGCAGGCGCTGCTCGTCCAGCAGGGCGCGACCCACGATGCGATTCTCAAGGCACTCACCTCGGTGCGGGGCACGCAGCGCGTCACCGACCAGAATCCCGAAGCCAAGTACCAGGCGCTCGAGCGCTACGGCCGCGACCTGACCGAGCTAGCGCGCCGCGGCAAGCTCGACCCGGTGATTGGGCGCGACGAGGAGATCCGGCGTGTCGTCCAGGTGCTTTCCCGCCGGACCAAGAACAACCCGGTATTGATCGGCGAGCCTGGGGTGGGCAAGACGGCCATCGTCGAAGGCCTGGCGCAGCGCATCGTCTCCGGCGACGTGCCGGAGATCCTCAAGTCGAAGCGCGTGGTGGCCATGGACCTGGGCGCGATGCTGGCGGGAGCGAAGTACCGCGGAGAATTCGAAGACCGCCTCAAGGCCTTCCTCAAGGACATCGAGGAATCGCAGGGGCAGATCATCCTGTTCATCGACGAGCTGCACACGCTGGTGGGCGCGGGCGCGGCCGAAGGCGCCATCGACGCTTCCAACATGCTCAAGCCGGCGCTGGCCCGCGGCGAACTGCGCGCCATCGGCGCCACCACCCTGAGCGAGTATCGCAAGTACATCGAGAAGGACGCGGCGCTGGAGCGGCGCTTCCAGATCGTCTTCGTGGGCGAGCCCAACGTCGAGGACACCATCGCCATCCTGCGCGGCCTGAAGGAGCGCTACGAAGTGCACCATGGGGTGCGCATCAAGGACTCGGCCATCGTGGCGGCGGCCACGCTCTCGCACCGCTACATCTCCGACCGCTTTCTGCCCGACAAGGCCATCGACCTGATCGACGAGGCCGCGGCTTCGCTCCGCATTCAGATCGACTCCATGCCCACCGAGATCGACCAGCTCGAGCGCCGCTCGCGGCAGCTCGAGATCGAGAAGCAGGCGCTCAAGAAGGAAGACGATCCCAACTCACGCCAGCGGCTGGCAGCCATCGACAAGGAGCTAGCCGAGATCCGCGAGCGCGCCGACGCCCTCAAGGCGCGGTGGAAACAGGAAAAGGAGCTGATCACGCGCGTGCGCCAGCTCAAGGAGCGTATTGAGAAGCTGAAGCTGGAGGAGCAATCCGAGGAGCGCAAGGGGAACCTCGAGCGGGTGGCGCAGATCCGCTACGGCGAGCTGCGCCAGGCCGAAGCCGAGTTGGAGAAGCTCAACGCGCAGCTGGACGGCCAGGGCCAGGTGCGCATGTTGAAAGAGGAAGTTGACGAAGAGGACGTGGCGCGCATTGTCTCCAAGTGGACCGGCATTCCGGTCTCGAAGATGCTCGAAGGCGAGGTCAAGAAGCTGGTCACGATGGAGGACCGTCTGCGGCAGCGCGTCATCGGCCAGGACCAGGCGCTGGAGCGCGTGGCGAACGCGGTGCGGCGTTCGCGCGCCGGGCTCAGCGATCCCCGGCGGCCCATCGGCTCGTTCATCTTTCTCGGGCCCACCGGCGTGGGCAAGACTGAGCTGGCGCGCGCGCTGGCCGAGTTTCTCTTCGACGACGAGCGGGCTCTGATCCGCATCGACATGTCGGAGTACATGGAGAAGCATGCGGTGGCGCGGCTGATTGGCGCGCCCCCGGGCTACGTCGGCTACGAGGAGGGCGGACAGCTTACCGAGGCCATCCGGCGGCGTCCGTACGCGGTCGTGCTGTTCGACGAGATCGAGAAGGCGCATCAGGACGTGTTCAACGTGCTGCTGCAGATCATGGACGACGGCCGCCTGACCGACGGCAAGGGCCGCACCGTGGACTTCAAGAACACGGTCATCATCATGACCTCGAACATCGGCTCAGCGTACCTTTCGCCGGAAACGATGCGCACGCCCGACGATTTCGAGCAGGCACGCAAGCTGGTGATGAACGCGCTACAGTCGCACTTCAAGCCGGAGTTCTTGAACCGAGTGGACGACATCATCCTGTTCAACCCGCTGGGCAAGGAGCAACTGACCAAGATCGTGGACCTGCGTCTGGAAGATCTGCGCCGGCTGCTGGCCGATCGCAACATCAGCCTGGAGCTCACGGATCGGGCCAAGGAACTGCTGTTCACCGAGGGCTACGACGTGAACTACGGGGCGCGTCCGCTGAAGCGGGCGATCCAGAAGATGATCCAGGACCCACTGGCGCTGAAGATCCTCGATGGCGAAGTGCTGCACGGGGATCACGTGGTGGTGGATGCGGACGCGAAGACGCAAAAGATGACGTTCACGGTCTCCCGCGCCGCGGCTGGTAAACGGCCCAAACAGCCCGCGGGCGCAAGATAAGAAGCGGCCACGGATCTCGCGGATGAGCACGGATCGAAAACGAGATCCGTCCCGATCCGTGAAAATCCGTGGCGTTATTCTTTCAGGCTGCTGTCGAGCGGACGTCACTCTCGTTCTTGAGCATGGAACGGAGCTGTTGCCGCAATTCGGGAGAATCCGTATACCCGTGAACGGTGGTTGCGTGGAGTACGGCCAGCTCAATCACTTCCTCTTCACTGCCGGACATTGCCAAAGTGCAATCGCCGGCTGCCGGGTGGTCCCGACAGTCGATCACCTTTCTCGTCCCTGCCATGGTTTCACCCCCAATGGATGGTTTCGATCCGGGGCAGCATAGACCCGTTCGCGGGTGGATTCAAGCGGCAGAATTCATGCCAGATCGAATAGCAGAATTTCTGAGCCATCCTGCTTGC
>DATJVI010000156.1:0-31011 GCA_035501875.1 Burkholderiales bacterium
AGGAAGTTCTTGGAGGCGGGCTTGGTCGCATCCTGCTTGAGCGTGAGATGCATGCGCTCATGGCGAGCGTTCTGCTGAGGATGACCGGGCTTGATGCGCTCGAGGCCTATCCCGAGCCGTAACCACCAGACCGAGAGCCGCGTGAGGCCCAGGCAATCAGCAGCCCCAGCGCCGGATCGAGCAGCTCGAGCTGGTATTTGAGCGAAGTGCCGTCAGCCGCGATGAAGCGCAGGTCGGCGGCGTTGGGCTGCAGGTCCTGAAAATAATTGAAATTACCGGAGTGCAGGCGGATAGGCAGCACGATGCTCGAGGTCAGACCTCCGGAGTCGCTGGCCGGCAATTGCAGTGTGATAGCCTTGCGGTATTGCCAGTCCGGGTTCCACCATCCCGATGCGGCCGAAGCGCTCGTCGAGGTCGACAGCGCGGCAACACACAGGTATTGCTGCGGCCGAATGCCGTGAGCGGCGCGCCTCCCGGGCCGGAACACGCGCGCACCGCTATCCCTGACCGGATGCTGCCTCACGTCGGAATCTCCCTGCTGCGGTGCTTTTAATAGATACCTGCATCAGGAGATTCTGGTAAGTCGTGACATGTACTAATGTTCAGCTACGTAATACGTAATTCGCCGGCGAGCGCGGCATACAGCGGATTCAAAGGAACTTTTGCGGCACTTCGGCCTTCTTTCGAATGGCCGACAGGAGGTGGCGGTGGAACAGGTGGCAGATGATTGCTTCGACCGGCCCCCATAGCCAGCGTGGACCGCGGTCGCTGACGTACCGCGTGGTCACCGCGAGCTCGGTGCGACTCCCGGGCAATTCCCGCAGCATGTAGGAACCGCCGCACAGCAGCACCCCGCTGGGGAGAGCGAGGTTCTGCTCGACAACGGCAAACTCGTACAGCCGGCCCGGCTCGATGCGCGTCACGCGCTTCAGCAGGTGGCCGGTCGCATACAGGCACTTCGCGTGTTCGCCCACGGCCAGTTTCGCGCCGTCGGTGCGAAGCGGCAACGGCAGCAGCAACCGCAGGTGCAGCGGCGGCGAGTCCTCGATCTGCTCGTAGAACATCAGGTTGTGCCATACCTGTGTGGGGGAAACAGTCAGCCTGCCGCGCGTAACGACCGAGGTGCAGCTCTCCGGACTCATGAAAGACTCGCCGCCGGCCCCACGTCGACGATGCCCCACAGCATCGCCCGATCGTCCGCCGCTCGGTTGATGCCAAGGTTGGCGCGCGCTTCGCGGAAGCTGCGCATCACCACGCGCGCGTCCCGGGCTGCGGCATGCCTGACGGCGGCGATGAGCCGATTCCGATACAGCGGGGTTGCGCCGTCCAGGATGTTGGAGAGCGCGAACCCGACAAAGCTCCCCGCCGGTTCGCGCTCCAGGTAGCCGGCGGCATCGGCGTGGACCACCCGGATGTCCCTGGCTTGCGGCGGTGGCGAGTCATCGGGCAGCTCGCCCAGCAGCAGCGCCCGCGCGTAGGGGTTCGTGCGGTTGGCATGCAGGGCAAAGCAGCGCTCCATGCGGCGGCGCATGATTGAACCAAAGTGAGGCGGCAGGAAATCGAGGAATGGCGCAGCGTAGACTCTGCGCAGTGCGGCGAGTGACAGCAGCCCGTCAAACGCGGTGCGAAATCGGACCGTGTCGAGATGCCCCCGCCAGTACGCGCTCTGTTCGCCGGGATTGTGCAGATCAAGGAACGCCCGCAATCGCGACCGCCGCCAGCCCACGAGCGGCGCGAAGCCGCGGGCGAACGCCAGAAAGCGCTCGGCCGCTCCGCGCTCACTGCGCCCGCCCGCAAACCGCCCGGCAGCGTAAGCCAATTGGACGGGATTGATGTCGACCGCGACCACCTCGTGGTGTGGCGCCAGCGCCATCGCGGTGCACCCGGCCGAGGCGATGCAAAACACGCGCCCCCCGGGTTGAAACGCGTCGAGCTCGATCGAGGTATCTTCATACATGCGGCCGAACAGCAGCGTGCCGGGGCCGCGCCGGGCGTCGAAGCGGCCACGTTTCCAGACGGTATCCGCGACCGCTGCAGTCATGGCCTCGCCGGCAGGCTCGCGGCGACCCACACCAGCACCAGGAACGCGGAATTCTTGACGATCATTCCCGCCGGATCGTGGATGATGTGGCGGGCCCAGAGCAGCCCGCCGCCGTTGAGCGCGATGAGCAACAGCGTCTGCGCGGCCGCACACTGCAGCGGCGCGATTGCACTGAGCGCCCATGCCGCCAGAGCAACTTCCGCCACGCCCAGCACCCGCAGAAAGACCGCACCGGCGGCCGGCCCAAGGTGGGGCACGGCCTCGACCACCTTGAGCTCGTGCGGCTGGCCGCGCAACAGCTTGCACCACAGGCCCTCATAGAGCCACACGGCGGCCACGGCCGCACGAATCAACCAGAAGGGTGGCAGGAGTGCGGACGTGGTGAGCCTCCTCAACAGGCGCTGCAAATTATCAATTAACCGCCGGCAGGTATATACAGGCGCTTGGCGCGCGCCTCGAAGGCAGCAATGGCGCCTGTGATGGACGCCGGCAGGACCCGGTCCACGAGGAGCTGCAGCAGCCTGGAGTCCAACTCCAGATCGACGCTGACGCTGAGGTTGCACGAAACGGCGGGGCCTGGCGCGAACAGCCAGGTCAGACTGTAGTGGCGAAAGGGCGGCTCCGATGAAGTCACCGCTATTCGATCCGGACGATGCAGCATCGTCCTCGAGCCGAATCGCAGGCGCACGGGCCCGATGCCGAGGACCTGCTCGACGTAGAGCACGTCGGCTTCCCGCTTCACAATCCGTGCTGATATCCAACCCGGCAGGAACTCGGGATAGCGCTCGACATCGGCGGCGAGATCGAATACCTGCTCGCAACTGAATGGCAACGACTGGGAGACTCGATCAATCTTCATGACCTTAATCGGTCAGCTCGCTGGGTGCTCCGGAATAGACTTGAGAAGTTGACCGAATAAGCTGCAAAATGTATAGGCGTTGACTTCGTTCAGTTTAGCTGGCACGCGCAGGCTCAAGATCTCCCCGCTAACCCCAACGGGAGTGATCGGGACAATAAACTTCAAGCCTGAACCGGGAGGCACTCCGAATATGTTTCGCATAGCTCTGCTCACCGCACTTCTGCTGCCTGCTGCCAGCTACGCAGCGGTGGACGCCAAGCTCACCGCAACTTGCGCCGAGTGTCACGGCGACAAGGGTGTCAGCAGCGCGCAGGACGTGCCCACCATTGCCGGTATCTCGGCCACTGTTCAGAGCGATGCGCTCAAGGCGTACCGCGCCAAGAGCGCGCCCTGCCCGAAGGTGAACTACAAACACGGCGATACGAGCCGCATCGGTGACATGTGCTCAGTGGCGAAGGATCTGAGCGACGCACAGATTGCCGACCTGGCCGATTACTACTCGAAGCTGGCGTACGTCGCGCAGAAGCAACCTTTCGATGCCAGCAAGGCCGCCGCCGGCAAGCTCCTGCACGACCGCGACTGCAAGAAATGCCACTCCGCGGGCGGCAAGGACCCCGCGGATGACGCCGGCATCCTCGCCGGGCAGCCCCTTGGGTGGCTGAAAGCCACTCTCGCCTCGTTCCAGCAGGGCAAGAGGGAGCAGCCGAAGAAGATGCAGGACGTCGCCAGCAAGCTGAGCGCCGCCGACATCGAGGCGCTCGCCAATTTCTACGCGAGTGAACAATAGCGGCGCGCACGGACGGCGGCCATGAATCAGCCGACCGGCGACGGACCGGGCAGCGCATGGGGGCAAATGTGCGCGCGAGTGTGGGCAATGCCGCGACGCAAGTGGCTGCTTGGAATCCCGCTCGGCGGCGTGCTGTTCTTCGTGCTCGGCCTTCTCTTCTATGCCGCCACCGACAAGTTCCTCGAAGCAACGAGCACGCCGACCTTTTGCAGCAATGCCTGCCACGAGATGACCGCGTTTGCCGTGCCCTCCTGGCAGAAGAGCGCTCATTATAAGAATCCCTTCGGGGTGCAGGCAGGTTGCGGCAATTGCCATGAGCCCGGACCGGCGATCCCCATGCTGATCCGCAGGTTCCAGGCGCTCGGGGAAATCTGGGGCCACGAGACCGGCGAGATCGACACGCAGGCGAGATTTGACGCCCAGAAGACCCGCATGGCACGCCACGTCTGGGCCTACATGAAGGCCAACGACTCGCGCGAGTGCCGCGCCTGCCATAACGCCGCGGCCTGGGACCTGAGCGCCCAGGACCATTCGGCGCAGAAGAAACACGAACAGATGCAGACCAACGGCAAGACCTGCATCGACTGCCACAAGGGTGTCGTGCACGAGGTGCCACTGGGTGCTGACGAGGCGCCGTGAGTGCGTCTGGGTGCTGTGGAGTCGGTGACCATCTGACGGCGATCAACGACGGCTGCGGGATGTACGTACGGCAACATCGGGCAGTGCGAGATATCGTGTACGCAGTACGAAAATCACGCGCCCCTTGAATCAGTGGCTAGGGATGAACACACTGCCATCCTGGATTTGCCGCAGCGCGCGCCCCGCGCGCTTGGCATTCCCCACTATCTGCGGCAGGCGTACTGGTGGGCCTATGTGCACCCGCGCGCAGTGCAGCTGTTTGAGCGCGAGTGGCTCGTCAATCTGATCCTGTTCGGCAACTATGCTCGGCTCCGTGATGCCGTGCTTACTGAGATGGGACCCACCGTCACGGGTCGAACGTTGCAGGTGGCGTGTGTATACGGCAACCTGACGCCGAAGCTCTATGAGCGCCTCGGCGCGGATGCGCATCTCGACGTAGTCGACATCCTGCCGATCCAACTCAACAATCTCGGCAGAAAGCTGCCCCCCGATGCGCGCGTCGCACTGGTGCACGGGGATTCGTCGCTCCTCGCCTGCCCGGACGCCAGCTACGACCAGGTGCTGCTGTTCTTCCTGTTGCACGAGCAGCCGCGGCGTGTGCGCACTTCGACGCTCGCCGAGGCCGTGCGCGTGGTCAGGCCGGGCGGCAAGATCATCGTGGTGGACTATCACCGGCCGGTGCGCTGGCACCCCCTGCGGCCGCTGATGAGAGCCGTGTTCCACCGGCTAGAGCCCTTCGCGATGGACCTGTGGAAGCATCAGATCAAGGAATTCATGCAGGACCTGCCGCAGCCGACATCCTGGTCGAAGGAGACCTACTTCGGGGGGCTGTACCAGAAGCTCTTGTGGGTGCGCTAGGGAGCCCACGAACGCGGGACGCGGGCGCGCCTCACGACATGGACATCTTTACCTTCGATATTGCAATCGTTGGCGCGGGCGGTGCGGGGCTGCGCGCCGCGATCGCCGTGGCCGAATCCGACCCGTCGCTCACGGTTGCATTGATCTCGAAGGTCTATCCCATGCGTAGCCACACCGTGGCGGCGGAAGGCGGCGCGGCGGCGGTCACCCAGGCACACGACAGCCTGGAGGCCCACTTCCACGATACCGTGGCGGGCGGCGAGTGGCTGTGCGAGCAGGACGTGGTCGAGTACTTCGTCGAGCACGCGCATGAGGAACTCGTGCAGCTGGAACACTGGGGCTGTCCGTGGAGCCGGACGCTGGACGGCCGGGCAAATGTGCGCGCCTTCGGCGGCATGAGGACGGAGCGCACCTGGTTCGCGGCTGACCGGACCGGCTTCCACATGCTGCATACGCTGTTTCAGACCTCGACCAGCTACCGGTCAATCCAGCGCTTCGACGAGTACTTCTGCGTCGACCTGATCGTGGACGCGGGCCGCGTGCAGGGCGTCGTCACAATCGAGATCGCGACCGGTGAGATGCGGCTCATTCAGGCCAAGGCCGTGATCGTCGCCACCGGTGGCGCGGGCCGCGTGTTCAGCGAGAACACCAACGGCGGCATCGTCACCGGCGATGGCATGGCGCTCGCCTACCGGCACGGGGCGCCGCTGCGCGATATGGAGTTCGTGCAGTACCACCCGACCTGCATGCCAGGGACCGGGCTGTTGTTTACCGAGGCCTGCCGCGGCGAAGGGGGATTCCTGCTGAACAGCGCGGGCTACCGCTATCTGCAGGACTACGGCCTCGGGCCGCCCTCGCCCACCCCGCGCAACATGGCGATGGAGCTCGGTCCCCGCGACCGCCTGAGCCAGGCCTACTGGCACGAAAAACAGCGGGGTCGCACGATCAGCGGGCCCCATGGCGAGGTGGTTCACCTCGATCTGCGCCATCTGGGCGAGAGGAAGCTGCGCGAGCGCCTGCCGCAGATCTGCGAGCTGGCGCTGCGCTACCTCGGAATAGACCCGGGCAGGCAGCCAATCCCGGTGCTGCCCGCCGTGCACTACACCATGGGCGGCATCATGGCCGACGAGAAGACCGCCTCGCCGTTGCCGGGCCTGTACTCGGTGGGGGAATGCTCGAGCATCGGCATCCACGGAGCCAATCGCCTGGGCTCCAATTCGCTGACTGAGCTCCTCGTGTTCGGCAAGGTCGCGGGCATCGAGGCGGCCCGCTACGCGAAGGCGATGTCGCACGGCGACGCCGCGACCGTGGGCGCATTGGCCGAGGCAACCGAGGCGGGCGCGCTTGCGATCCTCATGCGCCCGCGGGGCGACGAACGCATTGCGACGTTGCGACGCGAGATGACGAGGACCATGGAAGACGGCTGCGGTATCTACCGCACGGCCGCGACCCTGCAGAGCAGCTGCGACCGGCTCGCGCAGCTCAAGCAGCGCTACCAGCGCGTAGGGCTCGATGACCATTCCCGCGCCTGGAATACCGAGTGGCTGCTCGCCATCGAGCTCGGCTACCTGCTCGACGTGGCCCAGGCCATGGCGCACTCGGCGCTCGCGCGCCGCGAATCGCGTGGTTCCCATCAGCGGCTCGACGGCTTCGAGCAGCGCGACGATGCCAGTTTCCTCAAGCATTCGCTGGCTTTCTACCGAGCCGATCAAGCGCCGCACATCGGCTACGGACCGGTGAAGATCACCCACTCGCAACCCGGCACGCGCGTCTACGGCGCGGCCGCCGCGCAGGCTTAAGGGCCATGGTTGACCAGAGAACGATCCGCATGCAGGTGCTGCGCTACCACCCGCAGCGCGACGAGCGCCCCGCGTGGCAGAGCTACACCGTCCCGTTCACCGACGACACATCGATCCTGCAGGCGCTCCTCTACATCAAGGACGAGATCGACGGCACGCTGAGCTTCCGTTGGTCGTGTCGCATGGCGATCTGCGGCAGCTGCGGCATGATGATCAACGGCAAGCCACGCCTGGCGTGCGAAACGTTCCTGCGCGATCTGGCGGCGGACGCGGTGCGGATCGAAGCGCTAGCGCATTTCCCCATCGAGCGCGACCTGATCGTGAGTGTCGGCGAATTCGTCGCAAAGCTCGAAAGCATCAAGCCTTACCTCATCCCGAAGGAGCCGCGTGCGCTCGCTGCGGGTGAATACCTGCAGACCCCCGCGCAGCTCGCGCGTTATGAGCAGTTCAGCACCTGCATCAACTGCATGCTGTGCTATGCGGCGTGCCCGGAGTACGGGCTGAATACCGACTTCACCGGCCCTGGCGTGCTCGCGCTGCTCCACCGCTACAACGCCGATTCGCGCGACGGCGGCCGTGCCGAGCGGATGCCGATCGTCAACGCCGAGGAAGGGGTCTGGAGCTGCATGGCCGTAGGCTACTGCTCCGAGGTTTGCCCGAAGCAGGTCGATCCGGCGCATGCCGTGAACCAGAACAAGGCCATAAGTGCCGGCGACTACTTTCTGCACTTCCTGAAACCGAAGCGCCGGCCGCCATGAGCGACGCGGCCGGCGCACGGCGTCCGTATGTCCGATCGATGCGCGGCTGGTGGCGCCGCGATCCGTTCTTCGCGCGCTACATGCTGCGCGAGGCGACCTCGGTCGCAGTGCTCGCCTACGCCCTCGTACTGACGGTCGGCCTCGTGCGGCTGGCCCAGGGCGAGGCCGCATGGAACGGCTGGCTGGCTGCGCTCCGGTCCCCGTGGGCGGTGCTGCTGCACTTACTGCTGTTCGCCGCGATGGTGTTCCACGCGCTGAGCTGGTTCGAAATCATGCCGAAGACCCTGCCGGCGATCTTCATCGGCGGCCGGCGCCTGTCGGCCGCGACGATCACCCGCAGCGGCTGGGCTGCCACCGTACTGGCATCGATTGCGCTCTGTGCGCTCGCCTGGTGGTGGCGGTCGTGAAGCGCTCCAACGCGCCGGTCTTCTGGGTGTTGTTCGGTGCGGGCGGTATGCTAGCGGCGCTGTTCGGTCCGGCACTGGTGCTCATCAGCGGCATTGCTGCGCCATTGGGTTTGGGCCTGCCGCCTGGCGCTCTGAGCTACGCGCGTGTGCTCGCCCTCGCCCGGCATGGGTGGAGCAAGGGGTTGCTATTCATCGTCATCGCACTGTTTGCGTGGCACGCAATGCACCGCATCTTCCACAGCCTGCATGATCTCGGCATCCGGACCGGCACCTTCGCGCAGCTGGGTTGTTACGGCGGCGCCCTGGTGATCACAGTCGTGAGCGCGGTGAGCCTGCTCTCGCTCGGCTTCTGATAGCGCGCCTGCCCCCGGCCGTAGCGCTGCGGACAGGGCCGATGCTCGACGTCATTCGGCCGCGGCCGGTGGCGCGTGCGGCGACTCGAAACTGTAAGTCGCGCTTACACCGACCAGGTTGACGGTGTAGTTATACGGGCTGCGCCCGACGCTGAGCAGATTCGGCAGTGTCGCCGGCCCCACTCCCGCGAGTGCCCAGTCGCTCGAGTCATATTTTTCGTACGCGTAGCGCAGGTGCAGGGACAGTGCGGAAGTCCAGCGGTAGCGGAGATCGAAACGTACCGAGTCGAGCGTGGTGTCGTTCTCGGGGAACGGCTGCGCGAGTCCGCCGACGATCGTGTCGCTGTTCGCGTACGATGGTGCATGAGTGTAGTCGAGGTTCAGGTCCCAGCGCTCGTGGAGCGACAGGTGCGCGCCCGCGCTCGCGCTCCAGAAGCGCACGTTATTGGTTGCCTGCCAGGGTGCGCTGACGGTCCCCGTGAAGCCGTCCTGCAGAAAGTCGAGCGTCTGGTATCCGGCATCGACATACAGACTCAGGTGCTCCTGCGGTGTGTAGGTGATCGTCGTGGCCGCGCGACGCTCATGCTCACTCTGCAACCCGAGGGTCGACAAGGGGTAGTCGGTATTCGCTGCGAAGCCTTCCAGTGACCAGGTCAGCGTAGGGGTTATCGACCAGGCGCCGGTCAGCGAGTAGAACCGCTCGTCGCGGGGCGCGTAATTGTACGGGAAAACCTCGGGGTTTTCGGCTACCGGAAGCACCGACGCGTTGAAGGGGGAGGCCTTGCGAGTGTCGCCACCCGCCTTCAACGTCAGCGTCAGGTCAGAACGCGGCGTGACCACGGCGCGCCCCCAGCCCTGGCCGTCGTCGGTCCACGTGACGACCTGGCCCGGCCCATAATGTATCTGCTGATATCTGCCGCCCACGCCGAGGCGCAGCCAATGGGTGACCGTGTAATCGGCGCTGCCTTCGGCCGTCGAGCGATCCTCGCTGTAGCGCACAGCGGTGGCCGGTCCTACTGGGAACGTGTCGGTGACGATATAGGATGGCACGGTGATGACCGGCGTATCGTCGTCCCGCCCGTCATAGCTCGCGGTACCGCGCAGGTAGAGGCCCGTAATCGGGCGCGATGACAGGCCGAGCGAGTAATGCGTCAGGTGCAGGTCGCCGTCGAGCGAGCCAACCCCAAGCGACGGCGATCCGGCCAGTGTGCTGATCGGCAGAAACGCTTGATCCTGAGTCACGCGGCCGACCGACACGGCAAACGTCAGCGTCGTCGCCGGGTGCGGAAAGTGGATGTCCCCAGAGGCGACAACCTGCTGCAGGTCGTTGCCGGGCGGCAGGGCCAGAAGCCCACTGGTGGACCCGGGAACGAGCGGCAGGTAGGGATTCGCGAATTGAAGCGAGTCCGTGTTGTCGTCGAACCAGGAGCCGCTGTAGGTGACCTTAAGGCTCGAGCGCTCGCCCGACCAGCGGGCGCCGGCCTCAAACGCGGTGGTCACGTAGTCGATCGGCTGTGGCAGCTCGACCACCTGCGTCAGGAAGGCCGCACCGATCAGGTCTGTGCCCGACTTCTCCTGCCGGCTCAAGGTGCTGTAGAAGGTCCAGCCGGAGCCTGCGAAGTAGTGGCCCGAGAGCGTGACGGTGTGCCAGAGGTAGCCGAGCTCGACCGGAGTGAGGCTTGAATTGAGGCTGCTCATCGCACTCGTCGAGCCGGCGTGCACCCAGTCGCTTGGAAGCGTGAGCACGCCGCTGCCGACGCCCCGGAACGGCGTCACGGTGCCGTCATAGATCCAGTTCGGCTGGCCGTCATAGCCGAGCGTCACCGCGTAGCGGCCGTCCTGACCTGCCTCGACGGTGGCGTCTCGCGATGTGAGACCGAGGTTCTGCAGATCATACTTGACGTAAGTGCCGTCGGGATTCTGCAGCGTCCCGGTCGCGCCGACATCGGCGTAGACATGACCCGTGTTGATGCCCGTGTAACGGCCGTAGCTGAAGTTCGCGCCGCTGGCGACAAAGGCGCCGGCCTCGGCGTTCCCGTCGTAGCCGGTGAAGAATGGACACTGCTCGCACTTCCAGTTGCTGGTATCGACCTCGGCCTCGGTCGCACCGGCGCCGCCGGCCGCGAGGCTTGCCGCGACGCTCAAACCGAGCGAGCGCAGGAGTGATTGTGCGTCTGGTCTCATGCCGCGCCTCCTAGCGCATCAGCGCCCGACCGGAAGGATGGTTCGAGCCGTGGACCTGCGAGTGACAATTGACGCAACTGCTGCCCACCAGGAATTGACTCGGCATGCTGCCGCCAACCAGCCCCTGCGGCGTCATCGGCTCGGAGGGGTGGCCTTGTCCTTGGTGGCATTGTTGGCAGAGGAACGGCGGCCGGACTTTGAGCAGCGCCGGCTGCACGGAACCGTGCGGCTCGTGGCAGTTATCGCAGTCCTCCCCCACTGGCTGGTGCTCCCAGAGGAACGGGCCGCGGTACTCCGAGTGGCACATCGTGCACGTCTCGGTGACGGAGACTTTGACCAGGCTGCTCGGCCCGCTCGAGCCGTGCGCTGCATGGCAGGATGTACAGGCCATCTTGCCTTCCTGAAGCGGATGGTGGTACGGCTTTATCAGATTGCTGTGCTGCGCCTGGTGGCAGCCGCTGCAAACTTCCGGTTGCGTCGCCACCTGGCGCACCGGATCCAGGGCCGAGTGTGCACTGTGGCAGTCGGCGCAGGAGAGGCCGGCCGCCGCGTGCGCCGTTGTGGCCCACAGATGCGCCGTATTGGTCTGATGGCAACCGAGGCACTTGCCGTTTTGCGCGGCGACGGCACTGATGCCCTTGTGGCTGAAGTCGACGATGCCCGCAGGTTCCTTTCCCCTTGCCTTGGCGTGCGCACCCCCGGGGCCATGGCAGGCCTCACACTGCAGGCCCCCATGCCCGAAAGGCGCGCGGGGATCCGTGGGACGGCCGTGCTTGGTCCGGAAGAGTCCCATCAGCCGTGCATCGTCGTGGCAGCCCAGGCAGGTGTCCGCACCCTTGGTGCTGTAGGCTGGAGCCGGCGGCTGCGTGTCGGCCGCGGCTGGACAGATCGCAATGCCGGCGATCAGAACGACCGCCGTTGCGCAGGCGGCCCGGCGCGCTTTGTTGTGAACACCGAACTCGCACTCGCGCACGATCTGAAGGCCGCTTCGCGCTACGACGGCCATCCTCAAGAGACACCTATCCGCGCACCGATCGCAAGTGGCTAGGCTTCAGGGTGAGGGTGGTATGACATTGTGCACTTTCGCGACGTCAGCGACTCCACCCGGACCGTGGCACACGGCGCAGGTCTCGACACCGGAGGCGGAAGCCGGAATCATCCGTCCCTCGGCATCCTTGAGCACGCTCGTCGAGCCACCGTTTTGCTGCATGTGCGAGAGCGCGAGGCTCGCTTCGTGGCAGCCGGTGCACGCCGCCATGGTCGGTGTGGTCGAGACCGGGTTGCCGGGCGAGCCGGGCGCGGGTGGGGCCGGATTCGCGGGGTTCTGCGACAGGCCCGTGTTGGTAGTCATCGCCTGCATCAGCGGGTCACCCGGATAGAAGGTGGGACCGCTCGCCGGGTTGGAGTGGCACGCATAGCAGTTGCCGCTGTCCTGGGGGAAAACGATGTCGCTGAAGTTGTTCACACTGCCGCCAAAGCCATAGATGATCCACGGCGTGTAATTCGGTTGCGTGCGCCGCCAGGCGTCGGAATGGATCTCGTGGATGTGGTGCTTGAAGTCGATCGTCTGCTCCCACAGCCCGTCGATGCCCGGAGCCGTCAGCGCTCGCCGCTGGCTGACGTCGGTTGACGCCGGGTTGTGGCACACAACGCAGGCCTGCGTGTCGTCGTTACGGTTGTCGCCGTGCAGTTGCAACACTTTGTGGCACACATCGCACTTCGCAATATCGACGATCGTGCGGCGAGGCACGGGCGTGACACCGGCCGTGTTGCCGTAACCGACCGCCGTGGTCACTCCAACGCGGTCAGCGCTCGGCACCGCGGGGGCCGTGACAATCGTCGTGACAACGCCGGGGTGCCCCTCGAGCACGGCCACGACGTTCTGGATGGGCGCGCAGGCGGTGCTGCTGCCCGGCGGGCAATCGGCCGCCGGCGGCGCTGGCAGCGCCGAACCGACCACCGTGAAACTGCCGTCTGCGAGCGGTCCATACAGCGTGCTCGGGGCCGGCAACGCCGGCGCTGCCGGTATGGTCGTGCCACCATAGGCGAGCGTCGAGGCTGAGCAGGTCGCCGCCACACTGCCCGCCCCCGGAACGAGCGGATTCACCGAGATCGGCTGGCCCCAGGCCGAGGCCGTGGGCGTCCCGGTCACGCCTCCAGGCTGGCTGCCCCAGTTGGTGTAGTCACTCGTGTCCCAGCCGATGTCGAGCGCCAGGCGCGCAGCCCCGGTGCACACCGGTGTCGCCGTACCGATCGTCGGAGGAGGATACCCGTTGTAGCCCACGCCGGCCAAAATCCCGTTCCCGACGAACGTCGGGTCGGTCAGGATGTTGTAGGACTGATTGTTGCTCGTCGGGTCAGTGACCGAGAGGTTGACCACCGGATAGGTGCTGCCGGCCTGGACGGAGAAAGTCACGCTGTTGACGTTCAACTGGTAGTGGCTCGCTGCGACCACGTCCGGTATCTGGTGCGCGGTGGCGACCTGCAGCTGCGGGATGCCTCCCAGCCCATGGCAGGTGGAGCACTGCGAGTCGTTGACGACGAGGCCGCCGTCGTGGTTCGCGCCGGTGGCGAAGTTCACGGTGTCATGGCAGGCGCCGCAGGCTTCCGCCGTGGGCACCGAGGCGTAATTTCCCGCTTCCGTTGCGCCCGCGAGGTTCTGCACGTGGCACGTCTGGCAGTTGCGGGTGTCCTGCGGGAAGAGAACCGTGTTGAAATTGTTGAGCGACTTCATGTAACCGACGATCCAGTAGCCCTGACCCAGCGTCGGGCCGACATCTTGGGCGGTCGCGTTCGCCGTCGGCGAACCGAACACCGGCGTGGTCCAGGAAACCGCCGTCGAGCCTTGCGTGAACGTGCCTCCACCCGACACTACTCCGGTGCTGAAGGTGATGTTGTAGTTAGAACCGCTCACGGAGGGCCACGGACTGGTTAAAGTGGCTGAAGTGCCGCTCGGCGGCGCGGTGAAGGTCACCGGCATCGGGGGAATGCTCGGCAGGTTGATGCCGGTGTGGATCTTGTGGATCATCCGCTTGAAGTCGAGCGGGTTACCGCTATACGGGTCCGAATTCTGCGGGCTGTGGCACATCACACAGTAGTGCACCTCGACACGGGCACCCCCGTGGGCATTGAGGAAGCCATGGCAGGAGTCGCAGGTCGAGGTCTCGACGATCTCGCGACTGTAGATGTTCGTGGTCGCGCCGGTCGAGGGTTGGAACGTATAGGCGCCGTTGTTGGCCTGAGCAAGTCCGCGGATCTCGAACGCGACACGATGCGTGAGCGTGGCGTCGTACTTCACGACCGGATCGGTCGTGACGTCCTTCGCGAACGTGTAGACGTAGGTACCGTTGCCATTGTCGACCAGCGTGCCGGTCGCCCCGTTCTCGGTGGTCGGCTGGATCGCGGCGGCCGTCTCGCACGAGGTTACGCCGGCGGGGCAGCCACTCGGGGTCACGGAATGGTAGATGTACGAGGTCCAATAGCTCGACATACCGTTCGTGCCGGGCGTCAGATTAGCAATGACAAACCCGATGTCCGCGGCCGGCAGGCCCTTCAGCGGTGCGCCATTCTGATCGACGAGCTGGAAATTGACGACCGTCTTGCTGCCGACCGTAACACCGGTGATGGTCCCCGTAATGGCCGTGGCGCTTGTGATGTCGAGGCCTGTGACCGGGCCGGTCGCCCCCGGGGGCCCGGTTGCCCCGGTCGCCCCCGCGGGACCCGCGGGACCGACGGGTCCGGTACTGCCGGTGCAGGCGGCAAGAAATGCGCTGAGAATCAGGCCGCCCGTGGTCGCGGCGTAGGGACCCGTCCGAGACCGCTCACGATTCGCTGCCGTGGGGTTCATCGTTATTACCTGCTTCCCTTGTCACTCATTCGAACGGTCTCAGAGCCGTCCTGAGTAGGTACAGAGAGCACAATTTCTGTTTTTAGACTACCGCGCCACCATAAGCATTTTCCGCAGTAGTCTATCACTCAACAACTGTGGGATTTTCATGCATGCGTAGGCCGTAAGCCGTGAATTCTGGCCTGCCGGTGCGCTCCTTTAATCACAGCGGGGGGTAAGGGGGGGTGTTTTGCTTTAGTGTTTTGCTTTAGTGTTTTGCTTTAGTGTTTTGCTTTAGTGAACAACGCTAGAGTCCCGGGGCGGGCGCATCCTCATCAGATCGCCATTTCTCTGAATGAACATCAGCACGCGGGACTTATTCTGGTTTTTTACGGGGGCGCTCGCTGCCACTGCCGCCTCGCTGGTGATCTACCCGTTGCTGCTGGCGAGGCACACGCTCCCGGCGGCGGATGCCATCGCTGCGCATGCGAGCGGCAGTCCACAGTCGGCAGACTCCATGGCCGGCGCCCTTGCCGCACTCGAGAGGCGGTTGGCGAAAGGCGGCGGCAACAATGCCGATTGGGAGCTCCTCGCCAAATCGTACGAGTTCATGGGACGCGCCGCGGACGCGGCGGCCGCTCGTGAAAGGCGCCTGTCACCGAGTGCTGGCGCCGCCGCGGCCCTCGCCACGCCTGGGGCCTCGATAGCGAGCGCGCCGAACGCTACACGCAGCTTCGACACTTCCAGCGAGCTGTCTGCCGCGGCGCGCAAACTGATCGCGGACGCCGATGCGGCGCGAAGCAGGCACGATCTCACGGCAGCGAGTGCGGACTACCGACAGCTCGTCACCCTGCATCAGATGACCGCCGACACCTGGGCGGACTATGCGGATGTTGTCGCCGGACTGAACGGCGATTCCCTGGTGGGCGAGCCCGCGAAATACGTGCAAGCCGCGTTGAACCTCGATCCGCAGCACCCCAAGGCCTTGTGGCTTCAGGGAAGCCTGCAGCATGAGACCGGGGAATACTCACAGGCTGTGACGACCTGGCAAACGCTGGCAAGCGTCCTTGGCCCTGACTCACCCGACGCCAAAGTCATTGCGGCTAATCTTGCCGAAGATCAGCAGCTCGCGGGCCCTGCGGCTCCCTCCGTGACCGTGGCAGGCGCCGGTGGCCTTGCCGTGCGCGGCGAGGTCGTGTTATCCGACGCTTTGCGCCCGAGCGTGCCTTCCGGCCTGACACTGTTCATCCTCGCCAAATCCGTCAACTCCCCGGGCCCACCGGTTGCCATACTGCGCACGACGACGGGCAACTGGCCGGTGCGATTCGAATTGAATGACACACTCGCCATGATGCCGGACCGCAAGCTCTCGACCGCCGGCATGGTCACGATTGAAGCGCGCGTGTCGAAGTCCGGGCAAGCGATGCCGCAGAGCGGCGACCTGCTCGGTGTCACGACACCGCTCGACCCCGCCGCAGGCAAACCGGTACACATCGTCATCGAGCGGGTGATCGGCTCGTGATCCGGACAGCTACATCATGGCAAACGATGCATTCATCAAGCAGTTGCTGGCGACCATCGATGCCCGGGACGCGAAGGCCTTTGCCGGGTTCCTGACGAGCGATGCGACCTTTCGCTTTGGCAATCATCCCGCCGTGCTCGGGCGAGAGGCGATCGAAGCGACAGTCGGGAATTTCCTCAGGGCAATCAAGAGTGTGTCCCACGCCCTGGAAGAGCAATGGTCTTTGCCGGATGTCGTGATCTGCACCGGCATGGTGATCTATATCCGTCACGACGGCGGTACACTGCGGGTGCCCTTTGCCAACATCCTGAAGCTGCGGCCGGCGGGCATCTACGACTATCGGATCTTCGTCGACAATTCCGCGCTGTTCGCGCCTTGAGGCACCCGTCGAATCGTCTGCGTCAGCCGAGCAACAGCCCCACCGCGAACAGCAGTAACGTGACGTGGATCATCACCACGTTGAGACCCATATAAGGAATGAGTCGCGGCAGGTTTTCAGCCTGAGCGTATACCTGCCTCGCCAGGAACAGTCCCAGCGGCAGGGGCAGCAGACCCAGCAGTGACAGGCGCGGCAGACTTCCGATGGCCGCGCCGACGCTCGTTGCGGCAAAGGCCGCGATGACGAGTACCCCAAACACCACGGCACTGCGCCGTCGGCCGAACACGATGGGTAGATGTCGCCGGCCAACCTGGCGGTCTGCGTCGATGTCCGGAAACTGATTGAGCAGCAATAATTCACTTACCAGGAACATCGGCGGCAGCGAGGCAAGTGCGGCGTTCCACGAATAGCGTCCCGTCAGCACGAACGCGGTACCCATCACCATGAGCGGACCGAAGCCGAGACCGGGGGCGAGGAGACAAAGCAAAGGTTGGCGAGTCACCCGGGGGGTATAGGCGACCACCAGCAGCAGCCCGCTGAGACCGAGCGGCAGCAATGCCACGCCCCTTTCGTGGACGAAGTACAGACCGATCGCAGCCGTGGCGGCCAGGCAGAAGAGCCCGGCGGCCCGCACTGCCGCTGCCGCTTCCGGATGGGCAGGCAGCGTGCCGCTGCCGCCACTGAACGGCGTTCGCACGGTCAGTGCGTCCAATCCGGTGCGGAAGTCGTCATACTCGTTGAGCAGATTGACACTGAGATGTGCCGACAGCGCACCACACAGCACCAGCAGACATTTCGCGACCGACACACGGTTCCCCATCTGCATGGCGACGCCGACACCGATCAGCACGCAGATCGGCGTCAGCGTCAGGAAATTAGGTCGCGCGGCACGCAGCACCGACCCGACGATGACCCGCTCCATCAACCGACCGCCCGCTGTGTCCGAACGACGCGCATGCCCTGCCGCCGACGCAGCAGCCAGGCAATCGCACCGAGGCCCAGAAAAACTGCGGTGACCGCAAGTCCCATCGTGGAGCTGTCGACCAACGCCAAGGACGGCAGGCCGCTGATCCGGCTACTGCAAAGAGCGATCCACTCGTGCAGGGCAACGGCCAGGGCAAGGCACACCGAAAGGCCGGTGATCAGCGTATTGAGACGCATCGTACGATCGTGGTCCGCGATCGCCCAATCGTAAAGACGAAGCATCAACAGGCTTTCCAGCGTGTCCATCAACGCCATCCCGGCGGTGAACAGCAACGGCAGCAGCATCACCCCCCAGAAGGGAATGCTGCCATCGCGCGCCGCGGCGACCGATATCGCCAGCAGCGCCACCTCGCTGGCCGTGTCGAAGCTCAGACCAAACAGCATGCCGAGGGGGAACATCTTCCAGCTGTGGTCGACGTTGTGCCCGGCGCGATCCAGGCCAAATTGGTGACTGTGCCCCGGGCGTGGCTGACGCTTGCGCAGCCGCGCGGCAAGCAAGCGCAGGTTAGCCAAGCCGATCAGGGTCAGAAAGCCGGCGGACACCAGGCTGCCGAACAGCGATCCCCAGGCCGACAACTGCGGCAGTAACGTGCCGACGTGGCGCGCTGCGATCACCGCCACGGCGGTGAGCAGCAGCACGACCGTCGAGTGGCCCAGCGAGAAGAACAGTCCGACGCCCACCGGGCGTTCCCCTGCGGCCCGCAAGCGCCGTGTCACATTATCGATGGCCGCGATGTGGTCGGCGTCGAAGGCATGACGCACGCCGAGCAGGTAGGCGATCATGCCGACGCCGAGGCCGGCAACACCGAAACCGCCCAGCGACAGGACCCCCCCGCCCGCCACCAGGTTGAGCGCTGCCACCGCAGCGAGGATCCATACGAGGCGGCCCCGCACGTGCACGGCCTACGGCACCTTGATGCGCAGCGTGAACTGCATGGCGTAGTCTGGAATACGCCGCGGCATACCCGCAAGGGCGAGAAATTGCTGCGGGCACCGCCTGTCCGCGCTCAGCGATTCCCCTGCAGCGTCTCGATGTGAGCGACGAGCTGCCAGACCTCGGGATTGCTCAGCGTCGGCCACGGCGCCATGGCCGTCCCGGGCACGCCATAACGGATGGCGAGGAAAGTCTGCCTGGCGCTGGCACGCTCCGACCACGGCGGCAGGGTTAGGTTGGCCGGGGGCGGGACCATCCCATCCTGACGCAATCCGTGACCGTCACCGCGCGCCCCGTGGCAGATGGCGCAATGGGCAGCGAAGAGCTCTTCCCCCGCGCGTCGTGCTGCCCCGGACGAAAGGACTCCCTCAGGGGGGCTCGGCGCGCCGTCGCTACATGCCGAAATGACGGGTAAGAGCGTGGATAGGCCGCTCGCCAGCGCCGCTTTGTGGACGCGCAACCATTTCGTAGCCAAGTGTCTGTACTTCCCGAACGACGGCCGAGACCAGCGTATCGAGCGCTGCACCCACGGCGCGCGTGCGACCTACCCCGAGGCCGATCGATCCGGGCACGAGGCCGAGCAGTACCACCGAGGCCGGATAACAGCCGATCAAGCGCGCCGCGTTCAGCAGGTCCGCAACGCCCACCTGATGCACCGAGAGCCGCTCGCGCACTGCATCCATGACATCCCCGCCGTCGAGCCGCACCAGGGTGCCGGGCGGGTCGTCCGTCGCCACGGCATCGACCAGGACGAGGTGCCGGGTCTGCGCAATCTCATCGAGCAGCGAAAGCCCGAGCGTGCCGCCCTCGACCAGTCGGACCTCGGCGGGGATGCAGTAGTCGCGCTCCAGGCGATCGACCGCCGCAGCGCCGATCCCGTCGTCACCGAGGAGCACATTGCCGAGGCCAAGCACCAGAACGCCGCCGCTGCCGGGTTCGGCGATGGCGTGGGCTGGCATCTCACTCACGGCCGTGCGGTTCCCGGAACTTATAGCCGGAGATGATCGAATCGAAGAGGCCGTTACGCTCGATGATCGAGTACAGCACGGGGAAATACACGTGGGCGACGGCGAAGATGAGAATCGCCCACATCCCGATGTGATGGATCAGACGCGCCACCTGCAGGCCGTCGAAGAGCGGGATCAGAAAACCGAACACCCGCATCGGCGAGCCGAGCGGGGCGTACACCGTATAGAGCGCGAAGCCGCTCGCCATCATCACGAAGTAGACGCCGAAGATGGCAGCGTAGGTGAGCCCTGCCAGGCCGTTGTGACCCAGATAACGCACCGGCTCCCGGCTCAGGAACGCGTAGTAACGAGCCGACTGCTTGAAGCTTCGCCAGCGCTGCCGCGAGACCGGGATGAGCTCCGACCAGCGCGCATAGCGGTTGCCGGCGAACGCCCAGTAGACGCGCACCAGCGCCGACAGCGTGAACACGATCGATGCATAGAGGTGCACGCTGCGCATCGAGCCCATCACGAAGTGCGCACTGGCGGGTCCCGGCACGCTGATGAACGGGTGGCCGATGTAGTAGCCGGTGCCGGCGAGCACCAGGATCGAGAAGAACAACAGCCAGTGCACGAGCCGCACGGGCAACTCCCACACGTAGACCCGCTCGAGGCCGAGGCGGCGGGCGGTTTCGGCGGGCACCGCGCTCACGACACCCTCACACGCGCCAACTCGCGGCGCGTGGCATCGACTACGTGCACGCCGCAGGCCATGCACGGATCGAAGGAGTGCACCGTGCGCAGGATCTCGAGCGGCTGATCGGGTTTCGCAACCGGCGTCCCGACCAGCGAGGCCTCATAGGGACCCGGCTGACCCTTGGCATCGCGGGGTCCAGCGTTCCAGGTGCTCGGCACCACGCACTGGTACTTGGCGATCTTGCCGTCCTTGATGTGTACCCAGTGGCCGAGCGAGCCGCGCGGCGCCTCGTGGAAGCCGGCGCCGAAGCAGTCCTGTGGCCAACTGCTCGGGTCCCATTTGGAGGTATCCTGGATCCGATAATCGCGCCGCGCCATTCCGTCCGCGAGCGCCTCGACCCACATACCCATCGATTCGACCAGCACCTGCGCCTCGATCGCGCGGGCGGCGATGCGCCCGAGTGTGGAGAACAGCGCCGCGGGCGGCGCGTTGAGCTGCTTGAGTGCCTGGTCGATCAGCTCCTTCGCGCGCGTGGGACGCCCTACTCCATAGGCAACCAGCATGCGGGCCAGGGGTCCCACCTGCATCGGCGCCCCGTCGTAGCGCGGCGACTTGAGCCAGGAATACTTCTCCTCGACCTTGAGGCGCTGATAGGGGGGCCTGGGCCCGGTGTAGTGCGGATGGGTCTCGCCCTTGTAGGGATTCAGTCCCTTGTCATCGCCAACCGAGTAGTCATACCAGGAATGGGTGATGTACTCGTCGATCTTCGCGTGATCGACCGGCTCGATGCGGGACAGGTCCCCGTTGTGGATGATGCCCGCGGGAATGTAGAGCTGCGGCTGGGCGCCATCGTCCAGCGGAAAGTCGCCATAGCTCAGAAAGTTCGTGACCCCCGCGCCGATCGAGAACCAGTCCTTGTAGAAGGAGGCGATGGCGAGCACGTCGGGTATGTAGACACGCGTCACGAAGTCCACACCCTCCGCTACGAGCTTGCGCAAGGCGGCGACCGTGCCCAAGTTGAGCGAGGCCTGCGCATCGGGATCGACCGGCGTCGCCATGCCGCCGACCAGGAAGCTCTGCAGGTGCGGATTCTTACCGCCGAGGATCGCGTGGATCTTGATGAAGCGGCGCTGCCAGTCAAGCGCCTCGAGGTAGTGGGCAACCGCCATGAGATTCGCCTCCGGCGGCAGCCGGTAGGCCGAATGCCCCCAGTAGGCGTTGGCGAAGATGCCGAGCTGACCGCGCTCGACGAAGGCCTTCACGCGGTCGCGCACCTCGGTGTAGTACTTGGCGCTCGAGAGCGGCCAGTCGGAAATCGACTGCGCAAGGCTCGAGGTCTTGGCGGGATCGGCGCTGAGCGCGCTCACGATATCGACCCAGTCGAGCGCCTGCAGATGATAGAAATGGATCACGTGGTCCTGCACGTTCTGCGCCGCGATGATCAGGTTGCGCAGGATGCGTGCATTCGGCGGCGGGGTGGCACCGATCGCGTGCTCCACCGCACGGATCGAGGCGATGGCGTGTACCGTCGTGCACACGCCGCAGATGCGCTGCGCAAACGCCCAGGCGTCGCGCGGATCGCGCCCCTCGAGGATCAGCTCGATGCCGCGGAACATCGTGCAGGACGACCACGCCTCCTTCACCGCGCCCCCGTCCACCTCGGCTTCGATGCGCAGATGCCCCTCGATCCGCGTCACTGGATCAACGACGACGTGAGTCATTTTTTAACTCCCGCTTGCCCGCCGGCGTTCTTATCAGCGCCTGCTGGCTCCTCGGCCGCCGGCCCGCGGCGATGACGCATCACCTCGCCGACGCCGTGGGCGATCGTGCCGGCGGCGACGGCCGCGGTGAGTCCGATACCGACCGTATCGAGCCACTTGTCGGTGTTGAAGCCGGCAACGTTCGGCAGCCGCTGATAGAAGGGCGTCATCACGTCCCAGAAGTTCGGCTCGGCACAGCCGATGCAGGGATGGCCGCAGCCGATCGGCCAGTTGGTGTGCTCGTTCCAGCCCACATTCGGGCAGTTCTGCGAGGTCGCCGGCCCCTTGCAGCCCATCTTGTAGAGGCAGTGTCCATGACGGTGCGCCTCGTCGCCCCACGCCTCGACGTACTGGCCGGCGTCGAAATGCGCGCGCCGCTCGCAGCCGTCATGGATCGACTTCCCGTAGGCGAACAGCGGCCGGCGGTACCGGTCCAGCGGCGGCCACTGCTTGAGCGTCAGGTAATAGACGATCAATGCGGTGATATTCTCGGCGTTGGCCGGGCAGGCCGACATGTGGATCAGGTTCTTGAGCCCGGGCACGGCGTCGGCGACCGAGAGCGCCCGCGTCGGATTCGGGCGTGCGGCCGGAATGCCGCCAAAAGTGGCGCAGGTGCCCACCGCGATGGTCGCCATCGCACTGCCGCAGACCTCGCGGGCGATGTCGAGCGCCGCTCGGCCCCCGATCGTGCAATAGCCGCTGTCGGGGTCGCCCGGGATCGAGCCCTCGACGAGCGCAATGTACTTGCCCTTGTACTTGCGTACGGTCTCCTCGAGCGCATCTTCCGCCTGGCTGCCGGCGGCCGCCATCAAGGTCTCGTGATAATTGAGAGAGATGGTGTCGAGAACGAGGTCCGCTACCGTCGGATGACTCGCACGCAGGAAGGACTCGGTATTTCCGGCGCAGTCCTGAAATTCGAGCCACACCAGAACCGGGCGCGCCTCAGTTTCCACTGCCGTTGCGATCGTGGCTGCCGCAGTCTTCGGAAGGCCCAACACGGCGGCCATGCTCGCGCAGAACCCCATGAAGTCGCGCCGCGATACGCCCTGACGCTCGAGCTCTAGCATCAGCTTGGTCTGCGCCATCTCAGCTCCCCTTGCAGGCGCGGCGATTATCGGATCTTGTCCGCAAGCGGGCAATGCCGAGAACTACTTAGTTACCGTAGCAATGCCTGTCTTCCTACGTAGATTGCCAATTTCTGCTGCCCGTCGACGAGGCGTAACATTAAACACATGGCCATCAGCGGGAGGGCTTGGCGTGCACGAACTCTCGATTTGCCAGGCGCTGCTCACAGAGGTTTCGAAAATCGCGGCAAGTTATGGCGCGAAGGCGGTCGAGCGCGTGAATGTCGAGATCGGCCGACTCTCGGGTGTCGAACCGGAGTTGCTGAGCAGAGCCTTTGAGATCGCACGCCTCGGCACCTGTGCAGAGCGCGCAGTATTGTCGCTCGCAGTTCTCGAGATCGTGGTGCGCTGCGCGGACTGCGGTGCAGCATCGCCCGCGCAACCCAACCGTCTGCTGTGCGGCGCGTGCGGCGGCTACCGTACACAAGTGCTTGAAGGAGATGAACTGCGACTGCGCGCCATCAAGCTGGACGTAGCCGACGCGCAAGCCGCCCCGGCGGCCTGACCGCAACGGAGAATAATCATGTGCGAGACTTGTGGTTGCACCGTCACGGCAGGAAATGAGCATCTCGCGGGCGCTCAGGGCGCCGAGCGGCGAACGACTGTCGAGGTGCTTCAGGAACTGCTCGCAGCCAACGACCGTGTAGCACAGCACAATCGCGCCCACTTCGATGAGCATGGTGTCCTTGCGATCAACCTGATGTCCTCGCCGGGTGCGGGCAAGACTGCGCTCCTGGAGGCGACGATCGTCGCGCTGCGCGACCGCTATCGCATCGCGGTCATCGAGGGTGACCTTGAGACCGACAACGACGCCGCCCGTATCCGCGCCCACGGCGTGCCGGCTGTGCAGATCACCACCGGCAACGCCTGTCATCTGGACGCCCACCTAGTGCATCGGGTGCTACACCAGCTGCCGCTCGCCGGCCTTGACCTGCTGTTCATCGAGAACGTGGGCAACCTCGTGTGTCCCGCCAGTTTCGACCTGGGGCAGCACCGCAACGTGACGCTGCTGTGCACCACGGAGGGTGACGATAAGCCCGCCAAGTATCCGGTAATGTTTCGCGCCGCCGATCTCGTCGTCCTCACCAAGACCGACTTGCTCGCGGTCCTGGAGGATTTCGATCCGGCGCGCGCCCAGGCCGCATTGCGCGCGCTCGGCCGCGAGACGCCGATGATTCGCACCGCGGCGCGCCGGGCGCCGTCGCTGGCTCCCTGGCTCGAGTGGCTCGAGGCCGAGCTCGTCGCGCCACGCGCGCTCGTGCCGCAGCCGATGGCGCGAGCACCCGTGAGCGCGGCCAGGGCCTGACATATGTGCCTTGCCGTTCCAGTGCGCGTCGTGGCGTTGCTCGAGGATCACTGGGTCGAGGTCGAGGTGGGCGGTGTTCGCACCCGCGTGTGCACCGCGATCGTCGAGGGGGTTGCCGCCGGGGACTACGTCATCGTTCATGCCGGATTCGCGATCGCGCGCCTTGACGTTGAGGAAGCGGAAAAGACGCTCGCGCTTTTTGATGAGCTTGCCGCCCGGCTCACGGGGCCTGTCGATGCGCTACATCCGCGCCTTCCGTGACGGCATCGCCGCCAAGGGCCTCGCGCAAGCGCTTGCGCAGCAGGTCGATCGCAAGCGCGAATATCATTTGATGGAATTCTGCGGCGGGCACACGCATGCCATTTTTCGCTACGGGGTCGAGGACCTGCTGCCCGCCAATGTGCATCTGGTGCATGGTCCGGGCTGCCCGGTGTGTGTGCTGGCGATCCCGCGACTCGATGCCGCGATCGAGCTGGCCCACAAGCCCGATGTGACGCTCGTGAGCTACGGCGACATGCTGCGCGTGCCGGCCTCCCGGCGCCGCAGTCTGCTGCGCGCACGCGCGCAGGGAGCAGATGTGCGCATGGTGTACTCGGCGCTCGAGGCTCTCGAGATCGCCGCGGCTCATCCCGAGCGCCAGGTCGTGTTCTTCGCGATCGGCTTTGAGACGACAACGCCGGCCAGCGCGCACGTAATCCTCGAGGCGCGGCGCCGCGGCCTCGCTAACTTCACCGTCTACTGCAACCACGTGCTGACGCCCGCCGCGATCCAAAGCATCCTGGACTCCCCCGAAGTGCGCGAGTGGGGTCAGGTACGTGTGGACGGCTTCATCGGCCCCTCACACGTGAGTGCGGTCATCGGTAGCCGACCTTACGAGTTCTTTGCCGAAGAATACCAACGGCCGGTCGTCATCGCTGGCTTCGAGCCGCTTGATGTCCTGCAGGCGATCCTCATGCTGGTGCAACAGCTGAATGCCGGGGGCGCCTGCGTCGAGAACGAATTCACGCGCGGGGTCACTCGCGAGGGCAACCGCAAGGCCCAGGCACTGGTTGCCGAGGTGTTCGAGCTGCGACCGCGCTTCGAATGGCGCGGCTTAGGCGAACTGCCCTACAGCGGGCTGCGCATCAAGTCCGCCTACGCCGATCTCGATGCCGAGAGACGCTTCACGATCGAGGCGCGGCCGGTGCCGGAGAACAAGGCCTGCCAATGCCCGGCGATCATCCGCGGGGTCAAGAAGCCCACGGACTGCGCGCTGTTCGCAACCGTATGCACGCCGCACAACCCGATCGGCTCGTGCATGGTGTCCGCCGAGGGCGCTTGCGCCGCCTACTACAAATACCGTCGCGGCGCGGTACGGGCCGTCGGCTAATGCGCATCCTGCTGTTGACGCACAGCTTCAACAGCCTGTCGCAGCGGCTCTACCTCGAGCTCGCCCACGACGGCCACGAGCTGTCGGTCGAGCTCGACATCCACGATAGCGTCACACAACAGGCGATTGACCTCTTCCGCCCAGAAGTGATTCTCGCCCCGTTCCTCAAGCGAGCCATTCCGGGGTCGATTTGGCAGCTCCATCGGTGTCTCGTCGTTCATCCCGGGCCAGCCGGCGACCGCGGCCCGTGCGCGCTCGACTGGGCGATCCTGCGCGGCGTCCCCACCTGGGGGGTCACGGTGCTGCAGGCGGAAGCGGAGTTCGACGCCGGGCCGGTGTGGGCCGACGCATCGTTTCCGATGCGCAGCGCGCGCAAGAGCTGTCTGTATCGCAACGAAGTGACCGAAGCCGCCGTCATCGCCGTGCGCACCGCGCTCGCGCGCATCGCGGCGGGTGACGACCCGCAGCCGCAAGCTCCCTGGCCGCAGGGCTGGCAGCCGCCGCTGCGCCAGGCGCAGCGCGCGATCGACTGGATACACGATGACAGTGCCACGGTGCTGCGTAAGATCTACTCCGCCGACGGCTTTCCCGGCGTCGAGGACACTGTGCTCGATCGCCGCTTCAGGCTGTTCGATGCACATCCGGAAGGCCGCCTGAGCGGCGCCCCGGGCGCGCTCATCGCCCGTCGCCACAACGCCATCTGCCGCGCGACGCGCGACGGTGCCGTGTGGTTGGGCGAGTTGCAGCCCACCGACACGCCGCAGCGTGCTTTCAAACGACCTGCGGTCGTCGCGCTCGGCGCTGCCGCCGAGGCCTTGCCGTGCGCCGAGGATGATCCGGCAGCGAGCGGCGACGTCCCGCGCTATCGGGAGATCCGCTACGAAGAGCGCGGCGCGATTGCCTACCTGCACTTCGACTTCTACAACGGTGGCCTCAGTACTCAGCAATGCGAGCGGCTGCGCGCCGCCTACGCGCACGCGCGGCGGCAACCCACCCGGGCAATCGTGCTGATGGGCGGAACGAACTTCTGGTGCAACGGCATGCACCTGCATTGCATCGAAGCTGCTGCCAGTCCCGCAGATGCCTCCTGGATCAACATCAACGCGATCGATGATCTGGCGCGGGATATCCTCACAACCGACACACACTTGACGATCGCCGCGCTGCAGGGCAATGCCGCGGCCGGAGGAGTCTTTCTCGCTCTCGCGGCAGATCGTGTGCTGGCACGCACTGGCATTGTGCTGAACCCACACTACCGCAACATGGGCAATCTCTACGGCTCGGAATATTGGACCTACCTGTTGCCGCGACGCGTCGGCGCCGCGCAAGCCGCGGCGATCATGGCGCGACGACTGCCGCTGGGTGCGCCCGAAGCCCACACACTGGGTCTGATCGATGCTCATGCGGGCCCCGACGTCGCCCAGTTTCGCGCGCTCGTCGACGCGCAGGCCACCGCCCTGGTACACAGTGATCGATTCACGCCAGCGCTGGCCGAGAAGCGCGCAGTGCGCGCCCGTGACGAGGAGGCACGTCCCCTCGCCGGTTACCGCGCCGAGGAATTGGAGCGCATGCGCCTGAATTTCTATGGCTTCGACCCGAGTTATCACATCGCGCGCCATCGCTTCGTGCACCGTACGCCGCACGCGTGGACACCATTGCATCTGGCCCGACATCGCCAGATTGGCTTTCAGCCACCGCGTGAGACTGCGCACGCATGAGCTCTACCACCGTTCACTGCTGCGCATCCGAGGCGAGCGCCGCGGCGGCGCACCGCTGGCGGATCGCGGGGCGAGTACAGGGTGTGGGCTTCCGACCGTTCGTGTACCGCCTGGCTCACCACTTTGAGCTCAGTGGCTGGGTGCGCAACAACGGCGGCGAGGTTGAAATTCACGCACAAGGTGCGGCGGAACGACTGCGGGCATTCGGCGCAGCATTGTTAGCGCGCGCACCCGCCGCGGCCCGTCCGCAACTGCTCGATGAGCAGTCGGTGCGCTGTGCGCCGATCGACGGCTTTCGCATTCTCGCGAGTGCCACCAGCACCCCGGGACACATCCACGTACCCCCGGACCTTTTCACCTGTAATGACTGTCTCGAGGAGCTGCGTGATCCCGCGGCCCGCCGCTACCGTTACCCCTTCATCAACTGCACCCAGTGCGGGCCCCGTTACACGCTGATTCGTGCGCTGCCCTACGACCGGCCGAACACGACCATGGATCGCTTCGTCCTCTGCCGCGACTGTGCGCGCGAATACGCCGACCCGCTCGACCGTCGCTTCCACGCTCAGCCCCTTGCCTGCCCGGCCTGCGGCCCGATGCTGCGATGGCGTGACGCGGAGGGACGCGAGGTCAGCGGCAACGCCACGGCGCTCGCCGCCGCCCAAGCGGCGCTGCGCACCGGGAGAATCGTTGCCGCGCGCGGTGTCGGCGGCTATCACCTGCTCTGCGACGCCGCGGACGAAAGCGCGGTGGCCCGCCTACGCGAGCGCAAAGGGCGACCTGCAAAGCCGCTGGCTGTGATGGTGCCGTGGCGTGGCACGGATGGCCTGGGCTGCGCGCACGCCCTCGCCCATCTGTCGCCGCCTCAGCAGGCGGCACTGCGCGATTGCGTGCGGCCGATTGTGCTGGCGGCGCGCCGTGCGGATGCCGCACTCGCTCCAAGCATTGCGCCGGGGCTGCGCGAGCTGGGCCTGATGCTGCCCTACAGCCCACTGCACCATCTGCTGCTCGAGGACTTTGGCGCCGCGCTGGTGGCGACCTCCGGCAACCTGAGCGGTGAGCCCGTACTGACGGAGCCGGAAGAGGTTGAGAGCCGACTGGCGGACGTGGCCGATGGCTTCCTGCACCATGACCGCCCCATCGTGCGTCCGGCCGATGACCCGGTGGTGCGGGCCGTCGCCGGTAGCGTGCGCCCAATACGACTCGGGCGCGGCACCGCGCCGCTCGAGCTCACCCTGCCCGTGCGCATGCGGGTTCCCACGCTCGCAGTGGGCGCTTATATAAAGAATACCGTGGCGCTGGCCTGGGGCGATCGCGCCGTGGTATCGCCGCATATCGGCGACCTGGACAGTCCGCGCGGGCGCGCGGTCTTCGCCCAGGTCGCGCATGACCTGCAGCAACTTTACGGCGTACGTGCCGAGTGCATCGCACACGATGCGCATCCGCAGTTTCCCAACACACGCTGGGCCCGCGAATGCGGATTACCCAGCCAGGCCGTCTGGCACCATCACGCGCATGCCGCGGCGGTGGCGGGTGAATACGCTTGCGCAAAACCCCTCCTGTGTTTCACCTGGGACGGCGTCGGGCTCGGCGCGGACGGCACACTCTGGGGGGGCGAAGCGCTGCTGGGACGGCCGGGCGCGTGGCAACGCGTGGCAAGCTTCCGTCCGTTCCGACTTCTCGGTGGCGAGCGCGCTGCGCGCGAGCCGTGGCGCACCGCGCTGGCATTGTGCTGGGAGTCCGGGCACCCGTGGCCGGAAGGCGCCGAACTGGGTGGACCCCTGCTGCGCCAGGCCTTCGATGCAGGCTTGAACGCCCCCGAGACGACAGCCGTCGGCCGTCTGTTCGACGCTGCAGCAGCCCTGCTCGGGGTGTGCCGCTACATGAGCTACGAAGGCGAAGCGCCCATGCGCATGGAAGCCCTCTGCGAGGAGGACGCTGCGCCCGTCAGCCTGCCGCTCGCACGCGATGCGCTGGGGATCTGGCGCAGCGACTGGGCGCCGCTCGTGCCCGTGATGGCGGACTCCCGACGCACCCAGGCGGCGCGCGCCGCGGTGTTTCACTCCACCCTGGCGCACACCTTGTGTGATCAGGCTCTTGCCGTGCGCGCGGCAACCGGAGTCGGCAGCGTAGGATTGGCCGGAGGCGTCTTCCAGAACCGCATCCTCAGCGAACAGGTTTGCCGGCGACTTGCAGCCGAGGGGTTTGCAGTCTTCATCCCACAACGCCTGCCAGTAAACGACGCCGCGATCAGCTACGGCCAGCTCATCGAGGTAGCCGCCGTTGCTGCGACACACTGACAGCCCATGGCGCGCATGAGCGGATTTTGGGCGGCGGAGGTAAGTCTCGCGCACGGCAACGGCGGCCGCTTGATGCGCGAGTTGATCGAGGAGCTATTCGTGCCGGCGCTTGCCAATCCGCACCTGGACACCAGCGTGGACGCCGTTGCGCTTCCCGTCCAGGCCGGTCAGGAGCTGGTGGTGACCACTGACGGCTTTACCGTAAAGCCGCTGGAATTTCCCGGCGGAAATATCGGTTCGTTGGCGATCCACGGCACCGTCAACGATCTCGCGGTGAGTGGCGCGACGCCGCACTTCATCACCCTCAGTGCGTTTCTCGAGGAGGGTCTGGCGGTCGCTCAGCTGCGCCGCGTGATCGACTCGCTCGCCCGCGCAGCGCGCGACAGCGGCGTTGCTGTAGTGGCCGGGGATACGAAAGTCGTCGGCCGCGGAGATTGCGACGGGATCTACCTTGCGACCACCGGGGTGGGATTTCGGCCGCAAGGTGCACGGCTGTCACTCGACCGCGTGCGCGCCGGCGACCGCATTCTGGTCAGCGGAACCGTCGGCGATCACGGGGCCGCGGTAATGCTCGCACGGCAGGAGTTCGGCCTGCGCGGTGATCTGCAGTCGGATGCGGCCAGTGTTCTGCCGCAAACACAGGCCCTGATGCGGGTGGCGGGTTTGCGCTTCATGCGTGACCCGACGCGCGGTGGACTGGCTACTGTCGCCCACGAGCTCGCGCGCGCCTGCAGGGTGACGGTACATCTCTCCGAGGCACGAATCCCGATCAATGACTCGGTGCAGTCCGTATGCGAGCTGCTGGGCTTCGATCCGCTTTATCTCGCGTGCGAGGGGCGCGTGGTCGCCGTGGTCGCGCCGGATACGGCCGAGGCGGCGCTGGCCGAGGTGCGCGCCGTCGCGCCGGGCGCGGCGTTGATCGGCGAGTGCAGCAGCGGACCGCCGCAGGTCATACTCGATACCGCGTTCGGTGGCCAGCGCATGCTCGATGAGCTCGAAGATGACCCTCTGCCGCGCATCTGCTAAGGCAAGCGCCGCCATGGCGCTCCGCCCCGAGCTCGCATCCGGGGCTCTGCGGGCGGATCGGAAGTGCTATCGTGACAACGACTATCGATGCAGTACTGCGCGCGCTATATCCTTAGCACCCAATTCTGCGCGAGCATCGGGACGCGTTCTGCAGACCCGCGTTCGCAGATTGTCCGGCGTCAGTGGGTGTCCCCTGCCACAATGGCTTGGGATATCCTCGCGGCGGATATTGCGGCGATCGATATGGGGAAGTTGATTACCGCCGTATTATTAGTACAGAGGACGCCCCCGCTCCCAACTAAACAACCCCCGCCTATAAGGCGGGGGGTTAACCCTCGTCGATTGGAAATCGACTGTCATCCACGATCTGCTCGCCTTCCTGTTCATCTATGTACTGCTTGATCATCTCGTCCGTAATGGTCCCAGAGCTCACCGCC
>DATJVI010000157.1:0-2256 GCA_035501875.1 Burkholderiales bacterium
CATCGCCTACTTCCTCATCTCGATTCCGGGCGCCGCGATCGTGGCGCGCATCGGCTACATGCGCACCGCGGCGCTCGGCCTCATGACCATGACCGCGGGGTGCCTGCTGTTCATACCGGCCTCGTCGGCGGGCCTCTTCATTGCCTTCCTCGGCGCCATCTTCGTGCTGGGCGCCGGCATCACCATCGTGCAGGTCGTCTCGAATCCTCTCATCTCGATGCTGGGCCGCCCCAAGACCGCGCACAGCCGCCTCACCTTCGCCCAGGCCTTCAACTCCCTCGGCACTACGATTTTTCCCTACGTGGGATCGATCCTGATCCTCGGCTCTCTCTCCCAGGTCGACCCGACCAAGCTCGCGGGTCAGGCGCTCGCACTGTTCCGCACGCAGGAGACCCAGGTCATCGTCCGCACCTACATCGGCCTCGCGACGGCGCTGACCCTGGTCGCAGCCAGCGTCTGGATCGCCCGCAACAAGCTGGTGGAGACGCCGAGCGAAATGCCGACGCTGCACCACTATCTGAATCTGCTGAAGCTTCCGCGATTCAGCTACGGAGCCTTGTGCATCTTTGTCTATGTCGGAGGCGAGGTCGCGATCGGCTCGCTGATCGTGAATTACCTGGAGCAGAAGACCGTGCTGGCGCTGGGAGCGGAAGCGGCCGGCAAGCACGTGCCCTACTACTGGGGCGGGGCGATGGTCGGGCGGTTCATCGGCTCGTACC
Organism: Burkholderiales bacterium; assembly: GCA_035501875.1. GTDB lineage: Bacteria > Pseudomonadota > Gammaproteobacteria > Burkholderiales > SHXO01 > SHXO01. The sequence goes on from DATJVI010000157.1 coordinate 720, forward strand.
TGCTGCGCATCTTCTCGCCCGGCAAGGTGCTGGCGGTCGCCGCCGCGACCAATATCACCCTGCTGCTGGTATCCGCGAACTCCACCGGCGCGGTTTCCGGCTGGTCGCTGCTCGCCATCGGGCTCTTCAACTCGATCATGTTCCCGACGATCTTCACACTCGCCTGCGAGGGACTCGGGCCGCGGGCTGCGGAAGCCTCCGGCATCATCTGCGTGGCGATCGTGGGCGGGGCTGTGGTTCCATGGATCACGGGGCGCGTGGCCGATCTCACCACCCTCAAGGCCGCCATGATCGTGCCGGCGGTCTGCTATGCAGTCATCTGCGGGTTCGGAATCTTCGCGCGCCGCCCCGCGGCCTACGCCCAGGAAGGACATCAATGAGCGGACGGGGACGTCTGCTCTTAACCGCCCTGGCGGGCCTCATCGGCACCGGGCTACTCGCAGGAGCGAAAGTGGACAAGAACCCGCAGGCGCCCCCTGGCGCGGCCGATCCCTATCTGTGGCTCGAGGATGTGCACGGCGCAAAGGCCCTGGAGTGGGTAAAGGAGCAGAACGCGAAGTCGACCGCCGTGCTGCAGGCGGATGCCGACTACCAGAAGGACTACGACGCCATCCTCAAGGTGCTGGACGCCACCGACCGCATCCCCTACGGCGAGCTCGATCATCAGTACGTCTTCAACTTCTGGCAGGACGCGCAGCACCCCAAGGGCATCTGGCGGCGCACGGGCATCGCCGACTACGCGAACGCGGCGCCCGCCTGGGACGTGCTGCTCGACGTCGACAAGCTCGCGCTCGATGAGCACGAGAACTGGGTGTGGAAGGGCGCCGATTGCACGCCCTCGCTCAAGCGCTGCCTGCTCACGCTCTCCCGCGGCGGCGGCGATGCGGCCGTGGTGCGCGAGTTCGACCTCGCTACCCGGTCCTTCGTGAAGGATGGCTTCGAGCTCGCGGAAGCCAAGTCCCAGATCACCTGGCTCGATGAAGACACCGTGTTGTTCGGAACCGACTTTGGTCCGGGCTCCATGACCTCATCGGGCTACCCGCGCATCGTGAAAGTCTGGAAGCGCGGCGAGCCGATGGCGAGCGCGCGCACCGTGTACGAGGGCAAGGAGAGCGACGTCGCCTCGGCGGGCGTGGTGTTCCACAATCCCGCCGGCACGATCGCGGTGATTCAGCGTGCCGTCACTTTCTTCACCTCCGAGTACGACTGGCTTGCGAGCGATGGCACGACGCGCCGGCTCCCGCTGCCGCTCGGCGCGGACCTGAAGGGCGTGCAGGGCGAGAATCTGCTCCTGACGCTGCGGGAGGATTGGACTCCGTCGGGTGCTGCGCTGATCAGGAAGGGCTCCCTGATCGCCTGCCGCGTGGAAGTCGGCGACCAGGCGGTCCGCATCGGTACCGCCGTCCTCTACACACCCGACGCCCACAGCGCGATCGACGACGTGGCCGCGGGCCGCGATGCCGTGTATGTCTCGATCAACCACGACGTCACCGGCAGCATCCACGTATTTCGGCCGGGCGTAAGCGGCTGGAGCGAG
>DATJVI010000158.1:0-30578 GCA_035501875.1 Burkholderiales bacterium
CTCGAGGAGTTCAAGGCGGCCATCGTCGAGGGAGTGCGCCGACCGCCGCAATCCGAGAGCGACGATGGAGAGAAGGCGGTGCTGATCAGCGCCATCGAGGACGACCAGCCGATCGCAGACGCGCTGGGCAATTGGCTCGACCAGCGCCAGGTGTTCGCGACGCAATGGGTGCACCAGCGCGCGGACGCAGCCAACCAGCGCCGCTTCGAGGACTTCGTCAAGCAATCCAAAGGCTTCATCGTCGTATGCCGAGAGAATACGGATGCATCCTGGCTGCTGCGCCAGCTCAAGGAAGGACGCAAGTACGGTTCGCAGAGTGTCCCGCCGGTGCGCCTGGCGCTGTACGACGGGGCGGCGCAAGACGATCCGGTGATCTCCGCGCCCGGCCTGAGCCGTCTCGACTGCCGGCGCGGGATCAACGAGTCCGCGCTCGAACAGTTCGTTGCATCTCTGAGGAATTAGTCATGGGCGGTCGCGAGATGCTCTTTACTTCGGCGCCTTATCCGGGGCTTCGGCCATTTTCCGCGTCCGAGTCGGATATCTTCTTCGGCCGCGAGGAGCAGGTAGACAAGCTGCTCGAGAAGCTGGAGCAAAACCGGTTTCTGGCGCTGGTGGGCGCTTCCGGCTGCGGTAAGTCGTCGCTGGTTCGCGCGGGCTTGATCGCGGCCCTGGAAGCCGGGTTCATGGGCGAGGCGGGCCATCGCTGGCGCATCGCCGATCTACGTCCCGGCAATGAGCCGCTGCTGCGCCTCGCCGAAGCGCTGCTCGATCCGCGCGCACTCGGTGCGGAGCTGGCGTCCACCACCAGCCCGGCGGCTGCGCATGCTCAGCTGCGCCGCGGACCGCTTGGGCTCGTGGAGCTGGTGCGCGAGGCGCGGCTGCCCGAAGGCACGAACCTGCTCGTGCTGGTGGACCAGTTCGAGGAGATCTTCCGCTTCCGACGCCTCGGCAACCCGAACACTGCCGACGCTTTCGTGGCGCTTCTGCTCGAGACGGCGCGCTGCCGGAGAGAGCCGGTCTTCGTCGTGCTGACCATGCGCTCGGACTTTCTCGGCGATTGCGCGGTCTTCCGGGGCCTCCCCGAGGCCATCAGCGAAAGCGAGTTCCTCACACCGCGGCTCACGCGCGAGCAGATCGGCAAGGTGATCGCCGCACCCGCGCGCATGTTCGGCGGCGAGGCCGACGCGACGCTGGTGAACCGCCTCGTCAACGACGTGGGCCCGGACCCCGACCAGCTGCCCGTGCTCCAGCACGCGTTGATGCGGATGTGGTCCAGGGCGGAGCATCGCGCGGCCGTGACCCAGGAGCCGCCGCTGATGACGATCGACGACTATGCCGCGATCGGCGGGTTGCGTGCCGCATTGTCGAACCACGGCGACGAGCTGCTGAACGATCTGCCGGCCGAACGGCGGCGTCTCGCACAGACGATGTTCTCCTGCCTCACCGAGCGCGGCGAGGGACGGCGCGACACGCGGCGCCCGGCGACGGTGCGCGAGATCGCCGAGGTTGCGCACACCGATCCGAGCGAGGCGGCCGCGGTTGCCGATCTGTTCCGCGCGCCCGGAGTGAGCTTCCTCACCCCGCCTCAACCCGTTCCCTTGACGCCCGACAGCGTGCTCGACATCAGCCACGAGAGCCTGATCCGCGTGTGGGCGAGCCTTGCCGCGTGGGTCGAGGAGGAGGCCGAGCGCGCGAGCGTGTATGTCCGCTTGAAGCAAGCTGCCGAGCTGTGGAAGCAGGGTGCAGCGGACCTCTGGTCGGGCCGGCAGGTAAACAACGCCAAGGCCTGGGCAGCAGCGGTCCAGCCCACCACGGCGTGGGCGCTGCGCTATGGGTCACGCGAGGACTTCGACGCGGCGATGTCCTTTCTCGCGGCAAGCAAGCGCCAGGACCGCGCGCGGAAGCTCACGCGCTGGATCGGTGCCGCCGCGCTTGTCGCACTCGTTGTCGGCGCCTCGGTGCGTGAGGTTCATCGCCTGGATCGGCAGGTCGCCGAGCTGCGCTCGGTGCAGCAGGCCCTGCACAGCGTGGATCTGGCGAGCGTCGACGGCGACCGGGCCCTGCTCGATGCGACGCAAGCCGCTTGCGATTATCCCAACCCGGTGGTGCGCAACAGCCTGGCGCGGGTGCTGTCCGGCCGGCACGAGCTGCACCGGATGCGCGCGCCAGCAGACTCCAATCTGCTCGCCCTGGGCTACTCCCAGGCGCAGGCGACGGTGCTCGTCGCCCTGGCCGATGACAGTGCCATGCTGCTGCGGCCCGCGGAGGGCAGTTCCCGCCGGCTGGACGTGCCGACGGGGTCCGTCCCCGCGGGCGGAGCCATCAGCTCGGGCTCCGCGCGGGTGGCGCTTCTGCTCAAGACGAAGCCCGAGCCGTCCAAGCTGGAGATCCGGGTGTGGGAGCTGGCGGCCGAGCCGGTGCTCGTCAGCACACTGGAGGCGGGAGTGCCGCTCGTGCTCATCGCGCTGGACCCTCGAGGGCGCACCGTGGCCGGCGTCACCGCGGGCGGCGCGTTGACGACATGGGACTTGACTACCGGCGCACCGCGGTTTGCCGGGAGCGGAGGGAAACATGGATTCAGCGAGATCTCCGGGCTGCAATTCAGCGACGATGGCCAGCGTGTGATGATCGCGGGCAGCGATCGCGCGGAAGGCCCCGATTCCCTCGGCTCCGACGTCGTCGTCGTTGTCGATGCGCACACCGGTGCGCCGATCCAGGAGGTGCGCAAGCCGGCTGCGGATCCGTCCTTCGCGTGGGGCGCCGCGCTGGCGCCCGGCGGCCGCCGGCTCGCGACGCTGGCTCAGAACGGCACGCTCGAGGTCTACGACCTGACATCCCGCAAGCGCACCCTCAGCCTGGGCCTGCGCCTGCAAGGGCCCAACGGACTCGCGTTCTTCCCGGACGGGAACACCGTCGCGGTCCAAAGCCTCGGCGGAGAGCTGCGTATCGTCGGCTTGGAGACCATGGAAGACTGGCCTCTGAGCGGCGGGGGCACCCGTCTGCGGAGTGCCGCTCCGAGCCCATCCGGCACGGAGATGCTGGCGCAGGGATTCGACTCCACATACCGGGTGTTGCGGATGCCGCGCCAGCTCGTCGCCGGCGCGGGTCGCGAGATCGTCGCGGCCGCGTTCACCGCCGACGGCAAGCAAGCCGCGCTTGGGCTCGAGAGCGGTGAGGTCCTGCTTCGCGATCCGGACCAGCGCAGCGAGGGCCGCCTGCGCTTGGCAGCACCGGAGGATGCGCCTGGACCTGGGGCGGGTGTGAGTCGGCTTGCGTTCAGTCCCGGCGGGGCCTCGCTCGCGGTCGCACATGCCGACGGGCGGATCCGCATCTGGAATGTGAGATCGAGAGGCCTGTCCGTGGAGGTGCAGCATCCCGAACCGGGCGCGTCACAGACCCGCTTGCGTTGCGTCGCGTTCAGCCCGGACGGAACCCAGATCGTGAGCACCGGCGAGGACGACACGGTGCGGGTGTGGAATGCCCTCGATGGCAGCGCCATCGGGAGACCGGTCGGCTCGCGCAACGGAGATCCGCCAAAGTGCGCGACGTTCGACAGCGAGGGCTCGGGCATCTTCGTCATCACTCAGGGCGGGACGCTGTTGCGCTGGCGTCCGGGGGACGAGAACAACATCACCGCGACCCAGCTCGATTTCAAAGGCGCGGTGCTGGACGGAGGCGGGGTGCAGCAAGCCCGGTTCGTACCTGTGCACAGGGACGGCACGACCATGGTCGCGGCATCGGGAGTGTTGGCCGGCGGAGGACTGCCGGTCACGTGGGTCTGGAAGCTGTCTCCCGCCGGTGAGCCGTCCGCTGCTCCGCGGGAGCTGGCAGGCCAGAGCGACATCGCCGGGTTTGCCGCCGATGGGACGCGCATCGGCACGCTCGACGGCAGGGCGACCTTCACCGTATGGGATGTCGACAGCAAGATGCAGATCACGGCGCATCAAGCGGAGCGAATGGGGGAATTGAGCCCGGCAGGGGACCGCATGTTGATCGTAGGTGAGACCGGAGCGTGGTTCGAAGACTGCCAGGGCTGCGGCGGGTATGAGGAGGTCCTGGCGAGAGCGCACCCGCAGGCCATGGCGATCGTTGCGAACGAGGCGGCGGTGGATGCGGGGCGCGATATGTTGTCATCATGCAGGGTCGAGCCCGCACGCAGCGAGAAGATGCTGATGGCGCTGCGGGAGGATCGAGACGAAACCAAGCGACGAAGGAGATAGCCATGAGCAAGCTGTTGTGCGCAGGACTGCTGATCCTGTGCACGATCGCCCAGGCCTGGGCGGACTGCGACTACCAGGGGCGGCGTTACTCGACCGGATCGCGCGTCGGCAACAAGGTGTGCCAGTCGGACGGGACCTGGCGGTAACGACCGGGCCGCCTGCATCGATCGCGGCGATCGGGGCCGAACCCGACAGCCCCCCCGCGAGCGGCCGGCGCGGCGCCGGGGCCTACGCTGCCCGCGCCATCCACGCCGATGAAGCCGCCTCGAGCGCTTCGGAACCGCCTCCGTAAAGCTCCATCGCTGCGTCATCTGCTCGCGTGACGACGTGGATCGTGCCCGAAGCCTCGGTCCGCACGACGTGGTACTGTATCTTCCACGCAGCGTAGACCGCGACTGACCGCAATGGAGGGCGAGATCCTCGACCCGACGGGACTGGCGTGCTCGTCGCTGCGGTAGGCTCACGCGTATGCAGAGGCAGAGCAACTCGACGAGGTGGCACATGCAGGTCCCCGGCGCGCGCGGTGTCACGGCGACCGTCTGCCTGCTCGCGGCCGCGGTTCTGGCGGCGGCTTGCGCGCGCAGCACCAAGGAGATCACGAGTCTGCCCGCGGAGTCGGCCCCGGCGGCGGGGAAAGCCCCCGGCACGGTCGTGCTGTTCAGGGTCGAGATCGATGACGATGGCAAGCCGGTGCCGGCGCCGTTGTCGATGGATCCGCGCTGGAAGTGGTACTTCTGGGTCAATGCAGGACCTGCCGGCAAGACCCTCGACTCCAGCGATCCGTTCGCTTCCGGTCTTCTCGACGCGGCTTCCACGAAGGCCGGCTGGGGCTTCGTGACGCTCCCGGCTGGCGCTTACCACTTCGCGTTCGCGGCGCACCGCACGATGTTCGCGATGCCCGGCGCACAAAACAGCGCACTCGGGTTCGGCCAGTCGAGCCTTTCCCAGATCGAGGTGCCCTCCGGCGCCGGTTCGCTCTACGTCGGTACGTTCACCTTTGCCTGCCACAATGTCGACCGCTGGTGGGCGTACGAGGAGCACGAGTGCACGAAGCTCGAGATCCGCGACGAGGGAGCGCTCGCGCGCGGGGTTGTGTCCGCGTCGTTGAGCCGGTTCGAGCCGATGCAGCAGGCGCTCGCCTTTCCCGCGCCGGCGGAGCCTCCGCACAAACGCTAGTACTGCGCGCCCTCACATCGACCCGCCGCGCGTAGGGGCCGCAACGCTCTGGAGCGCAATGCATTCGTCATCCGCCCCGGGGACTGAGCGCCAGGGCTGTCTCCGTGCGGCGACCAGAATGTTTCAGGACTGTGTAACGGATCGAAGTTGCTTCTCGTCGTGCTCCATTTGCACGTCAAGCCGCCGCGTGCAACGTCGTTAACTCACCTGCGCGACTAAAGCGCAATACACGAACGCCACCCGCGACGTTCGGATCGCCCGTACCGATGAACACGGCGATCTCTTGCTTCACTCTCGAAGCGTATCTCTGCTGGTCCGACGAAGGTCTACTCCCAGTTCTGTTGCCGGAGGATGTCGTATGCGGCTTCAAGCTCAATTGCAGGTCTCGACACTGATTTTCGCCGTCCTGTTATCCACCTCGGCGCAGGCCGAGGTGATCCGGGACCATACCGATGTGGATCTGATTCCCAGCGGGAAAGGCTGGGGGGAACATCACCCGGTCCACGCCAAGGCCAAGCCGGGTTCCGGTTCGAACGGCATCAACTATCACGGTGGCCCGGTCATGTCGGGCACGACCAACGTCTATTACATCTGGTACGGAAACTGGAGCGGCAATAGCGCGACGACGATTCTGGACAACTTCGCGAATGGTCTGAGCGGCTCCCCGTATTACAACATCAACACGACTTACTACGACTCCGCGCCCAACCCCAACCCCGGCCCTGTCGCCAATTCCGTAGTGCTCAAGGGCCAGATGTACAACAACTATTCGCTGGGGAAGTCGTTGAGCGATGCCGGGGTCGCATCCGTGGTATCGAGTGCGATCGGCGGCGGGACGTTGCCGGCGGATGCTAACGGCGTCTATTTCGTTCTCACCTCCCCGGATGTGAACGAGAGCTCGGGGTTCTGCACGCAATATTGCGGATGGCATACGCACGGCACCATGAGCGGAGTCGACATCAAGTATGCCTTCGTGGGCAACCCGGATCGCTGTCCGAGCGCGTGCGAGGCTCAGACGGTCGGCCCGAATGGGAACGCGGGTGCAGACGCGATGGCCAGCATCATCGCCCACGAGCTGTCGGAGGCGGTGAGCGACCCCGATCTCAATGCGTGGTTCGACCGTAAAGGCGAGGAGAATGGCGACAAGTGCGCCTGGAACTTCGGTGCGACCTACGTCGCTGCGAATGGCGCGAGCGCCAACGTGAACCTCGGCGGCCTGAACTACCTCATCCAGCAGATGTGGGTCAACGCGAACGGCGGCTCCTGCGCGCTGTCCCATTAACCATTTGGCGGCGGTCCGCCCGGGCAGCTTCGCGTCCGGGCGGACTACCGGGATCGCGCTATGAACCTTACCATCGCGAGGACGATCCTGTTCGCGGCTTGCCTGATCGGGAACGCCGGGTCGGCGTTCGCGCAAGACGAGGCCCAGCCGCGCATCCCGACGGTGACACGGCTGGTGCAGCAGTTCAGCGCGCTCGAGGCGGCGCTCGTCAACGCGGTGCGCACAGGCGACGCGGCCACCCTCGAGCGCATCCTCACCGACGACTTCGAGATGAGGGTTGGCGCGCGTCCTGGCGCACCGATACCGAGGTCCGACTGGATCCGGCGTTCGCTAGGGGCTGCCGACGCCTCGTACGGTATCGAGCAGATGGCCGTGCACGCGTTCGGCGACGTGGCCGTCGTCAGCTTTCTCGCGCGGCGCACGCCGCGCCGCAGCCTCTTCATCACCGACGTGTGGGTTGGCGCCGGCAGTGCTGCGAGACTGGCAGTGCGCTACGCCGGTCCGGCGGACGACGTGCCGATCCCCGGCGCGCCGTGAAGTAAACGGCCGCTCATTACGGCGAGCTTACCCGGGCGCCGCGGGGTCAGTCCTCTTCGTCTTCCTCCTCGTCTTCTTCCTCTGCGGCCTCCTCCAGCTCCTCGAGCTTGTCGTCGATCTGATCGCGCAGCAGGACCAGCAGCTCGATCAGCTCTGCGTTCTGTTGCTTCAGCTCTTCTTTCGTCATGACGTTCTCCTGAAGTTGACGGGTGCCGCCCCGGATGCAGGCGGCTGGCGTTAATGGAGCATGGAGCCTCCGGCTCGTCGATCGCCTGCGCCCGGCAGGACAGTAAGGATCGGCCCTCGGGCGTCCGTTCGAGCGGGTGCAATCGAATTCCGGCTAAACGGCGCCCATACTACTTCGAGTGCCTCTCCGGTGCAGGAGAATAGACTTACGGCTGGCCTCGGTGACCGCGCCGCTGCCCCCGGCCGGGAAGGGTTACAATGCCGTCATCGGCTAGGGAGTCGGGGGGGTCACCTTCGTGATCGATCCATGTTCGACAAGCCGAGGGTTCCCGTTGAGCCGATTGCGACACGTCCGAAGCCCCGTGCCGGGCGCATGCGATTTGGGTTGGTCCTCACCGTTCTCGTTCGCCGGAATGCTCGTCTTTGAGCGCTGTACCCCTGTGTCATGAGCGTCCGGCAGCGGCTGACGAGCGATAGCATCCACTCGAAAGTATCGGCACTGGAAGCGCTCAACCAGGCGCTTGGGCAGCAGCTCGCGGAGCGCACGGCGCAGCTCGAGGCTGCGCAGGCCGCGCTGGTGCAAGAGGTGGCGAGCAGGCAGCAGACGGAGAATGCATTCCAGCACACCCGCATCGGGATGGCCCTGTTGGCGCCGGACGGGAGCTGGCTTCGCGTCAACCCGGCGCTGTGCGAGATCGTCGGGTATTCCGAGCAGGAGCTGCGTGCCTTCCGGTTTCAGGACATCACGCATCCGGACGACCTGCATACCGACCTCGAATACGTGCGCCGGTTGCTTGACGGCGAGATCCAATCGTTCCAAAGGGAAAAGCGCTACATTCACCGGCGCGGCCACGTCGTTCATATCGCGCTCAGCGTGTCGCTGGTACGCGGCGAACAAGGCCAACCGCTCTACTTCGTCTCTCAGTTCCAGGACATCACCGACCGGAAAAACGCCGAGCTGGCCGTGGAGCGCGCGCGGAGGTTTCTCGACGGCGTTCTCGACGGCATTCCCCAGTCCGTCTTCGTGAAGGACAGCCAGCACCGCTGGGTGCTGCTCAACAGCCGCTATTGCGAGCTGATGCAGCGGGACCGCTCGACACTCCTGGGCAAAAGCGATCCGGACGTGTATCCACCGGAGCAGGCCGCTCAGTTCTGGGCCGAGGACGACGAGGCCCTGCGCAGCGATCGTCCGCTCTTCTCCGAGGCGCAGATCACCCGTCCGGACGGCAGCACGGCGTGGCTGCTCAAGAGCAAGCATCGGATCGAAATGGCCGACGGCGCCTACGTGGTCGGGATCGCCACGGACATCACCTCGCAGAAGCAAGCAGAAATCGCGTTGCGGCAAAGCGAGCAGCGCGTGAGGGCGATTGCCGACAACGTGCCCGCGTTGATCGCCTACGTCGACGCCGAGCGCCGCTATCATTTCGTCAACCGGACCTTCGAACAGTGGTACGGCGTGCCGGGGGACCGCGCGCTCGGACGCAGCGTGCGCGAGATCCTCGGTGACCAGGGATACCGCACGGTCGAGCAGTACAGCGATCGGGTACTTGCGGGTGAGCGCGTGGTGTTCGAGCGCAAGTTGATCGAATGCGATGTGCAGCGCCATGTCGAAACCGTTTTGGTCCCCGATTTCGTGGAGCCCGGACGCGTCGCAGGCTACTACGTGCTGATGAGCGACATCACCGAGCGCAAGCAACTGGAGGATTCGCTGCGCCGGCTCAATGAACACCTCGAGCGCCGCGTCGCAGAGCGCACCGAAGAGCTGAGCCTGCAGCGGCACGAGGCCGTGCTGCAGGCCCAGCAGGCCGCGCTCGCTCGAGACCGCGCCGAGCAGGCCGAACAGCAATTGGCCAGCAAAGTCGACGAGATACAGGCGGCGCATGCAGCCGCCGAGCGCAGCGCAGCGCGCCTGCGCGGCATCCTCGAATCCGCGATGGATGCCATCATCGCGGTCGACGAAAGCCAGCGCATCGTGTTGTTCAACGCCGCCGCCGAGAGCATATTCGGCTGTCCGCGTGCCGAGGCGATCGGCGCGCCTGTGGAGCAGTTCATTCCCGAGAGATTTCGCATCGCTCACGCGACGCACATCAAGGAGTTCGGCCGAGTGAGCGTGCGCTCGCGACGCATGGCGGCCGACCGTATCGTGACCGGGCTGCGGCGCACCGGCGAGGAATTTCCCATCGACGCCTCGATCTCGCAGCTTGCCGAGAGCGGCGGCAAGCTCTACACCGTGATCCTCCGCGATGTCACGGAGCGCGTGCGCGCGCAGGAAGCGCTGGAGCGCAGCAACCTGGATCTGCAACAGTTCGCTTACGTCGCATCGCACGACCTGCGCACGCCGCTACGCGCCATCGGCGGGTTCATCGAGCTGCTGCACAAGAAGTATGCCGTCCACCTCGGCCAGGATGCGGTTGAACTGACCCAACGTGCCGTAGCAGGAGCGCGCAGACTGGACAGGCTGATCGAGGACCTGCTTTCGTACTCGCGCCTCGGCTCTCAGGGGCAGCGATTCCAACCCACGGACTGCCGCGCGGTGTTCGACGACGCGGTCCGGCTGCTGGAAGCTGCAGTACGCGAGGCTGGGGCCGAGGTCACAGCCGATTCGCTTCCCACGGTGCTCGCCGATCGGGCGCAGCTGGTCCAGGTGTTCCAGAACCTGATCGGCAATGGCATCAAATACCATGGCGAGCGGCCGCCGAGGGTGCATGTATCGGCTGCCAGGCAGGACGATGCGTGGGTGTTCTCGGTGTCGGACAACGGCATCGGGATCGACCCCAGGCATCACGAGCGCATCTTCGAGATCTTTCGCCGCCTGCACACCCAGCAAAAGTATCCCGGCACCGGGATCGGATTAGCCGTATGCCGCCGCGTGGTCCATGGGCACGGCGGCACGATGTGGGTGAACTCCGAGCCGGGCGCGGGCAGCACGTTTTTCTTCACCATCCCGGATGGCAGCCAGGCGAGATCATGACCGACGCGCTTGCGGCGAGTAGGCCGGCCGAGATCCTCCTGGTGGAAGACAACGAGGACGACGTCTTCCTCACCCGGATGGCGTTCGAGCAGGCGAAGCTGATCGTCAACCTGCATCACGTGGATGACGGCGAGAAGTGCATGGCGTTCCTGCGCAAGCAGCCGCCGTATGCGGACGCGCCCACGCCCGACCTGATTCTGCTCGACCTCAACCTGCCCGTCATGGACGGTCGCGAAGTCCTGGCAGAGATCGTCAAGGACGAAGCGCTCAAGCATCTTGCGGTGGTGGTGCTGACCACGTCCTACGAGGCAGAAGACATCGCAACCATGTACAAGCTGCGCTGCAACTCCTACATCACCAAGCCGGTCGATTTCGAGAAATTCGTGGACGCAGTGAGGAAGCTGCAGGACTATTGGTTCACGGTCGTAATCCTGCCCACTGTATCTACGCCGCCAGGCGGGCCTCGCCGGTCGCGTCCGAGCTGATGTAACGTCGCGGCCTGCGCGGCCGCGAGCTGCTCCGGTTGCATCCCCAGTCGCGGGATCATTCACCACGTGCGGCGGGCCGAGTACAATCGCCAGCTCTCCGCCTCCCAAGATGTGAAACCGCCATGTCCCTGCTCGCCCTCATGCTCCTGATCCTGTTGAACGGCGCGTTTGCCATGTCGGAGATGGCGATTGTCGCTTCGCGCCGTACGCGGCTGCGCGAGCGTCTGCGCGCCGGTGACCGCGGCGCAGCGGTCGCGCTCGAGCTGCACAACGCGCCCAACGTGTTCCTCTCGACGACCCAGATCGGGATCACTCTGGTCGGGGTGCTGCTCGGTGCGGTCGGCGAACGCGCGGTGAGCAGCGATGTCGCGCTGCGGCTGAGCCGCTTCCCCGCGCTGGCACCCCATAGCGCCGGGCTCGCTCTGGCTCTGGTGGTCATCGTCATCACCTATGTCTCCCTGGTCGTGGGCGAGCTGGTCCCCAAGCGGCTTGCGCTGTATCACCCGGAGGCGATCGCACGCGTCGTCGCACGGCCGATGTGGGTGCTGTCTCGCCTGACCTATCCCGCCGTGCGGCTGCTCGGGGTCTCGGTCGATCTCTTCCTCAAGCTCGTGCACGCTCGGGCGCCGTCGGGGCCGACGATCACGGAAGCGGAGATCCGATCCATGATCGAGGAGGGCACGCGCGCCGGCGTGCTGCTCAAGGCCGAGCAAGACCTGCTTACCAACGTCATCCGCTTCGCCGACCGCAGCATCTCCCTGCTGATGACGCCGCGCAGCGAGATGGTCTGGCTCGATCTCAACGATCCGGTGGAGGTCAACAAGCGCAAGATCATCTCCAGCCCGCACGGGCGCTTTCCCGTCGCGCGCGAGAGTCTCGACGAGGTGATCGGGCTGGTGCAGTCGAAAGATCTGCTCGTACGCATCCTGTCCGAGGAGCCGTTCGACATCGAAGCGGCGCTGCGCCCGGTGGCCTATATTCCGGACACGACCTCTCCGCTCACCGCGCTCGACATGTTCCGCACCACGCCCGAGCACATGATGCTCGTGGTCGACGAGTATGGCGAGGTGAGAGGAGTCGTCACGCTCACCGGGGTTCTCGAGGCCATCGTCGGCGCGCTGCCCGCGCTGGGCGAGGTGCCCGAGCCCAGGATCGTGCGCCGCGACGACGGCTCCTGGCTCCTCGACGGCATGCTGTCGCTGGAGGAGCTCAAGGAGACGCTCGGCATACCGCGGCTGCCCGGCGAGGAGGAAGCGGGCTACGAGACGCTCGCCGGGTTCGTGCTGGAGCGGTTGGGGCGCATGCCGCGCATCGCGGACCACTTCGAGTGGAACGATCTGCGCTTCGAGATCGTGGACATGGATGGCAAGCGGATCGACCGCGTGCTGGTGACGCCGCGTGCCGCACTTGGTGGCGCGGGAGAACGGCCCGTCTAGGCGGCCCAAGAGCACGGACGCGGAGCGGCGAAGCAATCCAGTCCGCATCCTGCAGAGACATTCGACGAGGCAACCGTAACGCGGGCTCCTACGCAACGCGTTAGCGCGGAAACGCCTGCTCCAAAACGCGATTCAGTTCCTTGACCAGCTGCTTTCGGACAAATGCCGATTCGGCACCGGATCGGAGCGGAGCGATCAGGAACTCGGGAAGACTGGAGATGCGTAGCAGCCGCGGAGAGACGTCTAGGGCACGCTTGTCGCGGAAAGTGATCTTTGGCGCCAGCGTGATGACGACCTCCGGGCTGGCGTCCATACTCGTGGCGAGAACGCACAAGATGTCTTGCGGGTCCAGCTCCAGGACCCCGTTGTCCGTGACCGCCTTGGTGAGGGCCGCGCGCCGGACGCGCATGGTGCCGCTGCATCTTGCGCCCTTGATGAGCTCGAAAGTCAGGTTCGCCAACTCCTCCTGTGCGCTGGAGTCGGTCTCGAACGCTCCGTAGCACTCGACCCACGCCGATCGCCCCGAACGAAACTGCTCCACGCACGGGTTCTCTGAGGTCGTGCCGGCCGGTGCTGCCTCGGCCTGCGCAGCCCTGGTCCCGGAGATTGCTGCGAGCCCCGCGAGCTGGAGCAGCAAAGCAACCGCCACTGCGCGCCGGGATTGGGCGAGACTTCGGAGCTTCATTTGCCGGGCGTCGTAGGCAATTCAGTGCAAGCGCAGGTGGTTACGATGGTTCTCCCTGCAAGCCACCGGGGCCGACGGTCGCTTTGCGGGTGGAGGCCGCCGGTCAAGACACAGATTGGCGAGCGCCGGCCGATGGATTGGGCCCGCCACCAATGGCCGAAAGTGTCGGCGTAGCGACCTCGCGCGATCACAGGTTTGCGCTGCGCCCATCTGCTTACCGATGTCCATAGGCAGGCTCCCATGCTCGAACTTGGTCTCGTCTGCGAACCCGGCGAGGCGTCGCCGCCCGCGGACTCGACCGAAGCGATGATCTGCAGCTTCGAGTGTACGTCGTGCCGCATCCGTGTGGAAACGGTGCTCCGGAATGTCTGCCCGAACTGCCGAGGCGGTCTGGGCCCGTCTCCGCCGAAGCGCTTGGCGCTGTGGTGAGCGCTTGCCCTGGAGGCGCGCGAGTGGTTGCGCCGCGTCGGTCTGCGAGGTTCGCGGCATGGGCAACCGCTTGTCATACTCTGCTGCGAATCACAGCGCAGCGATCCAGCGATTACGTGAGCGCCAGGGCGATGGATGCGCCCTCATGCACCTCCTCAGTTCCCGCGGAGCAGCGCAACGGGTCACCTTGAGGCCTCCCGGGAGACATGATATGGTCGGCTCGCCGTACCTCGAGCGCTACTCCAATCTTTGGCGGCGGCTCAAGTCCGATCAGGAAGACTTCGAGCCGCTTCGCTCACGACGAGCTGGCCGCGAGTGTCGTCGGCGGTGCTGGGAAGAGCCGCCGTTCCTTAACCCGCATGCCGGACCCCTCCATCCCTAACAAGACTCTACGGAGGAGACCAGTATGAAGCCTAGACTGAGCATGGTCGCGATATCGAGCTTGTTTGCCGTCACCGCTCTCGCAGGCAACAATCCCGTCGACGAGCCTTGGTGGCCGAGCGAGTTCGGCGCCAGCGACGAGATGGGTGCTTCACAGTACATCACGCCTGAAAAGCGCATCGAGGCGGCTAAACTGGTCAAGAAAGGCAAGATGGCGCTGCTCGGCATGCCGTACAGCAACGCGATGCCGCTGGTCCCCGGCCGCACCTATGCGCTGAGCATCCCGGGTGCGCCGACCCACGGCCCACTGCCCTGGCCGGGCGGCGGATTCGCGCAGACGTTCATGGACGAACTGCTCACCGCCGAGATCGGGCAAGTGGGCACGCAGTGGGACGGCTTCGCGCATCCCATGATCCGCATCCAGGGTAAGCCGGGCTGGAAGGACGGCAATTACTTCTACAACGGCGTGCGCCTCGAAGACGTCGATACCCCACGGGGCCTCAGGAAGAACGGTACCGAGAAAGCCGGCGGATTCTTCACGCGTGGCATCCTCGTCGACGTGGCAGCGCTCAAGGGGATGGCGCGCCTGCCCAAGGGTTACGCCATCACGGTCGAGGATTACAAGGCAGCCTTGAGGATGCAGGGCACTGCAGATGCGACAAAAGGAGACGTGGTGCTGCTGCGCACCGGCTGGAACAGCCTGTGGAAGACAAACCATCTGGGCCGCCCGGTCGGCGAGAAGGTGAAGAGCGACGAGCAACTGGCGAAGGATACCGCCGAATTCAACTCCGGCGAACCCGGAGCAGCGCCAGAGCTATGCGATTATCTCGCCGCGAAGAAGATCTCCATGATCGGCTCGGACACCTGGGGATTGGAAGCGCTCGACTTCGCGAAAGGGTTCGCCTCGACGGGATTCGCGTACTGCCACATGAACCTGATCGCCCGGCGTGGGATCAGCAACTTCGAGAATCTCGATCTCGATGAGCTGTCGAGCAACCAGGCGTACGAGTTCCTGTTCGCATGGGCGCCGCTCAAGCTGGTGGGCGCGACGGGCTCGCCAGGGAATCCGGTTGCAGCGTGGTAGCAAACAGCCTCAGCGGCGAAGGACAGTCTCGGGAATATGCGAGAGGCCGGAATGGGTCGAGTCTCGAGGCTCCAGCGATATGCTTCGATCTCCATTCGGAGATGGTGCTGACTCTTCGACGCTAAGCGTCTAGTCCACCCTCTGCTGCCCGTCCACGAGTATGTGGACGGGCAGCTCTTGGGTCCGTTCATGGTCGCCGGAGTGCGGTTCGCCTGACCGATGTGAAGAGTCAGCATCGGACGGCTCAGTGTGCCGTTCGATCGCCTTGGGGCAAAGGTCAGACCCTCCTGGCGGCAAGGGCCCTATTGGTTCTGCATCGGGTGTTCGAGCCGGCCGGCGGTGGCGTCGGCTTCCGGTGAGGTATCGGGAACGAAGCGGACGAGCTTCGCGCTGACCGAACCGATCAAGACCTCGCTTTCGAGTTTCAGGACCTCTCGGCTCCCTTCGGCGGAGACCCAGAGGTAGGCTTTCCGCAGGCGTTTCTCCCCGGCCGTATCGGTGAGCTTTCTGACCACCGGCTTGATCTTGTATGCATCGTACTGCTTGCCGGCAACCGTGACTTTCTCTCGCCCCTCGACATGAAAGGAGATCAGGTACCGGTGCTCGCCGTTGAACACGTCGAAGCTGAGATCCTCGGCGGGATCGATCGGAAGGCTGAGAGCGAGAAACGTCGCCGAAATGGGATCGAAGGTGGGGTTCTCCGGTTTGAATGAGAGTTCCGCGGAGTTCTCTGGCCCGTTGGATCTTCCTTTGGTGGACTTGGCATGGATCCAACCATCCGGCGAGAAGTTGATCTCGAGATGGCTGAACCTGGAATTTTCCGTCTGCTGGGAGAGAAACTCCACCGGCTTGATCTCCCGTGCAGAGAAGACACTCTCGCTCCGATGCCGAAGCTCATAGAACAGGCTCACCAGCTTGCTGGAGCGCGCCGTCGCCTCGACGTCGAACATCCTCTTCCCGTCACGGTAAGCAGTGCCGATTCGTATCCACGCGTCGCCCACCGGGATCCCCTGCCAGGAGATCTGATAATCGTAGGATCCCCGTGCGAAGTTTGTTTCCTGCGGCTGATACGACTTGGTTTTGACTACGACCTGCGACGGCGGGATGTAGTCGGCGTTGGCGATCGGGACCGTCTGAAGGATCGCACCAACCAGTAGGACGCTGCAAACCGATGAGGCCGCTCCGAGTGCCTTTCGCCCGATCAATTCCATGTTCCTCAACGCCGTAACCCAAGCACCGCAAGATCCCGCTATAGACTCCGCGGCTGACTGCTCGGTTCCGAGCGGCGACATGGGTGGATGGATTCTACGCAAGGATCGAGAAGGATAACGGACAAGGATAGGGCGAGCTTCAACCGTATCACTTGTCGCGGGAGGGCTCAAGCCGAGCGCCTGGTCGGCCGGTGGGGGCTGGGTAAGGGGTTGCGAAGCATTTCCCGGGACAGCTGACGTCGGTAGAGCGCAATCCGGACAGGTTCGCGCCGTGATTCGGGCGGCGAGTGCAGAGCTGGGACCCGAAGCCACTCCGACGGGCTTGGCGATCTACGGCGAAGGGACTGTCGGCGCCGGATCGACGGCTTGATCGAACACAAGATCGACGGCGGCTGTCGAGGCATCGGTGCGATAGGCCACACTTCGGGCGATTTCCTGCAGATCGCGAGGAGCGCAGCAGGGCGTTGAAGATCGGGCATTGATCGCCGCGCTCGGCGGCCAGCGGTTGTGAGCTACCGCCCCGGCCACATGAGCAATCGATCAAGCGCATCGCCTAATTCGCCCAGAAGCAGCCGTTCGGCTCCGCACTCCATTCGTCACTCACGCTGTACGAAGAGCCGCTGCGCCTGATCTTGAGACAAGTAACTCGGAAGTGCCGAGGGCAAGCAAATCTTGCCGACCAGACCCTCCCTTGGGACCTAGAAAGCTCCGAGCTCAACGCCAAGGGCGTGTTAAGTTCGCCGCAATGGCCCGTTTTGCGCTGGCTCAAACCGAGTCGACGGGCTCGGGAATAGCATGAGCGTCGACCACCTGTCCGATAAGAGACCAAAAGTCCAAGGCGCCAGAGCGTCAGTGCCTCCGCATTTGCGAGCACGGCAACCTGTTACTGCTCGATGGGAGAATCTATGGGAACCACAAGGATGCTCGCTTGCCTGGGAGCTATGGCCGTCAGCTTCGCTTTGCCGAACGTCGGTAGGGCCGACGACAACTGTACCGGACAATTTGTTGTGGTCGGGACTACGGCCGTAAATTTGGATGACGACCGCAGTGCGCCCTCGCACATGGCCATCGGTGTTTGGGACGCAAAAACCTCACACACCGTCTACAAGGACGCAGAGGGGGACACGTGGACCAGCGAAGTCTCCTCCGGTGGCACCGCATGGAAACTGATTAGCGGCACCGGCAAGTATGTGAACGTAAAGTCGTCTGGTTGGGAGATGACGATACGAACGGACGTCGCGGAGCAAGGCGGGGTCTTGATCCCGGTCTATATCGGAGTGTGGGGAGGCAACTGCAGCGGCCGCTAGCGCTGTGATTCAAATCGCGCATTGACCTGGTCGTGGCGCGCAGCGACGGGGAACGCGAAGACACAAACTCTCGCCGTTCACACCGTTTGTGCCCGCGCGCACCCCGCAAAAATCGGGCACGCTCGCTTGGTTAGCTTGCGTCAAACTGTTGGAAGACGGCATCGTTATTAATGTGATCTCGGTGGCTTTGGTCCGGCCAGACGCAGGTCTCATAGCGGACGGTCTCAGACGGCAGTTGTGGGTCGACAAACAGCCAGTGACTGACTTCGAAAGCGGACGCTCAGGGGGATGGACGCTTTCGCGGGCTGCTTCGGGCAACATCCGGCAACTTCGCGGTATCGGGCAGTTGCAACTCGCACCCCGCGAGCCGCCGTCCGGAGCGCGATGACAAGTGGGTGGGCACCGGTGGGTGGGAAGCAACGCGGCACGCGAGCGGGACCCTGCCGCTGGACTGCGGCAGGGCGGCCGGCGCTCCCAACGCTACGCACGCTTGGCAGGCGCTACGGATGGAGCCGACCCGCCTTACCGCCCGGTGCCCGAGAGGTTGAGGACCTGCGGGCTGGTTGCTGCGTCGTCGACGAGCGTTAGCGTGCCGGCGGCGGAGCCAGTGGCTGTCGGGGAGAACGTGACGCCGACCGTGCAGCTCGCACCCGCGGCGAGGCTCGCGCCGCAGGTGGTGCTGGCCACCGCAAACTCTGCGCTCGCCGCGATCTCCGCAATGTTCAACGCTACGTTCTGCCGATTCGTCACGGTCACGGTCTTGGCCGAGCTCGTGTTGCCCACGGCAACGGAGTTGAAGCTCAAGCTGCCCGGCGAGAGCGTCACGGGCGCGCTGCCAGTTCCGCTCAGAGTCACCGTCTGAGGACTCGTGACGGCGTCGTCACCGATCGTCAAGACACCGCTCGCCGAGCCCAGTGCGACCGGAGTGAACGTCACGCCGACCACGCACTTCGCCCCAGGGGTGAGGCTCGACCCACATGTATTGCTTGCTACCGCGAACGGACCGCTCGCCGTCACGCCGCTGATGTTCAACGTCACATTCAGACGATTCGTCACGGTCACCGTCCTCGCCGAGCTCGTATTGCCGAGAGCCAACGTCCCGAAACTCAAGCTGGTTGCCGACAGGCTGACCGGCGCACTGGCGGTTCCGGTGAGGCCGACGGTTTGGATCCCGGCGTTGTCCGCGATCGTGACCGTTCCGGATGCTGAACCGACCACTGTCGGCGCGAACGAAACCGCGATGGTGCAGGAAGCACCAGGCACCAGGCTCGCATTGCAATTGTTCGTCTGGCTGAACGGCGGCGTCACGGTGATGCTCGAAACCTGCAATGGACCGGTCCCAGCGCTTTGCAAGGAGACGGTCCTTGCGGTGCTCACGGTCCCCGCGGCCTGCGAGGAGAAGGACAGGCTCGCTGGAGTCAGGGCTGCAGCCGGCGCCGTTCCCGTACCGTTGAGCGGCACGATCTGCGTTGGTCCCAAGTTCCCGGAATCATCGTTCACGGTCAAAGACCCCGTCACAGTGCCAGCCACGACCGGGGTGAACCAGACGGAAATCGTGCAGGTCGACCCCGGAGTGAGCGGCGACGAACAATCGTTCGTTGCGGAGAACCCGCTGCCACTCGTAGAGACCTTCAATCCGTTCAGCGGACTGCCGCCGAAGTTAGCGATCGTGACGGTCTGGGGAGCGCTGCTGGTCCCGACGTTCTGCGCGAACGTCAAGGACGCAGCCGAGAAGTTGATTGCGGAAGGAGGCGGGCTCGACACAGGAACGGGTGTGGCGCCGAACACGTAATACGGGCCATATGCCTGGGTCAGCGCGCTGGCCGAGGA
This sequence comes from Burkholderiales bacterium, assembly GCA_035501875.1. Classification (GTDB taxonomy): domain Bacteria; phylum Pseudomonadota; class Gammaproteobacteria; order Burkholderiales; family SHXO01; genus SHXO01. Next base: position 19,224 of record DATJVI010000158.1, read on the forward strand.
CAGAACGCCTGCCATGCTGTCGACAATTTGGGCCCCGCCGCCACCGACAAGAACCATTCCGCTCGAGTCGATCGCGATGCTGTGCGGTGTCGCTCCGGAGCCCAGGCTGATGGACGTCCAATTGGCCCCCGTCATATCGTCGACGCGGATCACGGACGGCAGGGAAGCATCGGCGACGTAAATCCTTCCCGACGCGTCTACGGCAACGCCGATGGGCGATCCGAAGCTATAGATGTAGATGCCTATGACCGGAGACTGCGTCAGCGTGGTCCAGTTCGTCCCGCTCATGTCGTCCATGCGGACAATGCGCTTGTTTCCGGTATCGGCAAGATAGATCCGTCCGCTGGCGTCGAAAGCGACGGCCGCGACATATTGCGCGAACTGGCCGACGCCGGAGCCGGTCCCGCTCATCTCGGTCCAGTTCGTGCCGCTCATGTCGTCCATGCGGACGAGGCGGTTGTTGCCGGTGTCCATCACATAGATCCTGCCGGCGGGATCGATGCTGATGCCAGAGGGATCGTTGAACTGTCCCACGTCTGCGCCGTAGGCGCCGAAGCTGGTCCAGTTCGTTCCATTCATGTCGTCGATGCGGACGATGCGGGAGTTGTACGTATCCGCAACGTAGATGCGGCCGGCGGAATCGACCGCGATGCCGTAAGCACCGTAGAACTGCCCGACATCGCCGCCTTGTGCGCCGTAGGTAATGAGATTGGTCCCGCTCAAATCATCGGAGCGCAGGATCTGGCCCGTGTTCGAGAAGTAGAACGGTGTGTACGCGGAGTTGTAACCGGTAGTCCCGGAAACGACCACACCGTTCGTTCCGTACAGTTGGTACGTCGAGCCGTTGATCGCCTGCGTCGCTCCATTCAGCGTAAGCGTGCCGCTGAACGTCCCCCTGAAGGTGAAGCTGCAGGTCACGTGACCGCCCCGGCCGCCCCCAGCGCAGCTCTCGACAGTCGAGCTGCTGGCGAAAGTGGCGTTGATGGCGATGCTTCCGTTGCTGGACAGGAACGTGAGCGCCCCGCCGCCGATCGTCAACGTTCCCGGTGGGTTCGCCACGCTCGTCCCACCTGACAGGGTACCGCCTGCGTTCGCGAAGCCTCCCTGATCCGCGTGCGCGATGGGAATCAAGACGGCGAAACATGCGACAGCGAAAGTCTGTTTCACCAGATCACCTCGTTTGTTCTAGGTTTTAACTTTGAGGGCGATGGCCGAGCGTGGCTCAGATTCCTGAGGCTCGTTCGATAAGCATCTCGGGGTGGCGGGCCGCTCCCTTCGTGACCGTCTGAGCCGGGCACTTCCTCCCAATGCGGCGCACTCAGTATAGGACCGGCAGGGAAAAACACAATAGCTGGCAGCCGATCACGCGAGCATGGCCAGGCGTCGCGCAGTCTCGTGTCATCGTCGCGCGGCCCGCGAGCCGTACTGTGGCCCTTGATGCAGATCACAACTCCCCATGTTCTCGCGCGCTAGTGTGCCTTGTTGCGAATTCGTCGGCAGGCCAGGCGAGAAGATGGTAACGGCAACACCGCACCACGAATGCCGTAGGGACCGCCACAGACCGGGAGGAGCGACTTGGCGGGGACCAGCCAGAAGCTGGATCGAGGATCAGTCCTAGAGAGGAGGGCTAGTCATGCGTTACGCAACAGCAGCGCTCGCAGCATGCGGGATCGCACTTAGCTTGCTCATGCCCGTTGCGCGGGCGGGCGACACTAAGGTCAACTGTCGTTCCCATGGACCCAACGGACAGGTCGCAGCCGTGCTCAAGGGGCTCGATCCGGCCGCGACAAATATCGTGCATGTAAGCGGGCACTGCGTTGAGAATCTCGTCATTCGCGGGTTCGACCAGCTAACTCTGGTCGCGGAGCACGGCGCAGTCATCGAAGGGGTCTCCGGCGTTGATGACTGGGTGATCCAGATCTGGAACTCACAGCGTGTCGAGGTTCAAGGTTTCATCATTCAAGGCGGCATCGGGGTTCTCTGCACGCAGTTCAGCTCTTGCCGTTTCATCGGCGATACGGTCCAGGGTACGAAAGCCGGCGCCGGGTTGTTCAACGCTGCGATCACCGTTGACGGGTCAGACGTGCTGCTGGACAACGTCGTCGTTCAAGACGTTGTTGACCTCGGGATTGCTCTATATGGAGCCAGGGCCGTCGTAGCGAACAACCTCTCCATCAATGGCGTACGGGCAGCGACTGGTTTTCTTGGAGGAGCCGGTCTGTTCATTACCGCCGGCTCTCTTCGCAACGGTCCCATCACGATTGAGGGTACCGACGGAACCGGGCTACTAGCAACCGCCGGTTCGGTGTTGGATATCTCTTCGCTAACCGTCATGTACATCGGTCTCCAATCTTCCGGATCTTCAAATGGCGTGAACATCGTCAATGGCGCAGTAGGCAACTTTGGTCAGGTGACCGTGCAACGCAGCAGCGGGGCCGGAATGCTGGTCCAGGCGGCCAATCTCGAGTTCTACGGCCCAAGCGTGACGATCAGCGGCAATGGTGGCCCGGGAATCTTCCTCCAATCGGGATCCAGGCTCCTAGACTTTGCGAATCCAACCGTTACCAATAACCAATTCGGACTCTATGCCCTGGACGTATCGTTCGCATTCTTGTCGGGCGGTACGTTTACTGGGAACGCGGTCGAAGACATCTACTGCGACGCGTCCGCAACAGTTCAAGGCCTCGGGAACTTGGCACCTGGTGCGGTGATAGATTGCCCTCATCCCGCATCGGCCTCGGCCACGGTTCCCAAGGCCCTGACCGTTCCCGCGACTCCGGCCTTACCTTCGCGCTAGCAGGTTCGACCACGGCAGAGCTTCGGCTCTGGCGTTGATCTGCGTGGGCCGGGCGGCGGACCCGGCGTAACCCAACTCGCCAACCTTGTCGCCATCGCTGTGCTGTGACGCGAATGTGGCGCCGGTCCTCATCCTCGGCGTTGATTGGCTGCTCTCAGGAAAGCCGGGCGGCAGGGTCGGGGTCGAGATCTGTCAGTCGTTAGGGACAGCTATCGACCAGAGGACGTTCGTTACTCAGGGCCTGGCCGGGGTCATCGGAACGCAGCAACGGGCCGAGATGATTCGTGGATTCTTCACCCTGTGAAGTTGGCATTTGTCGCGATCGCGTATACACGTTCGGCAATCGCTGGCGCAGCAACTCTCGCAAACTCGTCGATGATGATCACCTACCATGTGTCATCACGGTCTGCTCGTCGTCATCCATCTTGCACGTGGGGAAGTACTGCCCCAGGTAGGGCCCGTAGCGATAGTCCGTGAACGAGCAGATGTCGGGAAAGCTGCCGAAGCAATGCTCCGAGTCCACATCGCAGTACCTCTCTCCATGCCTGACGGCCAGTGGGGTGAATCTGACCGACGTCTCGACGCCTTCTGGTCTTGTAATCAGATCTCCTCTGGGAGTTGCGATCACAACAATGGAATAAGGGTAGTGCCTGGTCGGTTGGTCGTAGCAGCCGCAGTAGTGTCGCCCTACTTTGATGTCGTCAGCCCGCAACTGCGTCAGCTCATCGGACGAGAAATGTGCTCGCAACCACCGTCCAATTGACTCGACTTCGATGATGCGCTCCTCCTCTGTCCCACCCGGAGCTTGCATTTCATCGTCGGCTAAGCACCGACTGTCTGGCCATACCTGCGCGAGCATCCACAGTGCAACGGACAGGGCAATTCCTCGTACATGGCCGCGGGTCGGAGCGCTAAAGGCAGCGCTTCCGTGTCGTCGTGCATCGTCCATGCTTCCTCCCCCGCCAAGTTTTCTGCCTTCCAAAAGGGGTCGCAAATCTCTTGCGCAAGTTAGCCGCGAGAAGAGCCGCAGACAAGTTCTAAAGTCGAAGTTCCTAACGACGTGCAGTGATGCGCTCGATGGACCTCTACGCGCTGACATCGCAGTGCCAAGCGAGCTGTCGGGTTCGGTACGAAATTCGTAGTTGATCCCTTCAGCAGATCGGGCCTAAACTTGCCGAGAGGGGGGCGAAGCACGATGGTTCGCTACGGCCAGTACTGCCCGATCGCAAAAGCACTGGAATTGCTTGGCGAGCGTTGGACCCTACTTGTCGTGCGGGAGCTGCTGATGGGCAGCAAGCGCTTCAATGATCTGCGCCGCGGCGTTCCCCTCATGTCTCCCTCCGTGCTGGCGCAGCGACTCAAGTCGCTCGTCGAACATGGCCTGCTCGTGCAGCAGGAAGCGCCGGACGGCAGGTCCCACGAGTACCGCCTCACCCCTGCAGCGGAGGAATTGAGGCCGCTGATCGTTCAACTCGGCACTTGGGGACAGCGCTGGACGCGGAGCAAGATGGCGGCGGACGACCTCGACGCAAGTTTTCTCATGTGGGATATCCGCCGCTGTGTCCGGACAGCGCACATGCCAGGCGAGACGGGCGTGATGTCATTTGTTTTTCCGGACGCCAAAAGGGGGATGAAACATTGGTGGCTGGTCGTACGGGACGGGGAGGTAGAGCTCTGCCTTGAGGACCCGGGGCACGAGCCGGATCTCTCGATTATCACCGACCTACGAAGCATGACCAAGATCTGGATGGGTGATTGCTCCCTTGCGCAAGCCCGCGAGAAGGGATTGATACAACTCATCGGAACGCCGCGGTGGGTCCGGAGCGTACGGGGCTGGCTGGGGCCGAGTCCGTTCGCGCATGTCGCACCGGCCTCCTCGATCATTCCGGATGTAACCTGACGAACGGTCAGCCTATGCAACACCGAATTCTTGGGAAGAGCCGGGTTGCTACTGTCCCGAAAGTGTCTACCAGATGACAGGCCAATGGTAACGCGAGGCAGGCCATGACAGTGGAGCACGGGGACACATGGGCGCTCGGAGATCGGTACGAGCCGTACGTCGGCCGCTGGAGCAGGGTAGTCGCGCAGGACTTTCTCATGTGGCTGGACTTACCGGCGCAGCTCGCCTGGCTGGATGTTGGCTGCGGAACGGGCGCCCTGACCGAAGCTATCCTCCACCGGGCCAAGCCCCATGGAGTGAAAGGGGTCGATCCGTCCCCCGCGTTCATCGTGCATGCCAAATCGCAACTCGGCGATCCACGAGCGACCTTCGCGCTGGCCGATGCGCAGTCGCTGCCGTTTGCATCCGAACGCTTCGACGCGGCCGTCGCTGGCCTGGTTCTCAACTTCGTGCCGCAGCCGGTCGTCGCGGTTGCCGAGATGGCGCGCACCGTACGACCACGCGGGACAGTCGCCGCGTACGTATGGGACTACGCCGACAAGATGGAATTGATGCGCTACTTCTGGGATGCGGCAGTGGAGCTAGATCCACGCGCGTTCGATCTGGACGAAGGCCGGCGCTTTGCACTCTGTCAGCCGGATGCACTAACTGGCTTATTTGAGAGCGCCGGACTTCTCGAAGTCGGTGTGCGGTCCATCGATATCTGCACCAGATTCCGAGACTTCGATGATTACTGGACGCCGTTCCTAGGAGGCCAGGCACCCGCGCCTGGCTATGCCATGTCTCTCACGGAGGAACGCCGCGTCGCTCTGCGGGAGAGAATCCGCGCGAAGCTTCCTCGTGCCGGTGACGGATCGATCGCCTTGATGGCGCGCGCATGGGCAGTTCGTGGTCGCACTCGTGCGTCACGCGTCGCTCGGAAGCTGGTCGGTGTGTGACCAGTTTGGGTCGAGAGCTGCCGACCGCATCCGGCAGACTCCGGCCGAGCCTGTGTGAAAGGTCGAGGCCATCTCACGACGGTGGGACGAGGTGAGCCCTAGGCTGGTCGCAGAAGCCCTATACTGTGCGAACATCTTTTGCGAGGAGATCTACGATGTCGTCACAATCAAGGGCCACACGAGAGAACCAGAAGAAGCTGTACGACGTACGTCTGCAAGCGCGTCAAGACGTCCTCGAGAAACGAGGAATGGGCCCCACGGAGTTCAAGAAAGACAAGGTGTATGAGCACTTGAAGGCCAAACATCAGGCTATCGTCAAGGCCATTGCCGCCATCGATGCTAGCCTCGCGCGCAAAGAGCTCCCCGCAGCAAAGGATGCGAAGAAGGCGGCACCAGCGCCTGCCCCGACAGAGAAGAAGCAGAAGAAGGAGAAGCCTGAAAAGGCCGCAAAGGCCGCTCCCGCTGACTCCGACAAATAGTCAGCCAGCGAGGGGTCTCACCTTTCCCGCAGTATTCAGAGAACCAGTGGAAAATTCGCCGGACCGCTCTGGATAGATCGCACAAGTTCGCGGTTCGAAGCGTCGACCGGCTGCTTTCTGCAATTCCAACGTCGGGATCGCAGACACGCCACTGCCCGGAAGGGCTCGGCAAGAGCCAGTGACTGATCTCGAACGCGGACGTCCACCGAAATGGCCGCTTTCGGAGACGGCCATCGGCAGCACTGCGCCAAGCAGGGCTACCCGGGCCACGGCGCTATCTTCCTGTTAGCGCACAGTCGACTATCGGGCGTTCCCAGCGTCAGCGGGGGAGGGATATGCTACGTCGCCATTCCCATCGCGCGCTCGCGCCGCGCTCGACTGGTGTTGCCGCCTCGGGCAAGAAGATCAAGGGACCGCGCGAGCGGCCGCGGTCGGGTCGAGGCAGGTTGACCACGGAGCGGCATGCTAGACTGGTCCGCAGAGGCGCTAGTCAGGAGATCAACGGTGAATCGTATCTTCGTCTTCGGCTGCCTGGTCCTGCTCCTGCTCGGCTGCACGTCGAAGGCCCAGAAAGTCAACCCCACACCGTGGACGGGCGGGAGCGGTCTCGCGCCGCCGCCCATGCAGCAGCCCGACGCGGCCGCCGCGCGGGATTCGGATGTCTCGCCCATCAACTCCCCCTCCGCAGCCTCGGAGGTTCCCGCGCCGCCCCCCGACGCAAGCACAGGCAAGGTGGAGGTGATCGGGGCGATGTCGGACAGCACGCCCGGGGCTGCGAAAGTCGGCCCCCACCCCTGCAACCTCGACACTTGTGCAGTGGTGCTCGGCATTGCGACAAGCGAGGCCGCCGAGTCCTTGGCCCAAGATAACGGAGGCCCCGGCGTCTATGTCCCCGAAGGAGCATACAGCGCGGAGACTGCGGGCATACCCGGGGTATGGGATGCCTACGGCGTCGAGAAGCTCGTTCCGGTCTGGGACGTCACGGTTCGGATGCGCAACGGCACGCTGCAGACGATACAGCAGCGGACCTCGCCGGCATTCAAGATCGGCGATCCGGTGCTCGTTAATGGCAACAGCATACTGCCATGGAATTGAAGCGAGGCCGGATGCGGTGTCGAGTCGTCGGTGCACGCTGATGACCAAAGGCTGAGCGTTTTGGGGTAGAGCGGCCGTTCACCTTGGAAACGGCCGATCCCTGTCAGCAGCGGTTGCTCCGTAGTGGACTTCTAATCGAGGCAGCCGTTCGCTTCTCCCTCTTGGAGCCATGCTTGAGGAATGAGCGGAGCAGAACGCCAGCGTGCGCCGGACGTGCACGTCCCCTTAGCCGGAAGAGGTGAAGGAGACATGGCAACTTGGACAGCGTTGATAGAGCATTGGGGTTTGAAACAGGTACATCAGCAGCCGGTTGCAAGCCGGGCAGCGGCTTAGACGGAAGAAGTAGACCACCCAGATGATCCAGCCGATGACGATGGCCGCAAACCCCAGTGCTGCCCATAGCCGAGGCGCATGCATCGCCGCCGCGATCAGCTCGACCACAAACGGCACAAGGAAATATAGCGAGCGCCTATAGATCTCCTTTTGCCGTCGTTTGATCTCAAGGGGGATGTCGATGGAGGTCATGTAATGGAGTAACAGTGCCGAGCCAACCAGGGCACCCGGTCAAAGACCGGGAGCATCCAGAGATCGGGGCGTCTCATCGTGTGGGAGCCCGCGGGATCCGAGCGAAGAACGTCGTCTCATCTAGAAGACCCGAGCAACACCACGAAGCGCCTCCACGCCTGCGGATATGAGGTCCAACCGTATCACGTGTCACGGGACGGCTCAACCCGAGGCTTCGGATGGACTTGCCCAGGCTAAAGAAGCGGTTGGCATGCGCCCTCGGAGCGAGTTGGCGGGCGCGGCCAAGCCCGGCCTCCTAAGGGCGCCCATAGAGTCGGGCCGCTCAGAGCAGCTGTCCGACGGCGCACACGAAACAGCGCGGTCGGTAGGCAACGTCGAACTCCCTACGATGCCGTGGATCGAGCGTTCTTGACCGGCCGCGAGGGCTAGAAATATCCGCCTCTCGGCGGTATCGTGCGTCGCGCCGATCAGGCGACGCTAACGCCGAGCGAACGCTTGCGTGATGCCATCGACCGCGGGTCGCGGCCAGGTCGCAACGCCCGTTTGCGTCGCTCGTTCGACGGTTGCTGCTCCGTCCACCACCACGCCGATATCCGCACATGCGATGCCGGTGCTCTCCAGCGCCCCGCGGATGCCGGCAGCATCCGCGGCGGGTGTCGTGATCAGCAAGGAGCCCGAGGCAATGGAGGAGAGCGGATCGATGCCGAAGGCTGTACACACACGGCGGGCGAGTGGCGGGACCGGTATCTTGTCTGCATCGATCCGCAGCGTTTTCCGGCTGGCCTCAGCCAGCTCCCACAGTGCAGCGACGATTCCGCCTTCGGTCGGGTCGTGCATGGCACTCACGCGCCCGGCGTCGAGTGCGATGCGTGCATCGCGCGTGATGCCGATGCCCGGCTCGAACAAGTAGGCTTGCGCTTCTTCGATCTCGCTTTGCGTCAGCGCGCCGCGCAGGCGCTCCGGGAATTCTCTGGCGAGCAGCGTTGTCGCTTCGATCGGTACCCCTTTGGTGAGCAGGATGCGGTCTCCCGCCGTTGCGCCACGCGGCGTGACCAGCTTCCCGCGGGCCACCTCGCCGATCATGGTGCCGACGGCGATGGGACGGTCGAGACCGGTGGTGATCTCCGTATGCCCGCCGATCACGCTGACGCCTAAGTCCCGGCATGCATCGTGGATCTGCGCCATGATCGCCTCGGGGAGGTCTGCCGGGGTCCTCTGTTCGGGCAGCAGCAGCGTCACCAGCAGCCAGCACGGGCGTGCACCGGTCGTGGCGATGTCGTTGGCATTGACTTGCACCAGGTAGAATCCGATCTGATCGGTGGCGAAGCTGATGGGATCGGATTTGTAGACGGTCAGACGCTCACCGGTGTCGACGACCGCGCAATCCAGGCCGATGCCGGGTCCGACCAGCACGCGCGGGTCATCCAAAGGCGCACGTGAGAGGATCGCCGCCAGCAGCTCCGGCGGCAGTTTCCCGACAGGCAACGGGGCGAGCGTGGGTTTCGCAGGGCTCATGGCACAGGGGATTTGATCGACCTCAAGCTCGACAGCCGAAAGCCTGCTAAGTTTGCGGCTGCAGAGGGTCCGCAGCCTCGGTACACACAGTATAGGACGAGAGGGGAGACGAGCCGAATGGTCCGCCTCGAACGGGAGCGAGCCGCAGCGCCGGCGTCGGTTCGGCGCGTGCGTCCGACGGCCGCACGAACATTGCCGCACGGTCCCGCCGGATTGCGTGTATGAACCTCACCGTAACGCCGCTCGCCTTTCCATCGCCCGCGTCGCTGCCCGTGGAGCTCGTGGAGCGCAAAGGCAAGGGGCACCCGGACACCATCTGCGACGCGCTGGTGGAGAACCTCAGCCGCGAGCTGAGCCGCTTCTACCTGGATCGCTTCGGTGCAATCCTGCATCACAACGTCGACAAGGGCCTGCTTTTCGGCGGCGCGGCCCGGCCTGCCTTCCGCGGCGGCGAGGTCACGGCGCCAATCGAGATCTATCTCACCGGGAGGGCGACCGCAAGCTACAGCGGCGTGGCGGTGCCGCTGGAGGAGATCGCGATCGAAGGCAGCCGCAGATGGATACGCGAGCACCTGCGCTACCTCGATCCCGAACGCGGCGTGCGGATCATCCCGCGCATCCGCCCGACCTCGCCGGATCTCGCGGCCATGTTCTTACGCCAGCACCAGGCCGGCGCGCCGCTCGCGAACGACACCTCGTTCGGCGTCGGTTTCGCTCCGCTCGACGAGTTGGAGCGCGTCGTGCTCGCGGTCGAACGCAGTCTCGATGCGCCGGAGACGGCGGCCGCGCATCCTTACATCGGGGAGGACATCAAAGTCATGGGCTTGCGCCAGGGAGCGGCGCTGCGCTTGACGGTCGCATGCGCGGTGGTCGGCCGCCACGTCGCGGATCTCGCGGACTATGGCGCGAAGAAGGAGCGCATCCGGGAGCTCGCGATGCGGGCCGCGCACGGCGCCGCCGGCTCCTCGTCGATCGAGATCGAGGTCAACACAGCCGACGGGGAAAGCGAGGATAGCGTCTATATCACCGTCACCGGCCTCTCAGCCGAATCCGGCGACGACGGACAGGTGGGCAGAGGCAATCGCGTCAACGGGCTGATCACTCCGTACCGGCCGATGAGCCTCGAGGCGGTGGCGGGAAAGAACCCGATCTCGCACGTAGGCAAGCTGTACAACCTGGCTGCGACGCGCATCGCGCGCGCAGTCGTAGCCGAGATCCCCTCGATCGAGGAAGCGTACTGTACCCTGCTGAGCCAGATCGGGCGGCCCATCACCGACCCGCAGCTCGCGGAAGTGGCGGTGCGAGTTGCGGTCCCGTCGGAACTGGATGCAGTGCGTCGTGACGTCGAACAGATCGTCCGCGATCACCTCGCGGGCATCGTCACCCTTTGGAAAGAACTGGTCGAGACATCGCTTCCGCTTTGGTAACGCCTGGTCGGCGGCGCGTCCGGCCGCCGCGTTTCCGGCAGGCGAAATCGTAGGATCGACGGGCGACGATCCCAGGCTCGAGACAGAAGCCGTAGTACTGCCCGACAATCCCGAAGTCATGAGAGCGCGACCCATGAGCCCGCTGGCAACGATGCGCGCGATCGGCCTGAGCGCGATGCTGGCCGCCAGCGCCTGTGCCGACGCCGCCACCGTCCTCGATCTCATCATCTCGCGCGATCACGACACCTACGAGATCCGCTTCGACGCCGTCGTGAACGCTCCCGCGCCGCAGGTTTACCGGGTGCTGTCCGACTTCGCGCTGTTGACCAAGCTCAGCCCCGCGATCGTCTCGGTCCGCGTCGAGCACCCCGCGGATGGCGGCCTAGAGCGCGTGCACAGCGTGCTGAAGGGCTGTTTCCTGATCTTTTGCAAGGAGGCGGTCGAGGTCGACGAGGTGACCGAGTCGAACCCGTCGACCATTGCCGCCCGCATCGTCCCAGGCCAGAGCGACTTCAAGAGCGGATCTTACGTCTGGCGCATCCAAGGCGATGGTGAACGCACATTGCTCCGGTATCACGCTACACGGACCCCGGCCTTCTGGGTCCCGCCGCTGATCGGCCCCTGGATCATCGAGCGTACGATGCGCAAGCACGTGCAGGCGAGCGCGGAAAGACTCGAG
>DATJVI010000159.1:0-8837 GCA_035501875.1 Burkholderiales bacterium
CCGGACGGTCTACGCGGCGGCGCATGTGGTGGTCGATCCGCTGCGCACACGCGATCCTTGGGATAGCGCTCCCACGCTGGACTGGGATGCGACCCTCGCATTCCGCGAGCATCTATGGCGTCTGGGCTTCAAGGTCGCCGAGGCCATGGACACGGCGCAGCGCGGCATGGGCATCGACTGGCCGACCGCGCGCGAACTGATCCAGCGCAGCCTGGCGCATGCGAAGACGATCCCGGGAGCGGATCTCGCGTGTGGCGTCGGCACCGACCAGCTGATCCCCGACGCGCGGACCACGCTCGCGCAGGTGATGGGAGCCTATGCCGAGCAGATCGACGCCGTCGAGTCCGCCGGCGGCCGAATCATCCTGATGGCGAGCCGGGCGCTGGCTGCGGTCGCGCGCGACGCCGACGACTATCGCCGCGTGTACGGGGACCTGCTACGCCAGTGCCGCGGGAAGGTGATCCTGCATTGGCTGGGCGAGATGTTCGACCCGGCGCTCGCCGGCTACTGGGGCACGACGGACTTGGACGCAGCGATGCAGACGGTCCTCGGCATCATCGCCGAGCACCCACAGCGGGTCGACGGCATCAAGGTCTCGCTGCTCGATCCGCAGTGGGAGGTGTGGATGCGCAGCCGCTTGTCGCCGGGCGTGAAGATGTACACCGGGGACGATTTCAACTACGGCGAGCTGATCGCCGGCGACGGCGAGCACCACTCGCACGGCCTGCTCGGGATCTTCGATCCCATCGCCCCGATCGCCGCACGGGCTCTGCAGGCGCTCGCCCGCGGGGAAGTGGCCGAGTATCGGCGGCTCATCGATCCGACCGTGGCGCTGGGCCGCGAGATCTTCCGTGCTCCGACACGCCACTACAAAGCCGGCGTCGTCTTTCTGGCTTGGCTCAACGGCCATCAGAGCCACTTCTCGATGGCGGGCGGTCTGCAATCGGCGCGCGACGTGACCCACTATGCACGCGTGTTCGAGCTGGCCGATGCTTGCGGCGCACTGACGAACCCGGAGCTGGCGGTCTCGCGGATGCGCACTTTCCTTCAGGTGCACGCCGGCATCGCGGCGCGGACCGCCGCTTGAGCATCCCGCTCCTTTGACCGTCGGCAGGGCGTTACGTCTAACGCCACGGTGACGGATCTGCCTTCTTGCGCGCCCCCGTCGACATCGGTGAGTCAGCGCGGCCTGCCTTGACATGACCAAGTACGGATGCTAAAAGCTGCGGGGCCGGGATCAAAGGGAGCGGCATGAAAGCAGCAGAACAAGCTGTGACAGGTAGCTCTGTGCGTGCCGGGCGCGACCGCTGTCGCGCGATCTCAGGCAGCGCGGGGGCGCCGGCATCCTTCCCGAATCTCGTCCGCGCGGCGTTGCCAAGGCGCCGCGTCCGGCAGCTCGGCCGCACCGATCGAACTACCGCCGTCACGACGTGATGTTTGCACCGTCGACCAGCGCGGCGAGTAGCCCGGCTCTCTTGTTCAGCAACGGCATCGGCGATCACGTGCTCGCGATGCCCGCGCTGCGCGCGATCGCCAAGGCGTTTACTGGGCGGTTGACGCTGATGTGCTCGCCGACTGCGCCGCGTTTCCTGTTCGACGAGTTGCCCCTGCGACGCATCGTCGAGGTCGCATTCTTCAGGGAAGACGGCACGAAGCATTTCGACGCCCGCGCCGCCGTGCGCGAAGTGGGCGCGTGCGATCTGTTCATTTCGCTCGTGCCGTGGCGGTCCGCATCGCTGAAGAGCCTGGTCACGCAGCTATCGCCCGCGCCTGCAATCGGGCTTACCCGCGATTTCCCGGTACAGGTGCCCCGCGATCCTTCTCAGCACATGGCCGACGTGCTGTTTCGCGTGGCGCGCTCGCTCCTGCGGCATGCGCGCATCGCCGAGTTCACCGCTCCTTTGCCCCTGCCTGCCAAGGCGCGCGCGGAAGCGAGCGCGCTGCGGGAGCGCGTCGCGGGCTCAAAGCGGATTCTCGCCGTTCACGCCGATACGGTGCCAGAGAAGACCTGGGCGCCCCGCCGGCTCGCGGCCGTGTTGCGCCAGTTCCTGGGCGCGCATCCGGACTTCTGCGTGTGCGTGGTAGGAACGACTCCGATGCCGGAACTGCTCGATCGCCGCATCGTCCCGTGCCTGGGCTTGCCGGTTGCGACGTCCTTCGCGCTTGTGGCGCAGGCGGATCTCTTTCTCGGCGTGGATTCGTGCATGTTGCACGTGGCGGATCTGTGCCGGGTCCCGAGCGTTGCGCTGTTCGGACCGACGCGCGCGGAGACCTGGGGACTGCGCTTCGGTTCGGGCGTCACCATCCAGGCGAAAGGTTCGATGAGCAGCATCGGCGTGGGAGCCGTCGCACGCGCGCTCGAACGCGTGCATGTCGACAGCCGCTGCTGCGAGCTGTGGGAGATCGCCGAGGATGGCAGGCTGCTGATGCCACCGGAGCGGCATCGCGGCACCCTGCTAGGGCGCCTCGTGGCACGCATGTAGAGAGAACGCCGCATGGATCCGAACTCCACGCCCCCTCAGGTGGACTGGTCGCGCATGGCCGAGCCGCAGGAGGACGGCTACGACAGTGCGGTAACGCTGGCGCTCGCTCGCGACGAGCAAGGCTGGCGCAAAGCGGACGCGCCCGACCCGCCGACGTTCTGCGATGGCCGCGTCGCGCTCAGGCTATGGCCGTTCGACGAGGTGCCAGGGAAGGATCTCGTTCCCGGCCCTGTGGAACATCCGAATCTCGTCAAGGCGGAGGAGTATGTGAAGACGCTCTGGCCCGCCGCATACCGGCAGTTCGCAGCGCTCGTATCCGAGGTGTATCCGATGACGCTGCGCGATTGCGACGAGAAGAGATCGATCGGCTCTTGCAGCGGCCAGAACGCGCATCGTCCCTTCACGCTGTACGTTACAACCTTCGATCCGTTCGGCACGGCCGAATCGCTGCTGCACGAGATGGCGCATATCAAGCTGCGCTGTGTCGGTGTGCAGGTGGAGTCCTGCACGCGGCTCATTTTGAACGACCCCGCCGAGCTGTACGTGAGCCCGCTGCGCTCGTTCAAGCGGCCGATGACGGCGGTCGCACACGCGTTCTATTCCTGGCTGTATCTCACGGAGCTGGGTGTGCGCCTCGCCGACCGCGATGCCAAGCGCGCCTTTCTGCGCCTGCCGCGCAATTTCCAGTGGATCGAGCAGATGCGCCGCGAGATCCGGACCCACGCGCGGCTGGACGACGCCGGTCGCGAATTCTTCGAGCGCCTCTACGCATGGGCCGATCGGCTGCTCCTGCGCGGTCGTGCGTTGGCGCAGACGGCATGAGGCGGCGATGACCGTCGCGCTCAAGCCGCTCGGCGTCACCTGCAACATCCAGTGCCAGTACTGCTATCAGAACCCGCTGCGCGACTCCGGCGGCAACCGCGCCGCCTACGACATCGAGAAGATGAAGAGCGCGGTTGTGCGCAACGGCGGGCCGTTCGCGCTCTTCGGCGGCGAGGCGTTGCTGGTCCCGGCGACCGATCTCGAAGCGCTCTGGTCCTGGGGTCTCGAGAAGTACGGGCGCAACAGCGTGCAGACCAACGGCACGCTCATCGACAACGAGCACGTCCGCCTGTTCAAGGCGTACAAGGTCGACGTGGGCATTTCCGTGGATGGGCCCGGCGAATTGAACGACGTACGCTGGGCGGGCACGCTGAAGGCGACACGCGAGGCGACCGAGCGCAGCCACGCGGCCATCGAGCGACTGTGCCGAGAAGGCATCGTTCCCGGCCTCATCGTCACGCTTCATCGCGGCAATGCGACGGCGGACAAGCTCCCGGCGATGCACGCCTGGTTTCAGCATCTAGAGGCGATCGGCGTACGCGCCGTGCGGCTGCATGTCCTGGAGGTGGAGTCTTCGAGCGTAAGGGCCAAGTACTGTCTCTCCGTCGAGGAGAACCTCGCGGCTCTGCTGAGCCTGCTCGAGCTGGAGCGTAGCGGACTGAAGGAACTGAAGTTCGACCTGTTCCGAGACATGCGCAACCTGCTCCTGGGCGAGGACGAGACGTCGAGCTGCGTGTGGAACGCCTGCGATCCGTACACGACGAAAGCGGTCCAGGGCGTGGAAGGCGATGGCCAGAGCAGCAACTGCGACCGCACGAACACGGAAGGCATCGACTTCGTCAAAGCCAACACCGAAGGATTCGAGCGCTACCTGGCGCTGCATGTCACGGCGCAGGAGCACGGCGGATGCAAGGCCTGCCGCTTCTTCCTCATGTGCAAAGGCCAATGCCCGGGCACGGCGATTCGCGGCGACTGGCGCAATCGGACCGAATACTGCGCAGTCTGGAAGCGGCTGTACGAGCACCTGGAGAGCGACCTCCGGGCACAAGGCCAAGTGCCCGTCTCGCTGCGCGAGGACCGTGAGGAATTGGAACAGCTTTTCGTCGAGGCATGGCGAGCCGGCCGCAACACCAACCTCTCGCAATCGGTGAAGCGGCTGGAGCAGAGGCGAGCGGAAAATGCACGCCCCGCGACTGTCACGGATGCGACCACTGTGCTTCCGGAGTTCACGCGGGTGGTCTGGGTGAGCGACCGCGCGCGCGAGGTGTGGCAGCCTAGACTCGAACGGATCACGAAAGCCTGGGCGGACATCGAGTGGCTCTCGGTGGTGCAGGGATTCCGGCGCTGTGCGATCACGATGGTGGACCCGCAGGCGCTCGTCGCGCGCGCGAACGAATGGGCGCGCCATGGCATCCAGGCGCTGCCGATCGCGACACAGCGTGTCGATCCGTGCTCCCGGGATGGCGAGTCGTACGTATATCGAACCGTGGTAGGCACACCGCGTGACGTCTCGGCGTTCCGGCAGTCTCTGGACGCCGGCGACCACGACGGCGTCGCCGCACTGCTCGGCTATCCGCGCTGCTGCAGCGATTCCGTGAAGGAGGTTTCCGCCAGACAAACTCCGATCGACCCCACCTGGGCGATCGCCAGCAGAAGCGCGGCGCGCACGAGGACGGACTATTCGCTCGAAGTCGGCGGAGCGGATCAGTGCAACGTGTTGTGGCGCTGGGCGGGGATCCGCGCCGTGCCGCATCTGCCCTGCAGCTTCGATTGCCGCGATTCGGCCGCGTTTTCCGACAGCCTGATCGAGCTCGGCCGCCGCAACGGTCGAGGCGAGGAGATGGATTGGCTGGCGGAGATCCTGTCCTGGCCCGTCGAATGGTCCGCGCTGCATGGGATCGCCGAGGTGAAGACGCCGATCCTCAAGATCGCGACCCGCACAGACACGACGGACATGAAGCGGATCGTGCAGCGCTCGGGCAAACGCTACCCTCGCGAGGGAGCGAAGGGACTCGCGTTTCCCTATGTGCAGCCGCGGACGCTGCATTTCACCGACTCTCGGGCTTTCCGGCGCGGGTTGCAGCACCCGCTCGCGCCGGGTGGCTCGACATCTCGAACCGCCTCGAATCCACTCTAGAAGGAGACCGCGCGTGACTTCGAACCCGCTAGACCCGAAACGCAACGCCGGATGGCTGCACCGCTTTGTTCAGGTGACCTTGCACGCGGTTGGCGCAGTGGCCGCTGTTCTCGGCATCTCGCTGAAGCTGGGCGTGCCCGACGCGGGCGCTGCACCGGCGCAGAGAGATGCGCTGCCCGAATCGGGGCGCGTTGACCCGCAGAAGCCGGCAACCGAAGAAGCGTCGAGCTCGCTGAACACTCTCCTGCAGGGCACGTGGAGTGCGCCGCCGCAGCTTGCCGCGCGCGGCCCGGAGACGACAGCGAGAGCTTCGAGCGACACCGATCCGGGAAAGACCAAGTTCGATGACCTGGGCTTCATCAGCCACATCGACTCTGGATTCCACGATTTCGCGGACCATTGACACAGCCTGACGGCGTGGCGGGCCCATGCTGCTTCGCCAGCGGGACTCGAGCCGCCGGGAGGAATCGGGGCCATCCGCGGCTGCACTCCCTGCACGGAGATCGGCGAGATCACCGGGTTGCTCCAAGCGGCGATGCCGGCGATGCAGATCCCGGGCTCGCGATGTCCGTTCAGAAGAGGTCGTAACTCGGCCAGGCGGAGACCTTGCCGATGATCGTCTTCACGACCGCAGATAGCCCGAAGGCGTTCATGTCGCCGGAAGGCCGAGTATTGGCGACCACGGCATAGGTGTAGCCGTTGGGCAGGACTTCCAGGAAAGCGATCGTTCCCACGATGTCGCCGTTGTGCCATTGCGGCAGCCCCCATCCGAATCCATAGTTGGGGTCTTTGCCGTTGGCATCCTTGATGCCGGAATCGGTGATCGCTTCGGTGTGCGAGGTTGCGTTGATGATATCCGGCTTGGTGGGCAGGCCGTCCACGCGGACCACGAAGCGGGTGAGATCGATGGGAGAAGCCACCCATCCGCCGTGCGAATCGAAGCGGGTCACGTTGAGGGTGTAAGCGTCGGCCGGGTAGTATTTCACCTCGCGCGGCTTGTGAGCGGCTTCGGTGTTCGCGGCGATCGCCATGTCCGTGATCCCGATCGGCCCGAGCACCGTCTGCTTCACGTATTGGTCGTACGGCTGCCCGGTGACCTTCTCGATCACCCGGCCCAGCACGCAGTACCCGAAATTGAGGTACTCGAACCTGCTGTCCGCAGCCACGATCACCCGGTTCGGGTCGTTGATCACGGACGAGATCAGCTGCGCGTGGTCGAGCGATAGGTTCTCGAACATCGGATCGTGAGACTTCTGCACGCCGTTCACCAGCTCCATGTTGCTGATCCCGGAGACATGCTGCAGCAGATATTGCACGGTGATCCCGTTGACCCTGGCGTTGGAGGGCGCCGGGGGAAACTCGGATGCGAGAATTCCGCCCGGACCGAAAACCGTATCCTTCAGATGCAGCTTCTTGGCTTCGATGAGCCTCAGGATGGTCGTCGATGTGATGGGCTTGGACACGCTGGCGATGCGGAACAGGCTCGTCGGCCCGGCTTCTTCACCCGTCTCTTTGTTGGCATACCCGAAGCCGGCGGCATAAACGAGCCGGCCGTCCTTGGTGATCGCGAGCGCGGCTCCCGGCACCTGGTTCGCGTCCATGTACGACTTCATCTGCGAGGCGATCAGCTCGAGATCGCTGCCGCTGAAGCTGGAGTTGTCCCAGATGCCGTTCAGCCTCCCCGCACCGCCCGAAGTGAACGCCGAGACGAGCAGAGGCCGATAGCCCTGATAGTAGAAATTGTCGAACACGTTCTGATACCAGGAGTCCGGGATGCCGTTCCGCGCCCACCACCACGGACCCCCGCTCTTCTCCCAGATGGCGGCGTAATAGTCCGCGCCGCCGACGTTGTACCCGCTCACGTCCTTCAACCGGTAGCCCTGCCGGGTGAGGTCGTCGAACGTCTTCTGATAGTCGGCCGCGCTCAGGTTGTGCCGGGCCTGCCAAGCCGGCCCGCTCGATTGCTCCCAGATGGCCGCAAACCTCGGCGCGCCGGCGGCGGCGTACCCGCTCACGTGAAGGAGGCGATAGCCCTGCTTGTGAAGATCGTCGAACGTCTTCTGGTAGTCGGCCGCGCTCAGGTTGTGCCGCGCTTGCCACGCCGGCCCCGACCTCTTCTCCCAGATCGCCGCAAATTTCACCGCCCCGCCGGACTCGTATCCGGTGACCCACGTGAGGCGATAGCCCTGCTTCGCCAGAGCGTCGAAAGCCTTCTGGTAGTCGGCCGTGGAGAGCCCGTGCCGCGCCTGCCACGCCGGGCCCGATTCCTTCACCCACAGGCCGGCATAGCGTTCCGAACCTCCGCTCACATATCCGCTGACCGTTTTCAGGCGGTAGCCCTGCTTGGCCAGATCGTCGAAAGTGGATTGATACTGCGCCGGGGTGAGGCCATGCCGCACCTGCCATTGCTGCGCCAGCGCATCGCACGCGCATGCCGCAAGCGCCAACGCACACAGCAGGGAGATCGAGAAGCTCGTTCGCCAACGCGTGGGGATCATGGGCGAGCAAAGACGCAGAACAGCACGTACAGGATCATGCCGAGATTCATGTAAGCGGTCGCCGACATCCCGGGCGCGCGATACAGCGGGTTGAGCCGGTAACCCAGCCAGAAGACCAGGCGCGCGCAGACGAACACGATCGCGCACGCCCACACGACCTGCAGCTGTGCGAGCGCAACGACGGTGCTCAAAGCGGCCGATGCGATCGCGAACACGAAGTTCTGCTGCAACGTGTTGTCGACGACCCGCCCGTCGATCTCCATCGAGGCGCTTTCCGCGTGGCGCGTGGGATCGATGGCGTCGCTCATGAAGCGCGAGTTCCCGACGGTTGCAATCATGACGAACAGCGGCACCAGCGCCAACACGTTCGCATGCAGCGCATAGGCGAGACGCTCTGCCGGCGCGTCCACGACCGATGGCGCCGGCAGGACATTCGCAAGCAGCCAGACGCTGACCGCCATCGCTGCCACCCCGCTCGCGGCACCCACCGCGACGATCTTCTGCTCCGGTTTCATGCAGTCAGTATATCGTCTGAGCTTCTCCGGCGCCCATGGCTCGGGTTAGGCGCCTCGCCCGGGCCGCGGCGCACGAGTTCGCGGAGAGATCACCGGAACTCTCGCTTGCTCACCCGGTCCCTTGTCTGAGTAGCGACCCGAGTAGGTGGTGGCTTGCAATGTCAGCCGCCCGCTCGATCCACCGGTTGGCGAACATCATCACCGCTTGGGCCGGGCCTCGGGGTACTGTGGCAGATCGTCGCCCGGCGTCACCCACCGGAGTTTGCTGCTCGTTCGCGTGTGATCCTTCGGCGGCACCTGCTCGGGATCGTCGAGACTCGAAGTCGTGATGTCGATCTCGTCCGGAACGTCTTCGTTCTCGAAAGTGAGTTGCGTTCCGCAC
>DATJVI010000160.1:0-3123 GCA_035501875.1 Burkholderiales bacterium
CGGGTTCAGATAGGCGACGGAAGTCGAGGACCGGCGCGCATGGAGCTGCGTGAGCTGGTAGTACCCGAGGCCCTCCTGGCGCTCGCCGTTGAAGTCGGGGTTGAAGGGAATTCCCAGCTCCTGCCCGGCCTGGAAGAAGGCTTCGCAGACCGGCAGCGGGCTCACCGGATTGGAGACCCCGAGCGGGCCCCCGTAAGCATGGTATGCGTTCGAGAAGCGCTCGTTGTTCTCGGCGCGCCGGAAGTAGGGCAGCACATCCCGGAACGACCAGCCGGCTGCACCATCTTTCTCCACCCACTCGTCATAATCGGCGGGCACGCCGCGGGTGTAGATCTGCGCGTTGATCGACGAGCCCCCGCCGATGACCTTCGCCTGCGTGAAGCGCAGCACTCTGCCGCGGAGCTGCCTCTGCGGCACCGTGGACCAGCCCCAGGAGCCGATGCCCTTTGTCATCTTGGCGAAGCCCGCCGGCATATGGAAGAGCGGATGTCGATCCGCGCCGCCCGCCTCGATCAGCAGCACCTTGAGATCGGGATCGTCGCTCAGCCGGCGCGCCAGCACGCAGCCGGCGGAACCTCCGCCGGCGATGATGTAGTCGTAGGCGCTCTCGCTCATGAACGCCGCCGCATGCGATGCCGCTGGTTGTCGTCGGGCGCGACCATACGGCCTCAGGCGATCAGGCGTTCCGTCTGCGGATCGAAGCAGACGAGCTTCGACATGTCGATCCGGAATTGGGCTTTGTCTCCGGAGCGCAGCTCGACATCCGGATCCAGGCGCGCGGTGAACTCGTGTCCGCCGAGCGTAAGAACGGCCAGCGTGTCGGCTCCGGTCGGCTCGGTCACCTCGATGGTCGCGTCGACGATGGGCCGGGAGTCGTTGTCCTTGCCGGCGGAGGCCGCGCCGTAGCTGATCGCTTCGGCACGCACCCCGGCGATCACCTCTTTGCCCGCAT
The DNA here is from genome assembly GCA_035501875.1 of Burkholderiales bacterium. Lineage (GTDB taxonomy): Bacteria > Pseudomonadota > Gammaproteobacteria > Burkholderiales > SHXO01 > SHXO01. Next base: position 953 of record DATJVI010000160.1, read on the forward strand.
ACGCGCTCACGGCCGGCGGCTGCGGCGGCAGCGGGATATGCGCCTTGGGCCGGTCGCCCATCTGGATCTCCAGCGCGAGCCCGTCTCCGTTGCGCTGCAGGCGGGCGGGCGCCAGGTTCATGCGCGGAGAGCCCATGAAGCCGGCCACGAAGGTGTTGGCGGGGCGGTTGTACACCTGCGCCGGCGTCCCGAGCTGCTGCAGCTCGCCTCCCTTCATGACCGCAATGCGAGTGGCAAGCGTCATCGCCTCGATCTGATCGTGGGTGACGTAGACGATGGTGGCCCCCAGCCGCTGGTGCAGCTTCTTGATCTCCGTGCGCATGTCGACGCGCAGCTGCGCATCCAGGTTGGACAGCGGCTCGTCGAACAGGAAGATCTTGGGCTTGCGCACCAGGGCGCGGCCCATGGCCACGCGCTGGCGCTGTCCCCCGGAGAGCTGGCTGGGGCGTCGCTGGAGCAGGTGGTCGAGCTGCAGGATCTTGGCGACGTCGCGCACGGCTGCATCCCGCTCGGGTTTGGGGACCTTGCGCATCTCCATGCCGAATGCGATGTTCTGCTCCACCGTCATGTTGGGATACAGCGCGTAGGACTGGAACACCATGGCGATGTCGCGCTCGCTCGGATGGAACTCGTTGACGCGCCGCCCGGCGATCACGATGTCGCCCTCGGACACGGTGTCCAGCCCCGCGATCATGTTGAGCAGCGTCGATTTGCCGCAGCCCGACGGGCCCACCAACACCAGGAACTCGCCGGCTTCCACCGAGATGTCGATCCCCCTGAGGATCTCGTGTGCGCCATAGCGCTTCTTGACGCCCTTGATGTCCAGCGATGCCATGTGCCTATCCTTTCACCGAGCCGGCCATCAGCCCGCGCACGAAGTAGCGGCCGCCGAAGATGTACACCAGCAGTGTGGGGAATGCGGCGATCATCGCCGCCGCCATGTGCACGTTGTAGGGGCGCTCCCCCGTGGACGTGTTGACGACGTTGTTCAGCGCGACGGTCATCGGTGCGCTCTCGCCGGTGGAGAACGAGGCGCCGAACAGGAAGTCGTTCCAGATGTTGGTGAACTGCCAGATCACGGTCACGATGATGATCGGCCCGGAGTTGGGCAGCAGGATGCGCCAGAAGATGTTGAAGAAGCGCGCTCCGTCGATCATCGCCGATTTCACCAGCTCGTCCGGGAAGGCGATGTAGTAATTGCGCGCGTACAGCGTGGTGAAGCACAGCCCGTACACCGTGTGCACGAACACGAGCCCCGTGGTCGACGAAGCGATCCCCACCTTGCCCAGGAAGGCCGCCATCGGGATGAGCACGATCTGGAACGGGATGAAGCAGCCGAACAGGATGAGCCCGAAGAGCACGTTGGCGCCCTTGAACTTCCACTTCGTGAGCACGTAGCCGTTCAGGAGCCCGATCATCGTCGACAGGATGACCGCCAGCACCGTCATCTTGGTGGAGTTCCAGAAATAGCCCTTGATGCCGTTGCAGCTCAGGCCCACGCAGGCCGTTTCCCATGCGCTCACCCACGGCTCGACGGTCCACTGCTTGGGCAGCGCGACGATGTTGCCGGCATAGATCTCGGGCAGCGGCTTGAACGAGGTGAGCACCATCACGATGAGCGGCAGCAGGTAGACGAGCGCGAAGAACCCGAGCAGGCCGTAGATCACCACGCGAGAGCGGACCGGGCCCTTGCCCTGCGCCATCTCCGGTGTGTCCCAATGTTGCTGCATGGTCGGATCGCCGATCGAGAGTCAATGCCCGCCGGCTCGGGCATGCCTCACTTCCGAGTACAGGTACGGCACCATGATCGCGGCCACCGTGAGCAGCATCATGACCGCGCTCGCCGCGCCCATGCCGAGCTGATTGCGGGTGAAGGTGTGCGCGTACATGAAAAGCGACGGCAGATCGGTCGCGTAGCCGGGGCCGCCGCCGGTGAGCGCGACCACCAGGTCGTAGCTCTTGATCGCCAGGTGGGCGAGGATCACGACGCTGGAGAGGAACACCGGCCGCAGCTGCGGGATGATGATGCGCCAGTAAATGCGCGGCAGCGTGGCGCCGTCGATGGAGGCGGCCTTGATGATGTCCTGATCGATCCCGCGCAGCCCGGCCAGGAACATCGCCATGACGAAGCCGGAGGCCTGCCACACTGCCGCGATCACCACCGTGTAGAT
>DATJVI010000161.1:0-2538 GCA_035501875.1 Burkholderiales bacterium
CAATCGCGTGAGCACCGAGTCCAAAGACCCTGACAGCGGCAAGTTGAAAATCAAGGACTTGCCAAACACCCATTTGAAGATCGAGGACTTGCGAATCGCCAGCCCGTTCCGCTGGACCTCGGCTTCCCGCTCCCACCCAGGCCACGTCCGCGAGGTCAACGAGGATGCCTGTCTGGATCAGCCCGAGCAGGGACTCTGGGCCGTCGCCGACGGCATGGGCGGACATACGCTCGGCGATTTTGCCAGTGGCGTGGCGGTGCAAGGGCTGATGGACCTGCCCGCCGTGGAAGACCTGGAGCAGCGGACCAGCGTTGCCATGGGCCGTCTGCAAGACGTCAACCGCCACCTTCGCGCCGAAGCGCTGCGGCGTGACGTGCCGCTCATCGGTACCACCATCGCGGTGTTGGTCGCCGCCGGGAGTCTTTGCAGCGCCCTGTGGGCCGGCGACAGTCGCATCTATCTCTACCGCGAGGGGCGCTTGCGGCAACTAACGCGCGACCACAACCACCTCGAGGCGGCGCGCGCGCGACTCGTCCCAAGCTCGGACGACACGTTGGAGATGCCACGGGCGAATCTCATCACCCGTGCCCTCGGCGCCCAGGACACGCTGCACATCGACCGGGTGACCATCGAGTTGCTTGACGACGACATCTTCCTGCTCTGCACCGACGGGTTGAGCAACGAACTCACTGAGCTGTCGATTGAGCAGGCGCTGTTGCCCGGCGCTTGCAGCCTGGCGTGCGACGCATTGATCGACATGGCGCTCGAGCGGGAGGCCCGCGATAACATCACGGCGGTGGTGGTGCGCGCCGAGGACCTGAGCAGCCCGGATCAGACCATCGTGCGCATGCGTTAGGACGGCTCAGAGCGTCTTGTCGGCACGCGAGCCGCCGCGAAACTCCTTCGAACGAATGCCGTGCTTCTTGAGTAACACCTGAAGGTGCGATCGATTCATATTGCAGCGCTTCGCCAGCTCGACCACAACGCCGCCCACTTCCTGCAGTCCTCGCTCGAGGAACGCGCGCTCGGCCAGGTCGCTTGCCGCACGCTTGACCTCGCTCAGCGCATCGCCGCTCGATGATCGCCGCTCGTCGCCGGGTACCGCGTCCGCTCGAAGTTTGTCATGGATCGCGGGCCGGATGTCGGCGGGCAGGTGCTCGATGTCAGCCGTTTGCCCCGCAAGGCACGACAGCCGGTAGATGATGTTGCGCAGCTCGCGAATGTTACCGGGGTAGGCGTAGTCGAGCAGGAATTCCCGTAAGCGCCGGCTCATCTCGATCGGGCGGCGTTTGAGAATCTCGGCCGCTTCGTCGCCGAAGAATGCGAACAACAGCGGAATCTCGTCCTTACGTTCGCGCAGCGGTGGCAACGTGACGTGAATCACGCCGAGCCGATAGAACAGGTCCTCGCGAAAGCGGCCTTGTTCGCACAGTTTGCGCAGGTTGCGGTTGGTCGCCGCGACGATGCGGGTGTCGACGCGGATCGGCTGGTCCGATCCCACTCTCTGGATTTCGTGGCCTTCCAGCACGCGCAGCAGCTTCACCTGGCCCGCGAGTGGCAGCTCGCCAATCTCGTCGAGAAAGATCGTGCCGGTGTGCGCGCTCTCGAACTTGCCCTTGCGATCACTCACCGCACCGGTGAACGCGCCCTTGCAATGCCCGAACAGCTCGGACTCGAGCAGGTTGTCGGGAATCGCGCCGCAGTTGACCGATACAAACGGTCGCTGAGCCCGGTCGCCGTTGGCGTGGATCACCCTGGCCATCAGCTCCTTGCCCGTGCCGCTCTCGCCGTCGATCAATACGGGCAGGCCCGTGGGCGCGGCCTTCTCCGCAGTCTCCAGGGCTTCGAGCAGCCTGGGGTTGTCGCCGAACGCGCCCTCGAAGATGAAGCTGCGTTCGATCAGCGCCTGGCGTCGCTGGCGCCGTGACAGGTCGCCTCGAGTCGGTTGGGCGGCAGCCGCGTTGACGAAGCGCTCCTTGTGCGAAAGCTGCATCGCCTCGTCGCGCAGTGCCCCGGCCTGACGGAGCAGCTTCTCGATATCCGGGCGCTCGAGCCTCGAAGCCCAACGCAGCGTCGAGCGCAGTATCTCGATTTTTTCCAGCAGGCCGGCATACGAGACCGTCGAGCTGGCGTCGGCATCCTGATCAAGGATCTTCATGCGGCGTTCAACTGCTTCTGCACCAGCTCGTAGTACATGCCGCGGCGTGCGACCAGCTCGTCGTGGCGCCCCTGTTCGACGATCTTCCCCTCGTAAAGGACTAAGATCTTGTCGGCACGCATGATGGTGCTCAAGCGATGCGCAATGACCACCGCGGTCCGACCCTTCAGAATGTCGTTCAGGTTCGCGATGATGTTGCTCTCGGACTGCGAGTCGAGGGCCGAGGTCGCTTCATCGAAAACCAGCAGGCGCGGATTGCGGTACAGCGCACGGGCGATGCACAGGCGCTGGATCTGGCCGCCCGAGAGGCCCATGCCGCGCTCGCCGACTACCTGCTGGTAGCCGAGTGGCATCTTGCTGATGAACCCATGGGCGTCGGC
>DATJVI010000162.1:0-13499 GCA_035501875.1 Burkholderiales bacterium
CGCGAGGAGGGCGCAGAGGTGCTGCTCGGCGGCAAGGCGCCCGAGCGAGACGAGCTCGCCAAGGGCTGCTACGTGGAGCCCACCGTCGTGCGTGCCAGTCCTGGCTCGCGCGTCTCGCAGGAGGAAGTGTTCGGCCCGTTCGTGACTGTAACCACCTTCAGAGACGACGACGAGGTGATCGCCATCGCCAACGGCACGCAGTACGGGTTAGGCGGAGGGCTGTGGACCAGCAACCTCTCGCGTGCGCACCGAGCGGCGGCGGCGATGCGCAGCGGCATGGTCTGGATCAACTGCTACAAGCGCGTGAATCCCGGCTCGCCGTTCGGCGGTGTCGGCATGTCCGGCTACGGGCGCGAGATGGGCTTCGAGGCGATGCACGACTATACCGAGGCCAAGTCGGTCTGGGTGAACGTGGACGCGCAGATCCCGCCCTATTACCCGAGGTAGCGCGTGACGCTAGACGCGCGGAACACCATTAGCCGAGAACTTGAGCCGCGTAGTCGGCACATCATCCTCGCAGACAACTCATGATCGACAAAATCGTCCCATCGGTGGAAGCGGCCGTCGCGGACATCGGCGACGGGACGACGATCATGTTGAGCGGCTTCGGCGGCGCCGGCATGCCCAGCGAGCTGATCGATGCGCTGATCGAGCAGGGTGCGAAAGACCTGACCATCGTCAACAACAATGCGGGCAACGGCGAGACCGGACTCGCGGCACTGCTCAAAGCCCGCCGCGTGCGCAAGATCCTCTGCTCGTTTCCGCGCCAGGTGGATTCCTACGTGTTCGACGGGCTCTACCGCGCCGGCGAGATCGAGCTGGAGCTGGTGCCGCAAGGCAATCTAGCCGAGCGCATCCGCGCGGCCGGGGCCGGGATCGGCGCGTTCTTCACGCCCACCGGCTATGGGACCGAGCTGGCGGCAGGCAAGGAGACGAGGCTCATCGACGGACGTTGGCAAGTGCTCGAACTCCCCATTCACGCCGATTTCGCCCTGATCAAGGCGCAGCGCGGCGACCGCTGGGGCAACCTCGTTTACCGCAAGACGGCGCGCAACTTCGGCCCGGTCATGGCTACGGCGGCGAAGTGCACCATCGCACAGGTGCAGGAAATCGTCGAGTTGGGCGAGCTCGATCCCGAGGCGGTGGTTACTCCCGGTATCTTCGTGAGGCGGGTGGTTCGCGTGCCGCCGCCGGCCGCGCCGCTCAAGGCGGTGGCGTGAGGGGTGAAGGGTGAAGAGTGAAGGGTGAAGGGTAAGGAGTACACATGAAGCGGATGAGTCGCGAGCAGATGGCGGCGCGGGTGGCGCGAGACATTCCCGACGGCGCCTATGTCAACCTGGGCATTGGACTGCCCACTCTGGTGGCCAACCATCTGCCCAAGGACCGAGAGATCGTCCTGCACAGCGAGAACGGTCTGCTCGGCATGGGACCTGCGCCGGCTGCAGGGCAGGAGGATCCCGAGCTGATCAATGCGGGCAAGCAGCCGGTCACTCTTCTGCCCGGCGGCGCGTTCTTTCATCAGGCCGACTCGTTTGGGATGATGCGCGGAGGGCACTTGGACGTGTGCGTGTTGGGCGCGTTCCAAGTTTCGACGACCGGTGATCTTGCCAACTGGCATACCGGCGCGCCGGATGCCATCCCGGCGGTGGGCGGGGCGATGGACCTGGCGATCGGCGCCAAGCAGGTGTATGTGATGATGGAGCACCTCACGAAAGACGGCCGCAGCAAGATCGTGGAACGCTGCACCTACCCCCTGACGGCCGTGGGGTGCGTCAATCGCATCTACACCGATCTGGCGGTGATCGACGTGACTGTGCGCGGGCTGCGCGTGCGGGAGATCGTCGATGGAATGAGCTTCGAGGAGCTGAACCGCCTCACTGGCATCGCGCTGCTGCGCGAGCAGGCACCGGCGGTCGCATGAGGGCCTTCGTCTACTCTGCGCAACCGTCGCGCGTGGTGTTCGGTGTCGGGGCGCTGGACCAGCTCGGCGCGGAGATCGAGCGGCTGGGCGCGAAACGCGCGCTGGTGCTCTCCACGCCCGAGCAGGCAGACGCGGCGCAGGAGCTGGCCCAGCGTCTCGGGTCGCGCGCGGCGGGCGTGTACGACAAGGCAATCATGCACGTGCCGATAGAAACGGCAGAGGCGGCCCGGGCGCTGGCTCGCGACCTCGACGCCGACTGCTGCGTCGCGGTGGGCGGCGGCTCTACCATCGGGCTCGGCAAAGCGATCGCGCTGACCTCCTCGCTGCCGATCCTCGCCATCCCGACCACCTTCGCCGGCTCGGAGATGACGCCCATCTACGGCATCACGGCGCAGGGCGAAAAGAAGACGGGCCGCGACGCGCGCGTGCTGCCCAAGACGGTGATCTACGACCCACGGTTATTACTCACGCTGCCGGCGAAGATCGCCGGACCGAGCGGCATGAACGCCATCGCGCACTGCGCCGAAGCGCTCTATGCTCAAGATGCCAATCCGATCGCTTCGTTGATGGCGGAAGAAGGCATCCGGACGCTGGCCGCCAGTTTGCCGGTGGTGGTCAAGGAACCAGACAATCTCGAAGCGAAGAGCGACGCGCTGTACGGCGCCTGGCTGGCCGGCACGTGCCTGGGCCAGGTCGGCATGGCGCTGCACCACAAGCTGTGCCACACCCTGGGCGGTTCGTTCAATCTGCCGCATGCCGAGACGCACACGGTCGTCCTGCCCCACGCGCTCCAGTACAATCGAGACTGCGCCGCCGAGGCGATGCAACGGATCTCGCGTGCTTTGGGTGGCGGCGACCCGGCAAGCGGGCTGTACGATCTGGCCCGCGCGATCGGCGCACCGGTCGCGCTCAAGGACATCGGCATGGCGCGAGAGGGGCTGGAGCGCGCCGCCCGGCTCGCGACGCAGAACCCTTACTACAATCCGCGGGCGATCGAGCGCGAAGGGATCCTGGCGCTGCTCACCGCCGCTTGGAACGGCGAGCGGCCCGGCCACCGCGCCACACGCGCGGTGGCCTAAGCGTTGGCTCGCTCTTGGGTGCCGTCACCATTCACGAATCACGAGTCACGATTCACCATTCACGAGTCACGAATCACGAGTCACGAGTCACGATTCACCACGTATAACAAGGAGGAGCAACATGTCTGACCCAACCCGAAACAACGAGCGGATCGCGGCGCAGGGCGCATCCGGCCGCCGGGACTTCCTGCGGCTGGTGGGGGGCGCGGCCGCGGCGGCGAGCGCCTCTGGCCTGAGCTTGCCGGCGTTCGCACAGGCGCGAAAAATCAAGATCGGCTACGTCTCGCCACAGACCGGGCCGCTCGCTGCCTTCGGAGAGAGCGATAAGTTCGTCATCGCGGGTGTGATGGAGGCGGTGAAGGGCGGCATCAAGATCGGCAACGCCACCTATGGCGTAGAGATCCTCGTCAAGGACAGCCAGTCCAACCCGAACCGCGCCGCCGAGGTGGCCGGCGATCTGATCCTCAAAGACAAGATCGATCTGATGGTGGTCGCATCGACTCCGGAGACCACCAACCCGGTGTCGGATCAATGCGAGCTGAATGAAGTGCCCTGCATCTCGACGGTCGCACCGTGGCAACCCTGGTTCTTCGGCCGCGGAGGCAAGCCCGACCAGGGGTTCAAATGGACCTACCACTTCTTCTGGGGGTTGGAGGACATCATCGCGGTGTTCACGAACATGTGGGGATCGCTGCCGAACAACAAGAAGGTCGCCGGGCTGTTCCCCAACGACGGCGACGGCAATGCCTGGGGCGATCCCGAGCACGGCTTTCCCAAGCCGCTGCAAGCGAAGGGCTATACGCTGCTCGACCCGGGCCGCTATCAGAACCTCACTGCGGACTTCAGCGCACAGATCGCCGCGTTCAAGCAAGGCCAGTGCGAGATCCTCACCGGGGTGGTGATCCCGCCGGATTTCCGGACGTTCTGGACCCAGGCGCGCCAACAGGGCTACAAGCCCCGGATCGCCTCGGTGGGCAAGGCGCTGCTGTTTCCCGCAGCCGTCGAGGCAATCGGGGACATCGCCGACGGTTTGTCGAGCGAAGTGTGGTGGAGTCCTTCGCACCCGTTCCGGTCATCGCTCACGGGAGCCACCTCCAGGCAGCTCGCCGACGGTTACGAGCGCACGATGCATAAGCAGTGGACTCAGCCGATCGGGTTCGTACACGCGCTGTTCGAGGTCGGGGTCGACACGCTCAAGCGCAGCAAGAGCCCGGACGACAAGACTTCGATCCGCGATGCCTTGGTCGCCACGAACCTGAATACCATCGTCGGCCCGATTTCCTGGGGCAAAGGCCCGGTGAAGAACGTCGCCAAGACGCCGCTCGTCGGCGGCCAGTGGGTGAAGGGCAAGAAGTACAAGTTCGACCTGCTGATCGTCAACAACATCACCGCCCCCAACATCCCCGTCGGCGGGCGCCTCAGACCGATCCTCTGATGCGACGCCGGCACGTGCTCGTCACGAGTTGACGGGGAGCGGCGGCCGGGCGTGAATCGATCCGAGACGCGTTGATCCAGGACGGTGCGGCCGCTGAAGCGGCCGCACCCCTTTCCCACCCATGGCCACACTGCTTGCCCTGGAGGGCGTCTCCAAGAGCTTCGGCGCGCTGCGAGTCACCGACAACGTGACGCTCGCGCTCGAGCAGGACGAGGCGCTCGGGATCCTCGGTCCCAACGGCGCCGGCAAGACCACGCTGTTCAACCTGATCAGCGGAGACCTCAAGCCCGACGCCGGGCGCGTGCTGCTGGCCGGAGAAGACATCACAGGTCTGGCACCGCACCGACGCTGCCGGGCCGGGATCGGGCGCTCGTATCAGATCCCGCATCCGTTTTCGGGCATGACGGTGTTCGAGAACCTGCTGGTGGCTGCGGTATTCGGCGGCGGCATGCGCGAATCCGACGCAGCCGGACTGTGCGCGGACATCTTGGCGCTCACCGGCTTGAGCCGGCGTGCGAACCAGCTCGCCGGGACGCTCACATTGCTGGACCGCAAGCGGCTGGAGCTGGCGCGCGCGCTCGCGACGCAGCCCCGCGTGCTGCTGCTCGATGAGATCGCCGGAGGTCTCACCGAGCACGAAGCGCGCATGCTGGTGGATACGATCCAGAACATCCGCGCCCAAAAGGTCGCCGTGATCTGGATCGAGCATGTCGTGCATGTGTTGCTCGCCTGTATACAGCGGCTCGTGGTGCTCGACTTCGGCGCGTTGATCGCGCAGGGCGAACCGCGCGAGGTCATGGCGAGTGCGGAGGTCCAACGCGTGTATATGGGGATTGAGGCCTAGAGAGTGAGGAGTGAATGAGTGAAGGAGTGAAGGAGTGAAGAGCTTCCCTCTCTCCCGTCACCGGGGGAGAGGGGCAGGGAGAGGGGGCTCACCTCGTTCACTTCATTCACCTCATTCACGCTTCACACTTCACTCCTTCACTCCTTCACCCTTCACTCTTCACGCACATCGCTGATGCTCTCCACCCATCACCTCACGGCCTTCTACGGCGACTTTCAGGCGCTGTTCGGGATCGATCTGGAGATCTCGGCGGGTGAGGTCGTGGCGATCATCGGCGCGAACGGGGCAGGCAAGTCGACGCTGCTCAAAGCCGTGACCGGGTTGGTGCCGGCGCGCCGCGACGCGGTGCGCTTCGAGGGCCAGCCGATCGGCGGCCGCGGCGCCCACGAAATCCTGGGGCTGGGCATCGCCATGGTCCCGGAGGGCCGCAGATTGTTTCCCAGCCTGTCGGTGGAGGAGAACTTGATGCTGGGCAGCTACCGCGGGAGGCCCGGGGCGTGGAATCTCCAGCGCGTCTACCAACTCTTCCCGATGCTGCGGGAGAAGCGGCTGGCGCCGAGCACCTCGCTCTCGGGCGGGCAGCAGCAGATGGCGTCGATCGCTCGCGCGCTCATGTCCAACCCGAAGCTGCTGATCTGCGACGAGATGTCGCTGGGGCTCGCACCGATCGTCATCAAGGACATCTACGATGCGCTTCCCACCATCGTGGCCCAGGGCATCACGCTGGTCATCGTCGAGCAGGACGTGGGACTGGCGATGCGGGTCTCGAACCGGCTCTACTGCCTGCAGGAGGGCCGCGTATCGCTTTCGGGGAAGTCCCAAGAGCTCACGCGCGAGCAGGTGTCGCAGGCTTATTTCGGGATCTAGTGGCGGGTCCGCATGACCGGTTGGGCCGACACCGTGATCCAGGGCGTGCTGCTGGGAGGGCTGTACGCATTGTTCGCCATGGGTCTGTCTCTCATCTTCGGGGTGATGCGGCTGGTCAACATCGCCCATGGTGATCTGATCGTGTTGGCCGCGTATCTCGCGCTCGTGGTGGTCGATGCCACCGGCTTGGGGGCGCTCCCGGCGCTTGCCGTGTGCGTGCCCCTGATGTTCTTGTTCGGCTACGCACTGCAGCGCGGGCTGCTCAACTTCACGATCGGCGGCGACATCCTCCCCCCGCTGCTGGTCACGTTCGGGCTTTCGATCATCATCCAGAACGGCCTGCTCGAGCTGTTCTCGGCCGACCCGCGCGCGCTGCGGCTGGGCGGGCTGGAAACGCAGAGCTTCCGCCTCGGCGCAGACATCGTCGTGGGCCGGTTCCCACTCCTCGTGCTCGGCGTGGCGATCGCGCTCACGGTGGGGATCGAGCTGTTCTTCGCAAAGACTGCGCTGGGCCGCGCCTTCCGCGCCACTTCGGACGATCCCGAGGCGGTCCGGCTGATGGGCGTCAACGATCGCCATGTGTACGCTCTGGCGATGGGGATCGCGCTGGCGATCGTCTCCGTCGCGGCGGTGTTCTACGGCGTGCGCACCACCTTCGGCCCGTCGGACGGCCCGGATCGGCTGTTGTTCGCGTTCGAGTCCGTGATCATCGGCGGCTTGGGGTCGTTCTGGGGCACGCTAGCGGGCGGCATCGTGCTCGGCATCGCGCAGGCGGTCGGTTTCCGTCTCGACCCGGGCTGGGGTGTCCTCACCGGGCACTTGGCGTTCCTGGCGGTGCTCCTATTCAAGCCCTCCGGCCTGTTCCCCCGCACCCGGTAGTCACCATTCACCACTCACGATTCACCATTCACCTAGGATGCTTTTCACCGTCGAACGAGCCACCAGAGCCAGCCGCATCGGCGCCGTCGCCGCTACGGCCAGCGTGGTCGTGCTTGCCTCGCTGCCCTGGTGGGGCGACTCGAGCTGGATGCGCGCGATCGTGGAGTTCGCGTGCTTGCTGGCGCTGGCGCAGATGTGGAATCTTCTCGCCGGTTACGGCGGGGTCGTGTCCATCGGGCAGCAGGCGTTTCTGGGGCTGGGCGGATACGCGCTGTTCGTCTTGGCCGATCACGCGCACATCAACCCTTTCGTGTGCGTGCCGCTGGCGGGGTTGATCGTGGCCGCCGCGGCGTTTCCCACGGCGTGGGTCGTGTTCCGTCTGCGCGGCGGCTACTTCGCCGTGGGCACCTGGGCGGTGGCCGAGGTGTACCGGCTGTTGATTGCCAACGCGTCCTTTCTGGGCGGCGGGTCGGGCAAGAGCCTGGCTGCGGTGCGTGAGTTCTCCAAGGCCGTGCGCGAATCCACGACGTACTGGCTGGCGCTGGCGGTCGCAGTCGCCTCCGTCCTGCTCGTTTATCTGCTGCTGCGCTCGCGCCACGGCCTCGCATTGACCTCGATACGCGACAGCGAGCGCGCGGCGGCGAGCCAAGGGATCGACATCGGCGCGACCAAGCTGTGGGTCTATATCGCCTCCGCCGCGGGCTGCGGCCTGGCCGGAGCCCTGTACTTCCTGAATACCGTGCGCATCTCTCCCGATGCCGCCTTCAATGTTGGCTGGACTGCGAATATCATCTTCATCGTGGTGATCGGCGGTATCGGCACCATCGAGGGGCCGATCATCGGAACGCTGCTATTCTTCCTGCTGCGCGGAGCGCTGGCGGACTACGGGGCGACGTATCTCATCGTGCTGGGAGCGGTGGCGGTCGCGGTGATGGTCAAGTTCCCGCGCGGCCTCTGGGGCTTCGTGCAGGAGCGCTTCGACCTGCGTTTCTTCCCGGTGCAGCGGCGAATCCGCGTCGAAGCTGCCGAGGCAACCGCGAGCCCGGGCGCTGCGAACTTGAGGCCATGAGGACTGAGCATGACTGAAGCCTATCTCTGCGATGCCGTACGCACACCGATCGGGCGCTATGGCGGCGTCCTGTCGTCGATCCGCACCGACGATCTCGCGGCGCTCCCCATCAAGGCGCTGATCGAGCGCAACCCCGCGGTGGAGTGGTCCAAGCTCGACGATGTCATCTACGGCTGCGCGAACCAGGCCGGGGAGGACAACCGCAACGTGGCGCGCATGGCAGCGCTGCTCGCCGGCCTGCCGGTGGACGTGCCTGGTGCGACCGTCAACCGGCTGTGCGGTTCGAGCATGGAAGCGGTGGGCGCCGCTGCGCGCGCCATCCGCACGGGAGAAGCCGATCTGGTGATTGCCGGAGGAGTCGAGAGCATGTCGCGCGCGCCCTTCGTGATGGGCAAGGCCGACGGGGCGTTCTCGCGTGGCATGAAGCTCGAGGACACCACGCTGGGCTGGCGCTTCGTCAATCCGCTCATGCGGTCACGCTACGGGGTGGACGCAATGGCGGAGACCGCGGAAAACGTGGCGGCGGAGTTCAAGGTGAACCGCGCCGACCAGGACGCCTACGCGCTACGCAGCCAGCAGCGCTGCGCCAAGGCGCGTGCGGCGGGGTTCTTCGCCTCAGAGATCGTCCCGGTGACCATCCCGCAGAAGAAGGGCGATCCGCTGCTGGTGAAGGAGGACGAGCATCCGCGCGCGGACACCACACTCGAAGCGCTATCCAAGCTCAAGGGCGTGGTGCGCGAGGACGGGACGGTCACCGCGGGGAACGCTTCGGGCATCAACGACGGCGCCTGCGCAGTGCTGCTCGCCTCGGCCGAGGCCGCCAGAGCGTACCGGCTCGAGCCGAAGGCGCGCGTGCTCGCCATGGCTGCCGCCGGCGTGCCCCCGCGGATCATGGGCGTCGGGCCAGTGCCTGCGGTGCGCAAGGTGCTGGCCAAGACCGGGCTCCAGCTCTCGGCCATGCAGGTGATCGAGCTCAACGAGGCCTTCGCCGCGCAGGTCTTGGCGGTGTTGCGCGAGCTTGGCATTCCCGACGATGCCGCGCATGTCAATGCGAACGGCGGCGCGATCGCGATAGGGCATCCGTTGGGGGCGAGTGGCGCGCGCCTGATCGCCACTGCGATGTATCAGTTGCGCAGCACCGGCGCAAGATATGCACTGTGCACAATGTGCATCGGCGTCGGGCAGGGCATCGCCGTGGTGATCGAGCGCGTGTGAGGGGAAGAATATGACCGCTTCTGCATTGGACATCATCCGCGCCGAGCATCGCTCGCTCGCCTCCGTGCTGCACGCACTGCAATACCTGGCGCGGCAGACCCGCGATGGCGGCGCCACGCCCGACTACGGGCTGCTGCGGCTGATCGTCGATTACATCGAGGAGTTCCATCAGCGCTACCACCATCCCAAGGAGGACGAGTACCTGTTCCGCGCGATCGAGGCCCGGACGCGGGAAGCCGATCTGCCGCTCGCCGTGCTCGAAGCGGAGCATGCCGAGGGCGATGGTCGGCTGCGCAACCTGCGCGCGGCGATCAACCACCTGCAGGCGAGCGAGGGCCAGGAGTCCGCCGAGTTCGCCCGCGCGGTGGAGGACTATTCCGAGTTTCACTGGCGTCACATGCGCCGCGAGGAAGACGAGGTGATGCCCATCGCCGAGCGTGTGCTGACCGCGCAGGACTGGGCCACGATCGTGGCGGCATTCACCGCCCACGACGACCCGCTCTTCGGCAAGGCGCGGCGGGAGGAGTTCGAGGCGCTGTTCAAGCTGATCGTCAACCTCGCACCGCCGCCCATCGGGTATGGCGCCACGAGCTGACACCCGCGTTCCCTGGAGGAGTCGAACGATGCGCAATCTGACCGAAGCCAACCTCACCGATGCCGTGCTGGCCAAGCTGGAGGGTGCACCCGATGCGCGCTTCAAGCAGATCATGACCAGCCTGATCCAACACCTGCACGCGTTCGTGCGCGAAGTGGAATTGACGGAGGAGGAATGGATGACCGGGATCCAGTTCCTCACCGCCGTCGGGCACAAGTGCGACGACAAGCGGCAGGAATTCATCCTGCTCTCCGACACCTTGGGCGTGTCGATGCTGGTGGACGCGATCAATCATCGCAAGCCTTCCGGCGCGACCGAGTCGACCGTGCTGGGGCCGTTCTACATCCCTGGCGCGCCCGAGCTTCCGATCGGCGCCAATATCGCGGAGGGCGTCGAAGGGGAGCCCACCTATTTCTCGGGCCATGTGCGCTCGCCCGACGGCAAGCCGGTCTCGGGCGCGACCCTGGATCTGTGGTCTACCGACGGAGAAGGCTGGTACGACGTGCAGCTCGAGGGAGTCAAGGGCATGCGCGCGCGTGGCAAGATCAAGACCGACACGGCGGGGCGCTACGCCTTCTGGACGATCAAGCCCGTCAGCTACCCCATCCCCGCCGACGGTCCGGTGGGCAAGATGCTGCGTTTGATGGGCCGCCACCCTTACCGGCCGGCGCATACCCACATGATGATCTCCGCGCCGGGTTACGAACCGGTGACTACGCATGTCTTCGTCGAAGGCGACAAGTACATCGACTCGGACGCGGTGTTCGGAGTGAAGAACTCGCTGGTGGCGGAATTCAGGCGACACAACCCCGGCGTGGCGCCCGACGGCAAACGGCTGAACAAGCCGTACTACACCGTCGAGTATGACTTCGGATTGGCGCCGAGCCGATGAGCGCGAGCAGGTGCTGGTGCGCACGCTGCATCCGGGGGGCATCTGAGCGATTGGCGTAGCCTGCCATTCGCCCCCACTGCGGGGACCCGCTTATGCGGAGCCGCGGAAGTGCTCGATGGGCAGGGCAAGGAAATCGTGTTCGGCGAGGGACGGGATGTGTTCCGCGTCGTGGTGATCCGGCTGGGCGCGCAGCTTCTCGCGTTCCATAACTGCTGTCCGCACTTCTCGCTGCCGCTGAACTATGAGCCGGACCGCTTCCACGTGTTCGACGGCGACATGCTCATGTGCGCGCACCACACCGCGATCTTCCGGCTCACGGACGGAAAATGCGTGGACGGCCCGTGCGCAGGCGCCCAGCTGACTGTCATCCCGGTTGCCAGCGACGCAGGGGACGTGCGCGTCGCCTGAACCGCCCGCAGTCGGCTGGTCTCAGCGCTCCCGCAGCTCGGTTGGGCGCAGCCGGCGCGTGAGCTTCTGCGTGCGCCGGACCACGGTGACTTCCGCGGCTGCCTCCACCGATTGCGCGCTCAGCAATCGGTGCAGCTCGTCGATGCTCGGCACCGGGTGCCCGTCCCAGGCGACGATGATGTCTCCGTCCTCCAGACCCGCCTCCCGCGCGGGGCTACCCGGCTCCACCGACATCACGCGCACCCCGCTCTCCAGCGGCAGCTCGAAATGGCGGATCAGCCGCCGGGGCAGCGGCATGTTCTGTCCGGCAACGCCGATGTACCCGCGCCGCACCCGGCCGAAGCGCAACAACTGGCCGACCACCAGTTTGGCCGTATCGACCGCGGTGGCGAAACAGATGCCCTGGGCCGGCATGATGATGGCGGTGTTCACGCCGATCACCTCACCGCGCGAGTTCACGAGTGGGCCGCCCGAGTTTCCCGGGTTCAGAGCGGCGTCGGTCTGGATCACGTCGTCGATCAGGCGCCCGGACTGGGCGCGCAGGCTGCGGCCGAGCGCGCTCACCACTCCGGCGGTGACCGTGCATTCGAACCCATACGGGTTGCCGACCGCGATCGCGAGCTGTCCCACCCGCAGGTTGCGCGAGCTGCCCAGCACCGCGCTGGGAAGCTTCGTCCCCGAGATCTTGATGACCGCCAGGTCGGTGTGCGGATCATCGCCGATCAGCTGGGCATCGAAGCTCTGGCCCTCGCTCAGCGTGACGTCGAGCTTGGCCGCCGCGCCCGCTACGTGGCTATTGGTCAGGATCAACCCGTCCGGTGTGAAGAGGAACCCCGAGCCGCTGCCGCGCATCTCCGGTGCAGGGTTCGCTGCACGTGCGCGGGGCGAGCTGCCCGCGCGCTTGCTTACGTCGATCTTTACCACCGCCGGGCTGATCGTCTCCGCCGCGAATACGACCGCGCGCGAGTAGGCGTCGAGCTCCACCCCGTCGCCGTTGGCGGCTTGCCGCGGCCGCTGCCCCGTCGGCGCACCGCCGCCTTCGACCCGGCGCAGTCGAGGTCGCCTGTGTAAGTGTTCTACCGATGCCATGTCTGTCTCCCAGTCCTGCAGTCAGATCGACATGCGGTCGCCCACGGCACAAGTCAAGGACCGGCGCGCCCCGTACCGGCCCGGAGCGGGCGGCGCCGACCCGTGCAGCCCGCCGGCCAAGGGCAACGGTCCCGCGCGGACGTTTGGCCGGCGACGCCCCATGCCTGGGGCTCCGCCGGAGCAGCAGCGGGGCGCGCTTCCTGGCGGCACCCTAAACGCCGGGCAGACGGGAGGCGCCGTCGGCTGTATGCTGTTGTCCGTTACGCGCAGACGGAACGGTGTGGGGCTGAGATCGACCGAGGCGAAGATCCCTTGCTGAGCCTGGCGTCAGGGTCGCGTCTCGAGCGCTCGACGGCTGGCTTGCGGAGACGGTATAGGGGGGCTCAGATGCTGATTGCGAGGGGCGGTACGCGTGCCGCGCCGGCGGACGCGGAAGCGCGCCGGCAATCGCTGGCCGAAACGGTCTACCAGCGGTTGAAGCAGGACATCTTCGACTTCCGGCTGCTGCCCGGGGACCGGTTCACCGAAGGCGAGCTGGCCGAAGCACTGCACGTCAGCCGCACACCGGTGCGTGAAGCCCTGCAGCGGCTGGCGAAAGAGGGCTATGTCACGGTCCACATCCGCAGCGGCTGGAGCGTGCGGGAGCTGGACTTCAAGCAGTTCGACGATCTGTACGACCTGCGCATCATCCTGGAGACGGCCGCGGTGCGGCAGCTTTGTACTCAGGCGGACGGACCCGAGCTCGAACGGCTGAAAGCCGTATGGCTCGTGCCTGCCGAGGGAAGACTCTCCGACGGCGCCCGCGTGGCGCAACTCGACGAGCAGTTTCACGCGACGCTGGTGGCGGCGACGGGCAACCTGGAAATGGTACGCTGCCATCAGGACGTGACCGAGCGCATCCGCATCCTGCGCCGCCTCGATTTCACCGAACCGGCACGCGTTGCCATCACCTACGAGGAGCATGCGGAGATCTTGCGCGCGGTGCTGCGCCGTCGAGCGGACCAGGCGGTCATGCTGCTGCAAGCTCACATCACGACCAGTAAAGCGGAAGTGCGCAAGATCAGTCTGCACCAGTTGTATGCGGCCAGGCAGAGGTGAGAAGGTGAAGAGGTGAGAAGGTGAAGAGGTGAAGAGGTGAAGAGGTGAAGAGGTGAAAAGGTGAGAAGGTGAAGAGGTGAAGAGGTGAAAAGGTGAAGAGGTGAAAAG